>NZ_JAAKDT010000003.1 GCF_011038785.1 Parabacteroides sp. ZJ-118
CCAAAATCGTGCGCGGGTGCACCGATTACAGCAGCATGCTCCCCATGAACATGGGTTTGAGTACTAATAAATACTAAATGTTTAATGAAAACAAAATCAGGGGATAGAAGCTAACAGCCATTGAATCCGTGATTTGCAATTTCGTCCGGCTGTGCTTGGACGCTTACAATGGGCATCGTAATGACAGGCGGATAGAGAGACGCCTATGCCCCCTCTTGGGAAGGGCTTATTCGCTTTATCGTTTCTTATGAATGATTGTAATCCGGATACCCTATTAATGTACGCACGTACATTAATATCATTAGGCAAAAACGGCGAGCTTAAACGATCGTTTTTTCTAGTCATTTGCAAAGGTACGCGTTTCTTCGATACTTGCAACCCTTCCGAGTTATTTTTTTATTACTTATCCGCTTTCTTATCAATAGAATAGGTTATTCTTTACGAAACAACCACTTCCTTCAACGAACCTCCCGTTTCGGCACTAAAAAACGCAAGATTTAAACGATCGTTTAAGCTCGCCGTTTTCGAGCAAGACAAGGGTTTAAACAACGGGATGGACTTTAATTAACATTATTATTAATATTAAATTTTTGATTTATGAACAAAAGGATTTTTACCTTGTTAACAGCTGGTTTACTGCTAGGTGGGCCTGCTCTTAATGTTGCTTATGCCGCTGATCCCGATCTTACGAAGAAGGAAGCGGTTTCCTATGAAAATAATAAGACGGCTCTCGCTAATGGAATGAGTTTTTATCTAGGTGCGTCTGAGAGTGCGTTGTTGAAGGTTTCAGAGGTTCTTACTACGAAGGACAACAAGAAGGTTGTTTCTTTTGCTGCTGCTGACGGGGATGTGACTACAGGAACCGTGTTTACTATCCGTAATTATTCATCTAACTCTTTTGAGTTGTGGACTAATGTTAATGGTGTGGCTTATCAGGTAGTTACCGATAAAGAGGGTAAGGAGTTGACTTCCGCTACCGACAAGAATCTTTCTGATTTGAATGTTAAGTTCGCTGTATCCGAGGGCAAGTTGAAATTCAAGGGTTTGTATACAGTAACTGTACCTACGAAAGAAGTAGAGACTAATTTGCAAGCGTTCTCTTACAAGGAGGGGGTTGATGCCAAGTATTTGAATGACTATAATTCAAATGGTACAACATTGTCATTCGATTATACAACGGATGAACTGGTTGGAAATTTATTTGATAAGGTTATTCCCGTATCATTCACGAAGGAAGTTACGCCAGCTCAAGCGAGTGATGACAATAAGTTGGCTGTCGGTACTTATTTCGTGAAAGGTGATTCGAAGAAAGTTAAGGCATTTGTTGATGCGGCAAAGGCCTATTGTCCAGAAGATTCAGATAGTGGCGTTAGTGCGGCAAATGCAGCTGCTCCGGATGGTGACGCGGTCTTGACAGCGGCTCAAGAAATTACATTCTTGGCATTAGATCCTTCTGATCGTTATGATATCAACGGAAGGCAAGATGGTGAGGGATATGCTTTGTATTGGATGAAGGGATCGGTTGCTACGGCCAACGCTGACTCTTGCTCTAACGCAACCTTTACGATTACGGCGAAAGACGTATTGAACGAGGATGGTAAATTGATGTTAACGGTTCAGTATAAGAAAAAAGATCAAACAGAAGAAGCAACGGATGTTTATGTAGCTGCTGTTAAACCGTCTGTTTCTGATACGAAGACCTATGTGACTACGGTGTTAACTGATGGATCTAAATATTCCGCTATCCATCCGCAATTGGGTGAAAACTCTTACCTTGACGCTTCAGTATTGTTGAAGAAGAACGTTGAGAATGTGGTTAATATCTACTTCACTAGCTCAAACAAGAGCGAGAATGATGAGGCTGATTCACAAACTGAGTACCACAAGTATTTGACAATCGATCCTGCTGATGGTTCAAGCTTAAGTGCCGCCGCTTATAATAGCGTAGATTTCACTATGCCGGTATCTCAATGGATCGTTTCCGGCTTCAACGGCAAATATGAATTTACATTGACAAACCGTGAGACGGGTAAGAATTTGGTATTACGTTTACAACCTAATGGCGCTGAAGGTGGCTATAAGATAGTTAGCGCCGAGTATGACGGCTCTGATGCGAGAATCGACGCAGGTAAGGGTGTAACAAGCGAGTTAGTTTTAGGGAAGGACGAAGCTTCCGTTAAGTTCAACACGATCGCTACGACTCGTACGGATGGATATAAGGTATTCTCGGATACGCAGATCGCCGAAGGCTTTAAGATGACATTCAATGGTAAGGATGCGTTATTCGGAGAGAAAACGCTTTACGCTGTTGTTGACAAGGATAAAAAAACAATGAAGGCTTCAACCGAGGCGGAGAATTTAATCGTTCTTTATCCGGAAAGAGTAAAGGGTACGAAAGATCATTCTACTAAATCGCTGCGAGGTGTTGAGGATTACGTGATAAGCACGCGGGCGTTCGCTTATTTGAATGATAAGGGAGAGGTCGCCCTGAAGGCGAATGGCGATACGTTGGTTGTTCCGACTTATGTTTTACGCTATACGGAAGCCAAAGGGGATGATGCTAAATATCTTAACGGATCCGCATCTATAGAGAAGCCTGCTGCTGAAGCTACAGAGTTCGCTGTTGTTAAGAATTCCGCGGGCACTTATTCTTTGGTCGCAGTGTCTGAAACGGCAAGCGGTAATCTTGACTATGCTAGTTCAATTGGTACTGACGCGAAAATGGCTAAGGTGGAAACTACTACTATGGCTATTGCTTTTAGCGAAGATAGTCGTTACGTATCTGCTGATGATATTAATAAAACTTACGCTAACGTTGAGATCTTGGACGCGAATCCGTTCAACCCGTCATTGGCCGCTAAACCTCGTCACGCTTCTTTCGACAACAGGTTGGGCTCTATCAACTATCAGTTGAATAAGAATGGCTTCGATGAGGGCATCCTGTCCGCTGAGAGCATGATCTTCTGGTTGGATACCGCGGATAGCAAGGCTAAGACTCCGTCATTCTATATCTCTAAAGGTATTGAGGTAGCTGAAGGTGAGGAAAAACCGGCTGAGCGAATGTTCATGTTTAATCCGACAGATTCTTTGAATTATTTCGTGGAAGGTTCCGCTCAGCAATATACGGACAAGAAATATTATTTGGAAGGTTCTGGCGAGTCTGATGTGAAGGTTATCTTCCGCCCGGCTATCCTTGAGGGTGTCGATACGATCGCTACTACCGTGAATGGTGAGGCGGTTAAGGTGGTTAAGGAGCTTAACGACGACAAGAGCGTGAAATCAACTGCTCGATTGGATGCGTTCAAATTTAATATCACGCTTGCCGGTACGGCTGATGATGAATATGTTGTTTCTTCTCAGAGAAAGATTGATAACCAGACCGCTTATGTATACGCTTTGAATGGTAAGTTAGGTTTGACAACTGCTCGAGAGAAGGCCATGGTATTCACATTGGGTACTGAGGTTCCGACGGGCAACGAGTCTATCGATGCGGAAGAAGCCGCGATCGCTATCGTAGCCGGCAACGGTGTCGTGACGATCCAGGGCGCGGCCGGTAAGGCTGTGGTGATCACGAACATCTTGGGCAAGGTAGTCGCCGAGACGGTTCTGACTTCCGACAACGCCGCGATCGCCGTACCGGCCGGTATCGTAGCCGTGGCCGTTGAAGGTGAGAAAGCGGTGAAGGCTATCGTGAAATAAGATGAATAAGGAGATAAGATAATCATACAATTCCCGCGCGGATCAAGGTCCAAGTACTCCGCGACGGATGAACAGGCGGGAGTTGGATTAATATTAATACTAAAGCAAAATGAAGAGATCTGTAAGTACCTCCGGGAGGAGGAAGTACGGATAAAGGGACAAGAGGATGCGTCGATATCATGTACGCATCCTCTTTCTGTTCTTTGTGGGTCTCGGTGGAGGCGCCCGGCTTGGATTCCGGATCTTTTTGCGTACATTTGAGGCCATTAAAAGATAAGATTGCTTATGAGGAAAAGAATGGTTTTAGCAGCTTTGGCGGCTGTCGCTATCCCGGCGCTGCCACTGGCGGCGGATGATGAGGCGCGGTTGATGCGCTTCCCCGCTACGAATGGTTCGGAGATTGTCTTCTCGTACGCCGGAGATTTATACAAGGTCCCGGCCGCGGGGGGTGAGGCGCGGCGATTGACCGCGTACGTGGGGTATGAGATGTTTCCCCGCTTCTCCCCGGATGGCCGGACGATCGCCTTTACCGGACAGTACGACGGCAACACGGAGGTCTACACGATGCCCGCCTCCGGCGGTGAGCCGTCGCGGATCACCTACACGGCCACGAACGGACGGGATGATCTGGGGGATCGCATGGGCCCGAACAATATCGTGATGACCTGGACGCCGGATGGCCGGGGCATCGTCTACCGCAACCGCATCGGCGAGGGCTTCTCCGGCAAGTTGTATACGGTACCTGAGGCGGGCGGGCTGCCCGAGGTGATCCCCCTGCCCGAGGGGGGCTTTTGCAGCTACTCGCCGGACGGGAAGCGATTGGCCTACAACCGGGTCATGCGCGAGTTCCGTACCTGGAAATATTACAAGGGCGGTATGGCCGATGATATCTGGGTGTATGATCCGGAGAGGGGAAGCGTGGAGAATATCACGAACCATGAGGCGCAGGATATCTTCCCGATGTGGATCGGCCAGGAGATCTATTTCCTCTCGGACCGCGAGGGTACGATGAACCTCTTCGTCTACCATACGACGACGAGGCAGACGAGCAAGGTGACGCGCTTCACCGAGTACGACGTGAAATTCCCCAGCTGCTTCGGCTCTACGATCGTCTTCGAGAACGGGGGCTACCTGTACAGGCTGGATGCCGCGTCGAAACAGCCGGAGCGGGTGCGCGTGACCCTCGCCTCCGACAATGTCTACGCGCGCGGCGAGATCAAGGATGGCTCCGGATACGTCACGAGCGCCAGCCTCTCCCCGGGGGGCGAGCGCGTGGCGGTGACGGCCCGCGGCGAGGTGTTCAACGTCCCGGTGGAGAGAGGGGTCACGAAAAACATCACCCGTAGCCCGGGCGCGCACGAGCGCGACGCGCGCTGGTCGCCCGACGGGAGGCACATCGCCTATATCTCCGACGCGACCGGCGAGACCGAGCTTTATCTCCAGGATTCCGAAGGGGGCGAGCCGATCCGCCTGACCGCGGATAACGATACCTATATCCGGACGTTCCGCTGGAGCCCGGACTCCAAGAAGATCGTCTATACGGACCGCAAGAACCGGATCAATCTCCTGGACGTATCGAGCAAGCGGCTGACCACCGTCTCGCGAAGCCGGTTGGGCGAGGCCCGCGACGTGAGCTTCTCGCCGGATAACAACTGGCTGACCTATTCCCGCGTGTCCGACAATAATTTCTCGATCGTCTACCTCTACGATATCGCGGGCAAGCGGGAGTATCCCGTGACCGATAAGTGGTACGAGTCGTATGCCCCGGTGTTCAGCACGGATGGCAAGTATCTGGTATTCACCTCCGCCCGCGATTTCAATCCTACCTATGGCCAGACGGAGTGGAACCATGTGTATACGAATATGGGGGGCATCTACCTGGCGCTCTTGTCCGAGGATACCGCCTCCCCGTTTAGGCAGACCGACGCGGCGGTCGCGCGGGGAGGTGCTGCCCCGGCGAAGGCGGAGGCCGACCGGGCCGGCGAGACGGAGGGTGAGGCTTCCGCCCCGGTCATGCGGGTCGACCTCGCGGGCCTCGCGGATCGGATCGTCAAGCTCCCCCTGCCGGGAGCGAATTACCGCGATCTCTATTCCGACGGGACGGGCGTCTATTATTTCACGAAGGGGAGCATGAGGCGGTTCGACTTGGGGAAGCAGGAGGAGGAGAGCCTCGGCGATGCCGCCATGCGGGTGGACCCGGCCGGAAGGAGGGCGGTTTTCTTCCGCGACGGCCGGCTCTTCGTGGCCGATATCCCGAAGGGCAAGGCGGACCTGGGCAAGCCGGTCGACCTGTCGAATATGAAGATCGCGGTGGACTATACGAAGGAGTGGGCGCAAATCTTCGACGAGGCTTGGCGCGCCTTCCGGGATGGCTTCTACCTGGAGAACATGCACGGCAAGGACTGGAAGGCGATCCGGGCGAAATACGCCGTTCTCCTCCCTTACGCGAAGACGCGGCTGGACTTGAACTACATCATCGGCGAGATGATCGGCGAGCTGGGCGTGGGACATGCCTACGTGAATCCCGGCGAGGCGGAACGGCCGCGACGGGTATCGATGGGGTTGCTGGGCGCGGAGGTCTCGCGGGATAAGAGCGGTTTCTTCCGCCTGGAGAAGATCCTGCCGGGGGCTTCCTGGAGCGAGGCGTTACGCGCTCCGTTGACGGAGCCGGGCGTCGAGGCGAAGGTCGGGGAGTATATCGTCGCGATCGACGGGGTCCCCGCGAACAGCGTGAACGATATGTACAAGTTGCTGGTCGGGAAGGCGAACGTACCGACCGAGTTGTCGCTCAATAGCGAGCCGCAGCTGGCGGGCGCCCGCAAGGTCGTGATCCGCCCGTTGGCGGAGGAGTATTCCCTGTATCATTACAATTGGATCCAAGAGAACATCAGGAAGGTGGACCGGGCGACGAACGGCAGGGTCGGCTATATCTATATCCCGGACATGGGGCCGGAGGGCTTGAACGCGTTCTCCCGCTATTTCTATCCGCAATTGGACAAAGAGGGGCTGATTATCGATGATCGCGCGAACGGCGGCGGGAATGTCTCCCCGATGATCCTGGAGCGCCTCTCCCGCGAGCCGTATCGCCTGACGATGCGCCGGGGCTCCTCCTTGATCGGGACCGTGCCGGATGCCGTGCAGGTCGGCCCGAAGGTCTGCCTGATCAATAAGTATTCCGCCTCCGACGGCGATCTGTTCCCGTGGGGCTTCCGCGCGCTGGGCCTGGGCAAACTGATCGGGACCCGCACGTGGGGCGGTATCATCGGCATCAGCGGCTCGCTCCCCTATATGGACGGTACGGATATCCGCGTGCCTTTCTTCACGAGCTATGACCCGAAGACGGGCGACTGGATCATCGAGAACCGCGGCGTGGAGCCGGATATCGAGATCGATAACGACCCCGTCAAGGAGTGGAACGGCGAGGATCAACAACTGGACCGCGCCATCGAGGAGGTCATGAAACAACTGAAAACGCGTAAACCGCTGGCCCCGATCCCCGCGCCGAGGGATTGGTCGGCGCGTTAACCGGACCGGCGGGCGCCGCCGGGGCAAGAAAAGCGCTTGGACGATCCCGGCGGGCGCCGCCGGGGCAAGAAAAGTGCTTGGACGATCCCGGCGGACTCCGCTGAAGCAAGAAAAGTGCTTGGACGATCCCGGCGGGCTCCGCTGAAGCAAGAAAAGTGCTTGGATGATCCCGGCGGGCTCCGCTGAAGCAAGAAAAGTGCTTGGACGATCCCAGCGGACGCCGCCGGGACAAGAAAAGCGCTTGGACGATCTCAGCGGACGCCGCTTTTCCCGGCTATCTGATCTACCACGATGGCGATCGCGCCATCTCCCGTCACGTTGCACGCGGTGCCGAAGCTATCCATGGCGATATAAAGGGCGATCATCAACGCCTGCAGCGTCTCGTTGAACCCCAGCATACTTTGCAAGATACCCAAGGCCGCCATGATCGCCCCTCCCGGGACGCCCGGCGCCGCCACCATCGTAATCCCCAGCATCAGGATAAATCCGCTGAAGCCGGCCAGGGTAACCGGTTCCCCCGCCATGATCAGGATCGCCATGGCGCAGGCTACGATCTTCATGGTGCTGCCCGCCAGGTGGATCGTGGCGCAAAGCGGCACGGTGAAGATCGCGATGTTCTCCCGTACGCCGTTCTTGATCGCCTGCGCCAGTGTCACGGGAATCGTGGCGGCGGAGGATTGGGTCCCCAGGGCCGTGGCGTAGGCCGGCAGCATGTTCCTCAAGAGCCGGAGCGGATTCTTCCCGGCCGCGGCCCCCGCGATCGCGAACTGGATCAACAACAACAATACATGCAAGACGAAGATCACCAGGATGACCTTCAGGAACATCGCGATGATACTCGCGACCTGTCCGCTCACGGTCATATTCAGGAAGATGCCGAAAATATGGAGCGGCAGCAACGGGATGATGACCGCCTCGATCAGCTTGACGATAATCGCCTTGAAATCCGCGAAGGAGTCGCGCAGGGTGCTCCCCGCCAGGTTGGAAAGCCCCAGGCCGATCGTGAAGGAGAGCAGCAAGGCCGTCATGACATCCATCAGGGGCGGCATATTGACCGCGAAGTAGGGGGTCAGCATGAAATCCTCCGGATTCTCCATCGCCGTCAGCTCCGCGTGGGCCGGCAGCAGGCGCGGGAAGATGGCCGCTCCGCTCAGGAAGGTGAAGAAACCCGAGAAGACGGTCGAGCCGTAGGCGATCAGGGCGGTTATCAACAGCAGCTTCCCGGCCCCCTTGCCCAGGTCGCCGATCGCGGGAGTCACCAGCCCCAATATGATCAGCGGGATGGCGAACGACAGGAAGTTGCCGAACAGGGAGTTGAAGGTCACGAAGATACGCGCGATCCCTCCCGGTAAAAACTGGCCGAGCAATACGCCGCCGGCGATGGCGATAACGACTTTAGTCAACAAGGACACTTTGATCTTCTTCATGGTGTTGCTTTATTTTGAAGCCAATGGCGGCCATCGTAATACTCATCAACGGGCTGATCAGGTTAAAGAAGCAATAGGGCAGATAGGTCAGCGTCGACACGCCCAACAGCGTGGCTTGCGTCATGCCGCAGGTGTTCCACGGTACCAGCACGGAGGTCACGGTCACGGCATCCTCCGTCGTACGGCTCAACAGGCGGCTCTCATACCCCCTTTCGCGGTAGATCTCCTTGAACACGTTCCCGGTAAGGATGATCGATATGTATTGGTCGGCCGTGACGATATTCAAGAACAAGCCGGAGCATACGGTAGAGGCCACCATGCCGGTCCGCCGCCTCATAAAGCGCAGGAACACGGAGGTAAGGCTCTCCAGCATGCCGCTGGCCGTCATGGCCCCGCCGAAGCACATGGCGCAGATGATCAGCCAGATCGTATTCAGCATCCCCGCCATCCCCCGGGTGGCGACCAGGTTGTTCAAGGTCTCGTTGCCCGTATCGATCTGGGTGCTCCCGTAGAATGTCATGAACAAGCCCCTGAACAGGGAGTCGTCGTCCGCCACCGCCCGCAACAAATCGGGCTGGAAGACGAGCGCGAGCGCGCCGGCCATCGCGGTCGAGACAAACAGGGTGATCAAGGAGGGCGTCTTCCTGGCGATCAGGACCGCGGTAACGGCCGGTACGACCAGCAGCCAGGGCGAGATCCGGAAGCTCCCCTCCAGCGAGGCGGCGAACTCGGCGATCTGCCCGAGCGCGTCCGAGGTATGCGTAAAGCCCGCCACGGTAAAGATAACCAACGTGATCGCCATGGAGGGCAGGGTCGTAAGCATCATATACCGGATGTGGGAGAACAGCGGGGTCTGCGTCACCGAGGAGGCCAGTACCGTCGTGTCGGAGAGCGGTGAGATCTTATCCCCGAAATAGGCGCCCGAGATGATCGCCCCCGCGATCCATCCCGTGGCGAAGCCCTGTGCCTCGCCGATACCCATCAAGGCGATCCCGATCGTGGCGATGGTCGTCCACGAGCTGCCCGTCATGACCGACACGACCGCGCAGATCACGCAGCAGGAGGCCAGGAAGAAACTCGGATGGATGATCTGCATCCCGTAATAGATCAAGGTCGGCACGATCCCGCTGATCATCCAGCTGCCGGACAAGGCGCCGATCAGCAGCAGGATAATGAGGGCCGTGGATACTCCCAATATGTTCTTGCAGATCGCCTCCTCGATCGCCCGCCACCCGACTCCGCAGAAGAGCATCGCCAGCAGGGAGGCGACCGCCGTGGTGGCAAGCAATACGACTTGGCTTCCGCCGTTCAACGCGTCGCTGCCAAACGTGCGTATGGTTACAAACAGAAGCACCACCATCACGAGGATAGGCACCAGCGAGAGTAGCGGCGAGGGCATCTTCTTCGGACAATTTTCCATGGTTTATTGAGTCGCTTAAATAATAATGACGCGAAAATACGAAAAATACCTGGAGTAACGCTATGAATCAGCGATCGAATTCCCCGTCCCGCGGCCCTTCCGGACGATCTTGTAACCGGTCGCCGCCACAAGGACGCTCATCAACGGGCTGACGATATTGAAGACGCAATACGGGAGATAGGTCCAGGTCGATACGCCCAGGATCGTGGCTTGCGTCATGCCGCAAGTCGTCCACGGGATCAGCACGGAGGTGACGGTGACGGAGTCTTCCGTCGTCCGGCTGAGCAGGCGGCTCTCGAATCCCCGCCGCTTATAGACCTCCTTGAACATCTCGCTGTTCAGGATGATGGCGATGAACTGGTCCGCCGTGCAGATGTTCAAGGACAATCCCGACACGACGGTCGAGGCGACCATGCTGGTCCGCCCCCGCATGAAACGCAGGAAGATACGCGTGATGCTTCCCAGCATGCCGCTGGCCGTCATGGCCCCGCCGAAGCACATGGCGCAGATGATCAGCCAGATCGTATTCAGCATCCCGGCCATCCCCCGGGTAGAGACCAGGGCGTTCAGGGCCTCGTCGCCGGTCTGTATCTGCGTGCTGTCATAGAAAGTCATCAGCAGGCCCTTGACATAGGCGATAATCCCGCGGTCCGCGATCCCCGAGATCTCCAGCAAGACGCCCGGCTGGAAGAGCAGGGCGAACAGCCCGGCGAGCAGCGAGGAGGCGAACAGCACCACGATCGAAGGCGTCTTCCGGGCGATCAGGATCCCGGTGACGATCGGTACGATCATCAGCCAAGGCGTGATGTGGAACGAGTCTCTCAACGCTTCGGAGAAAGCGGTTATCCGGGACGCGTCCGCGGCCTCCCGCGCGAACCCGGCGACGCTGAACACGACCAGCGCGACGAGCAGGGAGGGAACGGTCGTATACAGCATGTACCGGATATGCGTGAAAAGAGGGGTGTCCGTCACGGAGGCCGCCAATACGGTCGTGTCGGATAGGGGCGACATCTTATCCCCAAAATAGGCGCCCGAGATGATCGCTCCCGCTACCCACCCCGTGCGGAAGCCTTGCGCCTCGCCAATCCCGATCAAGGCGATCCCGATGGTGGCGATGGTCGTCCACGAGCTGCCCGTCATGACCGATACGATGCTGCATAGCAGGCAGCAGGCCGCGAGGAAGAGATCCGTCTGCATGACCTGCAACCCGTAATAGATCAACGACGGCACGACCCCGCTCACCATCCAACTGCCCGATAGGGTCCCGATCAGCAACAGGATGATGACAGACGGCGCGATCCCATGGATGTTGCGGGCGATCTGCCCCTCGATCTCCTCCCACCGGACCTTGCAATGAAAGACGGCGATCAAGGAGCAGATCGAGGTGGCTGTCAACAATACGATTTGGCTGGCTCCCCCCAGGGAATCTCCCCGGAAGATGTAGATGGCTACGGCCAGCATGAGGACTAACGTCACTACGGGTAGTAAAGCGATCGCGATGGAGGGCGTACGGGGCTTCTCTGCCATGGGTTTGTTCACGTCGTTTGCATTTAATCACGGATCATCCGGATAAATTCTTTATACGGACCTTCCTTGTGTTATCGATTCTAATTAATTTCACCGCGAAAATAAAAAAGGATTTGGATAGGGGGGTAACGTATGGCAGTAAAAAATCGGTTAAGCGGTCTATTTATCTTTTTGGGGATCAGCATGGCGCTGTGTGCCCAGCGGAAGACGGAGGCGATCCGTTATGGCGATCTGGATCAGTGGGTGGTACGTAAGATCACGGAATCGGCGATTATCGGGAAGGAGACCAAGACGCTCTACGGCGTCGGTCCCGCGGATACGATTGTCGGGAATAAGCCTTTTGAGCCGGGCGCCTCGCCCTGGGGCAGCTCTAACGTGATGGCCAAGGTAAGCGGGATTACGAAAGCCAGCGTCAGCGTCTACCCCGAGAGGCGGGAGGAGGGGTATTGCGCCCGGTTGGAGACGGGCATAGAGTCGATCTCGGCGATGGGTATCATAAACGTGAAGGTGTTGGTCGGGGGATGCCTCTATCTCGGCCGTTTCCAGGAACCGGCGAAGAACTCCTCGGAGACGTGGGGGCAGATCGTTTGCGGGATCCCGTTCCGCCAAAAACCGACCTCCCTGTTGTTCGATTACAAGGTGAAACGCTCCGGCGCCCCCAATCGGATCCGATTGAGCGGTTTGGGCAAGCGGTCGGAGGTGGATGGCATTGATATGCCTTCGGTGAATCTCTTTCTCCAGAAACGTTGGGAAGACAAGGAGGGGAACCTATACGCCAAGCGTATCGGTACGCTGGTGATCCGGATGGACAAAAATACGGATTGGGTAAACGATGCCGATTTCACGATCTTATACGGCGATATCACGAAACGTGGCGACTACCAAGCCTATATGGGTCTCCAGCTCGGCGAGTCCGCGCGCTACAGCCTGAACAGCAAAGGCAAGAACGTCCCGATCCAAGAGGTCGGCTGGGGGACGGAGGACGATGAAGTAACCCACATGATCCTGGAGTTCTGCTCCAGTCACGGAGGCTCATACACAGGCGCCCCGGGAAATACCTTTTGGGTGGATAATATCCGGCTGGGGTATTGAGCCTCCTTTCCGGGGCGCGACGAAGCCGCTACGTAAGCAGCTCCGTCAGCCTCCTGACCCCTTCCGAGGCCCCGGCCTGTATATGCTCGATATCGTCGCGGTAAGTACGTACATCCTTGGGGTCGATCAAATAGATCGGCTGGCCCCGGCGCACGTAGTTTAGCAGGCCGGCGGCCGGGTAGACGTTCAAGGAGGTGCCGATGATCACGAAGATATCGCAAGCCTCCACCAACCGGATGGAAGGCTCTATCATGGGTACCGCCTCTCCAAACCATACGACGAAAGGACGTAGCTGATTCCCGTGAGGGTCTTTGTCGCCCAGATGGATATCCGGGTTCTCCGGTGACAGGTCGTAGGTCGTGTCCAGATCCCTTACGGAGCAGGCCTTCATCAACTCCCCATGCAGGTGGATCACGTGGCTGCTACCCGCGCGCTCATGTAAGTTGTCGATGTTCTGCGTAATGATCCGTACGTCGAAATCTTTCTCCAAGGCGGCTAACCCGAGATGACCGGCGTTAGGTCTCGTATTCAATAACTCTCTTCTGCGCCGGTTGTAGAAGTCGAGAACCAATTCCGGGTTGGCGGCGAAGCCCTCCGGCGTGGCGACATCTTCCACCCGGTATCTCTCCCATAACCCGTCCGAGTCGCGGAACGTGGAGATGCCGCTTTCCGCGCTCATTCCCGCTCCGGTAAGTATGACTAACTTTTTCATCTGTCACTTGTTTTAATGTATAGATGTAGGTATTACCCGTCACGAAATTACGACTTTATTTCGTAAAAAGCTTTGAATGAAATAAAAAGTTCTCGCAAAATGCTGTTATACGATTAAAAGCATTACTTTTGCAGCTTGTAATTAGTTGAACAATAAAAAGAATGGATAAAGTAAGTTATGCGCTTGGCTTAAGTATCGGGAATAATTTCCGGAACGCGGGCATCAAGGATCTTCAAGCGGAAGATTTTGTACAGGGATTGAAAGACGTTTTGGCGAAGGTGAAACCTGCTCTCAGTTATGATGAGGCAAAACAAGTGATCAACGATTTCTTCGATAAGCTTGAGCAAGAGAAACTGGAGATCAATAAGAAAGCCGGTGAGGAGTTCCTGGCTATCAACAAGCATAAGGCGGGTGTGGTAGTGTTGCCCAGCGGTTTGCAATATGAGGTGTTGAAGAAGGGTACGGGCGCTATACCTACGGCGAACGATCGAGTGAAATGTCACTATCACGGTACGTTGATCAATGGTCGGGTGTTTGATAGCTCCGTGCTGAGAGAGGAGCCCGCCGTATTTGGTGTTTCACAGGTAATCCCGGGATGGGTAGAGGCTCTGCAGTTGATGCCGGTCGGTTCCAAATGGAGATTGTTTATCCCGTCTGACCTCGCTTATGGCGAGCGCGGGACAGGTGAGATTATCGAGCCGAATAGCACGTTGATCTTCGAAGTTGAGTTATTGGATATCGAAAAGTAATATATAAGAGTTAAAGAGAAATGAAAAAGTTAAGTGTATTAGTCGCTACGGCGATTGTAGCGGTGGGCGCGTCTTTCACCTCTTGCGGTGATTCTCACAAAAGCGCGAGTTTGAAGACTCCTGTCGATAGCGCGAGCTACGCGATTGGTATCAGCACAGGTGCCGGTTATAAGGAAAACTTAAAGACCTTGCCGGGTGGCGAGGCTAACGTAGATGATTTGATCACCGGTTTCATCCAGGCTATCAAGGGCGATTCTTCCGCCATGAAGATGACCCCGCAAGAGGCTCAGCAATATTTGCAGACCTATTTCGTGGAGGCTCAGGCCCGCGAGGCTCGGCAGACAAAAGAAGAGGGCGAGAAGTTCTTGGCCGAGAATAAGACAAAAGAGGGTGTTATCACGACCGAGAGCGGCCTGCAATATAAGGTGGAGAAAGAGGGTACAGGCGCGAAGCCGACCGCGACCGATAAGGTGAAAGTTCATTATACCGGAACGCTGTTGGACGGAACGAAGTTCGATAGCTCCGTGGATCGCGGCGAGCCGGCTGAGTTCGGCGTTGGCCAAGTAATCAAGGGCTGGACCGAGGGCTTGCAGATCATGCCGGTCGGTTCTAAATATATCTTCTGGATCCCGTCTGACTTGGCTTACGGCGAGCGTGGCGCAGGACAAGATATCAAACCGAACAGCGTGCTGAAATTCGAGGTGGAGTTGCTTGACATCGTAAAAGAATAAGTGGCGAAGATATAGAAACGGGACGTTTGTAAGCTAATGGGCGGGCAAATTATGCTAAAAAGCATTTTTTTGTCCGCTCTTATTGTTTATTGATTACTTTTTTCTTTCACAATGATATATGGTTCGAATTTATTATATACTTTTGATACATTAAATTTGAATGCGTACAATAAAGCGAATTTAAAATGGAGAAGATAGACAAACTGGACCGGCAGATATTGAACATTATTTCAAAGAATGCTAGGATTCCTTTTAAAGATGTTGCCGAGGAGTGCGGTGTGTCTCGTGCAGCGATTCATCAACGGGTTCAACGCATGATTGATATGAATGTGATCGTTGGCTCAGGATATCACATCAATCCCAAAATATTAGGGTATAATACATGTACCTATATCGGCGTGAAACTGGAGCGGGGATCTATGTACAAGGATGTTGTCCCGGAATTCGAGAAAATACCCGAAGTGGTGGAATGCCATTTTACTACGGGCCCGTATACGATGCTGATCAAGCTGTATGCCCGCGATAACGAGCATTTGATGGAGCTTTTGAACACCAAGATTCAAGAGATACCGGGTGTTACGGCTACGGAGACCTTGATCTCTTTGCGCCAAAGTGTTAAACGTGAGATCCCTATCTGTGATATCAATGAATAAGACGAAGAATTATGCATGAGCCCGGCCTATTCCAGTGCCGGGCTTTTTGGCTTATGAGATTCGATGAGTAAATATATAGGAATATTCGTTTTCGTATTCAGTTGGTTTTCTCTGGGAGTAGATGCCGGCGAAAGTTTTCGTTTTCGGGTGTATTTGAAAGATAAGGGGAATTCCGGTTATACGCTGGATAACCCGGAGGAATATCTATCCAAGGAGTCTCTTGAGCGACGGAACCGGCAAGGCATATCGGTGTCGGAATCGGATTTACCGATCGCTCAGGCTTATCTGGATACCTTGTCCGCCCATGGCGGGAAGCCGGTGGTGGAGAGTAAGTGGTTCTCTACCGTCGTGGTGTCCTGTTCGGATAGCTTGGTCGCTGAGCGTCTCTCGCGCCTTCCGATCGTGGACTCCGTGAAATGGGTTTGGAAAGGTGACGAGGAGACCGATATTCCTGGGGAGGAGAAAGATACGACACGGTTTATGCCAATGGATAAACCGGAGAAATCGCCTTACGGCTATGCCGAGGAGCAGATCAAGATGCTGAATGGTATCAAATTGCATGAGGCGGGCTTTAAGGGTGAGGGCATGCGTGTGGCCGTGGTCGACGCCGGTTTCATGAACGTGAATCGGATCAGCGTATTTGATTCCTTGCGGTTATTGGGAACGCGTAATGTGGTTTTCCCCGGCCGGAGCGTTTTCATCGGGGATGATCATGGGACGAAGGTCTTGTCTTGCCTGGCCGCTGACGCGCCGGGGTGGATGATCGGTACGGCTCCCCAAGCCGGATATTGGCTGATAAAGAGCGAGGATAGCCGTTCGGAGTTTCCCATCGAGGAGGATTATTGGACGGCGGCTATGGAATTTGCCGATAGCGTGGGAGTGGATGTGGTCTCTTCTTCGTTGGGCTATTTTTCCTTTGATGTAGAGGCCCTGAATTATCATCAAGATCAATTGGACGGGAAGACCTCCTTGATCAGTCGTGCCGCTAAGATGGCTTCATCAAAGGGGATCTTGTTGTTCAGCAGTGCCGGCAACGAGGGAGACGGTAGCTGGGGAAAGATAACCTTTCCCGCGGATGCCTCGGATATATTGACAGTGGGGGCTATCACGGATCGTAAGAAGAAAAGTAGTTTCAGTTCGGTCGGCTTTACGGCGGATTACCGGGTGAAGCCGGATGTGGTCGCCTTGGGTACGGGCTGTTGCGTGATAGATCCTACGGGGAATATCCGTTACGCGAACGGTACCTCTTTCGCTACGCCGATCTTAGCGGGATTGGGCGTTTGTTTATGGCAGGCGTTTCCCGGTCTGACGAATAGGGAGATAATCTCTCTTTTGCTGCGTTTCGGCAGTAAGTTTGAGCAACCGGACGCTGAGTTGGGATATGGCATCCCGGATGTGTACAAAGCGTATAAAAAAGAGCGTAAATATGCGGCCGAATCTGAATAACTTGTCGGGCGAGAAAGAGGCTCTATCTTTGTTGGAGCTGAATACCCGCATACGGGGAGCATTGTCGAGGGCTTTCCCGGAGACTTGCTGGGTGCGTGCGGAGATGAGCGATGTGCGGGTGAATACCTCTTCCGGACATTGTTACCTGGAATTCGTGGAGAAGAGCGAGCAGACCGGGCAGTTGGTGGCCAAGGTACGAGGCTCTATCTGGGCGAAGACGTTTCGTATGTTGAAGCCTTATTTCGAGATGGAGACCGGCCAGCTGTTCGCTTCCGGCTTGAAGGTGTTGGTGAAGGTGTCGGTTGAGTTCCACGAGTTATATGGATTGAGCCTTACGGTGCTTGATATCGATCCGGCTTATACGTTAGGCGATATGGTGCGCAAGCGTATGGAGATTATCCGTCAATTGCAGGAGGAGGGGGTCTTTACGCTGAATAAGGAATTGCCCTTTCCCTTACTTCCCAGGAGGATCGCTGTCATTACTTCTCCGACGGCTGCCGGCTACGAGGATTTTATGAATCAGCTGACCCGGAATAAGGGAGGTTATCCGTTCTATACCAAATTATTCCCCGCCTTGATGCAGGGAGAACGGACGGAGGCTTCTGTGATAGCGGCTTTAGACCGGATTTACCAACACCAAGATCTTTTTGATGTGGTCGTGATTATCCGTGGAGGTGGGGCTACCTCTGACTTGAATAGTTTCGATTCGTATCTGTTGGCGGCGAATTGCGCTCAGTTCCCTTTACCGATCGTCACGGGTATCGGGCACGAACGGGATGACACGGTCGTGGATTTGGTGGCGCACACCCGGATGAAGACACCGACCGCTGTCGCCGAGTTCCTTATTTCCCGAATGGATAGCGTCGGCGAGGAGTTGGAGCGTTTGCGGCAAGACGTAAGTCGGTTGGCCATGGATATTCTATCCCGCCAGAAAAACGATTTGCAATGGGTCGCTACCCGTTTCCCCTCTATCGTGACAAACCGGATCGAGCGGAATCGCTCGGGGCTGCAAACGATAGCGAGCCGTTTACCCGCGATGGCATCGGGTTTGCTATCACGCCGCCAGTCGGCACTTGAGCATACGGAACTCCGCTTGCGGAACGGTATTGCCTCTAAACTCTCCGAAAGTACGCGTTTTATCCAGCTTACGGAACAGTTTATCAAGATGGCCTCTCCCGATTATATACTGAAGAGGGGATATAGCTTGGCCTTGAAAGAGGGCAAGATTATCAAACATGCCTCCGATTTGCGAGCCGGCGACGAGCTGACGACTCGCTTCATCGATGGTGAAATAAAAAGTATTATCAAACCAATACGTAATTAATATGGCGAAGAAAGAAGAAACCTATAACGAGGCGATCGAGAAACTTCGTAAGATCGTGGCTGAGATCGAGAATGGAGACTTGGATGTCGATATCCTGTCCGAGAAGGTAAAAGAGGCGACTCGTCTGATCAAGCTCTGCAAGGAGAAGCTGTATAAAGTGGATGAGGAGGTTAAAAAAGTTTTGGAGGAGTTGGATTGATGGATAGGTATGTCTTGATCGTTGCCGGGGGGAAGGGGCTTCGTATGGGTGGAGATCTGCCGAAGCAGTTTATTCCCATGCGGGGAAAACCTCTTTTGATGCATACGCTGGAGGCTTTTCATCGTTGGGATGCTTCCGTGCGTATCATCCTGGTGCTTCCGGAAGAGCATCAGCCGTATTGGAATATGCTTTGCGAGGAGATCGGCTGCGAGGTTCCGCATGCGATCGTGAAAGGGGGAGATACTCGCTTCTTCTCGGTTAAGAATGGATTGGATTGGCTTTTGGCGGAGAGGCGTCGGAAGGGAGAGAAGGATAGCGGTCTGAGTTTGGTCGCTGTGCACGATGGCGTTCGCCCTTTCGTCTCTCCGGAGGTTATCGGGGCCTGCTTTGATAAAGCGGCTGCCGCGGGAGCCGTTATCCCGGTTGTCCCGATGATCGATTCCCTGCGAGTGACGGATGAGAAAGGAAGCCATCCGGTGGATCGTTCTCGCTATAGGGCTGTACAGACCCCGCAAGTCTTCCATCTGGAATTATTGGCAAAAGCCTATGAGCAACCGTATTCGTCCCTATTTACGGACGATGCTTCCGTGGTGGAGGCAATGGGACATGCGATTGATACGGTCCCCGGTGATCGTGAGAATATCAAGATTACCACGCCCTTTGATTTGCTGGTAGCGGAAGCGATGTTTGCCCGGCACGGTGACTGATGGCAGTGGGGATCACGGCTCTTTCATTTAAAACTGCCTCGTTCTTTCGGAGAGGGTACTATTTTATAGCGGGCAACCCACGGGAATGATGTGGCTTCTTGTAGTGGTGCTACATGGCTTCGAGTTGGATCTAAGGGTATAGAAGTTTCCCGTCACAGGGAGCGTATATTCGTAACCCCCCCAATGCGACGAAGGCTGATCAAAAAGTAGGTTAGGAGACTTGCGCCACGCACCTAAGATACTTTGCCAACGCACCTAAGATACTTGGGGGATGGACCTAAGATACTTTTTATACTGTTTTGAGCGTAATATTCTTGACTTCCTTACGTCCCGTCTTTTAGGGAAAGTGACCGTAAAAGCGGTTACAATATTATAGTGTACCCTCGTTATTGCTTTATAGCAATCAATGGAATAAATGAGCCTTACAGCAACAACGCAATGAGCCTTACAGCAACATTCGCAATAGATCTTCGTCTTAACTTTGCACTTGATAATTAAATTAAGTTCAATATGAGACAGATTCCTGCCGCCTGTTCGGGCTACATTATCGGGGTATGGCAACCGGCGAAAGGGAGGCTGAAAAATTAGGGACAAATTTATAATCAATTATATACCATTCAAATTATGGATAAGAAGACAATCGTAGTGATAGGAGCCGGGCAGGGACTCGGCAGCCACGTGGCAAAAAGATTCGGACAGGAGGACTTCCGTGTCATATTGATGGCCCGTAACGGGCAATCACTGAAATCCTACCGGGAGCAGTTTGCCAATGAAGGGATTGAGACATACACCTGCGAAGCAGATGCTGCAAGGCCGGAAACATTGACGGCCGCTCTTGCACAGGTGATTCAACAGTTCGGCACACCGGATGTCCTTGCATATAATGTGGGCATCACGGCGGCAGACGATCCGGCAACTATGGGGAGCGCGGAGCTGATGCGCCACTATCAGACAGACGTAGCAAGTGCCTATACTTGTGCAAGGATGGTGGCAAATGAAGAGTTTACCAAGAAGAACGGCGCCGTCATCTTCACAGGTGGCGGGCTGGCTACACACCCCACGGCTCAATTCGTTCCGCTTTCGCTCGATAAGGCCGCGCTGCGCGCATTGGCGTATATCCTGCATGACGAACTGATTCCGCAGGGCATTTTCGTCGGTACGGTAACGATATGCGGATCTATCGGTCTTGACACCTATTTCGCCCCGGCACAGATAGCGGAAGCCTATTGGAAGATGTACAATGAGCGTGGTGCCTGCGAAATCCGTTATGAATATCCTGAATTGAAAGACAGCCAATTGTCTGCCGGAGCGGAAAGCCGTCCTTTCGTGGAAAAGAGTAATGGGATAGTAACGTAACTCTTGCTTCAAACGACTTTTTGTGGCATTCAGTGGCTTTGTTCTTAACTTCATCGAGATTGCTAAAACTCTTTATCCCAATGTTCTTTCACCGTTCTTCTCTCATTCTCAATTTTTTGAGTATCTTTGTATCAGAGAAGTAATCAAGATAACACCGTGAGCCTATGCTGGACTTAGATAAACGATCGATCACGTACTTGCCGGGAGTGGGGCCGAAGAAAGCGGAGATCCTGCAGAAAGAGGCAGGGATTTCTTCGTATGAGGATCTGCTTTTCTATTTCCCCTATAAATACATTGATCGCAGCCGTTTTTACAAGGTGGCGGAGATCAGTGGGAATATGCCTTATATCCAATTGAAAGGTAAGATCCTTTATTTTGACACGTTAGGGGAAGGACGCAGCAAGCGTTTGGTAGGCAAGTTCTCGGATGGGACAGGTACGATCGACCTGGTTTGGTTTAAAGGTTTGAGCTATGTGACGGATAAGTATCGTCTGAATACGGAATATATCGTTTTCGGAAGACCGGTGGAGTTTGGGCATACCCATAATATACCGCATCCGGATATTGACTCGATGGAGCAGGCCGATCAAGTGGCAAAAGGCTTGACCCCGTTCTACAATACCTCGGAGAAGATGAAAAAGTCGTTCCTGAATTCCCGGGCGATCCAGAACCTGCAGTATACGTTGTTAAGTTGGCTGAACTGGGAACTCCCGGAGACGCTTTCCTCTGACATACTGAGGCGCATCAACATGATATCTCTGACAGAGGCGATGCGGAATATCCATTTCCCGGAATCTGCCGCTAAGTTACGTGACGCCCGGTTACGTTTGAAGTTTGACGAGCTTTTCTTCATACAATTGAATCTATTACGTACCGTTAGTGTCCGGAAACTGAAGCTAAAAGGGATTGTTTTCCCTACGGTAGGGCATTACTTCAATACGTTCTACAAAGCGTATCTTCCTTTTGAGTTGACGAACGCCCAGAAGCGGGTGATCCGTGAGATCCGGATCGATATGGGTAGCGGACGGCAGATGAACCGCCTGTTGCAAGGTGATGTGGGAAGTGGCAAGACTATGGTAGGCCTATTGTCTATGCTATTGGCGATAGATAATCATTGCCAGGCTTGTCTGATGGCTCCTACCGAGATTTTGGCGACCCAGCATTACGCGACGATCATGGGACTCCTGAAAGATATGGACGTGAAGGTCGCTCTTTTGACCGGATCTACCAAGAAGAAGGAGCGTAATAAGGTATTACCTGCTATCGCCAGCGGTGAGATCCAGATCGTGATTGGGACGCATGCGTTGATCGAGGAGACGGTGGTTTTCTCTTCGTTGGGATTAGCGATTATCGATGAGCAACATCGTTTCGGTGTGGAGCAACGTTCACTCCTTTGGACGAAGAATGCGATCGTGCCGCATGTGTTGGTGATGACGGCCACCCCGATTCCTCGTACTTTGGCGATGACTTTGTATGGGGATCTGGATGTATCGGTGATTGATGAATTACCCCCCGGGCGTAAACCGATACAGACGCTTCATCGCTATGACAATAAAAAGGCGCAACTTTACGAGTTCCTTCGGAAAGAGATACGAAAGGGGCGTCAGGTTTATGTGGTATATCCCTTGATCGAAGGAAGTGAGAAACTGGATTATAAAGACCTAGAGGCCGGTTTCGAGACATTCAAGGAGGTCTTTCCGGAATATAAGGTGTGTATGGTACATGGCCGTATGAAAGCGGCGGATAAGGATGCCGAGATGCAGAAGTTTATTTCCGGAGAGGCGCAAATCTTGATGGCTACTACGGTTATAGAGGTTGGCGTGAACGTGCCGAACGCATCCGTCATGGTGATCGAGAGCGCCGAACGTTTCGGTCTCTCTCAGCTTCATCAGCTTCGTGGCCGGGTAGGACGTGGCGCGGAGCAATCCTATTGTATCTTGGTCTCATCCTATAAGCTAAGTAATGACACTCGTAAGCGATTGGAGATTATGGTGAACAGTACGAATGGCTTTGAGATCGCTGAGGCGGATCTCCGTCTTCGGGGGCATGGAGATCTGGAAGGTACCCGGCAAAGTGGCGAGGGGATCGATCTTAAAATAGCGGACTTGGCAGCCGATGGACAAATACTTCAGTATGCGCGGGATATCGCTCAAGGAGTTCTTGACGAAGATCCCGAATTATTGTCCGAACAGCACAGGATATTGAGCGAAAGGCTCAAGACACTGTTCACTAGGAAGATAAATTGGGGAATGATCAGCTAATATGTTGTGAAACATATTATCGTGTAAATTTTTGATATTTAGGTTGTTCATTCGCTCGTACCGCTTTTGTTCAAAGATATTGCAGAAATTTTTCGTTAACCAATTTTGTCGGTTTATTCAAATTTCCGAACTTTGACAGGTTGGCAATCAGGCAGAGATGTCGGGTATTGCCGGTTTATCCTGAATTATAAGAATGAAAGCTATCAAAAAATGAGTATAAAGACATTCCTATTCATTTGTTGTGCCGCTGTGATGGCATCGACTGCGAATGCGGAGAACCCGGTAAAACAGGGAACTCTCAATCATCCAACCCGTAAACTTATGGACAAGCGTGTGTCTGAGTTAATGGCTGACCGTGTTGGCTTTAAGAAAGATATGGCTTTGAAAGAGCTTGCGGAGATTAATGAGAGAGCGATGTTGGAGGCAAGAGAGAACTTGATGTTTCCTGCCGATGAATTGTATGGCGAGTGGACAAATGAATGGGTGAATCCTTTCCGGGGTAAGAAAGTTGATCTTCCGGATTCTTGCGTAATCGATTGTTCTACTTTTGTCTTGCCTATGGACTCTATGACAAGGGTCACCTCAAAGTATGGCCCTCGCCGTAGACGGATGCACAAGGGGATCGACCTGAAAGTGCAAATTGGTGATACGATCCGTGCGGCGTTTGACGGTAAGGTGCGTATCAAGAATTTCGAGCGTAGGGGATATGGCTATTATCTTGTGGTTCGTCATCCGAATGGGTTGGAGACTGTGTATGGTCATTTATCTAAATTTTTGGTAGGTGTGAACGATATCGTACGGGCGGGCGATCCGATCGCCTTAGGGGGAAATACAGGACGCTCTACAGGGGCTCATTTGCATTTTGAGACTCGTTTCCTTGGACAGGCTATTAACCCGGCTGATATTATTGACTTCGAGAACTCAATACCTCATCAGGATCAATATGTGTTTCGTAACATTAAGATCAATGGACGTAAGAGCAATATCTATACATCTTCCAATAGTCAGATGGTGTATCATCGTGTAAAATCCGGTGATACCTTAAGTAAAATCGCACGTATATACGGTACGACGGTGAATGAGCTTTGTCGTTTAAATGGATTGAAATCTACTTCTGTGTTGCGTATCGGCCAGTCTATTCGTTGTAGTGCCGGCGTGGAAACCGCTGCTAAAGCGACTCCAAAAGCACAGGCTCAAAAGAAATCTACCGCTTCCGGATCTTCTAAGAAAATCACGGTACAGGCAAGTTCTTCCGCTACTGCTTCCTTGGGAAAAAACACGAACATAGTGAATGATACGAAGGCTACTCCGGTTTATCATCGTATCAAATCCGGTGATACGCTTGGTGCCATCGCTAAGAGATACGGAACTTCCGTTAGTAAACTTTGCGAACTGAACGGTATCACAAAGACTACCGTGTTGCGTTTAGGACGCTCATTACGCTGTTCATAACGATATGTAAGATTTTCTTATATTCGCGGGTATAATCTAGGATAGTATGCCAAATACAAAGGAACAATTCGAGCAAGTGATCTCCCTGTGTCGGGAGTTGTTCGAGAAGAAGTTGAAAGATTACGGGCCGTCATGGAGGATCATGCGCCCCCAATCGGTTACTGACCAGATATTTATCAAGGCGAACCGTATCCGTAGCCTAGAGATCAAGGGAACGAGCATGGTAGACGAGGGAATCCGTCCGGAGTTTATCGCCATCGTTAATTATGGCGTGATCGGTTTGATCCAGTTGGCGTTGGGATTTGCGGATACGACCGATATCACGACAGAAAAAGCCTTGGATTTATACGATAAATACATCACGGAGACGAAGGAACTGATGTACGCCAAAAATCATGACTATGATGAGGCGTGGCGCAGCATGCGTATCAGCTCGTATACGGATCTTATCTTGATGAAGATTTATCGGACGAAGCAAATCGAGAGTCATGGTGGTAAGACACTCGTCTCCGAGGGAGTGGATGCTAACTACATGGATATGATCAATTATGCCCTCTTCGGCTTGATTAAGTTGGAGTTTGGCGAGGGGTGAGCGACATGAAATATAAGGAAACCGTAAAGAACGTGATTGCGGAAGTCTGCCGCCTGTTATTGGGAGTTGTCTTTATCTTCTCCGGGACGGTGAAGGCCGTTGATCCCATGGGAGGAGCCATTAAGATAGGTGACTATCTGACTTCCTTTGGGCTGGATAAGCTGCAACCGCTTACGGTATTGTTCTCCTTCAACCTGTCCGCTTTGGAATTCATGTTGGGTGTCTGTATGTTCGTAGGGGTGTACCGTCGGTACACGACCTTTTTGACCTTGCTGATGATGTCTTTCATGACACCGCTGACGCTGTATCTGGCGATCTTCGATCCCGTATCGGATTGCGGTTGCTTCGGGGATGCCTTGGTAATTAGTAATTGGCAGACCTTCTATAAGAATGTCGTACTTTTGGCCGCCGCTATTTACGTGTTCATCCATAATCAGCGGCTTTTACAAGGCTATACCTACCATGTCTATTGGTTCGTGGCTTTGTGGGCGTATGTCTTCGCTATCGGTTTCGCTTATCGGAATTATAACCATTTGCCGATATTGGATTTCCGCCCCTATAAGTTGGGCGCGAATATCCTTGCCTTGATGTCGATACCGGAAGGTGCGCCCGAGGATGAGTATGCGTATTCTTTCATTTACGAGAAGGAGGGTGTACAGAAAGAATTTTCTTTGGAGAACGCCCCGGCCGATGATAGCACGTGGACTTTCGTAGATTCAAAGACCGAGCTGATCCGGCAAGGATACGTTCCCCCCGTTAGCACGTTCCATATCTATAATGAGAATGACGCGGACGTGACCGACGAGCTGCTGAACGATCCGAAAGGTCTTTTCCTCCTGATCTCCCCCCGTCTGGAGAATGCGGATGATGAGCGTATCGACGAGATCAACAATGTATACGATTACGCTTTGGAGGATGGATTGAGCTTTTATTGCGTGACAGGTTCTTCCGCCGAGGCTATCGCCACGTGGAGTGATAATACCGGTGCCGAGTACCCATTCCTGATGGCCGATGATGTCCTTCTGAAAACGATCATTCGCTCCAATCCGGGATTGGTCTTGCTAAAGGAAGGTACGATTTTGATGAAGTGGCATTACAACGATATCCCGCGGGAAGAAGAGCTGAAAACGATCGTAAACGGCTATCTGGAAGGAAATACCGATTGGAAAGCGAAAGAAGATGCCCGGCTAATAACCAACCTATTAAGTTTTACCGTACCTTTGTCGCTGGTTTGGGGATATGATGCCTTGCGCAATCGCCGTCGCCGGAAAGGGAAGGAGCCTGAATAGAGATTTATTTGTATTACATATTTAAATTATTAAGTTATGAGAAAGAATATTGTTGCAGGAAACTGGAAAATGAACACTACTCTTGCTGAGGGTCTTGCTTTGGCTAAAGGTTTGGACGAGGCTTTGAAGGGTAAGACCCCGAATTGCGACGTGATCATCGGTACTCCGTTCACTCACTTGGCAAGTGTTGCCGCCGCTATCGATACAAACAAGATCGGTGTTGCCGCTGAGAACTGTGCTGACAAGGAAAAAGGTGCTTACACTGGTGAGGTTTCTGCCGCTATGGTAGCTTCCACTGGCGCTAAATATGTGATTTTGGGCCACTCTGAGCGACGTGCTTATTATCATGAGACTCCGGAGATCTTGAAGACGAAGGTTGGGTTGGCTTTGGCTAACGGTTTGACTCCGATCTTCTGCATCGGTGAGGTTTTGGAAGAGAGAGAAGCCGGCAAGCACTTCGAGGTAGTAGACGTTCAGATCGCTGGTTCTTTGTTCGACCTTTCCGCTGAGGATTTCGGTAAGATCATCTTGGCTTACGAGCCGGTATGGGCTATCGGTACAGGTAAGACTGCTTCCGCTGAGCAGGCTGAGGAGATCCACGCTCACATACGCGCTACTTTGGCCGCTAAATATGGCAATGAGGTAGCTGATAACTGCACGATCCTTTACGGTGGTAGCTGTAACGCCGGCAACGCGAAGGAATTGTTCGCTAAACCGAACGTAGACGGTGGTTTGATCGGTGGCGCTTCTTTGGCCGTTGACAAATTCATGCCGATTGTCGAGGCTTTTTAATTAATTCATAATAAGAAAAGGTATCTTTTCCTTAATGAATGGGAGAGATACCCTTTTAATAGTCTATTTATGAAAAGAATTCCTTGTATCTTATCGCTATTTGCCTTTGTGATGGCCGGTACTTCATCTTTATTCGCTCAGACGGAGTTGGAAGGTGAGCGTTCAACCATATTCGATGCGTTGCGGAGATCCGGTTTGGGAAAAGGCGAGGTCGTTATCAATCAATCCGTCGCTATCCGCGAGATGGTGGGAGAACGTATGCGCGGAGCGAACGTGGAGACGACGGATAGCCTTACCTTCTTGAAGGTACAAGGGTATCGTACGCAGGTATTTTCCGGTAATAACCAACGGGTCTCGAAAGATGAGGCTTTTCGCAAGGAGAAGGAGATCAAGGAGCTTTTTCCTGAGGTCCCGACCTATGTCACCTACAACGCCCCGTTTTGGAAGTTGCGGGTAGGAGATTTCCGTTCGCATGAGGAGGCCTATCATATGATGCGCCTGTTGATGGATGCTTTCCCGAAATACGGGAAGGAAATGTATATCGTACGAGAAGAGATAAAAATTCCCCTAAATTAAAAAGAATGTCAGAAGTAAACGAAGAGACGCTGCGTGCCCGGGAAGCTTTGGCCGGCCATTATAAGGAAGTGTTGGGTTTGCTGGGTGAGGACGTGGAGCGTGAGGGCCTGCTTAAAACGCCGGAACGTGTGGCGAAAGCCATGCAGTTTTTAACCAAGGGATACCATGAGGATCCGGAGGTGGTGCTCCGTTCTGCCATGTTTCAGGAGGAGGATTACAAACAGATGGTTATCGTGAAAGATATCGATTTCTTCTCCCTTTGTGAGCATCACATGTTGCCTTTCTTCGGCAAGGCCCACGTGGCTTATATTCCCAAGAAGTATATCACGGGCTTAAGCAAGATCCCTCGCGTAGTGGATATCTTCGCCCGCCGCCTTCAGATACAGGAGCGTATGACGATGCAGATCAAGGATTGTATCCAGAAGACCTTAGATCCGCTGGGCGTGATGGTCGTGATCGAGGCGCAGCATATGTGTATGCAGATGCGTGGTGTGGAGAAACAAAATTCCTTGACGACTACTTCTGATTTCACCGGTTTCTTTCAGCAAGCCAAGACACGCGAGGAGTTCATGAACTTGATTAAGCACAATCGCTGACAGCTTAATACAAGTTCGGCATGCGTACCGGTATCCGTTGGATCAACAGCAAGAAAAGGCTTTTTGCAGGTGTCCCGAATTTATCCGTATAATAGGGTTGTTCTATTATCGTTCTCATTTTATCAGATATAACTGATAAAAACGGGTGTCTACCGTATCGCCACCTTGCGTACCGTATCTCCAATGCGGATGATATAGTATCCCTTTGCGATATCTGCGACATATTCGGCGGTGGGCTGCTTGATTTCGATTTCCTTCACCTTAATGCCTACGACACTGTAGATTTCCAAGATACTCCCGACAGGGGCGTTTTCTACCTTGATGCGATTCTCGTAGGCCGTGATTTCGATAGGAGCGGGATCTTCTTGCCTAGAAGAAAATACCTTGGCTTCCGATTTATCAGCTTGTGCGTAAACCGGATAACTTGCGGAGAACGCAAGTGCCAAAGCGATGATATGTATAAGCTTCATTTACTAATCCCTAAATTCGCACAAATGTAGAAAGATTTCTGCATATTAGAAAGTAATTAGCTTTATTTCGTAAAAACGGATGTATGATTATACGCTAAGTCTCATACCTTCCTCTCCGAGGATCGTACCGGGAAATATCTTGTCTGCCTCTTTCTTTAGCGGAGCCAGATCCTCGTAACGAGCCGAGTAATGACCGATGACCAATCGCTTCACTTGGGCTTTATAGGCGATCTCGGCCGCTTGGTGGACGGTAGAGTGGAAGGTCTCCTTCGCACGTGCGGCGTCACATTCAGCGAAAGTCGCTTCGTGGTATAATAAATCCACTCCTTCAATAATGGGAATTATAGATGGGTGAAAAGCTGTATCCGAGCAATAAGCATACCGTTTGGGAGCAGCGGCAGGACGGGTTAAGCGGGCATTCGGGATTACTTTACCTTCCGAGGTGACAAAATCAGCGCCCCTTTTGATCTCTTGCATCATACGGACAGGAACCTGATAGAAATCCGTCATCTCCCGGATGATGTGCGCTTCTTTGGCTTTCTCGGCTAACAAATAGCCACAACAGGGTATCCGGTGCTTTAACGGAATGGAATAAACGCTCAAGGAGCGATCTTCCATAACTAACGAATGAGTTGCCGGGTCAATTAAGTTAAAACGGATCTCATAAGGCAACCCTTTGCAAAAGATATTAAGTATCGGACGCATATAGCTCTCGATTTCTTTCGGTCCATGAATAACCAATTCTCCGTTGCGTCCCAGCATGCCTAATGTAGAGATCAATCCCGGTAGACCGAAACAATGATCTCCGTGTAGGTGGGAGATGAAGATATGATTTAAACGGCTGAACTTCATGCGCATACGACGCATTTGAACTTGCGTGCCTTCTCCGCAGTCGATCATGTATAATTTATCTCGTAAATCTACGATTTGAGAGGTCGCCAGATGGCGAGTCGTGGGCAATGCGGAACCGCATCCCAATATGTTTATATCAAAATCAGCCATTTGTTGTCTACGGGAATAATTGAATGCAAAGATAATACAAAAGCATTTTTGTTCTGTGAAAAATAACAAAAAAGCAAGGTGTAATGTATGCAGGATGAGGTGGATTCCATATATTTGTTTGCTGTCCTTCTGGAAAGCGAATATACAGTTGGTAAATAGACTTAAGACATTTTTCTAAGCCTTAACTAACTTTTTCTTTTTGTTTAAAACGGTTAAATGTAGAAACGGCCAAGCGTGAGTTTCGCCGTTTCCTTTTTTTGTTGTTAACTTGAAGTCGGAATACAGATTTTCAGCGAGATTGAAGAAGGATAGTTTATGAATTGTGGAGTACATCTTATCGATTCTTTCTTGTACTCCACAATTCATGAATCTTAATATGCGTGTCCGTTACCCTGCATTTCCTTACTGTTGATCTTACGTAGATCAAGTGCTCTCCAGGCATAGAAAATATAGGCTAACACGAATGGAACGAGGATAGATACATAGCTCATTACTTTCAGCGTGAATGGGCTAGAACAGCTATTTTGGATCGTTAATGAACTTTGTAGATCTGCTAAAGATGGGTAATAAGCGGTATGATTCCATCCTGCGCAAAGTAATAAAGCTAATACGGTCAAGACAGTTCCTGCTCCCGTGAACCAGATGCCCTTTCTCCAAGTCTTCGATAATATCGTTTTCCCTATGCCGAATAGCACGCCAATCACGCCAATCAATAATATAGCTAACACGATCGGCATCTCGATCAGGTTCATAAAATACTTATACGGTTGCATAAATACTTCCCCGGTATCCGGATTTACGGCAAAACCGTCCACCAACAGCAGGCGGATCAAGAATGTCAAGAAAAAGACGAGGAACAAGATAGTTTCTGGTATCAATTGTTTCCGGCTTTTAGTGACAATCTCTGGGTCATCGATATTGTTTATGAAATAGAGTAGGGCCAAAGCTCGTGCCAAGAAGAAGACCGCCAGTCCCAGGCACAAATTCCAGAATACCAAAGCTGCCTCTAATCCATGCCAAGGATTGGCCCACGTGGAAATGACGGGCATGGCTACATCAGTCAACTGCTCTTTGTTAACAATGAATTCGGCGCCGTTAAAGAAGGTGGCTACAGCGGTTCCGAGTAAGATCGGACCTGCTATACCATTGATCAGAAGAAATATTTGGTACGTCTTCTTCCCGAGTAAGTTGCCTTTTTTCGCTTGATATTCGTAAGATACGGCTTGTATCACGAAGCAAAGCAAGATCAGCATCCATACCCAATAGGCTCCGCCGAAGCTTGTGGAATAAAATAGAGGGAAAGAGGCGAAGAAAGCACCTCCGAAAGTGACCAACGTAGTGAAAGTAAACTCCCACTTACGTCCGGTCGAGTTCAATAACATTTTTTGCTGTATCTCCGTCTTGCCGATAGTGAAGAGCAGGGATTGGCCTCCTTGTACAAAAAGAAGGAATACTAATAGCGCTCCCAGTAGAGATACCAGAAACCACCAGTAATGTTGTAACAATGTGTATGTACTATCCATAGGACTTCCTAATTAAGAATTGATAATTGAGTTTTGAAAATTAATGATCGGTTGTTTCCGGCCCTTTCTTGATGGCCTTAACCATAATGCCAATCTCCGCGATCAGCAGGATCGTGAATAAGATAAGGAACAGGTAGAAAGTGGCCTGTACCGAGGACGGGTTTAGCTTGGATACCGAAGCGCTGGTCGGCAAGATATCCTGTATAGCCCAAGGTTGACGTCCTACCTCCGCTACGATCCAACCGGCTTGCCCTGCTACATATCCTAAAGGTATAGACCATAGGCTCGCGTATTGCAACCAACGTGTATCAGCGATTTTCCCCTTTTTATCCCATATCAATGTGACAATGAATAGTAAGATGAAGAAACAGCCTAGGATCACCATCACACGGAAAGAATAGAATGTCAATCCTACATGCGGAATTAACTCTGCTGGATCCTTAATATAACCATATCCGAAATAGGGGAAGTTCTCTTCCAAGGTAGCCCTGTATTGCTGAGCGGCTGCGGTATCTTTATCTTTGACCGCTTTGCGATAATCGGCTAACGCTTTGATGGCGGCTTTACCCTTCTCTATTTTTTCTTTGGCGGATAGCGCTACCGTTCCCTTATTGGTCGTATAGCCTCCCTCGATCAGGTTTACGATACCCGGAACGTATGCGTCCATGTCACGTTCTGCCAAGAAGGAAAGGAGTTTGGGAAATTCGATGTCAAAAATAAATGCGTTCCGGTTATCCAGATAACTCGTCTTTTCCGGATTTAAGATACCGATGCCTACGAGTCCTACCCCGTTACCACCCTGATAAAGGCCTTCCATAGCGGCTAGCTTCATCGGTTGCTTTTGAGCGACTTGATAAGCGGAACCATCACCCGTCCAGAGGACAAGGATGGAGGCTGCCAGCCCGAATATAGCGCTGACTTTAATACTTGACAAAGCGAATGTGGTATTCCGATTCTTTAATAAATACCAGCAACTGATCCCTAATACGAATAGGGCGCCTACGATCCAACCGGACAATACCGTATGGAAAAACTTATTAATGGCGACAGGCGATAAAGCTACGGCCCAGAAATCGAACATCTCGTTACGGACCGTATCCGGATTAAAATGCATGCCGGCCGGATATTGCATCCATGCGTTAGCGATCAAGATCCAGAGAGCGGAAAGAGTCGCGCCGATAATCGTTAACCAAGTCGAGGCGAGGTGGAACCGTTTGCTAACCTTGTCCCAACCAAAAAACATGACAGCGATAAAAGTGGCTTCCATAAAGAAGGCGAGAATTCCCTCGATAGCCAAAGGCGCTCCGAAAATATCCCCGACAAACCAACTATAGTTAGACCAGTTGGTTCCGAATTCGAACTCAAGGATCAATCCCGTGGCGACACCGATAGCGAAATTGATACCGAATAATTTCATCCAAAATTGGGCGGTCTTTTTCCATGCCTCATTACCGGTCCGATAATAAATCGTCTCCATAATGGCTTGGATAACGCCAAGCCCTAGTGTCAGTGGCACGAAGAGCCAATGATACATGGCCGTAAGGGCAAACTGGGCCCTCGACCAATCGATCAATGAAGTGTCAATGTGTTCAATCATATTTATTAATGTTTTAAGGATTTATTGCCCGTTGTATGAGTTCGTTCGATACGTGGTTCCCCTTCTCGCTATCGCCATCAAATTGCCCGAGATAATTAGGAAGGAAGAATAATCTCAAGATGAAAAATAGGATAAACAATTTGACTAGAATTATTAGCCAAAGGGTCCTGCCCAGCTTCATCTCTCGGAATCCTTCCAAATAAAAGCGATATATTCGTACGAATGCAGATTCCTTTTTCATACAGTTGTTCTCATTTTAGGATGATAGTTGTTAACATGAATGTGTTTCCATGTCTCTACAAATATATCCAAATCGCGCTAATAAAATACCCTCAATTCTATAAATAATATTTATGAAAGTATAAATAGGATCTATCCTGTCTGTTAAAAAAAATTATTTTGAATAAGAAAGCGGTCTTTTGATCTTGTCAATAATACAGTATTGGCTATATTTGCGACAATTTGTTGTCTGTAAAGGTGTAAAGACGCGTGAAATATCGTTGTTAAGTGCTAATCTATAAAAAATTATTACTATGTCAAACATTACTAGAAGATCCTTTCTTCAAAGAGGTACAGCTGCCGCAGCAGCATTGACTATTGTCCCGAGCGCAGTCCTTGGTAAGAGCCACGGTCATACCGCTCCAACTGATAAATTGAATATTGCCGGTGTCGGTATCGGAGGTATGGGTAACGCTAACTTAAAGAACATGGAGACTACCGAGAATATTGTAGCTCTTTGTGATATCGATTGGAAGTACTCGAAAGCTGTGTTCGACCGTCATCCTCAAGCTAAAAAATATTGGGACTACCGTAAGATGTACGATGAGATGGGTAAATCTATCGACGCTGTATTGGTAGCTACCGCAGACCATACCCATGCGATGATCACGGCTGACGCTATGACTCTTGGCAAACACGTATACACGCAGAAACCGTTAACTCACTCTGTTTATGAGTCTCGTTTGCTTACTAACTTAGCTAAGAAATATGACGTCGCCACTCAAATGGGTAACCAAGGTTCTTCGGGCGAAGGCGTGAACTTGATCTGTGAGTGGATCGCTAACGGTGAGATTGGTGAGGTTACCAAAGTAGAGTGCGCCACGAACCGTCCTATCTGGCCGCAAGGTTTGAACGCTCCTGAGAAAGTGGATAAGATCCCTTCTACATTGAACTGGGATTTGTTTACAGGTCCTGCTAAACTGAGACCGTTCAACAAGACTTATCATCCTTGGAACTGGCGCGGATGGTGGGATTATGGTACAGGAGCGTTAGGTGATATGGCTTGCCACATCATGCATCCGGTATTTAAGGCTTTGCATTTGGGCTATCCGACAAAGGTTCAAGGTTCTTCCACATTGTTGTTACAAGACTGCGCTCCTAACGCGCAACATGTTAAATTGATCTTCCCGGCTCGTGATAATATGCCGAAGGTCGCTATGCCGGAGGTTGAGGTGCATTGGTATGACGGCGGTATAATGCCGGATCGTCCGGAAGGATTCCCTCAAGGTAAGGAGTTGATGGGTCCTGGTGGTGGATTGTGTATCTTCCACGGAACGAAAGATACATTGATTTGTGGTTGCTATGGCTTGAATCCATGGTTGTTGTCAGGGCGTGTGCCTAACGTAGCAAAGACAGAACGTCGTGTGAAAGACGTGAAGAAGGGCGATGCTCACGAGCAAGACTGGATCCGTGCTTGTAAGGAAAGCGCTGGTAGCCGTGTTCAGACGAAATCAAACTTCTTGGAGGCTGGTCCGTTCAATGAAATGGTTGTAATGGGTGTATTAGCTGTTCGCTTACAACGTTTGAACAAAGTGTTGGACTGGGATGGTCCTAACATGAGATTTACGAACATCGATCCTAGCGAAACGATCAAGATCATCAAGAAAGATACTTTCGAGGTTATTGATGGTGATCCGAAATTCAAGACGGAGTGGACGGATCCAATTAATGCGCAAGAATTTGCCGCAGGCTTGATCAAGCACAACTATCGTGACGGCTGGAAGCTGGTAGATATGCCGAGATAATATAGTTAACTCAATAAATGAAAATGAAAAAGTCAGTATTATTAGCAAGTGCTGCTATCATGATGTGCTATTTCACGTCTTGTGGCGGTGGAAAGAAAGCAGAGGAAGCTCCTGCAGCTGCTGAGGCTGCAACAGAAGCCGCGGCTCCTGAGTACAAACTCATGACTGATCTTCCTACTGTAGATATCACGACTTTCCCGAAAGACAAAGAGGGTAGATATGTGATTTTCGATGGTAAGACATTCAATGGCTGGAGAGGTTATGACCGTGCTGACGTTCCGGGAGCTTGGACAATCGAGGACGGAGCGATCAAAATCAATGGCTCCGGAGCCGGTGAGGCCGGTGCTTCCAATGGGGGCGATTTGATCTTCGCTCATAAATTGGGCAATTTCGAGCTTGAGTTCGAGTGGAAAGTAGGTAAAGGCTCCAACTCGGGTGTATTCATCATGATCCAAGAGGTAGAGGGACAACCTTCTTACATCTCTGCGCCTGAGTACCAAGTATTGGATAACGAGAACCACCCGGATGCCAGGTTAGGTAAGGACGGCAACCGTAAGTCTTCTTCTCTGTATGACATGATTCCCGCGAAACCGCAAAACGCGAAACCGTTCGGCGAGTGGAACAAGGGTAAGATCATGTGCTATAAGGGTACGGTTGTTCACTATTTGAATAGCGATGAACCTGTTGTTGAGTATCATTTGTGGACTTCGCAATGGAAAGAAATGTTGGATAACAGCAAGTTTAGCAAAGACAAATGGCCGTTGGCTTATGAGTTGTTGTTGAATTGCGGTGGCGCTAACAAGGAAGGTTTCATCGGATTCCAAGACCACGGGGATGATGTTTGGTTCCGTAACATTACTGTGAAAGTTCTGGATTAATCGTATCAAACACATTTTAGCATAAATAACGCCCGATGCCTAAATCTCTGATTTTAGCTTCGGGTGTTATGCTTTTAATAATCGACTTTTTCTAAACCAATTTTTTAGGACCAAGAAATGAAAATAGAACAAGGTTACACGAAAGCGCAGATGACTTGGCTGATGATGCTGCGCCTTTTTATAGGTTGGCACTTTATGTATGAAGGCCTGGTGAAAATCATGAACCCGAAATGGACATCTCTGCCCTATCTACTCGATTCGAAGGGTCCCGCGGCTTCATTTTTTATCGAATTAACTCAAGACAACAGTTTGGTGACGACCATCAACTTTTTGAATGAGTGGGCTCTGTTATTGATCGGCCTAGGCTTGACTTTAGGCTGTTTGTATCGTTTATCTTCTGTTGGAGGTATGATTCTTCTCGCTATGTACACGTTATCCCATCCATCTTTCGTGGGAGCGAACTATATGATGCCATTTGAGGGCTCTTATTTATGGATTGACAAGAACCTCGTGGAGTTCGCCGCTTTGGGTTTGATGTGCGTATTCCCTACATCCCAAATCATAGGATTCGATCGTGTGTTAGGACGTGTGTGTCCGATATTGCATAAACTTAAATTTATTTGATACCCATGGCAACAGAAGATGTAAAGAATACTCCTTCTCAGGAGCAAATGCCCGATAAAGGACGTCGGGACACATTGAAGACATTGGCTACAGTGCCTATCTTAGGTGCTTTGGCATATGGTGTTTACCAAAAAAGGAAAGACGCTTTGAGAGGTCGTAACATATCAGATGTATTTCAGGTAAGTAACAGGCAGGCCTCCTATTTAGAGCCTCAAGGCGATGGTAAAAAGATCCGTATCGGTTTGATCGGCTTCGGCATTCGTGGAAAGCAATTGATGCGTGCCGCCGGTTTTGCTGAGCCTTCTTGGATCGATAAGATGAAAGAGGCTAATAAGTTGAATAAGAAAGACACGCGTTATCAACAATATATGGAGCAAGATGATCTGAATGTTGAGATAACCGCGGTCTGTGATATATTTGATGTATATGGTGAAGCCGCGGTGTTGACCGGCTCCAATATTCATCGTGAGGGTAGCGACGGTAAGTTCGGGCCTGCTCCAAAACGTTACCGGACTTATCAAGAGCTGATAGCGGCTCCGGATGTAGATGCCGTTATTATCGCTGGCCCGGATCATTGGCATAGCACGATCGCTATGGCTGCGGCACGTGCCGGGAAGCATGTATATTGCGAGAAGCCGTTATCATGGACGGTTCCTGAAACATATATGGTTCGCCAAGTAATCAAAGAGACCGGTGTCGTATTCCAGTTAGGTCACCAAGGACGTCAGACCGACTGTTATCAGAAGGCCGAGGAGATTATCGGTAACGGATTGCTAGGCCCTGTTAACTTGATCGAGGTTTGTACGAACCGTAACTCTCCAAACGGAGCTTGGGTATATGATATTATCGATGGCTCTAATCCGAATACGATCGATTGGAAACAGTTTGAGGGTGATCCCGAGCGTATTAAGGAGTATATGGACTATATGACATCCAACAAGCTTGAAAGATATATCGGTCCGGACGAGCGTAGTAAGTTCAGCCTTGAACGTTTCTTCCGCTGGCGTTGCTGGTGGGATTATAGTACAGGTCTTTCCGGTGACTTGTTGACACATGAGTATGACGCTGTCAATCAGATCATGCATGTGGGTATACCTCATTCCGCTACTTCATCCGGTGGTGTTTATTTCTTCAAGGACGGGCGTACGGTACCCGATGTATTGCAGACTACTTTCGAGTGGCCGGATCGTGACTTGACGATGTTGTATAGCGCCACATTGGCAAGTAGCCGCAACCGTGGCAAAGTGTTCATGGGACATGATGCTTCTATGGAGGTCTCCAATATCTTGGCGATTACGGTCGACCAAAATTCCACTCGTTACGCGGATAAGATCAAGGAGGGCATTATTCCTACAGACACCCCGTTCTATACCTATGTACCGGGACAGAATAGCTCGGATACCGTTACATCTCCTACGGAGCTGTATTTCGCTAAGCGCGGTTTGCTGTATACCTACGTAAATGGCAAGCGTTATGATACGACTCACTTGCATATCCGTGAATGGCTGGAATGTATCCGTCAAGGCAAGACTCCTAGCTGTAATATCGACGCCGCTTTCCAAGAGGCTATGACTGCCCACATGGGTACACGCGCCTATCTGGAAGGACGTACGATGTATTGGGATAAGGATAAGGAAGAGATCGTAAGAGGTGAACTGGCGTAAGTATTTGGAAAGTCGATAAATAACTTTCCCGAGAAGCGAACTTCATAAATGGATGGAGTTCGCTTTTTTTAGTTGTGCATGTATAAAATTTCTTCTCTTTCTTTGTAACCGATTCGTGATTGGCCATGTCTTATTGATAAAGGCGAATAATTTACTAAATCTTTAAAGAATAGAAGCTATGAAGGAGTTGTGGATCCCTGCTTTAGCTATCGTTTGTACGATAGGTATGCCGGTGTTGTTAGGCATTATCGCTAGTTACATGACCATTAAAAGTAAGCATGAAGAAAAAATGGCAATGATCGAGAAAGGAATTGTGCTGGAAGAGGCTATGCGGCCCGAGAGAAGGCCTAATCGTTATAATACCCTGCGTAACGGCATTTTTATGATCGGTTTGTCATTGGGTATGATTGTCGGTATGATGGTCGACTCTGCTTTCACTTGCGATAGCGATTGGTTCTCTTTGTTAGTTCCGGCTATTACGATTATGTTCGGTGGAGTCGCTTTTATAATCTATTTCTTTCTTTCCCGTTCCTTAATGGAGAAGGAGAGATTGGAGGACAAGGAGAAGAAAATGCGTCCGGAAGAATAAACGATACCGGGGTGGACGAGCAAAAGTGGATAGAACGTATCTTGGCAGGGGACACGCAAAGTTTCTCCTGCCTTGTCGCGAAGTATGAGAAGATGGCTTATACCATCGCTTTTCGTATCTTGGGAAATCGCGAGGAGGCAGAGGAGGCCGTACAGGATGCGTTCGTGAAGATGTATCGTGCTCTTTCCAATTTCCATTTCGATAGTAAGTTCTCGACATGGTTTTATAGGATCGTGTATCGTACGGCGTTGACGGCTTCGAGACAACAGCGTATGTTTGTGAATTATGAGGAGGCAGGATCTATAGACGACCTTTCGAATGACGAAGTTGAATCGGCTACGGATTTATTGGAGCGTGAGGATCGAAAAGAGATGATCGCACGTACGTTGAGAAAGCTTCCGGCTGATGAGGCCTTGTTGCTTACTCTTCATTATTTGGAGGAATGCTCGGTGGAAGAGATCTGCCAGATCACGGAATTGAGCACTTCCAATGTGAAAGTAAAACTATTCCGCGGGCGGAAACGGTTTTATGAAGTGTTGCAAGATAAAATGAAATTAGATACCGCAGATTTGTTATGAATATGAATGAGAAAGATATTGACCATCTGACACGTAAGTTGATGCGAGGGACGGCGGAACAACCTTCGGCTTCATTAAACTCCCGTATTATGGCATTGATTATGCAAGAGAAGAAGCGGGTATATAAGTACTATATCAAGAAGCGGTTTACGCCTGTAGGCATTTTTAGCATGTTTGTCGCTTATATGCTTGTGTTAGTAGGCATCTTGTATTTGGTTAAGCTTTTCCCGGGCGGGGCGGAAACGGTTTTAGATTCGTTGCGAGCCTATTTTCCGATTGGATTAACGATTGCTTCCGGGGTCTCTTGTTTCTTCCTGTTCACACAACTCGATAACTGGTTGAGGAGAGAAGAGATACGCCGGCAAAACACCTCAAAATAAAAATATCCGGTTGTAGAGACGGGGTATGTCCCGCCTCTACAACTGATTAATTGGCCTTGACCTTTAGATTTCCGTAACGATTCCCTCCGAAGTGAATCGTCGGTTGCTTTCCACCGTTAATCTCATAGATGTAGCTCTTGTCACGATCCTCATCGTCAAAATGCTTGCGGGTGATATTGAAACCATTCACGTCGCAGCTTGAATACTTCATGTTCTCCGCTACTACCCGGAAAGAAGTTTTTGCGGGAAGCGCTACTTCCAGATTCCCATAATGGGATTCTACGTTCACTCTCGAGAAAGAGGGAGACAGGTTTCGTATCTTTAAATTGCTATAGCTAAGGCTACTTACATTCAAGGCATCCTTAAGGGTCCCGATCTTAGCGTCGCTGTACCTAATCTCCATGTCGAGCCTGCTTGCGCTCTCGATGGTAAAATTACCGTATTTAATCTCCATGTGTAAGGATTCTATATTCCGTATATCCAGATTGGAATACTTACTGTCTATCGTTAATTCTTTAGCGTCGCGGATCTTGGCAGTCCCTACGTAGCCCAGATCTAGTTGGGCATCTCGCAGATTCCCTACCTCAACGTTACTATATTTAGCCTCTATCATCGCGTTGGCGATGAAATTACCCGCGTTCAGGTTACCATATTTCACATGGATATCCATGTTGCCGTTATTATCGCTTGGCAAGTTGATGTTTCCGTATTTCTGGTTCAAGTCTGTGGCGAGCTTAGGTGGCATCTGGATATAATAATTGATCGTCATGGACTCATTATTCGAATTACGATTCATCTCCTTCTTTATCGTAGTGATCGCTGAGACAATACCTCCTATCTTGTTGGTCTCGATTTGGATACGGTCCAAGTTCTCTTGAGCGCGTTCCTCGCTGCGAGCCTTACATTCTACCTCAACCCGTATAGCCACCGTATTCTGATTCCAGTGGGTAACGGTGATGTTTCCATAACGATTTTCCACTTGGAGACGATCACCGGCGCCCACGCTGTAGGATTGGGATATCTCTTTTTTCTTGATCTTCTCTTGTGGCCTGGCTATTGCCGATAGACCGCATAGCAGCAATACGAAAGTCAGCAACATGGCGGGACTTAATTTTACATGTGTTGTGCTCATGATTGATAGGTATTAATTGTTATTACTATTTCTAGTTATCCGTGACCTGCCTCATTTGCTTTAGTATCAGCCTGAGGCCTCCCAAGCTATTGCTGTAATGCTGGGTCATGGCGAAGAGACCGTCGTCGGAACAAGGCAAGGTAGGGAGTATCGTTTCCTCGAACATATAATTATCCGTGAGGATCCGTTTGCTCTCTTGCAATAACTCTTCCGCTCCCGGTGTCCGGTCCTGTTTATACAACTTCTTCATCTGCGCCAATACCTCGTTCATTTGCATATCGTAATATAGGCGTAGTCCCTCAATCTCCTCTTGGGTCTCACAGGCTTGGGCCGTAGTCTTTTGCACGGGCTCCGGCATGTCGGTTCCACCCGGCAGGCGGAATAGGAGCAACAAGGCGATAGAGGCAGCTATGGCAAAGGCACAGCTGTATAAGGCCGCACGGTTCTTCCGTGGTTTCGGCAGCTTCTGCTCGAAACGTTCGAGGTGACCTTCGGGAAGCATCTCATCTTCCTCGAACGCGTCACGGTTCGCGTCTATGAAATTCTTTAGCTTATCCATGTTTAATGGGTCGCGATAATGTCTAACAATTTCCGCTTGGCACGTAGGTACTGGCTACGGACACTTGGCGGTTGGATTTTCAGGATAGAGGCGATCTCTTCCATGTCATATCCCTCAAAGAGGTAAAGCGAGAGGATTATGCGATAGCCTGCCGGCAACTTCGTGGCGGCTTCCTTTATCTGTGCCACGGAGTATTGGATCTCTTCCTCGTCCGGCCCTTCCTCGTCCGGTTCGGCTAGGTCGTCGGAAAGCTCCTCTTGGTCCGGCGCTTGGCGGCGTACATAATCGATGGCCGTATGGATGGCGATACGGTGCATCCATGCCTCAAAGCATTGCCCGTCATGATATTGATCCAAGCGTGTGAAGATCTTGAGGAATGAGTCCTGCATGGCTTCTTCCGCCTCGGATGAGTTGCCGACGATACGCAAGCAGGCTATATACAATCGCCGCGCGTATTGTTTGTACAACTTCAGTTGTGAGCTCCGGTCCTTCCGGCGACAACCCTCGATCAGATGTTCGGTCACTTTGTCCATTTGCTTATATAAACGAGCGTGATGCCTTGACCGCTGCATCCCGTAGCGTAAAAATACAAAAAAAAGAAAGGCATCATCCCGACGCCTCTCCTCCTGAACTAAATGATAAAAATAAAAGTTATGTGGGAAGGTTTACTTCAAGTCTGTTATATTGGAGATACCATCGTTCTTATAGTTTTGCGAAGTACTTTCCATTTTTGTCTTATCCGAATTGTATTTCAATTTATAAACTTGTTTCCCGTCGGGAGCCCAATAGCTTACGACAAGATCGACAGTCTCTCCCTTGGTATCCGGCAAGGAAGACAAGTTGAACGCCACACGCCCGGCTCCGACCGTATGCTTGGGATCATCGTAAGCATTATGTCTAAACTCCAGCGTATAAGGATCGTTCTCGGCATCCGGCTGGATCAGATTGATAAAATGGGTGGTCTTGCCTCCCCAAAGTGTCTCGAAATAGATATTCAGATATCCGTCACCGACCCACATATTATTCTCATAAATACTCACCGGATCCGTACCATAGATAGAATCATTAGCCGCGCCCTCGTTCTTGGCGATGGGTTTCGTCAGGATGTTATGGATCGCGTTCACCTTGACATAGTGGGAGAAACCTCCCAGATTACTTTGGGTGGAATCCGCCAATATCGTGAAGTTGACCAAGGCACGTTGGTCAGGCTTCGGCTGATAGTTCGGATAGTTGGTGGCAGCGGGCCATAGCTTATCACCATCGTCGAGCCGTAAGTAATACACATGATCACCTTCCGGTACTACGGTAGCGACCGCGATCCAGATATCGCCTAGAGAATACGAGTCATCGTCATCTAAGCAAGAGGGTAGGGCGAGGGATACGAAAGCGATCCCGATCACCAATAAAAAAGCTCTAAACGTCTTCATTCCTTTTGTTACTTTAAAATTTACGTTTCATCGTTCTGTGAGGAAAGATGTAAGTTAAGGCTGAAATGCTGCAAAAGACGTTGATAAAAGATGTTAACAGCCAAGGGATTCAACGATTAAACGTGCCGTACGCTTTGAGGCTCCGGGCATCCCTAGCGTATGGATAATCTCGTCGTATCCGTCTAGCATCCGTTTTCGATAGGCCGGATCTTGCAGGATGCGTCCTAGCTCGTCTTGTATTCGCGATTCGGAGAAGCGGGCTCCGAATAGCTCTTGTACGATCTCCCGACCGCCGATCAAGTTGACGAGGGATATGTATCTCGTATGGAAGAAATGTTTGAAGATAAAGCTGGCCAATGGTCCGGCTACGACGTAGTAGCAAACGACTTGCGGAACCCGGAACAGGGCGGCCTCCAAGGTCGCCGTGCCGGAGGTTACCAAGGCCGCGGCACTGTGTTGTAGCAGGGGATAGGTTTTACCGAACACGATCTTGGCGGGATAAGAGCCTATGTATTCTTGATAGTAGGCGGGATCGATGCCCGGCGCTCCGGCTATTACCGGCTGGTAGTCGGGATACGCGGAGGCTACTTTCAGCATGGTCGGTAGGTTGTCCTTGATCTCTTGTTGGCGGCTGCCGGATAGCACGGCGAGGATCGGCTTGTCGGCCAATCCCCCCTCTTTGATAAAGGTATCTCTTGAGACTGCTTGGCGCTCCTTGTAATAGGCGACGGAGTCTACGGAGGGGTTTCCTACGTAATCTACCGGATAGTTAAGCCTCCGGAAGAACTCGGTCTCAAACGGCAGGATGCAGAACATACGGTCTACATAACGCCGGAGGTCCTTGACTCGATATCGCTTCCAGGCCCATATCTTGGGGGAGATATAGTAATACACCGGGAGCCCCAACCGGGTCTTCACATATTTGGCGATCTTCAAGTTGAATCCCGGGTAGTCAATCAAGATGACGACATCCGGTTGGTAGCGGCGGATATCCTCTTGGCACGTCCTCATGTTATTTAAGATGGCGCGCAAGTTCATTACTACCGGGATAAAGCCCATGAACGCCATTTCCCGGTAATGTTTGACAAGGGTCCCCCCGACGGCTCTCATCAGATCGCCGCCCAGAAAGCGGAACTCGGCCTTCGGATCATTCTCTTTCAGGGCTGCCATCAAATTCGAGGCGTGCAGGTCTCCGGAGGCTTCTCCGGCTATCAGGTAATACTTCATGAATTGAAAATTTGGAGGCTCCAACCGTTTAGGGTGTTCATAAAGTCGTAGTCCGTGACGTCGATCTTGCAAGGGACCAAGGAGGCGTAACCGCTATCCAGCGCGAGCATATCATTGTCCGGATGGATCGGCTTGGCGCTCTCGAACGCTCCTGTCAACCAGAATACGGGTTCTCCGCAGGCATTCTCGGAACGCATGAATTCGCGTACCCAACGGCCGTCCGCCTGGCGACAAACTTTCAACCCTTTCACTTGCGGCAGCTTCGGCACGTTGAGGTTTAAGTAGGTGCCGTGCGGTAAGCCCTCTTTTAATACCCGGCGTGCCAGCATACGCCCCAGACGGCAGCATTCGGAGAAGTCGGCATCGGCCGCATGATCCAGTAAGGACACCCCTATGGAGGGAATGTTGAAAATACAACCCTCGGCAGCGGCACCCATCGTCCCGGAATAATTTACGCAGATAGCCATATTCCCTCCGTGGTTGATGCCGGAGACTAGCAGATCGGGCTTGCGCTCCAAAACCTCATTAATCGCTAATTTAACACAATCTACCGGTGTCCCGGTGCAACTGTAGATAGTAAGTCCTTCCTCCTTTTTCAGCAAGGCGTACTTGATAGGAACCAAGGATGTAATGGCGCTACCCATCCCGGAACGAGGCCCGTCGGGAGCGAATACCACTAAATCACCTAAATCTTTCAAGCACTCAATCAATTCGTTAATACCTTTGGCCCATACGCCATCATCGTTCGTGATCAGAATCAACGGTCTCTCGTTTGTCATATTGTTTTATCCTTATCGTTGTCGCACAAATTTAGATATAAATCTCGATTTATAGGCCGGTGGGGTAAGAAAACGTCAAGACCATCCCTCTCTTTAGGGTGTGAGGGCTCTCGGTGAGCGAACCTTACATGAAATGTCTGACGAGTTCTACGTCTCAAAACCGATCAGTCTGTTCGGATAATTTGCGGTTTTCCTTTCTTTATGATTCTTTTTATGGGTAAATCGTGACAACGACATGCCCAAGATCGGCCAAACCGGAAGCCAAGAGGAGCCACGAAACGCGCTTTTAGGTGGAAATATCCCCACTTTCAGGCGCGAAAGGTGGCAAAAGCCTGCACATTTAGTCGCGTTGAGCAACTTCCAACGCTGCCGTTGGGCATTGTAAACCATCATGGATAGGGTTGTCAACAGCCGTGAATGGGCATTGTAACCTCGTTAGAGCCCAGTCGTAACCCAATGGAATCGCCCAAAGGAGTCAATGGACACGCTTTCGGATGAATGATTTTCGCTAGAATGAAAGAGTGTTTTTTCGTATATAGCTAAAGATGAATTGATTAAATATATTTTAACGTGAAATTGAAGAGTCCCTGTCCCTTGGCCCGGAATAATCGATTCTCCGGGACTTCCGTTTACAAAATGTCAAAATGTCAAATCCACGCACATTATTTAATGTACGTGCGTACATTATAATATCGGGTAAAACGGCGAGCTTAAACGATCGTTTTAATCTTGCGTTTTCGAAAGGGGAAAGGGTGGGTTTGTCAGAGGAAGCGGCGGGTTTGTCAGCGATAGGCTATTCTATTGATAAGAAAGCGGATAAGGGATAAAAAAAATAGCCCGGAAGGGTTGCAGGTATCGAAGAAACGCGTACCTTTGCAAATGACGGATTAAAACGATCGTTTAGATTGGCCGTTTTGTATACGGCCTCTGACGGATCGATGATTGTAAGTGATTGATTATCTTAATAAACACTAGTATTAATATTAATTTATTGATTATGAACAAAAAGTTTTCTACTCTTTTGGCTACACTCCTTGTAGCCGGTGGATTGGGCTCTTCTGCGTTCGCTGCTGACAACACCACGGTTGATTTAAGTAAGCGCATTCAGTTAGAGTTTAATGGACAGAAACTGGTCGTTGGCGAGAGTTCTGTGCGTGATAGCTTGGCTTTGGCTGGCAATCCTGCATCCATCTATGATTCACACAAGCAAAATTGGCAATTGAGCCTTACTCCTATTAAGGATGCCAATGGTTTTGTGACTCATTATGATGTGTATTTGGAGAATCAAGTAAATGGGGCTATCGCTTTGACAAAAGAGGATGCCGCTAAGAAGTCTTTGTATTATTCTCCGGGTGCGGTTGTGGCTTCCGGTAAAATGAAAATCGCTCGTGTAGCAAAAGCTGCTTATGATGCGGGAAAGAATCAGTTGACTTTGCCTAAGGATGTTAAATTCGGTTCTTGGAAGTATAACTCGGCAACGAAGACAAAGACTGCTTGGATTCTTCAGCTGACGAACGATGGTATTATCAAGTTGGTGACAGGTGAGTATAAGTTCACAGGAAATAATCCTACAAGTACTCAGCAAATCGAAAGTCAAACTGTTGACTTTTCGGTGGATGGCGTGACTTACGAGAGTGATTTGGCATTTAGTATCGCTCAAAAGTCAGATGGGGGAACTCTGGCTAATTGTATGTTGAATGAAGTTGGCAATGATGGTTTCAAACTAAGCTTTAGTAAAGAGGTCTCAGCTGGTTCTGAGTTTGGAAATGTTCTTTCAGCGAACGAGTTGTCAGTTGTATATGATCCAGTTTATTCTTCCGCACGTTATCCGGGACTTAAAGCCTATAATGATAAAGTAAAGGCTGCCAAAGCAGTTGTCGCAGAGGTTGCTGATGTCAAGACCAATTTGGAATCTTTCACAAAAGAGATGAAGGTTGCTTTGACGGCGGCAGTGAGGGTTGACTATGAGCATAACGAGAAAGGAGAGTTGGAAATTACAGGAAAGAACAAACTTTCTGAAGTAGCTCCGAACTTGTCTGATGTTGAAGAGACTGGGGCTATGCTTGCCAGTGATAAATTGGCTGCATTATTTGCTGCCAGTCAAAAGCAATCTGCTGCTATTACGAAGCTCTTGAGCGACTTGGATGGGAAGAATTATGCATATACTATCCTTAACGAGGATGGTCTATTCGAGGTAAAAGATGCCGCTACAGAGGTTAAGGGGCTGGAAGATGCTGTAAAGGAGATTACTGATGGGTTGGACGAAATCACAACAAACGCTTCTGCCGCTATCGCAAAAGTGGATGCTGCCGCTCAAGACTTCGTTAAGGATAATTATAAGAAGAGTGGTATCACAGAACTCTCTTATGAGGATTACAAAGTAAAGGTGGGTGACAATGAGGTTGATCCGGGTGAATATATCAATGGAACTTTAGCTGCAAACTTTGTAGATGCTAAGGCTAATGTATTGAAAGCTGCCGTAGCTGTTCCTGAGTATACGGCTTCTTCTAAGGTTGTTGTTGCGGATTTCAATCCGTTCGCTGTAGTAGGTGAGAAAGATACGTATGTTGCTGTTGATACGATCTATGTGGCTGAAAGAGAGAAATATCTTTCTTTAGGTACGATGACTATGTCTAAGTATGTGATTGTTAAAGATGGAAAGACGGTTAAGTATGAGGGTAAAGATTATGCAGCTGGCGACATCGTTCCCTTGTTGCATGAGACGGACTTTGATTGGAGAACGATGCAATATATCTTGGTTCCGGCTAAAGGCAAGTTCGCTGCTACAGCTTTCTTTAAGGCTGTAAACTATGATGATGTTATCTCTTCCGCTTCCGATTCTTTGGTGATCACTGCCAAGGCTCCTAAAAATCCGGCTGAAGGTAAATACTATAAAGATTATTCGGATGCAAGTATAGCAACCGATTTCTATGATGCACAAGTAGTAATCCGCACACTGGGTGGTCGCCGCGAATTGTCTGTGTTAACTGAAGATGAAACTACAACAAGTGAAGTTTGTACGAATACAAGAATCTCCTTCGAGGAACCTGCCTTGGCTACTAAGATCAAGAATGGTGCTATCTATTTCATGATCAGTAAGAATGTTCGTGATGAGGAGAGTATGGACAAGTATCATGTGGCTACTCCTGATTCTTATTATGATGGATATGCCAAAGAGGCATTCAAGAATGTGCCGGGCACACAATGGTTGGCGGAGAAGAACAACGATAAGTACACGTTCAACAACCGTGACTTTAAGGCATCTCGGGTAGGCAACCAGAAGTTGTTCGTGGTTGGCGATGAGAACGACATGATCTATACGACAGCAGCTCGCGATACTTTCCAATTAGTAGAAGTGGATGCGGTTAAGGAAGGTCACTTAGGCTATAAGTTCATCCCTGAGGAAATCCAGAAGATCTCAGACTTCGTATTGTCCGCGGTGAACTACGCGAATATGGAGACTCCGTATTACTTGACATTCGATGGTAACAAGGATTCTATCTTGACCGCTACCGCAGACAAGGAGAAAGCGTTGGCTTTGATCCCGATGATCAAGGATGATAAGCAAGTTACAGAGGAATATGCGATGAACGATAAGAACTTGTCTAAGCAATATTATCAATTGATCGCTAAATCTGGTAAGGATACGTTGTATTTGGATTATGATTACAGTGGTGAGGTGTTTGTAACTAAGACACCGGAGAAAGAATACTTGCTGCAATTTAGAAGTATTAATGATAACGCAAACGCTTATGAGGTTTGGTTAGGTGCATATGACGAGGAATCCGAGGAGTATTATTCTTATCGTAAATTATCTTATAACCAGATAGGTCAAGCTATCGCAGTGAATACTAGTTCAGCTTCCGCGTTCGTTTACGACTTGGTAGACAACTCAACCGACATCTACAAGAACTTCGGTTTCACGGGTACTACTAACGTGATCATCTCCTTGAACGGTGACGAGGCTTCTAAGGTAACGAAGGTAGGTCCGTTCGCTTCTGTTAAGCGTACAGGTCTTGAGTTGCGCGCCGCTGCTAAGGATGAAGACTTCGTATTGGTAATGGATACAGCGTTCGTAGACCAGAAGGATAACATCCGCTACGCATACTATATCACGAAACCGATCGAGGACACGACGAAGACCGCTTGGAACGACGAGAAGTTCTACATGGTAACTTATAAGGATTCTGTAGCCGCTGGCAGATCTAACGACACGATCAAGTATTCACAAGATAATTTGACTCGTATCGGATTCGTTCCGGCTAAGCGTATCAACGCGGATTCTTTGGCTATCTCTAGGATCGATCCGGCTGCCGCCGATACATTGAACGTGACGGAGAAGGCTGGCGTAACGAACGCAACATTCGCGTTCGCTATCGATGAGGACGACGAGAACGCTTATCGTATCGAGTCCAACAAGGGTGAGTATGTAAGCTACTTGAATGGTATCTTGGTATTGGGCAACAAGCAACAAGCTCAGTTGTTCAACGTGAACACAACCGATATGAACCCGACTCACAACGACGAGGTAACAGTAGAAGGTGTATCTGTGATCGCTGGTAACGGTACGGTAACCGTACAGGGTGCCGCGGGCCAGACTGTAACGGTCGCTACGGTTCTTGGTAAGGTAGTGGCTAACCAGGTAGTCGCTTCCGATAACGCTACGATCGCCGCTCCTCAAGGCGTGGTATTCGTAACCGTAAACGGTGAGACTACGAAAGTGGTTGTTAAATAATCACGGATCATAGGTTTTAAAGAATAAGGCTGAGGAGGGAGTGATCCCGCCTCTCCTTTTCATAAGATATTTATAATTCTGAAATTCCCGTGCGGAGATAGATTCTTCAAGTACATCGCGATGGTAGAACATGCGGGAGTATTAATACTAAAGTAATAAATTAAAAGCTTAGGTCACGAGAGCTTCTGTGAAGAAGTGTCGTGACCTTTTTTGTGACCAAGAGGAACCTCCAATATCCCAAGCGCGGGATCACTCTCGCTTGATGTCGCCCAGCTCCACCAGCTTATTGACGATCGCATAGATCGTAAGGCCGCTGGCACTATGAATTTGAAGTTTCCGGGCGATATTACGGCGGTGGGTGATGACCGTATGCGTAGAAAGGAACAAACGATCCGCTATCTCCCGATTCGTCATTCCCTTCACGACACAGACTACGATCTCTTTCTCCCTCGCGCTTAACGACTGTTGCTCGTCTTCCCCTTCCGGCTCGTCATCCGGAAGTACCTCGGCATTCAACCGTTCCAATTTATGCCTGATCTCATCGGGGCTGTCGTATATGTTAATTCGCTCATCGTAAGAACGCACTAACATACGGTCTGAGACAGAATAGGACAAAGCGATACATTTCATCTCGGCACAGCCGCTTTCCTCCTTCAAATGTTGTGACGTGAAATAGCCGGGCAAAGCCGGGTTCACGATCAACACATCCGGTTTGTGCATACGAAGCGAGTCGAAAAGATATTCCGCCGAATGAATCTCCACCATCTGGATATGGAAACCCGGCAGCCGTTTCAACAGGCTCTCCAGTCCGCTTCTTATGATAGCGGAAGGTTCGGCTATCGCGATCTTTAGATTTGTACTCATCGGACTCATGCTTGTAATTGTTTTTCCAAAGCCAATATGGCCGGTACGAACAAATAATCCTCCACACGGGTATGTGAAGCCAAGTCTTCCTCCGTGGCAAAAATATCGAACAAGACGCTATTCAGCATATTCGTACCCGCTCCCGGATAGTATTTGATCAGGATGTTTTTCAACTCCGTGATCTTCATCTCTATCTGATCATGACGCTTGCGGAAGATCGTAATGTTGTATCCCGGATCCTTCTTTCCTTCCAACAAATTACGGACATAAGGGAAAACAGCACATTCCTCATAAGACATATGTTTATTTACCTCCTCCGCATACTCATCGAAAAACTTCGCGATCACAAAGGCGACATCCTCCGGACAGCCGGATATGGCATCTACCAGCTTACGGCGGATATGCGGCAAGCGGAAGCTCAAGAAGTAATCATGGGCATTATGCAAATAGCGGATCAAGTTCTCGATCGACAGGCATTCGCTGATATTCCCGACAGGCGCATTCACCTCCTCGGCCAAGAAATTCACGACCGTCAGGAACGTACAAGCATCCACCCCATTCTGCCGGCAAACCTCCCCGATATTCTTCTCGCCGAACCCGAGCGCTATGCCGAAACGGCTCATGACTAAAACCATCGGATAGTTCTCACAGATCAGATCACTCATTTTGTCGGTTTCCCGGTACATTCCATTTTTATACATAGGCTTCTTGCTAACTTGTCTGGGTGTTTGAATAGCCAAATATACTCCTTTTTCGTCCATATCTCGTGCATTTATTATTATTTCACAAAGGCTTAAAGGACGACTCCGCCGGTACGACCGCGATACACTCGGTCTCTATCAACCATCCGGGGCGGCAAACGGGCGCCAAGACGATCAAATGTGGCCAATCCGGGTAATGCGTCTCAAAATACTTCTTGACCGCGGAGTAATCAGCCATATCTCTCAAATAGGTGATCGCTTGCGTAATATCACGAGTAGTGGCACCCGCCTCTTTCAGCAATACGCTGATATTTTCCATCATTCGCTCGGCTTGTTTTATGACATCGCCCGGATAGACAATCTCTCCCCGGTTATCGATACTCGCCGTCCCCGAGATGAATACCTGTTTACGATCCCCATAGGTAACAACCGTACCCCGCTCGAAGGTTACGCCATACTCATAAGTAGGATTCAGGTGCGTGGGAGCGTAGAGGAACCGAATCTGCTCCGGTTCCAACCCATCTACGGCGTAACTGTCCATCTGTACCAACACCGAAGGATCGGCATGACGCCCCTCGATACCCGTGCTAGCGATATAATGCGTCTTCTCCGTAAGATTCTGCGTGATAAAGACCTCTTTCCGGGCTTTCACCACACCGGCGTAATTCACGTCTACGTTTTGCACAAAGAACCAAGTGCGGACACAATGAGAGGCCAACGTACAACGCTGCCCCATCAATTGCATCACATAGTCATTCAATAAAAGCCGGGTCTGATATTCCGAATTGACCGCCTTATTGAAAGCGCCTCCCATCCAGAGGTGCCTGTAACCGTTACGCGATGCTTCCAATAAACCGGAATCGTATGTTTGTACCGAAATCCCCGTTTGCAAATAGGCCCATATAGCGATCTTTGTGCCATTCAAAGGCGGTTGCTGCACGATAGAGAGCGGGCAAAAGGTGTTCTCACGCTCCCACTCCATCACGCTATCCGTCTGATTAGCCGCATCACTTAAGAAATAACGGCGGAAAACGGCAGTAGCGTCATTCGATAGCTCTTCCTTCACGACAGTCACGTAAGCCTGCGAAAGGTTTTGCAATTGCTCCACGAAAGACAAGCAAGGGTCCGTGATCGATACCATCACCTGATATTCCGTTGTTCCACCTTTGCCCGTGAATGAAGAGATTTGCGCTTCTACCGCGTTATCCGTATCTGTTTTTCTCGTATAATTCATCATTTTCTTTCTTGTCAATTATCCAATGCCCCTCCTGAAACCCAAGCTTGGATCAAGGCAAGGACCTCCTGTTTCCCGGAACTATTGAACATATCCTTATGTATCGGGTTATCCTCCAATATATCCAGCAAGAAGCTATTGTTTAGATCACCCGGGGTCACGTAGTTCTTACCCTCTCCCGAAAGGGGCGCCTTGATATTCACCAAGGATGTATAAGCTACATCATCCCTAAGATCCAATTGGCCGGCCAATCCCGATCCCCCGCCATGGCAAGAGAGGCAATTCAAGTCGAATACCTGCGCTTGTACACGTTTGAAACTCGCTAAATCCAATTCGCCCACAGATACGTCAAGCGGTTCGTCCGAATCGTTCACCGGAGACGTATAATAGGAGTGAATCAACCGTAATCCCCTGCTGATCACAGCGACCTCTATGCTCCTCGTATCCGGAGTGAGATGATTCAACCGGAGCTTTAGCTTTTTGCCGGCTTCCGCCGGCTTACTGATACGCTGGGTTTGCAAAGGTCTCAACGGATCCTCGCCAAAAGCGCATAACGAGAGCATATTCTCCTTCGGCCAAGCTTTCAGGCCGATAAAAGAAAGTGACACGGTAGCTGTTCGCCCGGAATCAACCGTCTCATCCGGATAAATCTTGCCCTCATCACAACCCAACCCGAATAACAGGAATAAGGCATACATTATATATTGACGATATCGTTTCATACCTAAAGATTAGAACGTAAACTGCAACATGGCCGTAGCGGAGTGACGAGCCAATCCAATAGCGTCCTCATCCCGGTCATTCTGCGTAGCATGACCACTACGGCCTAAATATTGATACATTACCTGTAGCTTCAAATTATTATGAAAGAAATAATAATTCAAACCGGCGGCGGGCATATTCAAGAGTCCCCCCTTATCCGTGGCGTTGCGGTCATAGAAATCATACCGTAAAGCCCCTTGTAATTTCGGAGTAAGGAAATAGCCCACCTGCGCGTATGCTCCCCAGAAATGCTTATCCGGCTTTCGCATGATCCGGGTAAAGTGCATATTCATGTAGTAACCCTCGGCAGCTACATACCAGCGGTTCTTGATCCACGCGAACTCAACGCCTACACGGGTATCGCTACTGGTCAAGAACTCAGCCTCCGCATTATAAGAGGCAGACAAGGCGATAGAGATCTTGTCGTCATTCAAATTCTCCGGAGAGCCTTGCGACATCGGCATCTCTCCCTTCGGCATAAAGGCCAGACGGCCCGCGTACAACAGAGACGGCAACCATTTATGATCATCACAGTTGGTCTTGGTCGCCCTATTCACGTCGATACCCGTACCATTAAAGATGCCGACTTGGTACCTCCATGTATCATGGATGAAACCATGTACCTGTACACCCAAATCAAATCCTGTGGACATGTTCGGTAGGACATAATTCACATCGTAAGGAAGCAATACGGATTGGAAAGCGGAATAGGGAAGTACCGGGAACAACGTCTCCCCCAAAGTGCTTAAATAGCCGTGCATGAAGGGTGTCTTGAACTTACCGACACGGATACGGAACGATTCCCGGATCGCTACGTCGAACCAAGCTTGCTGCAACAAGGCGCCTCCACTCTTGGCGGCATTCAGCGATAAATTGAAAGTAACTTGGCCAAAAGCCTTGCCCGTAAAACCGAGAATAGCGTTAGGGATCGCGAAGCCGGAGTTCGCCACGCTCTTGGCATAATGGCTTTCCAGCCCTTGGTCGTCATATCGGTTGTAGCTGGCGCTTGCCTGTACCAACGTGTAGGGCTTGAACAAAAAATCACCGGCCTTGGTAGAGAAAGAGAAGCCCTTCTTTCCTGCTAGTGAAACCACATCGTTCTCTACATATTTATCATCCACCTCTTTCTTTGTACCTTGGGCTTTCACGGAGAAAACGCTCGTTGATAGAAGCCCTACAAGCAATATCCTATATGTTTTTCTCATTTCGATTCTATGCGTTATTGATTCATAAACTTTGCAGGAATTTAATCAAAGCGGCCCGCTCGTCTTTTGTCATGCGAGAGAATAGGGTACGCGACACGGCTCCCTCCCCGCCATGCCACATAACCGCCTCCGTCAGATTCCGGGCACGGCCATCATGCAGATAATAGGTATGGCCGTTTACGACCTCTTGCAGCCCCAATCCCCATAACGGGGTCGTCCTCCATTCATTACCGTTGGCCAAGCCACTGGGATAATCATCCCCTAACTCAACGCCCATGTCGTGCAATAAAAAGTCGGAATAGGGATGGATCACCTGATTCCCCAATTGAGGCAATTCCGTATGATTCAAAAGGACAGATCCGCGAGGGCGTGTCTTCAAGGAGGTCACATGGCATAAATGACATTTCGCCTGATAAAAAAGCCGCTCTCCCCGAAGAACCGTAGGATCCTCCACATTCCGACGGGCGGGTACACCCAAGGTCTGGAGATATACATCCACATCTTCCATATCTTCCGTAGAGACCTGTGCCCCGGTCATGGCAAAGCCCATCATGTTACGCTGTCCTTCTCCTACCTCATGCGGGAAACGATCGTTCGTGACACCGAGGTCGGAAGAGAATCCCAATTCCACCGTTAAGTCGGCATGATTCGCCTTATTGCCGGAGAGGCCGATCTGTTTCCTCCCTTTTTCGGTTACATAGTTGATGCGTCCGCTGATACCGTATTCGGGGTAATTGCTTTTAGCGGCGATTTGCTTCAGCAGATCCAAGTCGAGCGCCATCATCTGTCCCATCCCGACATGCCGTAAAGGTTGACGTACGGAAATCCGCAGATCCGACATCGGAATACTATCGGCATACCATTCCTTTATCTCATAATGAGGAGTGACCAACTCATATTCCTCTCCATCGGGAAACGTAAACTTTCGGGATGTAGTGGTGATCTTGACCCTTCCCTCCGGTTTTGTTCCGTATATCGCTTGATCATGTAATACCCGGCCATACTCTTGGAAATAGCCGCCGCTTTTGCGCGAGATATAAATGAGCATGGAAGAGAAGCCGGGACCGGAACCACCATCGGCTATAGCCGGACGGGTTCGTCCGGTACTTTTATGGCAGGAGCCGCAGGAATATCCGGCATAAAGCGGCCCTAATCCTCCACCATCCACATTCTCGACACCGCGAGCATCGTCGTACAATCCGTCACCACGATTAAATCGTGTCTCTAATTCGCCCGTCACCCAGTTTGCCTGCGTATCGTACGCATCCGGGGCATTGGAGAAAATGGTTGAGATACCCGCAGACAATTCCTTATCGGAGGCTATCTGTCCATTGGGTTTCTTCACCTGCCAATTTCCCAAGTCCTCGGATTCGCAGCTACACAGCAGACTACCGGATAAAGCGAATAACAGGAGTAATCTTCGTTTCATCGTATCGGCTTGTCCGGTTAATTCGTGAACTTAGACTTAACCACCCCCAAGCCTGTCGTTAAATCCGCACAGGCGTCTGTCGCCGTGTTAATATGCTCCGTATCTCCCAAATTGTTACGGAAAGGATAGCCGATCGCATTGATGGCGTCGATTGTCTTATCGATTTGAACGACCATCAAACTATCCAACGTAGGATTAATCATCTTGGTCAAGGCATGCAAGCTATTCTCGGAAGCGGATTCCTCATCCCGATCACGGCCGCCGAAATAAGCATTCTTGATACTTACGATATTGTTCTTATAGTCGTCCAAGGAATTCCAGCTATACCAAGACTCTACCGCCAGGACTCCGGGGTTATTCGGGTCGGTAGCATCCTTATTACTTCCATTCCATGCCGTCACCGGGTCGGTTATCTTAGCGGAACCCACCTCATTGGAAATTCCGGCCATACCGTTATTCCCATTCAACATAAGCTCAATCGCCTGATACACATTGCCAATGGAATATGCGGAACCGTCATGTTTCTTCATGGCCTCCGCATAAGAAGAGGGGACATCCGAGGTTCCTAAGCCTTTCAGCCAACCGTTGTATAAATCTTGAGTATCAGACAACATGCGTTCGGACACTAATTTTAAATATTCCAATTCATTCTTTGCGAACGGGATTGCCTCCAGATCACGAGGCTCACCGTCTAAGAATAACATCTTTTCCGCCGTATGGAATCCACGTAAATTTTGAGGACCATCTTCCGCTTCTTCGTCTACAGAACCTGAGATCTTACCAAATTCGCCTGTCGCTATGATCTCTTCTATCCCGTTCTTATCCAGTGGCCAGCTATCCAAGCTCGGGTCTAGTTGCGCCAAATCCGCCACGCCGAACAGAAACGCTTCGCTCTCTTCCCAAGGAACACGAGCCGCACGCCAAGCGTCGCACGCATCCGCTAAATCATTCTTAGAACCCGACGCGATGAACTTATCTACCGCATTCTTGTAGGCGGTCATCTTGGCCAACATATCCTTATAAGTAGGTAGAACCACATCATCGACGAAAGTAGTGACAACCGCACTCATCTGATCTTCTGTGGGTTTTATGCCGGAATCCGCAGGAAGATTCTTAAAATCATACGTTATGACATCGGGATCCTTGCCCGGATCATCGTTGTCTCCACAAGAAGTGAAGCTCAAAGCCACACCCATTAACATCATGGGCAATAAAAGTACTTTTTTCATTTTTTCTTACATCTTATTTATTAATAGTCTATTATCTTGATAAGAACCAGCCAATATAAGCGATACCGACAGAAACCCTGTTCTGACTATTATAATCACCCTTACCGACAATACGGTGCGTATAATCCGCCTTTACGACTAAATTAGGCAATGCGTAATAGTTAAGGCCAGCCATAATCACGCTCTTTTGAAGACGTCTATCCGCCAGTTTATTACTCCCTTTTTCTACGGATTGCATCGGATTGTAATATTCGTAGCGAACGAAAGGATAAATTTTAGGGGCTTTCCGGCTAAATAAGGAACCTACATGATAGCCCACCTCGGCCGCATAGCTGACAGCGGTCTCCGCCACGGTTGAAGTAGGGTATCCGGAAGCGGAAGAGGAGTTGTTGTTCACCTTCGTCAACGCGTTGCTGTTACCCAAATGGCCGTAAACGATATTACCTCTGGCGATCAAATGATTGTTCGGACTTTTGTATTGAGCGTCCGCCGTCACGATGGCAAGTGGATATTTCTCACCCTGGTTACGTTGCGGCTTGCTACTATTCTTAGAGGGTTGGTTATAATAGAACGAAGCCCCTATACGTAAGCCTTTCCATTTCTTCACCCCATTATAGTTGACACGAGCCACAAACGCAGGATGCGTAAATTGAGTCTCCTCGAAAGCGCCTTGCGTACCTTTGCCGACCCAGTTCTCCATACGGAAACCTTGTGGATCCAGACCGGAAACGACTTGTAATTCATAATCGAAATTTCCCACATCACCAAATAGAGCCACACCCGTCTCATGCCAAGTGGAAGGCAACAGGGTAGTCTCTCCCTCCGGACGATATACACCGAAAAAATTCAAGGGCTCATGATGCGCGTTGGTCAAGCCTACCGGTACGATCATGTGTCCAAAACGGAAGTTTACATGCTTGTTCATCAGATAAGAGATATGGAACTGCTCCAAGGCGACCTCCCCACCTTTCTCGATCTCCGTCTCATATTCTCCATTCTCCTCGTACCACTCCACTTCCCGTGCGGCACCTGTTCCTCCATACTCAAACTCAATCTCTGAACTCAGTACCCATTTGGGAGAGAAGGCGTAATCAAACCCCAAAATAAAACGAGGAATAGAGACGGTAGCCCGGTTCGTATGTGATGTACCTTGAGGTGTCACCCAGTTCCAGTCATAATCCATATAACTGGCAGCCATCTCACCATATCCCCCAAAACGGAATTTAGAAAAACCGTCGGCATATATCTCCGATGCCTTTACGGTAGAGCTCATATTACGCTCTTGAGCATGTAAAGTAGTAAAGGAAAGTAATCCAATCGCCAATAAATTTGTTAACGTTCTCATTGCGTTTTATAATTTTGGGCAAAATTACAGGGGCAGAGAATCTGCTACAATCGCCCGAAATAGGTAAAAAGAGACCCTGATTACCTACTCGTAGGTATTGCGCGCTCTTATAGACCGATGTCTCTTACGTTTTATTACCTTTTTTTATCGCAGAATGGATGTATCTTTGCCCGGGAAACTGGAAGAGACTCAACTTAATGCTAGGAATCGTCAGTAAAGGAATCATTATAGGTGTATTGGTTTCGGCCCCCATGGGCCCCATCGGTATGCTCTGTATACAAAGAACACTAAATAAAGGACGTTGGCACGGGTTCGTCACCGGATTAGGGGCCGCGCTATCCGACGTGATTTATGCGGCACTGACTTGTCTGGGCATGGGAGTTGTGGTCAATTTCGTGGAGGCGAACCAAGCACCCCTGCAATTGATCGGAAGTATCGTTCTCGGCATTTTCGGGTATTATATCTTCCAGAGCAATCCGACTAGGAACTTAAAAAAACACCGAGAAAAAAAATTGTCGTTCACCCAAGACTTTATTACAGCTTTTCTACTTACCTTTAGCAACGTGTTAATCGTCTTGCTCTATATCGGATTATTCGCCCGGTTCGGTTTCGTGTTGCCGGAATATTCGTTTTGGCTACTGGTATTGGGTATCGCTTGCATAGGGTTAGGCGCCGTTCTTTGGTGGTTCGGCATAACATATATTATTGGAAAACTGAGAAAATGGTTCAACGTTAGAGGTATTGGGTTACTGAACCGGATCGTGGGATCTGTCATTATAGGATTGTCTATTATCGGCGCCCTATCGGTTGTACTGACCTCCTACTTACATTGGCCTTTGCTCCAAATCTATAGTTAAGATGAAACGACTGAAAGTTCCTGTTATTCCCGTTCTGGATGTGCTTGATATAACATCTATCGAACCGATTCTTGAGGTGCAATCCCAACGTGAGTTCCTCACCCATGCCAATTGGCGTGAATATCCGTATAAACCAATCACCGCTTTTAATATAGCCCGGACTGAGAAAAATCTATATATACGATATAGCGTACAGGGTAATTCGCTGAAGGCATCTTATGGGGTAGACGATTCCCCGGTCCATAAAGACAGTTGCGTGGAATTTTTCATGAAAAAGGAAGGTGACTCGCATTATATGAATTTCGAGTTTAACTGCATCGGAACTTGCGATGCCGCCCGCCGTACCTCGCGGGATATCAAGACATCGCTTTCGCAAGAAGAGTATAAAAGCATTCTAAGGTTCCCGTCCGTGAAAAAAAGGACGTTCGAGGAGATTAAAGGCATTCGTACATGGAGTTTGATCGTAGTCATACCTCTCAAGTTGATGGGGCTGGATCCGAGTAACCTGCCGGAGAAAATACTAGGGAACTTCTATAAATGCGCTGATGAGACGATGAATCCGCATTTCGTAAGCTGGAGCCCGATCGACCTTCCCGAGCCTAATTTCCATTGTCCGGAGTTCTTCGGTGAGATCTATCTGTAATATAGGCGTAGCGCATGCAGCATGCGCTACGCCTATATGGCTATTTATTATTCTTACCTAGTTTCAGCTCAAGTACGAAGGCTATTATCAAGCCGATGCCTCCGAATAAAAGAACCGAAGCCCCATAAGCTGTACCTGCTACCTCCTGCCTGTACCAATCAGCATCGCAATAAGAATGTGTCGCCATACACATGTTAATAATAAAGCCGACCAACAGACCTAATCCGATTCCCGCCAAAAGGCATCCGACCTTCAAGCTACTGAACGAGATGTTTCTCACGTAATTAGACAATCCCCATTTCCCATCGAAAGCAGAGGCATCCAGCTTATCACCGATCTTCTCGATAATCGCCAAACGTTCCCTCTTGCGAACAAACAACTCAAATAACCCATAAATTCCTGCGCAAACGATTCCGACAATTAGCGGAATAGAAATGAAATCCATCATAACGGTATAATTTTAATTGATTTATAATTCATTCTCATCTCTGTTTGCCTTTTTGACGCAATAAATTCCCTGAGGTTACACCTCCGGCCGGAAAATATTTTTTACTTTTGCTACCGCGGGTTGTAACCTATTTACCCGGCTTGCGTCCATTAAGTACGATGGAATTGTATACCGATACATATTATATACGAAGGATACAAGCGGGGGACGTGAAAGGTTTCGCTTGCCTTTTGGATAAGTATAGCCGCCCAATTCATTCGCTGATCCTCAAAGTGGTACAAAACCAGGAGGATGCAGAGGAACTGGCGCAGGATACGTTTATGAAGGTATTCAAGAACCTAGCCTCGTTCAAAGGTGATTGCAGTTTCTCCACATGGATTTACCGGATCGCTTATAACACGGCGATATCGTCCGTAAGAAAGAAGAGACATGAGTTCCTGACGATCGAGGAGACAGCATTGGATAATGTATCGGAGGAGGAAGCCGCTAACTTATTCGGGCAGACCGATTCCACGGGACAAGTGCGAAGACTGGAGATCGCCCTTGAACAGCTTCCCCCAGACGAACGGGCCTTAATATTGCTCTTCTATTGGAAAGAAAAGACAATAGAAGAACTCGTCTCTATCACCGGCTTGACCGCCTCGAATATTAAAGTCAAGCTGCATCGCATCCGAAAGAAATTGTTTGTATTATTAAATGGAATGAATCATGAGTAAGCTAAACACGAATAAGGAACGGCCCGATTTCTTGAGGGATTTATTCAGCCGTATACCGGAGGAGGAGTTGCCCGCCTCGTTTCGTTCAAACGTAATGCGACAAATCATGCTTGAATCTGTCAAAGCGAAGAAACGTGATGAACGATTCGGCCTGCTAGCGGTAATCCTCGCATCGCTTGTCATGATTTCCCTTGCCGTTGCGTCTCTCATCTACATGGGGATACCTCGGATCAGCCTCCCGGCCCTAGACACATCGGCTTTGGCTTTCTATCTATATATAGGAGCCCTGGCGCTCATCCTTCTACTAGCGGATTACAAATTGAGAAATCTGCTGCTTCACAAGAAAGAATAAAAATACTTGTCAATCAGAAAAAAAACATTACCTTTGCCCCGATTTTTGAGAGATGACAACATAATGTCTAACTTACTAATTAAAAACAAATTTAGTATTAACGATTAAAGAATGGAAAATTTAAAAAACATCCAGCCGGTTGAAGACTTCAACTGGGACGTTTTCGAGCAAGGCGAGACCTACACCGAGGTAAGCAGGGACGATCTTGTAAAAACGTATGACGAGACCATGAACACCGTAAGAGATAAAGAGGTGGTTATGGGTATCGTTACCTCCATGAACAAACGTGAGGTTGTTGTAAACATCGGTTTCAAATCTGACGGTGTTGTTCCTATGTCCGAGTTCCGTTATAACCCGGATCTAAAGATTGGTGACGAGGTAGAGGTGTACATCGAAAGCCAAGAAGACAAAAAAGGACAATTGATCCTTTCACACAAAAAAGCACGCGCTACACGTTCTTGGGATCGTGTTAACGAGGCTCTTGAAAAAGACGAAATTATCAAAGGTTACATCAAATGTCGTACGAAGGGCGGTATGATCGTTGACGTATTCGGTATCGAAGCGTTCTTGCCGGGTTCTCAGATCGATGTTAAGCCGATCCGCGACTACGATGTATTTGTAGGTAAGACTATGGAATTCAAGATTGTTAAGATCAATCAAGAATTCAAGAATGTTGTTGTATCTCACAAGGCTCTTATCGAGGCAGAGCTGGAACAACAGAAGAAAGATATCATCTCCAAATTGGAGAAAGGACAGGTATTGGAAGGAACTGTCAAGAACATCACTTCTTACGGTGTATTCATCGACTTGGGTGGCGTAGACGGTTTGATCCACATCACAGACCTCTCTTGGGGACGTGTTTCTCATCCGGAAGAGATCGTTCAGCTTGATCAGAAGATCAACGTCGTTATTTTGGACTTCGACGATGAGAAGAAACGTATCGCTCTTGGCTTGAAACAATTGACTCCGCACCCATGGGATGCCCTGGATCCGGACTTGAAGGTTGGTGACAAAGTTAAGGGTAAAGTTGTCGTTATGGCTGACTACGGTGCGTTCATCGAGATCGCTGCCGGCGTAGAAGGTTTGATCCACGTTTCTGAAATGTCTTGGACTCAGCACTTGCGTTCCGCTCAAGACTTCATGAAAGTTGGCGACGAGATTGAAGCTGTTATCCTGACCTTGGATCGCGACGAGCGCAAGATGTCTCTTGGTATCAAGCAGCTGAAGGCTGATCCTTGGGAAAACATCGAGGAGCGCTTCCCGGTAGGTTCTCGTCATATGGCTAAGGTTCGTAACTTCACTAACTTCGGCGTATTCGTAGAAATCGAGGAGGGTGTTGATGGCTTGATCCATATCTCTGACTTGTCATGGACGAGGAAGATCAAACACCCGTCTGAATTTACTCAGATCGGTGCGGAGATTGAGGTCCAGGTATTGGAAATCGACAAGGAAAACCGTCGCTTAAGCTTGGGCCACAAGCAATTGGAAGAGAATCCTTGGGATGTATTCGAGACAATCTTCACGGTTGGTTCCATCCATGAAGGTATGATCATCGAAGTATTGGATAAGGGCGCTGTTATCTCATTGCCCTACGGCGTAGAAGGTTTCGCTACTCCGAAGCACCTTGTAAAAGAAGATGGTTCTCAAGCTCAAGTAGATGAGAAACTTTCATTCAAGGTAATCGAGTTCAACAAGGAGGCCAAACGCATCATCCTTTCTCACAGCCGTATCTTTGAAGATGAGCAAAAAGGTGCTAAAGCCACTTCTGAGAAGAAAGCTTCCTTTAAGCGCGGTGGTAAGAAAGAAGAGGAAGCCGCGATGGTAACCGGTTCGGTTGAGAAGACTACATTAGGAGACATTGAGGAATTGGCTGCTTTGAAAGAGAAACTTTCCGGTAAGTAATCGATCCTTCTTTAAGATTATAACAAAAGGAGATATCTGGTCCAGGTATCTCCTTTTTCAATTCCTGCCGCGGGGCTTTATTTAGGAGAAACATTCTTCCGTGACACGTGCCTCACCGGGGTCGAAAATACCTAACAAATCATTGATCTCCTTCCTTTTCTCTAAATCCGTGAAATAAGTCTCTACAACTTTATAGATATCAAAACCTCCCGTAGAACCGGCCGCTAAGTTTAATGACTCTACCAACTTACCTGTAGCTTTGTGAATCTCAGCTTGTTTCAGTAAATGAAATTCATTCCCGTGAATTAATTGATTCTTTGCCATGATACTCTAATTTTAGGTTATACAATATTATTCCTGTCCTAAAGATACAAATATCTTGTATATGACCTAATACTTTTATCTATTTTTTAATCGATTCATCTATTTTATCAGCCGAAAGGGGAAATATGTCTCCATATTCCATTAATTTTGCCAGAAAACGGAAATGAAAAAGTTAGTCATATTCGATCTTGACGGAACACTATTAAATACGATCGCAGATTTAGCCCATAGTACGAATCATGCGTTACGGCAAAACGGCTTTCCGGCGCATGACGTAAACGAGTATAACTTCTTCGTAGGAAACGGCATCAACAAGTTATTTGAACGTGCCTTGCCTGAAGGCGGGAAAACGGAAGAGAATATATTAAAGGTAAGGAAGGAGTTCTTAAAGCATTACGATCTGCATAACACGGATCGCAGCGTTCCCTACCCCGGTATCCCGGAGTTATTAGCCATGTTGCAGGAAAGAGGAATAAAACTGGCGGTCGCTTCTAATAAATATCAAGCCGCTACTCGTAAGCTCATCGCCCATTTCTTTCCTTCTATACAATTTACGGAAGTTCTCGGGCAACGTGAAGGAATAAAGGCGAAGCCGGATCCCGGTATCATCCATGAGATTGTAGAACAAGCGGGCATCTCCAAAGAGGACACTCTTTATGTCGGAGACTCGGGCGTAGACATGCAAACCGCAATCAACAGTGAAGTGACATCCTGTGGGGTAACATGGGGATTTCGCCCTCGCACGGAATTAGAGAAATACGCGCCCGATCATATAGCGGAAAAGGCAGAAGATATACTCAAGTTTGTCTAAAAGACGATTCAAGCCAGTCGTGCGAGGTTTGCGCCAGCACATATTCCATCCAGTTCGCACAGCCATTAGAAATACAGTCGTCCCTAACATTCCCTCCAACTTTCCAAAGGACTTTTAAGTGCGCACCCAATTTGCTGAAAGAGATCAATAAATGAAAAATAAAGGGCCAGCTCCACCAGGAACCGGCCCTTCCGTCATACCCCTTAATGACGTACCAAAGACAACATTCTATAATCTACATCAATATCTGTCGAGCGTATTTCACGCAAGTACCTACCTCTTTCACGGAATCAGACCAAGGCTTGATAGCATATTCCAGCTCTATATCGCAATAGATAGGCCATTTCTCTTGTTTGATCAACAAGAGCACGTCTTCCAACGGCATCTCACCTTGTCCCCATACCTGATTCGTATTCGGCTGATCCCCTGTCGTAGGTCCTGTCTTGTCTTTCAGGTGGATACTATAGATCCGGTCATGGTATTTCTTGATCATCTCATTCGGATGGATACCTGTAGAGCCAAAGAAGTGACCCGCGTCAAAATTCAACATAATAGAAGGAGAGACCGCTAAGATCGGATCGCAACTAAACCCCTCCTCGGCATATTGCATATGATTGTGGAAAGCCATATACATCCCATGCTTTTCGGCGAATGGAGCGACTCTTTTCGCTGTCTCCAAATTAATCTCGTCCGTTACGGCTTTAGCACCCATGGCCTTGGCCACCTTGAAGGCATAATCAATCTCTTCGTCCGAACCCATACCGGAAGGTTGCATTTTTACGATATGCACTGATATTCCGGCGTCATTCAATAATTTACGGGCACCTTCTACCTTCGACAGATCTAAGCCGAGACGCCACGCTTTCAGCTCATCTTTATACTTATCGATCTCAGCCTGCTGCTCCGGAGTAAACTTCGGGGGACCCATCCGACGGGGAGCCGCCGGTTTCTCACCGGGTTTCGCCGCAGGTTGAGGAGCTTGCTGGCGGAAGAATCGCATCATCGGATTCTCCGGAGCTCCTAAATAAGTTTCCAGATCACTTCCCATCAACTCGATGGAACTGATATTCGCCTTTTGGCAATACCTGACGATATTCTCCAATCCACCCGGCATGGAGCGCCAACTGTAAGTGATCGTGCCGATTTGCACGCCACCGAACTTCGAGTTAACCTTGCCTGCCTCCGTCTCAACCGGAGCGGGAGCCGTCTCTCCCTTTCCCGTACAAGAGAAAGCACTCGGAAGGAAAGACACAGCCGCCAAAGCGGCGACCGATCTCCCTAGAAACTCACGTCTGGACTGACCATTGTTCACATCTTCATTCATAACCATTCAATTTATAAATTAACTTTAACTCTTAGAAGAAAGGCCCCCCCATTCGCCAGCGACACAATCTCCGCCAATTTAGCGGATGCCTCAAATTCATTAGCGGCGAAAATATATAATAGTAAAAAACACAACTTCGCTTCCTCGTGCGAAACAACGAGAGCAAATATAGAGATGAGCAGTAAACTATGAGTTAACAAACACTAAACAAGGCATTAATACAGGACTAATTTAAGGCTAATTTCGTATCTGTGTAAAGCTTAATTCGCACAATAACAGTGAAATAAATAAACTGAAAAATAGTTATAAAAATCTTCGGACACTTACCGGGTAGATTGCTGACTCATCAGCGAAGACGGCACGATTTGCTCAAAAGAGGAGGGGAAAGCCTCGCCATACATCTCCTGGTATAAATCGCAAAAGCGGTCGTACGCATAACGGGCCAATTTGAAGTTGTTCTGGTAAATCAAGGCTTTGATCTTATAGATCAAAGCCTCCTCGTTGCAAGGATCGTTCAGAAGGATCTGATCGGCTATCTGGATCACCCGATCCGCCTCGTTCTCGATCGAGTAGGTGCCGATAAAGCGAGACAAGACATCCACCGTACTATTACAGATATAACTTTTAAAATCATCCATCCAATCAAACGATTCCCCTTTGAACACTTCTCCTTTGCTGATAATATCGTAGAAATATTCAAAGTCCGGCTGAGTCCGTACCCGTTTATCTTTCAGCCAATCCAAGCAAACCAGATAATCGCAATAGACATCTTCCGAAAGCTGGAGGATATATCGATTCGCATTGAATAGGACCTCGATCGTGTCGATACGTTCCAATATCTTCCGGAGTTTCAATATCGATACGCTTCGAAGGCTCTTCGTACTTTTCGAGGGGTTGTCATTCCCCCAAATCATCCGTGTCAAGTCTCTGCTCGATATTCCGAACCTCCCGGGGGAAGAGTGAAGCATAATCAAGATAAACAGCTGTTTTAATTTGGGGGTAAATAGAGCGGTTATATCATTTCCATCCCGGTCCAACACATAGAACTCTCCAAACAACCGGATGTAATTGCGCAGAACCGGGGCCTCCTCGATCTTCTCCAGCATTTCTTGCGAAGAACGATCCGGCTCCTCGATTTCTTGCTCGATTCCCTCTTCCGCAACCGTTCCCGCATCAACCTCCTTCTGCCTTGGCTTTCTGTTCACCTTCCGATAGCCTAGATAAGCCATAAAGGCCAAAGCCATCAAGATCAACCCCATTCCAAGGATATCCAACCAAGTGATCGTATTCGATATATGCAAATCCAATAACTGGTTGCTCAATCCCAATATCTCCTTATCGCTCAACACACGAGACCAAATACAAAGATTATCCAGCACACCTGCGAAGTTCGAGGACTGACCGAAATTCACGAAGCCGACATATAAGCTATCACTACCTAGGTAAGCCGGACGATCAAAAGAGACTGCGTCCAGTTTTCCATTCACGAATATAGCCTGCTCCCCATTCCTCTTATTGTACCGCCATACGACATTGTACCATTTGCCCGGCTCGATCTCCGTGTTACCAACCAGATCGTTGTTAAAGAATCCCATATACGGTTTCCGGTTCCGTATCAACAGATGCAACGCTTGTTGATAAGCGCTGTTCTTAGCTCCCAGAATACAATAATCCTCCTTCTCCGGCAGGTACTTAGGTATTTTCAACCAAACGCCGACGGTGAAATCATGATCCCGCATATGAAGTTCCGAAGCAGTCGGCAAGTCCACACGGGCCTGATTTTCCAAGGAAGCGACCCGCCCCCGTATAGGATCCTGAATAAACTCGACATGCCTGGATACCGTGAGATTGTGATTGGACGAACCATCTTTCTCGTCGCCCTCAAACGGTAAATAAATCTCTATATCCTCGTCGATCCGCAAAGGCCTGGCCTTAAAATCACCGGCGAAAGCCTTCCTTCGGATACCGGAAACATAAACCGTGGCTGGCTCTATCCTATAGCCCGGAGAGGTAGGGGAAAGCATCAACTCGGCCCCGGGCTCTAGCGGGAAACAATATTTACCCGTCGTATAATTAGACATCCCCTCCCAATTCACGTAGTTAAGCAGTTCATTGTTATTCGTAACCGATCCGTAGATGATATCGAAATTCCGGAAAGTGACCAACGAGACATCCAACCACGGGTAATACTTATCTACCAAGACAAAATTGGGAATCCTTCCATCCCGGATCCACGCTCTTTTAAACGATTCTATTAAATAAGGCGTCTGTCGGGCTAGAGCCGAGATATCATTGCTATTTCCCCGGGAAGTCTCCAGAAACTTATATCCGGTAAATAAAGACAAATTCTTTTTCAGCCGTTCATCAAAACCCTCAATTCCTTTCGGTTGGTTTCCCCAATCAGCGTCCGTATGCTCCACGAAATCCCTCATATTATGTAACCATGAAGGATTGTTCAAATGCTTCTGAACCTCGAAAACGACCAGTCGCTTTCCGGAACTCAACATATCCTTCAGGGATGGCCATCCATTTTTCGTATCATACTCCAGTATATACTCCATCAAGCCTGTTTCCTTAAAAGAGGATTCCAGCCCCGTCTCCACATGAAAATCAAGGAAAAGCGTCATAACCTTGGAGGAGTCCGCATCCAAGGCCGTTTTAATGGCCTCCAATGATTCACTGAAAGGAGTAAACGTACCATCGGGTTTCCTTAGTAACAATACATTTGTCTCCGCATCCCGCTTCAAATAGAAATAAAAACCTTCGATCGGTTTCCGCAGCAACTCGTCCAAAGAAAGTTTTTCCGGGAAATTGGAGGATAGACAGGAATAATTAGATAGGACATAGACGCTCTCGTTGTATAAAAGACCGGCCTCCACATCCTCTTGACGTTGAGAAACCAAACGTTGTGCCGAAAGTAATTCCGGCATAGTGGTTATAATGCTGACAATTAAACATATATAACGAAACTGCGCTATCATCCTATACAATATCCCAATTATAAGATCATCCAAAAGTAAGGTTTTAATATGACATAACAATGCTTTTGGATGATTATCTTCGCATTAGGCAGCTTCCCTGTATGTATGTTTCAGTAGGATAATTGTAGATGTTGTCGAAAAATGTATATCTTTGCTTACTGTTAGAAGGAAAAGCAAATGAGGAAGTTTATGAGAAAAATCGGAATGTCGCTGATTGCCGTGATGCTGATTGTACCGGCGATGGCCCAGGTCTCTTTCGGCGTACGTGCCGGAGGCGCTTATTCTTCGTTGATCCAAAAGGTAGACGATCGGTATGAGTCGGGAGCCCGCTTCGGTTTCAGCGTAGCGGGTTTGGCGGACATCCCTTTGAGCAAGAATAAGAAATGGTCGCTTCGTCCCGAGGTGGCGTTCGTGAACCAGGGTGGCGCTTATTACTCGAATCAGGATATGCATGGAATGGCGCTTTATAACAAATGTTGGTATTACTCTCTGCAGATACCCGTGAATGTGGCATATACATTTACCCTCGCGGATGTTTATCTGTCCGTATTCGTCGGCCCTACCTTCGATTGGTCCTTGTTTGGCGAGATGAAGAGCCGGGAGACCAATCCGGATCTCCATTTCGGCGTGTCCGAGGAGAAGGATTTGAAACCTTGCGATTTTGGTTTGAGTGTTGGCCTGTCGGTGGAGTATAGTAACTTCTTCTTCTCCGTAAGCTCCCTGTGCGGCATGATAGACCGCCGTGCTCTGAAGCGTGACGGCGAGACTTCCGTTTACCAGAACAACGTGACACTTTCTTTGGGATATTACTTCCGGAAGTGACGGAAGTGACGCCTTCATAATAACTTGAAAAATAATTAGATTTGTTTGGTATTTCGGATAAAACCCGTACCTTTGCGAGCCGATTGTTATCAAATTGTACTAAGAGTTTAGTTCTTAGCACGTTGTTGCGTCATGTGTCCGTTGCAACAATGTTGGTAAGGCTGGTTTTTTGAGTTATTAATTAATTTAATTTTTAAGCAGTGGATACTTTAAGTTTTAAGACCATTTCTGCAAACAAGGCAACTGTAAACAAAGAGTGGGTCATTGTTGACGCCGAAGGCCAGACGTTAGGTCGCCTTTGCGCTAAAGTAGCGAAGCTTTTGCGCGGTAAGTACAAACCCAATTTCACTCCGCACGTTGACTGTGGTGATAACGTAATCATCATCAATGCAGACAAAGTCGTTCTGACTGGTAATAAGTGGAACGATCGTATTTATTTGAGATATACCGGATATCCCGGTGGACAGATTGAGTATACTCCGGCTGATCTCTTGAAGAAAGGCGGCGACCGTCTGTTCCGTAAAGTAGTAAAAGGTATGTTGCCGAAGAACCGTCTTGGCGCTAAATTGTTAGGCAACATGTACGTGTATGAGGGTACGGAGCACAAGCACGCGGCTCAACAACCCAAGTTAATCGATATAAACTCATATAAATAATCACGATGGAAGTAGTAAATGCAATAGGAAGACGTAAGGCGGCAGTCGCTCGCGTATTCGTTAGCGAAGGTACGGGAAAGATCACGGTCAACAAGCGTGAGCTGGAAAAATACTTCCCTTCTTCAATCCTTCAGTTTATCGTAAAGCAGCCGTTGGCAAAGTTGAACGTCGCGGAGCAATATGATATTAAGATCAACCTTGACGGTGGGGGTTTTAAAGGTCAGTCTGAGGCTGCCCGTTTGGCTATCGCTCGTGCGTTGGTAAAGATTAATCCGGAAGACAAGGCCGTCTTGAGAGCGGAAGGATTCGTAACGCGCGATCCTCGTGCTGTTGAGCGTAAGAAACCGGGGCGTCCGAAAGCTCGTAAGAGATTCCAGTTCAGTAAACGTTAATGTTATTTGTGAGTCCCTTACAAGTAAAGCGAAGCGTTTAGTATCTAAATTGTCGGGATTCTTTTTACATGCGGACATGCGGAAAGACTACCTGATGGTTGAAATTAAACAAAGAAAGTAAACGATTTAAGAAAAAAACAATGTCAAGAGTAAATTTTGATCAATTATTAGAGGCTGGTGTACACTTCGGACACTTAAAAAGAAAGTGGAATCCTGCTATGGCTCCTTATATCTTCATGGAGCGCAATGGTATTCATATCATTGATCTTTATAAAACAGTTGCTAAAGTAGACGAAGCTGCTGAAATAATGAAGAACCTGGCTAAACAGGGTAAGAAGGTTCTTTTCGTGGCTACCAAAAAACAAGCTAAACAAGTTGTCGCTGATAAGGCTGCTTCCGTAGGAATGCCTTACGTTATCGAGCGCTGGCCGGGTGGTATGTTGACCAACTTCCCGACGATCCGCAAAGCGGTCAAGAAGATGGCTGCTATCGATAAGATGACAAAAGATGGTACATTTGATAATCTTTCCAAGAGAGAAAAACTTCAAGTCACTCGCCAACGCGCTAAGTTGGAGAAGACGTTAGGTTCTATCGTAGATCTTACTCGTCTTCCGTCGGCTTTGTTCGTCGTAGACGTGATGAAAGAGCATATCGCTGTTCGAGAGGCTAACCGTTTGGGAATCCCTGTATTCGGTATGGTTGATACGAACTCTGATCCGAACAATATTGACTACGTTATCCCGGCTAACGATGACGCTACAAAGTCTGTAGAGGTGATCTTGGGCGCTATCTGCGAGGCTATGAACGAAGGCCTGCAAGAGCGTAAGGCCGAAAAAGTTGACACGGCGGAGGCTGCCGAAGAGGCTCCCAGGAGAGAGCGCAAGGCAAAGGCTGCTGTCAAGAAAGAACGTACGAAGAAAGAAGACGGCGATGCGTTGAACGCTAACGTTGCCGGTAAGTTCGCGAAAGACGAAGAATAAAATTCGGTTGACATTTTAAAAGATAAAAGAAATAAAATTATGGCTGTAACAATGGCTGATATTACCAAGCTGCGCAAAATGAGTGGAGCTGGTATGATGGACTGTAAGAAGGCTTTGACCGAGTCTGGCGGTGACATCGAGAAAGCAATGGAAATTATCCGTAAAAAAGGACAGGCTATCGCCGCTAAACGTTCTGATCGTGAGGCCGCCGAGGGTTGTGTATTGGCTAAGAAGGATGGCGAGTTCGCCGCTATCATCGCATTGAAGTGCGAGACGGACTTCGTGGCTAAGAACGAGGATTTCGTAGCTTTGACTCAAGCGATCTTGGACGCTGCCGTGGCTAACAAATGCCGTACTTTGGACGAGGTGAAAGCTTTGCCTATGGGTAAGGGTACGATCCAAGACGCCGTTACGGATCGTAGCGGTATCACGGGCGAGAAAATGGAGTTGGACGGTTACTGCGTAGTTGAAGGTACTTATACTACCGTATACAACCATATGGGTAAGAACCAACTTTGTACAATCGCCGCTTTCAACAAGGAGTCTGAGGTTGCCGCTCACAATGTCGCTATGCAAATCGCCGCTATGAACCCGATCGCTATCGATGAGGCCGGTGTTCCTGAGTCTGTAAAAGAGAAAGAGATCCAGGTCGCTATCGAGAAGACGAAGGCTGAGCAAGTGCAGAAGGCTGTGGAGGCTGCGTTGAAGAAGGCCGGTATTAATCCTTCGCATGTAGACAGCGAGGCTCACATGGAAAGTAACATGGATAAGGGTTGGATCACGGCTGAGGATGTAGCGAAGGCAAAAGAGATCATCGCTACTGTTTCTGCCGAGAAGACCGCTAACCTACCTCAACAGATGATCGAGAATATCGCTAAGGGTCGTCTGGGCAAGTTCTTGAAAGAGGTTTGCCTGTTGAACCAAGAAGACATCATGGATGGCAAGAAGACGGTAAGGGAGACCATGAAGGAGATCGATCCTGAGTTGCAGATCTCGGCGTTCAAACGGTTTACCTTGCGTGCTGAATAATTACGGTAAATGCATGAGATAGAAAGAAAAGGCTGTCGGATCCGATCCGACAGCCTTTTCTTATTTTAATGCGGCCAACGCATCCTTAATGCGTTTGATCGCCTCCGTGATATTCTCATCGCTGGTAGCATAGCTCATGCGGATACATTCAGGCGCACCGAAAGAGGTACCGCCTACGCAGGCTACATGCGCTACTTCCAAGAGATACATCGCTAAGTCGTCCGCGTTATTGATCACCCGGGGTCCATCGGTCTTACCGTAGTAATAACTACATTTGGGGAAGAGGTAGAAAGCGCCTTCCGGTTTGTTAACCTCCAGGCCCGGAACTTCTTTCGCCAAATTGACGATTAAGTCGCGACGGCGTTCGAAAGCCTTGCGCATCTCCTCGACGGGTTCCTGTGAGCCCGTATAAGCCGCTTCCGCCGCTTTTTGAGATACGGAGCAAGGGCCGGAGGTATATTGTCCTTGTAGTTTATTAACCGCTTTCACGATCCATTCCGGTCCGGCGATGAAACCGATACGCCAGCCGGTCATCGCGTACGCTTTGGAAACGCCGTTTACGATTACCGTACGGTCTTTCATCCCTTCGATAGAAGCGATACTGTTGTGTTTGCCGATATAGTTGATATGTTCATAGATCTCATCCGCGATAACGATGATATCCGGATGTTTTTTCAATACGTCCGCCAAACCTGCCAGTTCCTCGGCGCTGTAAACAGAACCCGTCGGGTTGGAGGGTGAGCATAGGATCAACGCTTTTGTCTTGGGTGTAATGGCCGCTTCCAACTGAACCGGAGTGATCTTGAAATTCTGCTCGATACCAGCCGGGACGATAACGGGAGTGCCTTCCGCCAGCTTCACCATCTCCGGATAGCTTACCCAGAAAGGAGCTGGGATGATAACCTCGTCCCCCGGATTTACCAATACCATGACTGTGTTACAAACGGATTGCTTGGCGCCGTTCGCGCAAGAGATCTGGCCTGCTGTATATTCCAGTCCATTCTCGTTCTTCAATTTGGCGACGATGGCATCGCGCAATGCCGGGTAACCCGCTACGGGAGAATAACGCGAGAAGTTGTCGTCAATCGCCTTCTTCGCGGCTTCTTTAATGAAGTCGGGAGTATTGAAATCGGGTTCTCCCACACTTAAATTGATAATATCGATGCCTTGAGCTTTCAACTCGCCGCTCTTTTGTGACATCGCCAATGTTGCTGAGGGCGATAAACTCGCTAAACGATCTGAGACTTGTGTCATAATTGTATATTATTTAATGTTGTGCAGTACATGACCCATGCGTTCTTTCTTCGTTTTCATGTAGAATTCGTTATAGGGATTCGGTTTTATCTCGATAGGAACATTCTCTACCACCTCAAGTCCATAAGCTTCCAGGCCTACACGTTTTACCGGATTATTGCTCATCAAGCGCATTTTCGTTACGCCGATATGACGTAAGATCTGTGCTCCGACACCATAATCTCGCTCATCCGCTTGATGGCCTAAATGCAAGTTCGCGTCCACCGTATCCAAACCATCCTCTTGGAGCTTGTATGCTTTTATCTTCTCCATCAATCCGATGCCTCGTCCTTCTTGGCTCAGGTAAACGATAACCCCTTTGCCTGCTTGTTCGATGCGGCGCATGGCCTCGTGCAGTTGCTCTCCGCACTCGCAACGCATGGAACCGAAGATATCACCGGTAGCGCAAGATGAGTGTACGCGTACTAAGATAGGCTCATCTTTCTCGAGTTTACCTTTTATCAAGGCGATATGTTCCAATCCATTGCTTTTCTGGCGGAAAGGAATAAGATGGAAATGTCCGTACCGGGTGGGGAGATCTACCTCTACTCCGTTCTCTACGATCGATTCGGTTCGGAGGCGATAAGCGATCAGATCCTTGATGCAAATGATCTTGATGCCGAATTTCTTGGCTACCTCGATTAATTGCGGCAGACGTGCCATGGTCCCATCCTCGTTGATGATCTCGATCAAGGCCCCGGCGGGATATAAACCGGCGAGTCGGGCCAAATCCACGGCTGCCTCTGTATGACCCGCACGGCGAAGCACGCCGCGAGAGCGAGCACGGAGCGGATTGATATGCCCGGGACGTCCCAGATCGGATGGCTTGGTCTTTGGATCGGCCAATGCCAAGATCGTTTCCGCACGGTCGTACATGGAAACGCCGGTCGTGCACTTCCCGCCTAATTTATCGACTGTTATCGTGAAAGGAGTACCCAGTAAAGAGGTGTTATTGGCAACTTGCATCTCCAGTTCCAGCTCTTGGCAACGTTCTTCCGTGATCGGGGCGCACAATACACCTCGTCCGTTTTTCAGCATGAAGTTGATTTTTTCCGGGGTTACTTTCTCGGCTGCGATGATAAAGTCTCCTTCATTCTCCCTGTCCTCGTCGTCTACAACGATTAAGAACTTTCCTTCGCGGAAATCCTCGATAGCCTCTTCGATGGTGTTTAATTGAATCTCGCTCATGTGTATTGATTATTTTATATCCGAGTTATTTTTCAGCAAATGTAGTGAATATATCATATGGATCAGCTCCTTGCTGGTCTTTTGAATCATGACGATATCATGCCGTAGCCATTTGCGTTGGTATGTAGCCAATAGGTAGATCGGCAATCCCAGCGGGAGGAAAAGGCCGATAGCCAGCGCAAGCCTCCCATTTAGATATTTGCTTAGCTTGTTACTGTAACCTCCGATGACCGGGTAGTCCATCAATTTGTTCAGGAGCAGATTCTGGTCGGAATTACTTAATTCCTCCACGATATCTTCGGTGTCTTGAGCTAACAGTTCCGCTGTGCGATCTTTTCCTCCTTGTTTCCAAAATGTCAGATAATGGATCCAGCGTTTATGGTTTGTCAGATAAGTCGTACTCTCTTCCACCAATTTCTCCAGTCGGGGAAGAGTGGCCTCATAATCCGGGGTGTATATGATCACCTCTTTTCGTGCCACTTTTCGCCCTTCACGCTTGCCGATTAAGTTTTTCAAGGCATTCACGTAAGTGTCTGCATTCAAGATAACCGAATCTTTTACCGCTTTATAGGTCAAGAATATACCCATAGGCGTTAGGACTGCGGAACTGAGCCACATACCCTCCCATGCGTCCCAAACGCCGTCGCGCGCCATCTTGAAGCCCATATTATCTATAATATAATAAAAGATAAACAAGATTACCGAGATAACAACCGGTACGCCCAATCCTCCTTTGCGGATGATGGCTCCTAAGGGCGCCCCTATAAAGAAGAACATGATACAAGCGAACGATACCGTGAATTTCTTATGCCATTCCGTCAAATGGCGGCGTACCTTATAAGCCTCATCGCCAACCGTGGCCGCACGGAAATAATAATCTGTCTTGATATTCTCGATCGAGGATTTGGCCCGACCTAATAAGGCGGCCTGGCTACTCGCTGCCTGCGCTTGGTAAAGACTGTCGAAATCCAACTGGATGGTAGGAGTGATTACTGGCGGTTTTTCCTGCCGCTCGTCGGGTTGTCCCTCGATTTCACGTTCTTTTTTAGCTTGTAAGAACTTTAGTGTCTTTACATAGGAGGCATCGTAAATGTTTCTTGCGTTCACGTTCTTGATGCTATCCAAGCGTACGCCCATCGAGTCGATAGAGGTTTGTAAATCTTCCAAGTTCTTTCCCATATATTGGTTCTGCATGAAAGATTCGTCGGTACGGTTGAAATTCCCGTCGAATTCAATCAAGATATCCTTGCTGCTGAATGATTCCCGTCGGTAGGGGACGGCGGTTCTCGTTTGCGTCGTGTTGGTCTGGCTTTTACCTACGTTCTCGAAAGATTCACCGTTGAATAAGGATAGGACAAGGAATAATTTATCGGCGGATGTCTTTAGCCGTCCGGAATCCGCTACGATTACGCGTGCGTTATTGAACCCTTCCGAATAATCATAGATCATCACGTCTTTTAGTAAACCGTCCTTCGGCTCCTTTTTCTTCACATATACGTTGAATCCGGGAATATCTTTATAGAATGAACCTTCCGGAATATCCAATTCCGGCGATTTCTGGCGCATGGAATATAATAATGTATATAGCTTGACCTGGACAACGGGCATTACGTTGTTTTGGAAGAAAAAGGCCCCCACGCTCACGAATAGGAGCGTTATGATTAAAGGACGCATGATATGTATCAATGATACCCCGGCCGACTTCATGGCCAGTAATTCCAGGCGTTCCCCCAAATTCCCGAAAGTCATCAATGAGGCCAATAGAATAGCCAAGGGGAGTGCCATCGGGACAAGGAATAGGGCCGCGTACATAAACATCTCCGCCAATACGGGGATGCCAAGGCCTTTTCCTACCATATCGTCGATGTATCGCCAGAGGAACTGCATCAACACAATAAACAGACAAATACCGAATGTCATAAGAAACAACGGCAGGAATGTCTGCAGCATAAATGTATATAATCGTTTTATCCTCAACATTGCCTAATCGGGTTGAAGGGGCAAAAGTAGTGTAAAAAACGATAACACCCCACGGATTTCTGTAAAACTACTCTAAATACCAAGCGTTCGCTTCAAATCCTCCACTTGTGAGTCCCATAAGTTAATGGAATCCTTTTTCTCCCCGGGGTCGGAGAAATCCGTAATCTCAAGCGCCGTAGAGCCCGTTAATTCGATCGTGTGGATTATAAATTCGAAATAGGCATTCTCATCTTCCTCATCCACCCAGCGGTAACGGACAAAGTTCTCCGGCTTGGAGTCGATCACTGTTGCCTCCTGGATCTCTTTGCTCCATTTAAAGGTATAGTGATTACCCCTTATAATGACCTCGTCGGCGAACCAAGCGGAAAGTCCCAGAGCGGTGGTTAGGTGATTCCACAAGCTTCGTCGCGAAACTTTATCGAAGATGTATTCGATATGAAACTTTTCTTTTTTCATTGCTCTTATCCTTATATTTGCCGCAAGTTACATAAAAGATTTGAAAACGACTAATTTTAACGCTGAAAAAAGGAACTAACAACTAATTGTTTAGATGAATGCCTTAAAAATTAGGCGATTTTTTCATTGAAAATGTTGTGTAATTCAAAAATAACCCCTACCTTCGCACCGTCAATGAGAGAAACGGTGACAGCAACAAGATGGCGAGATAGCTCAGCTGGTTAGAGCGCATGATTCATAATCATGAGGTCCCCGGTTCAATCCCGGGTCTCGCTACTGAAGAGGAGAGAGGTTTACGAGAGATCGTAAGCCTTTTTTTGTCAGCCCAGCACCGACGTGCCATTCGGATTAATTTTTTCCGCAAAAAGATAAGGATATTTTGGGAACTCATTGAGTTTTCGTATATTTGCGGGCGATTGAGTGAAGTTGAGGAGGGGGCGGGTAGTCCCCTTCTTTTGTTCTTAACAGATATGTGTATGATAGAAAAGAAAGTGATAAGCCAATTCATAGAGGAAAAATTAGCCTCTTCAAGCAATTATTTAGTAGACGTAGTGATTAAACCGGGAAACCTGATCGTCGTTGAGATTGATAGCGATGAGGCGGTAAGCATCGATGACTGCGCTGAGTTGAGCCGGTATCTGGAGGAGCATCTGGATCGTGACGTCGAGGATTATGAGCTGGAGGTTGGCTCCGCCGGTATTACATCTCCCTTCAAGGTGCTTCGCCAATATGTCAAGAACATCGGGAATGAGGTGGAGATGCTGCTGAAAAACGGCTCGAAGCTGACAGGCGTGTTGAAATCCGCCGACGAGAACGGCGTGGTGGTCTCTGTCGAGAAGAAGGTGAAGCCGGAGGGCGCTAAGCGGAAGGTGACCGTGACAGCGGATCAGTCGTATATATTTGATGAAATAAAATATACAAAATACGTAATAAGATTCAAGTAAGATTATGGCCAAGAAAGAGGAAACAATCAGCATGATTGACACCCTTGCGGAGTTCAAGGAGTTGAAGAATATCGATAAGGATACGATGATTAGCGTTTTGGAAGAATCGTTCCGTAACGTGATCGCCAAGATGTTTGGTACGGATGAGAACTATGACGTGATTATCAACCCTGAGAAAGGGGATTTCGAGGTCTGGAGAAACCGTACGGTTGTGGCTGATGATAAGTTGGAGGATGAGAACTTGCAGCTCACGTTGACAGAAGCCCGTAAAATTGACGCCGACTGTGAGGTGGGCGAGGAAGTGACCGACGAGGTGCATTTCGCGGAATTCGGGCGCCGCGCGATCTTAAACTTGCGCCAGACTTTGTCCTCGAAGATACTTGAATTGCAGAAAGACAGCTTGTTCGCTAAGTATAAGGATAAAATCGGTCACATCATCGCCGCCGAGGTCTATCAGGTGTGGAAGAAAGAGATCCTGTTGCTGGATGACGATGGGAATGAGTTGCTGCTGCCGAAATCCGAGCAGATCCCGACCGATTTCTACCGTAAGGGAGAGACCGTACGCGCGATCGTCCAACGTGTGGATAACCTTAATAACAACCCGAAGATCCTTCTCTCCCGTACGGATAAGGTCTTCTTGCAACGGTTGTTCGAGTTGGAGGTCCCGGAGATCAACGACGGCTTGATTACGATCAAGGCGATCGCCCGTATCCCGGGAGAGCGCGCCAAAGTGGCTGTCGAGTCATACGATGACCGCATCGATCCGGTAGGCGCCTGCGTAGGTATGAAAGGCTCTCGTATCCATGGTATCGTTCGCGAGCTGAGAAACGAGAACATCGATGTGATTAATTACACCTCAAATCTCTCTCTGTTTATCCAGCGTGCCTTAAGCCCGGCCAAGATCTCTTCCATCCGCGTAAATGAGGAGGAGAGGAGAGCGGAGGTTTATCTGCGCCCGGAGGAGGTCTCTTTGGCGATCGGTAAGGGCGGTCTGAACATTAAGTTGGCTTGCATGCTGACCGAGTATACGATTGACGTGTTCCGCGATATCGAGGGCGCGGACGAGGAGGATATCTACTTGGATGAGTTCGCCGACGAGATCGACAGCTGGGTGATCGACGCGCTGAAGAATATGGGATGCTATACGGCGAAGAGTGTCCTGGCTATGAGCCGCGATGAGATTATTGAACGTGCCGATCTGGAAGAGCAGACCGTGGACGATCTTCTAGCCATCTTGGCCGCGGAATTTGAAGATGAAGGTAACGAATAAGTAGTACGCAAAGTTAGATATGCCTATAAAATTAATTCAAGTACAACGAAAATTGAACGTGGGAATCAACACGGTGGTTGAGTTCCTGCACCGGAAAGGGTTCTCGGTCGAGGATAATCCCAACACGAGGATCAGTGATGAACAGTATGCTTTGCTCGTAAAAGAGTTTGGAAAGGATCTGCCCGCGAAAGAGCCTGATCGCGCGGCGGATCGCGCGCGGAAAGAGGTGCCTTCTGTGAAAGAAGAGAAGACCGCGGAAATAAAGACCGTGATACCGGAAGAATTCAGACCTAAGATCGTGAAGAAGGGTTATATCGATTTGGAGAGCGGACAACCTAAAAGACAGCAGGAAGAGCCGAAGGTGAAGGAGGAGCCGGTGGTGAAAGAAGAGCCAGTTAAAACCGTGCGGCCTGCGCAGGCTCCCGCGGAGGAAAAAGAAGAAAAAGTTATAGTAGTGGAAGTAGAAAAAGAGAAACCCGTAGAGACGCGACCGGTTGCCGCGGAACCCAAGGTGGAAAATGTGATGCCGGAACAGGAAGTAGAGAAGACCGCGGAAAAGGATGATAATCTTTTCCGTTTGACCTCGGTTAAATTGGAGTCGAAGATCAAAGTGACCGGTAAGATTGACCTGGACGCGCTCAACCAATCGACCCGCCCGAGGAAGAAAACGAAGGAGGAGAAGCGGAAAGAGCGCGATGAGAAGCAGCGGTTTAACGCGAACCGGCCGGGCAATACGGGCAACGCCTCGGGAGCGCCCCATAAAAATCCGAACGCGCCTGCCTTGGTTAAACCGAACGCGCCCGCTAAACCGGGGGAGGCCGGTGACGCGAAGAAGAAACGTAAACGGATCAAGAAAGATCGGATAGACGTGAATAATGTGGCGGGTACGAATTATCCGCGCCCCAATCGCGACGACCGTCCGAATAACGACCGTAAGCCTCGCCTGAAGAAGCCGGTGAAGGCGGAAGTGAGCGAAGAGGATGTTCAGAAGCAGATCAAGGAGACGCTGGCTCGCCTGACCAACAAGAATACGAAGAATAACAAGGGCGCCAAATACCGCCGCGACAAACGCGACGCCGCGGTGAAACGCGAGCACGAGTTGATGGAACAGGAGGAGCGGGAAAGCAAGGTATTGAAGCTGACCGAGTTCGTTACGGCCAACGATTTGGCGAACATGATGGACGTATCGGTAACGGAGGTCATCGGCACTTGCATGAGTATAGGCATCATGGTTTCGATCAACCAGCGTCTGGACGCGGAGACGATCAATATCGTGGCTGAGGAGTTCGGCTTTAAGACGGAATACGTAAGCGCGGATGTGGTCGAGGCGATCAACGCGGATGATGAGGAGGATAACGAGGAGGATTGGGTAGCCCGTCCGCCTATCGTGACGGTGATGGGACACGTTGACCATGGCAAGACCTCCCTGTTGGACAATATCCGTAACGCGAACGTAATCGCCGGTGAGGCCGGTGGCATCACGCAGCATATCGGAGCCTACAACGTGAAGTTGCCGAATGGCCGCCGTATCACCTTCTTGGATACGCCGGGGCACGAGGCGTTTACCGCGATGCGTGCCCGCGGCGCTAAGGTGACGGATATCGCCATCATCATCGTGGCCGCCGACGATAGCGTGATGCCCCAGACGGTTGAGGCGATCAATCACGCTTCGGCAGCCGGTGTCCCGATCGTTTTCGCTATCAATAAAATCGATAAGCCACACGCTAATCCGGAGAAGATCAAGGAGGAGCTGGCGAATATGAATTACCTGGTGGAAGACTGGGGAGGCAAGTACCAGAGCCAGGAGATCTCCGCGAAGAAGGGGATCGGTGTCGAGGATCTGTTGGAGAAGGTATTGCTGGAGGCCGACCTGTTGGACTTGAAAGCGAACCCGAAGAAACGCGCGGTGGGCTCTATCATCGAGTCTTCGTTAGACAAGGGACGCGGCTATGTATCTACCGTATTGGTGGAGAACGGTACGCTGAGGATGGGAGATATCGTCTTGGCGGGGACGCACCAAGGACGTGTCAAGGCGATGTTCAACGAGCGTAATCAACGGGTGGAGAAGGCCGGCCCTTCCGAGCCGGTATTGATCCTCGGCTTGAATGGCGCTCCCCAGGCCGGTGACACCTTTAATGTATTGGAGACGGAGCAGGAGGCGCGCGAGATCGCGAACCGGCGCGAGCAGCTGCAACGCGAGCTAGGCCTGCGTACGCAGAAGATGCTTACGTTGGATGACATCGGACGGCGTATCGCCGTAGGCAACTTCCAGGAGCTGAACGTGATCGTGAAGGGTGACGTGGATGGCTCCGTAGAGGCCTTGTCCGACTCGTTGATCCGCTTGTCTACCGAGGAGATCCAGGTGAACGTGATCCACAAGGCGGTCGGCCAGATTTCCGAGTCGGACGTGGTCCTGGCGGCGGCTTCGAACGCGATCATCATCGGATTCCAGGTGCGCCCCTCCCTGCAGGCGCGTAGAAACGCCGAGAAGGAGGGTGTGGAGATCCGTCTGTACTCGATCATCTACGACGCGATCGAGGAGGTGAAGAGCGCGATGGAAGGCATGCTCTCTCCGGAGATCAAGGAGGAGATTACCGCTTATGTGGAGGTCCAGCAGGTGTTCAAGATCTCCAAGGTCGGCACGGTTGCCGGATGTATGGTGAAGGAGGGCAAGATCAAGCGTACGAACAAGATCCGCCTGATACGCGACGGCATCGTGATCCATGCCGGCGAGCTAGGCTCCCTGAAACGTTTCAAGGACGACGCGAAAGAGGTCGTGGCCGGCTTGGATTGCGGCCTGAATATCGCGAACTTCAACGATATCCGGGTGGGCGACATGATCGAGGCTTACGAAGAGACAAAAATCAAGAAGACGTTATAACGATGAATGGGTTGGACATTATATTGCTATGTCTGGCGGGAATCGGATTTGTGAAAGGCCTGTTTGATGGAATCATCAAACAGGTTGTTTCGCTTATAGCCCTGGTGGTCGCGATCTTTTTCTGCGGGAAAGCGGCTGCCTGGCTGAAGGGATATATCCTGGCGCTGGGCTGGTTCCCGGAAGAGGGGGTCGCGATCTTGAGCTATATAGCGGGTTTCATCCTGATCATGGGGGTGTTTATCCTGGCGGGAGAGCTGGTTACCCGGGTGGTCGGGGCGACCCCGTTGAGCGTTTTCAACCATTTGTTCGGCGGCTTTTTCGGGCTGCTGGTCGTGTTGGTCTTTACCAGCTTGTTGTTGAACGTGCTGGAGTTCGTAGATCGCGAATCGGTCTTGATCCGTCGCCAATCGAAGGTGGAATCCCGTTTTTATTACAGCGTGAAGCAGATCGTGCCAACCATTTTCCCCCGTAACTTGTTTTCGTTGGGAGAATGATGGGCTTTTATCAATGGTTAATTTTAAATTATGCAGGATTCAAATCATATAATTGATGAGGTGACGAGCGGGGATTACAAATACGGCTTCGTCACCGATATTGATACGGAGGTGATCCATCGCGGGTTGGACGAGGAGACGGTCCGTATCATTTCCGCCAAGAAGCGCGAGCCGGAATGGTTGCTCGAGTTCCGTTTGAAGGCTTTTCGCCATTGGCAGACGCTGGAGATGCCTACATGGCCGCACCTGAATATCCCGCCGATCGACTATCAGGATATTATCTATTACGCCGCCCCGCGGAAAAAAGAGGCGCCGAAGAGCCTGGATGAGGTAGATCCCGAGCTGTTGAGAACGTTCGACAAGCTGGGCATCCCCTTGGAAGAGCGGAAGCACCTGAGCGGGATGGCGGTAGACGCCGTGATGGATAGCGTCTCCGTGAAGACGACTTTCAAGGAGAACCTCGCGGAGAAGGGGATTATCTTCTGCTCGTTCAGCGAGGCCGTGCGGCATCATCCGGACCTGGTGCGGAAGTACCTGGGCAGCGTGGTCGGTTATCGCGACAACTTCTTCGCCGCCCTGAACTCGGCCGTCTTCTCCGACGGTTCGTTCGTCTATATACCGAAGGGCGTGCGTTGCCCGATGGAGCTGAGCACCTACTTCCGGATCAACGCGGCGAATACCGGGCAGTTCGAGCGTACCCTGATCGTCGCCGACGATGAGGCGTATGTGAGCTATCTGGAGGGCTGCACGGCGCCGATGCGCGACGAGAACCAGCTGCACGCCGCCATCGTGGAGATCGTGGCGAACGAGCGCGCCGAGGTGAAGTACTCCACCGTGCAGAACTGGTACCCGGGCGACAAGGAGGGGAGAGGCGGTATCTACAACTTCGTGACGAAACGAGGCCTGTGCAAGGGGGAGGGCAGCAAGATCTCCTGGACGCAGGTAGAGACCGGCTCGGCGATCACCTGGAAATATCCGAGCTGCGTCCTGGCGGGCGATAACTCGGTGGGTGAGTTCTACTCGGTGGCCGTGACCAATAACTACCAACAGGCGGATACGGGCACGAAGATGATCCATCTGGGCAGGAATACGAGAAGTACGATCGTATCCAAGGGAATCTCCGCCGGTCATAGCCAGAATAGTTATCGGGGGCTGGTGAAGGTATCCGCCCGCGCGGAGGGCGCCCGCAACCATAGCCAGTGCGACAGCCTGCTGCTCAGCTCCACTTGCGGGGCCCATACGTTCCCTTACGCCGATATCCGGAACGAGACGGCGATCGTGGAGCACGAGGCCACGACGAGCAAGATCAGCGAGGAGCAGTTGTTTTACTGCCGGCAGCGGGGCATCTCGGTCGAGGAGGCCGTCGGCCTGATCGTGAACGGATACGCCCGCGAGGTGATGAACAAGCTGCCGATGGAGTTCGCCGTCGAGGCCCAGAAGCTACTGACGATCTCGCTGGAAGGCAGCGTGGGATAGAATGGTTTTCAATTTTCAACGTTCAATTTGCAATCAGAAAAAGATGTTAGAGGTTAAGAATTTGCATGCCAACGTGAATGGCAAAGAGATATTGAAGGGTATCGACCTGTCGGTGAGGGCGGGTGAGGTACACGCGATCATGGGGCCGAACGGCTCCGGGAAAAGCACCTTGAGCAGTGTATTGGTAGGTAATCCCGCGTTTGAGGTGACGGAAGGAGAGGTCCGCTTCAACGGCAAGGACCTGCTGGCCCTTTCTCCGGAGGATCGGAGCCGCGAGGGGATCTTCCTGAGCTTCCAGTATCCGGTCGAGATCCCGGGGGTCAGTATGGTGAACTTCATGCGCGCGGCGTTGAACGAGCATCGTAAATACAACGGCCTGGAACCGGTCTCGGCCACGGACTTCTTGAAGTTGATGCGCGAGAAGCGCGCGATCGTCGAGCTGGATACGCGACTGGCCAGCCGCAGCGTGAACGAGGGCTTCTCCGGCGGAGAGAAAAAGCGGAACGAGATCTTCCAGATGGCGATGCTGGAGCCGAGGCTGGCGATCCTGGACGAGACGGACAGCGGCCTGGATATCGACGCCTTGCGCGTCGTGGCGCAGGGCGTGAACCGCTTGAAGACCCCGGAGAACGCCGCGATCGTGATCACGCACTACCAGCGTCTGCTGGATTACATCAAGCCGGATGTGGTGCACGTGCTTTACAAAGGCCGTATCGTGAAGACCGCCGGCCCGGAGCTGGCCTTGGAGCTGGAGGAGAAGGGATACGACTGGATCAAGAAAGAGATGGGGGAGGAGTAGCATGAGGGCCGAGCAACAATACATCGATCTTTTCGCCCGCTACGAGGAGCTGGTATGCCGTCACAGCACGCCGGTGATGAACGCCCTCAGGGCCGGGGCCTTGGCGGACTTCGAGCGGCTCGGGTTCCCCTCCGCGAGCGGCGAGGACTATAAACATACGGATGTGGCCCAGGCCTTCGCGCCGGACTACGGGTTGAATATCAACCGGGTCGCGATCCCGGTGAATCCGTACGACGTGTTCCGTTGCGACGTGCCGAACCTGAGCACGTCGTTGTACTTCGTCGTGAACGATACGTTCTACGAGCGGGAATTGCCGAAGGCGCGCCTGCCGGAAGGCGTGTACGCCGGAGGCCTGAGGGCCTTTACGGAGCGCTACCCGGAGATCGCCTCCAGGTATTACGGGAAGGCGGCGCCGAGCGGCAAGGATGGCCTGATCGCGTTGAATACGATGCTGGCCCAGGACGGTTTCGTGGTGTACGTGCCGGAGAACGTCGCGGTGGAGCGCCCGATCCAACTGGTGAACATATTCCGCGGTGACGTGGATACGCTGGCGAGCCGCCGTATCCTGGTGATCCTGGAGCCTCATTCGGAGGCGAAGCTGCTGGTCTGCGACCACAGCGTCGACGACGTGAAGTTCCTGGCGAATCAAGTGGTCGAGATCTTCGCGGAGGAGGGGGCTTGCTTCGATTATTACGACCTGGAGGAGAGCAACGAGTCTACGACCCGCTTCTCCTCCGTACACGTAAGGCAGGCGGCCGCGACCCGCGTCCTGGTGAACGGCATTACGTTGACGAACGGCCTGACGCGCAACAACTATTACGTGGAGCTGAACGGCGAGCGCGCCGAGTCCTCCCTGTGCGGGATGTCCGTCCTCGACGGGGAGCAACAGATGGATACCTATAGCCATATCACCCACGCGGTCCCGAACTGCACGAGCGACGAGTTGTTCAAGAACGTGCTGAACGACCGCGCCGTAGGCGTCTTCAGCGGACGTATCCTGGTGAAGGCGAACGCCCAGAAGAGCGTCGCCTGCCAGACGAACCGGAACCTGTGCGCCACCCGCGAGGCCCGTATGTACAGCAAGCCGCAACTGGAGATTTACGCGGACGACGTGAAATGCTCGCACGGCATGACGACCGGCCAGTTGGACGAGAACGCGTTGTTCTACATGCAAAGCCGCGGCATCCCGCGCGACGAGGCCCGCATGCTATTGAGCGTGGCCTTCACCTCCGACGTGATCGACCGCGTACGCCTGGAGGCGTTGAGAGACCGGCTGCGCCGGCTGGTGGAGAAGCGCTTCCGCGGGGAGCTGGCCAAATGCGCCGGTTGCCGCGCCTGCGAATCCTAAGGAAATCCGGGCGGGGAGCCGCCTTGGAGGTCGTCGCGGGCCGCTCCGCGATTTTTAAACGGCCCCTCGCGGGGTGTCGCGGCCGTTTCGCGACTTTTAAACGGCCCGCGCGGGTGTCGCGAGCCCGCTTCGCGACTTTTAAACGGCCCGCGCGGGTGTCGCGAGCCTGTTTCGCGAATTTTAAACGGCCCGCGCGGGTGTCGCGAGCCCGTTTCGCGACTTTTAAACGGCCCGCGCGGGGTGTCCGCGGGCCGCGTTACATCTCCAGCACGTAGATGCCCTTCGGCGCCAGGGTCAGCTCCTTCTCCAGCCGGATGGTTTGGCCGGTCAATACATCCTTCCCCGAGCTCTTCCCCCTCAATACCTCGGCGTAGCGGGCCAGCGGGAGGCTCACCTCCTTGGAGCTGCCGTTCAGCAGGATCAATACGCTCCGCCCCTCCAGGCTGCGCTCGTACACGTAGACGCCTTGCTGCACCATGAAATGCTTCATCTTGCCCTTGGCGATGACGGCGTTGCCCCTGCGCCATCGCAACAGGGTGCGGAGGAAATTCCACGCGTCGTTCCGCACCTCGCCGCGGCCGGATGCCTCGAACCAGCTCTCCGGGTCGCCGGGCCAGCCGCCGGGAACATCCAGGCGGATGTATCCGTCGCCCTTCTCCTTGCTGCCGTTCATCAGCAACTCCTGCCCGTAATAGAGCTGGGGAATGCCGGGGATCGTCAGCAGGAAGGTCACCCCCTGCTTGAACGCGTACAGCTCGTCGACCGACCGGGGCAGGGCGGGCAGAAAACGATCCGTGTCATGGTTCTCCAGGAAACGCAACACGTTGTAGATGTCGGGGTATACGTAGTCGTAGCACATATGCTCGAAGATCGTGTGCAGGCCCCCGGAATACCCGGTCTCCTCGTGAAACGCCTTGCTCGCGATCCCCATCAGGCGGAAATCCATCACCGATTTCAGCCCCGTGTCCTGCCCGAAGTTCAACCGGCTGCCCCTTTGCCAGTAGGCGGAACCGATCGTGTGGTTCATCCACGCCTCGCCCACGATGTTATACTCCGGATACTCGCTCATCACCTCCGCGCACCACCGGCGCATCATCTCCGCGTCGGCATACGGGTAGGTGTCCTGGCGGATACCATCCGCGCCGCTATACTCGATCCACCAGATCGAGTTCTGGATAAGGTATTTGGCCACGTGCGGGTTCCTCTGGTTCAAGTCCGGCATGCTCCGGACGAACCAGCCGTTCAGCATCCTCTCCTTGTCGTAGTCCGACACGTAAGGATCGAAATAGGCCTCCTTGTCGTGGTTGGTCTGGACGTAGTTGTCGAGGTGATTGAACCAGTCGCGGCTGGGGAGGTCCCTCATCCAGGGATGCTCGCTCCCGCAATGGTTGAAGATCATGTCCATCACGACGCGCATGCCCCGCTCGTGCGCCTTCCCGATCAGGCGGACGTAGTCCTCGTTCGTGCCCAGGCGCGGGTCTATCCGGTAATAGTCCGTCGTGGCGTACCCGTGGTAAGAGCCCCCCTCCATGTCGTTCTCCAGTACCGGGTTCAGCCAGATCGCGGTGACGCCCAGGTCCTCGATATAATCCAGGTGCTGCTCGATGCCGGCCAGGTCGCCCCCGTGGCGGGCGTTCGGGTTGTCGCGGTCTACCCGGTAGGCGGCGCGCGTCGGGACCCGGTCGTTCGCGGGATTCCCGTTCGCGAAGCGATCCGGCATGATGAGATAAAGCACGTCGGAGGAGTCGAACCCCTTGACCCGGCGGGCCTCCGGCCGGCGGGCCTTCAGCTCGTACGGGCAGGTGAAGCGCTTCTCGCCCTTCGTGAACGTGATGTCGAACCGGCCGGGCCCGGCGTCTCCCACCTCCAGGTAGATCAACAGGTAATTCGGGCTCTCCAACGCCACCGCGCTTTTCAACCGCACGCCGGGATGGCTCACGCTGGGGCGGTACCCGGCGATATCCTTACCATACACCATCAGCTGGAGTTCGGGGTTCCTCATGCCGCTCCACCAGAAGGCCGGCTCGATCTTGAGGTTGTCGGCCGAAAGCGTGCCGGAAGCGAAGAGCGCCACTAAAAGGCTCAAGAATAGATGTCTGTTCATGCTATAGGTTTATTTTATGGGTCGATACGACCCAGGTTGCACATCCCCGCGAAGATAGCATAAAAATCGCGAGAACGTTCGCGGGCTGCCGCACATTCAGCGTGTCCCGCGCGGGCGGGATCCCTCTCTCCCCCTCTGCCGGCGAATGATAAAAAAGGCATCCTCCCGGCGGGAACGCCTTTTTTTTGTATCTTTGGCTCCCGTAATCTCAAGACAAAAAGCAGTAAGACTATGTTAGACGTTCAAGCGATCCGAAAAGACTTCCCGATCTTGGATCATAAGATATACGACAAACCGCTGATATATCTCGATAATGGCGCGACGACCCAGAAGCCGCGTCAAGTGGTGGAAAAGATAGCGAATGGATATTATAACGTGAACGCGAATATCCACCGGGGCGTGCATTTCCTGAGCCAGGCGGCGACGGAGGCGCACGAGGAGGCCCGCGAGACGGTACGGCGTTTCTTGAATGCCCGTTCCTCGAACGAGATCGTCTTCACCCGGGGGACGACGGAATCCATTAACCTGATCGCCTCCTGCTTTACGGACGCGTGCATGTCGGCGGGGGATGAGGTGATCCTGTCCGTGATGGAGCATCATTCCAATATCGTCCCTTGGCAGATACAGGCGGCCCGGAAAGGCATCGCGCTGAAGGTGATCCCGATGGACGAGAAGGGCGTGTTGAACCCCGACGCGTACCGCGAGCTATTCTCGGATAAGACGCGTCTGGTCTCCGTGACCCACGTGTCGAACGTACTGGGTACGGTGAATCCGGTGAAGGCGATGATCGAGACCGCCCACGAGCGGGGCGTCCCGGTGTTGATAGACGGGGCCCAGGCCGTCCCGCATACGCGGGTGGACGTGCAGGACCTGGACGCGGAGTTCTACGTCTTCTCCGGGCATAAGATTTACGGCCCGACGGGCATCGGGGTCTTGTATGGCAAGGAGGAGTGGCTGGACAGGCTGCCTCCGTACCAGGGCGGCGGCGAGATGATCGCCACGGTCTCGTTCGAGAAGACCGCGTTTAACGAGCTCCCCTTTAAGTTCGAGGCGGGAACGCCGGATTACATCGGCAGCACGGCCCTGGCGGAGGCCTTGCGGTATGTGGACCGGATCGGCATGGAGAACATCGCGGCCTACGAGGAGGAGCTCCTGCGCTACGCGACCGCCGGCTTGCGTACGATCGAGGGCGCGCGCGTTTTCGGGCAGGCCGACCGGAAAGGGGCGGTGCTCTCGTTCCTGGTGGGCGAGATCCATCCTTACGACATGGGGATGTTGCTGGACCGTCTGGGGATAGCGGTGCGCACGGGGCATCATTGCGCCCAGCCTTTGATGCGCGCCCTGGGGATCGAGGGTACGGTGCGGGCCTCTTTCTCCTTTTATAACACGAGAGAGGAGATCGACGCGTTCGTCGCGGGTGTGGAACGTGTCCGGAAAATGTTTCGCGTATGATGTATTATATCAAGAAATATCCGTTCTCGCTGGCGATTATCGGGATCGTTATCTACTTGTCGTTCTTTAATCCGCCGCAGATGGATGATATCCCTCTGTTCCCGGGAGTGGACAAGCTGGTTCATTTCTGTATGTATGGAGGGGTGTCGGGCATGCTGTGGCTGGAGTTCCTGCGGAATCACCGGAAGTATGAGACCGTGTTGAGGCACGCCTGGATCGGGGCGGTTCTCTGCCCGGTCGCCATGAGTGGGATGATTGAGATATTGCAAGCCTATTGTACGACGTATCGGGGCGGGGATTGGCTGGACTTCCTGGCGAATACCTGCGGGGTGGCCGCCGCCACGGCATTCGCCTGGCTCGTGCTCCGCCCTTGGTTCCTTCGGAGAATGCCGGAAGACCCGTCGTAAAAAAAGAACGTTGGAATGCCCCTCGCGAGAAGGGGGCCGTATGAACCCTATAAAAAAAGAGAGACGCGATGTTATTACCTTATAGAGAAGCCGGGCGCGTGGAGGCCGGGTGCGACGAGGCGGGAAGGGGCTGCCTGGCGGGCGCGGTATTCGCCGCCGCCGTGATCCTTCCGGCGGATTTCAAGAACCCGGATTTGAACGACAGCAAGCAATTGAGCGAGAAGAGGCGGTACGCGCTTCGTCCCGTCATCGAGCGTGAGGCGATCGCTTGGGCGGTAGGCGTTGTCAGCCCGGAGGAGATCGATCGGATGAATATCTTGAGAGCCTCTTTCCTGGCCATGCATCGCGCGATCGAGCGGCTGGGAGTACGGCCGGAGCATCTGTTGATCGACGGGAACCGCTTCACCCCCTATCCCGGTATTCCGCATACCACCGTGGTAAAAGGCGACGGCAAATACCTGAGTATCGCCGCCGCCTCTGTATTGGCCAAGACCTACCGGGATGATTACATGAACGAATTGGCCCTGGAGTACCCCGCTTACCATTGGTCGGACAATAAAGGTTATCCTACCCAGGCCCACCGGGAAGCGATCCGTACCCACGGCGTCACGCCCTATCATCGCAAGACATTCGCGCTGTTGCCGGAGGAGCGACAGCTTGCGCTCTTCGCCTGGTAAGCCACCGCGTACAGGCGCATTTGCTTCACCATCGCCACCAACCCGTTGGAACGGGTAGGGGATAAATGCTCCCTCAATCCTACCTTGTCTATAAAGTATAGATCCGCGTCCAGGATCTCTTGGGGGGTGTGGCCCGACAAGATCCGTATCAGCAAGGATACGATCCCTTTTACGATCACGGCGTCGCTTTCCCCCTGGAAAATGATCTTGCCATCCGCGTAATCCGCCTGGAACCAAACCCGGCTTTGGCAGCCCTCGATCAGGTTGCTTTCCGTTTTATAGCGCTCGGCGAGCGGGGGGAGCGAGTTCCCCAGATCGATTAATAACGCGTATTTGTCCATCCAATCATCGAAGGCAGAGAATTCCTCGATTACCTGGTCTTGAAGTTCATTGATTGTCATTTTATCAGTATTTTATCGGTTGTATAGTACTTCCAGTACGGTTTGGCCGACCGCTTTCAGCGTCTCGCGGCCGATGTTCTCCATCGTGTCTTCTTGCGTGTGCCAATAACCGGCGAAACCGGTCGCTGACTCCGGGTCGTAGTTGATGATGTCGATACTCGGGATATTTCGTCCGCCAATCACATATTGATGATCGTCTGTGATCGCCCCGCCGGTGGCGTTGATGAAATATTTGCCATAGCCCAGGTCGCGGGCCGCGCCCCATACCATCTCGACGATCGGGGCAGCCGCGCGCAAGGATTGTCGCTCCTTGAAAAACGTGGCGTTCTTGCCGCCCACCATATCCAATAAGATCCCGTATTCCGCCGTATAACCGGAGACATGCGGGTTCCTTGCCCAGAACTGGGCTCCCAGGCACCAGCTATCCGGCGTATAATCGGTTACGAATTCCGGCGTACCGTAATCCTCCGCGTCGAAGAAAATAATGTCGATGCCGATACCCGGGGCCTTCTGCCCGATTTGGCGGGCGATCTCCAATAAGACACCGACACCGCTGGCGCCATCGTCCGCCCCGTCCAGCGGCATCCGGTGCTTGGAAGGATCGGGGTCGTGGTCCGAATAGGGCCGGCTGTCCCAATGCGCGAACAGTAAAACGCGTTTACGGTTCCCCGGATCAAACGAGCCTATGATGTTTCTCGCTTCCAGCCTCGTCCCGTCGTAGGCGGTCAGCAGGGCCTCCTGCTGGTAGACGTCGGCGCCGAAGCGCCTCAATTCGGACGCCAGGTAATCCCCGCATGCTTTATGAGCCGCCGTGTTCGGTACACGGGGGCCCAAAGCGACTTGGCTCGCCACATAGGCGTAAGCGCTGTCCGCGTTGAAATCGGGGACAGCTGAAGCGATCGGTTGTTTTTTGATCTCCGGCATATGATCTGTCTCTTTGGTTCCTTTGGCTCCACAGGATAAAAGAACAAAACTCAATAACGCAAAAAATAATCGGGTCATAAATCTTCTGTCTGGTTTAGAATGTTCTTACGGAGGCGGCCGCTTGAACCTCGTCCAATACGCGCATCAGGTTTCCGCCCCATATCTTGGCGATATCCTCCTCGGTATATCCCTTCTCTATCAATCGCACCGTGATCTGTATGAGATCGTTGTCACTCTCGCAGCCGATAATTCCGCCACCGCCGTCAAAGTCGGAACCGATACCGACATGATCGATACCGGCGACTTTCACCATATGGTCGATATGCTCGATCGCGTCGGCAAGGCATGCCTTTTTAGAATCCTTGTTGATGTAGCGGTTGAGCAGGCAGACTTGCGCCACGCCTCCATTCTTGGCAAGCGCCCTCAGTTGATCGTCGGTCAGGTTGCGGTCGTGCTCGCACATCGCCATGGAGGAGGAGTGCGAGCAGATGATCGGGGCCTTGGACAATCGGATAACGTCCCAAAATGACTTTTCCGAGGCATGAGACATATCCACCATGATGCCTTGGCGGTTCATCTCTTTCACGACCTCCTCGCCAAACGGGCTTAAACCGTCCCACTCGTTCTTCGTATGGGTGGATGAGTCGCAAATATCGTTGTCGTAGGAGTGGCAGAGCGTGATGTAGTTGACACCCATCGCCTTGAACCTGGCGATATTCGCCAGGTCCTTGCCCACGCCGTACCCATTCTCGATACCGATAAAGAACGCCTTTTTCCCCTCATTCTTCAGGCGGATGAAGTCTTGGCTCGTGACGGCGATGCCGCATATATCCTGGTTCAACTCAGCTTGCTTGCGAATCCCCTCGATCAGGCCCGTCACTTTCCGTACGGCCTCTTGTAAAGAGGCCTCGTCGCGTTTACCTTGCCCGATGAAGGCCGCGAGGAATACCCCGTCCAGTTTCCCCTCTTGCATCTTCGGGATGTTTACCCGGTTACGTTCCCGGTCGGCGATGTTGAATCCGGCGCGTCTGAACCAGAAGGGAGTATCGGTATGTGTATCCACAGAAAGGAAGCGTTTGTGCATCTCCTTGGCTTGGTGGAAAGTCTCGGCCTTCCCTACCAGGTGGCGGAATAGCTTTAACATCGTCGTGTCGCCTCCGTAGGTCAACGTTTCCGGATGCCATTGAACGCCAAGGATGGATCGATTCGGATAAGCCTCGATCGCCTCGATAATGCTGTCGGACGCGTAGGCGGCGACCTTGAAGATCGGCGCTAGATCCTTGATCGCCTGGTGATGAAAAGAGTTTATGGTCAAGGTATCTTTCCCCAAGATAGAGGCTAGCTGCGACTTCGCACCAACGAAGACGCGGTGCGAGCCATACGAACCGGGTAAATCTTGCCGATGCTTGACGGCGTGATTGCCCCGTTGTGAGGGGATGTCCTGGTAAAGCGTGCCGCCAAAGGCCACGTTCAGCAGTTGCAAGCCCCGGCATATACCTAAGACCGGGATATTCTGGTCGGTAGCCATCTTGATGAGTTTCAACTCATACAGATCGCGTACCGGGTCGACTTCCTCCAGCCTTTCCCGAGGCTCCTCCCCATACCACAAGGGGTTTACATCCGCTCCTCCCGTAAGGACCAATCCGTCTACATTCGATACGATATTCCTGAGTACCTTGCCGTCGGTGACAGCCGGGATGATAACCGGAGTGCCCCCTGCCTTTACGATGGATTGGATATAGGTGGCTCCTACCCGCGAAGCCTCATTTGAGATACTGGCGGAAATCCCGATCAAGGGGGAGAATCGTGCCCGTACGTTTACGTCGCAAGAGTCTGTCAACTCATATAACTTTTTCAAGTTGGGTACCTCCGATCCGGGAGCCTGTGCCTGTGCTCCACACAAGATGCCACAGGCGCAGATTGCTGTGTATAAGATCTTTTTCATGCTATGTTGTTGTTTTCGTTCGCTATTTGTTTGGGAAATCTTGTACAGCGGTCATAACCCGCAGCAAGTTTCCACCCCATATTTTCCGTATCTCTTCTTCCGTATATCCTTCTTCTAAAAGCCGGACGGTAATGTTGATCAGCTCATGGGTGGCCGAGCAACCGATCAGTTCCCCGTCTCCGTCAAAATCCGAGCCGATCCCTACGTGATCGATGCCGATTAAATCCGCGATATGATTGATATGGCGGATCGCGTCACTTAAAGAGGCTTTGTCCTCTTCCTGATTGATGAACCCTTTGTATAGGCAGATTTGGGCGACTCCCCCTTGAGCGGCCAGCGCTTTCAGTTGATCATCCGTTAAATTGCGGGGATGATCGCAAAGCGCGCGCGCGGAAGAGTGGGAGGCTATGATCGGCGTCTCGCTTATTTCCAGTACCTGGTAGAAGGTACTTTCCGCCGCGTGCGAGATATCGACCATGATTCCTAACCGGTTCATCTCTTTTACCACTTCCCTGCCGAAAGGGCTCAGTCCCTTCCATTCCTGTTTGCCCCTGGCGGAATCGCAAATATCGTTATCCCCGTTATGGCATAAGGTGATATACGACACTCCCATATCCTTGAACAGCCGTAGGTTCTCGATCCGCTTACCTAAAGCGTACCCATTCTCGATACCGAGACAGATCGCTTTTTTCCCTCGCGCCTTGATCGTCCGGATCTCCTGGGGGGTAGTCGCTATGGCCATCCGGTCCGGATGTAAGGTTTGCTGGCGTTTTACCTGATTCAGCCGTTCGATCGCGTACGCTGTCGCCGCCCGCGAGGATGCCTCATCTCGTTTACCTTGCGGGATATAGGCGACCATAAAGGTCGCGTCGATATGTCCTTCTTCCATGAAAGGGAGATTCACCTTCCCTCCCTCTTTTTCCCCGATATCAAACGCGCCGGGAAAGATCATCGGGGTATCTGTATGGGAATCGATCGTCACGATCCGTTGATGGATCGTCTTGGCTTTCGCGAAACGGCGGGCGTTCCCGATATGGTAAGCGAATAGGGCTTTCATGGCCTGATCCCCCTGCGGGGCCATGGCTTCCGGGTGCCATTGTACGCCGAATATCGTCTTCTCCGTATGTTCCATCGCCTCATTGATCCCGTCCGGAGCGGTCGCTGTCGCCCTGAATCCGGGCGCGACCTCTTTTACCGCTTGATGGTGGAAAGAGTTGACAAGGATTTGTTCTTCTCCATTGAGGATAGTACGTAGCCGGTTCATGCCCGGTTCGAGTGTTACCGTATGCGACGGATACTCCCGGGCCAATGTCTGGCTGTGTTTCAACAGGGGGTGATTGGCTTGCGAATGAATGTCTTGATAGACACTCCCTCCGAACGCTACATTCATGACCTGATGCCCCCGGCAAATACCCATGATCGGAATCTGCCGGTTAGCGGCCAGGCGAAGCAGGATCAAATCGTATTCGTCGCGCAGTGTGTCTACGTCTTGCAGTCGCGGGATAGGCTCCTCCCGCAAATAGAGCGGATTGATGTCCCCACCCCCGCTCAGGAGCAACCCGTCCAGTTCGGAAACCAGTACGGTCAATGCTTTCAGGTCCGTGATCACCGGGATGAGTACCGGGGCTCCCCCCGCGTCCAATACGGCTTGCACGTAGGTCTCCGCTATACAGGAAAGCCCGTCCTTCCGGTTCGCGGATATGCCTATTCGGGGAGGTTGAAGGCTTTCTTTAGCCGGTATATAATTATCAACTTCTTTGTATAGGGCCTCTAAATTCGGACGACGGACTCTCATGATCTTAGGCATCTATGTTAGCATATGTGGCGTTTTCCTCGATGAACTCACGGCGAGGCCCTACGTCTTCACCCATCAACATGGCGAAGATCTGGTCAGCCTCGGCCGCGTTGTCGATCGTGATTTGCTTTAACGTACGGTTTTCCGGGTTCATGGTCGTATCCCACAATTGATGGTCGTTCATCTCTCCCAAACCTTTGTATCGTTGGGTATGGATCAAGTTCTCGTTGCCTCCTCCATATTTCAAGATGAACTGCTGACGTTGTTGCTCGGTCCAGCAATATTCCTCAACCTTGCCTTTCTTGCACAAATAGAGAGGGGGAGTCGCCAGATAAACATATCCGTTCTCGATCAAGGAACGCATACGGCGGAAGAAGAAGGTCAAGATCAATGTGGCGATGTGGCTACCGTCCACGTCGGCATCGGTCATGATAATCACCTTGTGATAACGTAGTTTCTCCATGTTCAAAGCCTTCGGGTCATCCTCCGTGCCGACGGTCACTCCCATCGCACGATAGATGTTCTGGATCTCCTCGCTTTCGAAGATCTTGTGATCCATCGCTTTCTCAACGTTCAAGATCTTACCGCGCAACGGTAGGATCGCCTGGAAGTTACGGTCGCGTCCTTGCTTAGCCGTACCACCCGCGGAGTCTCCCTCGACAAGGAACAATTCGCAGATCGCCGCGTCTTTAGAGGAACAATCCGCCAGTTTACCGGGAAGCCCACCTCCTGACAGCGGGGATTTGCGCTGTACCAATTCGCGAGCCTTACGTGCGGCATGGCGGGCCTGAGCGGCCAGGATCACCTTGTCGACAATTATTTTCGCCTCTTTCGGATGTTCTTCCAAATAGTAGCCTAACGCCTCGCCGATCGCCATATCCACGGCACCGGTAACCTCGCTATTACCCAGCTTCGTCTTTGTCTGTCCCTCGAACTGAGGTTCGGCTACCTTGATAGAGATAACGGCGGTCAAACCTTCGCGGAAGTCATCCCCCTGAATCTCTACCTTGGCTTTCTCCAATAATTTGGAGTCCTCGGCGTACTTTTTCAACGTACGGGTCAGACCCCGGCGAAAACCGGCCAAGTGCGTACCTCCTTCGATCGTGTTAATGTCATTTACGTAAGAGAATACGCTCTCGTTGTAAGAAGTATTATAAGTCAACGCCACCTCGACAGGGATGCCCTGTTTCTCGGTTATGATGTGGATTACGTCTGGAATCAGTTTCTCCTTGGAGCGGTCGATATAGCGGACAAACTCTTTCAATCCCTCATCCGAATGGAATACCTCGGACTTGAAAGAACCGTCTTCTTTCCGAACTCGCTTATCTGTCAGACGTAGCGTAATACCGGCGTTCAAGAATGCTAATTCGCGCAAACGGGTAGCCAAGATATCATACTTGTATTCCGTGACCGTAAAGATAGAACCGTCCGGCTTGAAAGAGATCGTAGTACCTGTTTTATCCGTGTTATCGACAACTTGTACGTCGTGCAACGGCTTTCCGCAGGAGAACTCTTGCATATGTACCTTACCGTTTCTGCGAACTTCCGCTTTCAGATAAGTGGAGAGGGCGTTTACGCAAGATACGCCCACGCCGTGCAAACCACCGGATACCTTATAGGTTCCCTTGTCGAACTTACCGCCGGCGTGCAGCACCGTCAATACTACCTCCAAGGCTGATTTACCTTCTTTCTCATGAATATCCACGGGGATACCACGGCCGTCGTCGGTAACCGTGATCGAGTTGTCCTCATTGATTACCACGTCGATGTATGTACAATATCCGGCTAGCGCTTCGTCGATTGAGTTGTCTACGACCTCGTACACCAGGTGATGGAGACCTTTCTCGCTGGTATCGCCAATATACATGGATGGCCTCTTTCGTACTGCCTCTAACCCTTCAAGTACTTGAATACTATCTGCGGAGTACTCTGCGGAAGTATTCTTAATTTCTTCACTCATGAGTTTATCTTTCTTTAAAATCTGTAATTATCTATGTCTTCAAAAAAAATCTAACAAATGTAGTGATTTTTATCGAGATAGCGAAGTGGGGGATGTGAAAATAGCGAAAAAAGGACGGAAGGATACCAAAAAAGGAGAGAGATAAGCCATGAACTTGTCTCTCTCCTCTGGGTGGTAGCCCATAGGGGAATCGAACCCCTCTTTCAAGAATGAAAATCTTGCGTCCTAGCCGATAGACGAATGGGCCATTGGGTTAAAAAAAGCCGGGCTTGTTGAGAGTCCGGCTTTATACTTGTAAAAGTATCTACCTCCTGCTTACGCTAGCGCGTTGACGCGCTTAGCCAACTTAGATTTCAGATTGCCAGCCTTGTTCTTGTGGATAACGTTCTTTTTCGCAAGCCTATCCAACATAGAGCACACCTTAGGGAACAAAGCTTGTGCTTCATTCTTGTCTTCAGTAGCGCGCAAAACTTTCACAGCGTTTCTAGCTGTCTTCGCGTAATACCTGTTACGCAGACGCCTCGCGCTTGTCTGTCTGATTCTCTTGATTGATGACTTATGATTTGCCATTTCTAGATCTTCTCTTTATTGTTTTTTAATCCTGTTTATTGTAGCCCATAGGGGAATCGAACCCCTCTTTCAAGAATGAAAATCTTGCGTCCTAGCCGATAGACGAATGGGCCAAACTGCCAAAGCTCTCACTTTTAACGTCCTAAGAAAATGATTTCCTAATTGCGAGCGCAAAGATAGACGATCTCTTTGAACCGGCAAAACATTTCGAAGGAAAAATTAATATTACTCATTGTTTTAACTTCTCTTTAGAACTTATATCTTCCAGATGAATTTCCAAGGCTTTAACGGAAATATTTATTTCCCAAATACATACACATAACGATGCCGCCAATAGCAACAGGGCTATGCCAAATATCCATGCGGCGAAAATCTGCCACGATACGTAAATGAGGAACATAGCGATTACGCAGAGCAGCAAACTGAGTATTCCCAATATTTGCATGGAACGGGTCAGATAGAGCCTTTTCCGCAGGTTTGCGATCTGGGCGATATCCCTGGGATCACGGGTTTGCTGATGCTTTTCTTTCAAGGCGCGCACTATGCTGGCGTATGAAAGGAAGCGATTCGTATAGGCCAACAATATCAACGATATGGCGGAAAATAATAAAGAAGGGGTCGTTAAGTCCAACATAATTCTACACTTTAATTACATGTATAACATTAATTTGAGTATCTTTGTTCGTAATCATCGTCGTAAAGCTACGAATTATGTTGTGTAAAACGAGGGGGATTGTCTTGCATACGATTCCTTACAATGATAAATACGCTATTATATATATGTATACGGAGGCGTTTGGCCGAGCCTCGTATCTGGTTAGTCGTAGCCGTGGGAAGAAAAGCACGGTATCGAAGGCATTGTTTATACCTTTGTCCGTTCTGGAGATGGAGGTGGAGCACTTGAATAAGCGGGATTTGCACCGGATTAAGGAGACCCGCGTTTGTTTTCCGCTGAATGAGGTTTGTCGCGATCCGGTTAAGAGTGTATTGGCGCTTTTCCTCTCGGAGGTTCTTTTTAGGGTCGTGAAGGATACGGAACCGGATCCCCGTTTATTTGATTACCTATACGAGTCTATACATTTATTGGAATACGCGGATAAAGGTATCGCTAATTTTCATTTGGTTTTCTTGTTAGGCCTTCTCCATCATCTCGGTATTTTCCCGAACATGGAATCGCACCGGGCGGGGTATTATTTCGATATGTTGAATGGGGTGTTTACGGATCATGTCCCGATGCATCAGCATTATTTAAATAGGGTGGAGAGCGCTTTCTTCTCTCGTTTGCTGCGTATTCGCTTTGAGAATATGTCGCTTTATGGCTTTTCCCGTCAAGAGCGGGTCCGTATTATTCGTCGTATTCTTGAATATTACCGTCTACATCTCCCGGATTTCCCGGAAATCAAATCGTTATCGGTGATGCAAAGCTTATTTGATTGATCTTTCCGGACCGTAAAAACATACGATAACGGTTGCCTATTTGAGGAAAAGATTATACTTTTGCGATCTCAAAGGAGTTGCCCTTGTAGTTCAACGGATAGAATAGTGGTTTCCTAAACCATAGATTTGGGTTCGATTCCCAACGAGGGTACAAGACGGCGTGGGAGAGGTACTCGAGGTGATGAAACGACAATTAAAATCATAAGCTACCATGAAATTCAGATTATTTGCTGTCGCGGCACTGATGATTGCCGCGCTGTGCGGTTGCTCGACATCCGCCAAGAAGAACAAGACGCTCGTCTTCTACTATTCGCAGACGGGCGCGACAAAGGCTGTCGCCGAGGAGTTGCAAAGCCAACTCGGTGCGGATATCGCCTGCATCGAGGTGGTAGAACCTTATAATGGAGACTATGCCGCTACGGTGGCGCGTTGGCGGCGGGAGCGCGAGGCGGGTGTCAAGGTCGCCATTCAGCCGCTGGCGGTCGATCTCGACCAGTACGACACGATTTTCCTTGGCTTCCCTATTTGGGGTGGAACGTTCGCTTCGCCCATGGCTACCTTTCTCGACGATCACTCGTTGGCCGGCAAGACGGTCGTAACCTTTGCCACCTTTGGCAGCGGTGGTATCGACTCGGCGACTGCTGATGTCGCCGCGGCACAGCCCGACGCGAAAGTCATCAAGGGTTACGGCGTGCGCAATGCCCGCGTAGCAAAGGCTCCTGCCGAAATCTCACGATTCCTGATCGAGAACGGATATGTAGAGGGTGAGATTGCCCCGCTGCCGGAGTATGGCGAGGCAGTACCGGTAACCGATGAAGATGTTGCGGTGTTCGATGCGGCCTGCGGCGATTACCAGTTCCCGCTCGGCACGCCCGTGACGGTGGCCAAGCGCAGCTATGATGGGACACAGGACTACCGCTTCGATGTGAAATCGCAGACCCGCGATGGCGGCGAGGCCTTATCGACCATCTATGTCGTTGTTCCGCAGGGCGGTACGCCGGAGTTTACGCAGGTGCTGAAATAGTTGCGATAGTCAGTGAATTCCATTGAGATACGGCGCCAAGTCAATGGAACGCGAGACGGATTCCAGTGACTTAGCCTCCCGATTCCAGGCGGATATCACCCGGCTCTGTTGTTTCCTCGATCTTTTTTTATACCTTTAGCGCAAAATTTTCAGATGTATGCAAAAAACATTACGCATTAAGAACGATATTCATGAGCTTTCCACGATGAATCAGTTCTTGGAAGAAGCTGGAGAAGAATTGGGATTAAGCACCGCTTTCAGGATGAGCCTGAATCTGGTGATGGAAGAAGCTGTCTCGAATATAATTCTTTATGCGTATAAGGGAGATGTGGAGGATGCCGTAGACATTTCGTTAGTCAGGGAAGGCGGGGAGCTGATCGTGACTTTGATAGATCATGGGATCGCTTTTGATCCGACCTTACGAAAAGACCCCGATATTACCCTACCTGCCGAAGACCGTCCGATCGGAGGGTTGGGCATTTTCTTGATCAAGAAGATGATGGATGAGGTCTCTTATCAGAGAGTAGATGAGCGGAATGTCTTTATCATGAAGAAAAAAATAACCGAATAAAATAGAAAGATATGGAAGTAGTTATTGATCGAAAAGGCGAGGAGACTGTAATCAAGATCAAAGGAAGATTGGATACGAATACGGCTCGCGAATGCGAGGAAAAGGTCTTGCCGGTATGGAAGAATCCGGGAGTGAAGGTTTGTGTCGATTGTTCTGATTTGGAATATGTGAGTAGCGCGGGCCTCCGATTGTTTTTAGTATTGCAAAAAACGACGACTGCCCAGAAAGGGGCTTTACGCTTGGTCGGCCTGCGGGATGTGGTTCGTGAGACGTTTAGTTTGACGGGATTTAACGCTCTCTTCAAGATAGAAGACGTGAAATAGGTGTGAAGGTTGGGGAAAGAAGTAAGCCGGTGTGTCAAATTTGTGGTACACCGGCTTTGTATTAATCTTTCAGATTTTCGTCGATGGTGCCCTCCCATTTGCCGCCGTTTACTACATCAAGGGTGAAGGTGTCGTCTGACACCCTTGGGGTGTAGAGAAGCCCGGTATAACGAATAATGTGATTCATGAGAGGCTGGATGTCATTGACCGCTCTTTCCCGGGTTACTTCGTTCCTCTGGTTTTGGGCCGAGAGGTGTGCTTCGAGCATGGATCCCGGAGCCGGGATAAACGTGAAGAAGGAATGGGTGAACCTTGTTTTCCCGATATCGGAGTCGTTAAAAGTGTAGGTTTGCGTATAAGGCGTGTTTCGCGAAATGCCATTCCCGGAGGTTAAGTCAATCTCGTTTTGATAGTTGGATACATTTATCGTGAGGCTTTTCAAGAATTCAGGTACGGCATCGGTGGATATGAACTCTATTTTACTGACGATTCGCTGTAAGGTGATATCTTTAATGATACTTTCTCCCGCTTGTACTTCTTGTGTCAGAAAAAGATGAAACGTATCCGATACTTTACTGAATAGCGCGGTTTGTCCGGACACGGAGATATTCCTGTCCGAGTGGGCTAGGAAACAAACATGGTAGTTGCCGGGAGGCAGCGAATCATAAATGATCGTGAAATCCGGGTCCTGAGGCGTGAATTGCCTATGCTTTACCAGAATGTCCGGGTTTCCGCTTTGGTATACGATATAATCGATCCGGTTGTATAGATGATCCGGATCGATCTCCGGAGTGGAAGGATCTTCCTCGGCATCGGGGTTTTGGGAAATAGGCTCGGGGATATTCAACTCGGGGATGCTCTTGGTTACGGGAAAGGGCAATATCTCCTTTTGTAAACCGATCGTAAACTGTACGGGTGATAATTTCACGTGTAGGTCGGGGGCAGGAACCTCCTTCTCCGTTCTATTACAACCGCAAAAACAAAACAGACAGGCGATGGCCACTAATTCTTTTTTCTTCATAGTTACTATTCTTTTGGTAAATGTTTGACGCGAAAATACGAATAAAAAGTGAAACGAAGAAGAATGTAGCATTCATTATTGATTTAACACTGTGAAGGAATGATATATTTTGTGAATTAAAAAATATTAAGCTGTTAAAATGGCGTACACCGGTTATTTTTCATAGCTTTGCGAATCAACAATGTAATTACCTCGCAGTTTAATAAAACGGAATAATACCATGAAACGAAAAATCAGAATGGGAATGGTCGGCGGTGGAAAAGGCTCGTTTATCGGGGCCGTTCATCGTGTCGCCGCCAATTTAGACGGACAGATCGAATTGGTCTGTGGATGTTTTAGTTCTCACCCCGAGAATTCATTGGCTACCGGACAATCTTTATTTTTACCGGATAATCGTATTTACGCATCTTATCAGGAGATGATAGAGAAAGAGGCCGCCCTGCCTGAAGGTGAACGGATGGATTTTGTGTCCATCGTTACCCCGAATCATGTGCATTTCGGCCCGGCCATGATGGCGTTGGAACATGGTTTTCATGTCGTGCTGGATAAACCGATGACATATACCTTGGACGAGGCGAAGCAATTGCGAGACAAAGTGAAGGAAACCGGGAAACTGTTTATGCTGACTCATACCTATACCGCTTACCCGATGGTGAAGGAAGCTCGGGAAAGGGTGCGCAGGGGCGATTTAGGTAAGATACGCCGTATTTATGTGGAATATCCTCAAGGTTGGCTATACAATGACTGCGCGGATGTTAACAAGCAAGCGGCTTGGCGGGTGGATCCCCTTCGGTCGGGTAAGGCCGGTTGCATGGGGGATATCGGGACGCATGCGTTTAATCTGGCGGAATATATAACCGGGCTGAAGGCCGTGGAATTGTGCGGTGAATTGAATGCCTTTGTGCCGGATCGTCTTTTGGATGACGACGGGGCGGCGTTGATCCGCTATGAGGGAGGCGCGAAAGGGGTGCTGACCGCCAGTCAGATCGCCGTAGGCGTGGAGAATGGCTTGAATATTCGTGTGTATGGAGAGAAAGGCGGGTTGGAATGGCGTCAAGAAGAGCCGAATACGATGGTTATGCGTTGGCCGGATCGTCCGGCGGAGATCGTCCGTACTTCCAATGGATATATGTCGGGTATCGCCGCTCATAATTCCCGTACGCCGGGTGGGCATCCGGAGGGCTATATCGAGGCATTCGCCAATTTGTATCGGAATTTCGCCTTGGCTTTGCAATCGGTTCTGGCTGGAGAAGAACCGGCTCCTGAGACCTTGGATTTCCCTTCCGCCGAAGAAGGTGTCCGCGGCATGCGCTTTATCGAGACGATTGTAGCAACCGGATCGACAGAGAATAAATGGATAAAAATAATCGACTAAAAATAAGACTATATATGGCACGTCCTGTAACATTGTATACCCTCCAGTGGGGAGATTTATCACTGGAAACAGTTTGTCAAAAAGCGAAAGAATTCGGATATGACGGTGTAGAATTGGGCCTTCCCGATCATGTGGATGTCCGACGTACGGATACGGCTTATTATCAAGGGATCAAGGACCTGTTAAAGAAATATGACTTACGGCTTTATGCGATCTCTACCCATCTGGTGGGACAAGCTGTTTGCGATAATATCGACGAGCGCCATAAGGCGATCTTGCCGGATTATATTTGGGGAGATGGCGATCCGGAAGGCGTTCACCGACGGGCTGCCGAGGAGATGATCCGGACCGCCCATGCGGCGAAGATGCTGGGAGTCGATACGGTCGTAGGTTTTACGGGTAGTTCTATCTGGCATTATTTGTATTCATTCCCTCCGGTAACGGACGCTATGATACAACAGGGGTATGACGATTTCGCCCGTCGCTTTACGCCCATCTTGGACGAGTTTCAGAAACTGGGTGTACGTTTTGCGTTGGAGGTACATCCTACAGAGATCGCGTTCGATACTTTTTCCGCACGCAGGGCATTGGAGGCGGTAAATAACCATCCCGCTTTCGGTTTTAACTATGATCCGAGTCATCTGGGATACCAAGGGGTGGACTATGTGGATTTCATCTATCAGTTCCCGGAGCGTATCTTCCATGTGCATATGAAGGACGTATATTGGAGTGATACCCCCAAGCAGGTGGGTATATTCGGCGGTCATGTCACTTTCGGCGATCCCCGTCGATATTGGAACTTCCGTAGCTTAGGGCGAGGAAAGATTAATTTTGAGGAGATTATCCGCGCTTTGAATTCAATAGGTTATCAAGGTCCGCTTTCCGTGGAGTGGGAAGATAGCGCTATGGATCGGGAACATGGGGCACGGGAATCTTGCGAGTTGGTGAAGAGAGTGGATTTCCAACCTTCCGCGCATGCGTTCGACGCCTGTTTCGGGAAGGATAAATTATGAACACAAAAAATATGAGATTCGATGAATTGCCGCAGGCTTAGGATATTTGCCGGGGCCTTGTTATTGGCCGCCGGCTTGAGCTCTTGGGTATTTGCCCAAAAGCCGGGGTTGAAGTTTAATCCGGATAAGAAGTTTAAGATCGTACAGTTTACGGACTTGCATGTGAAATGGCAAGACCCTCGCTCGGACATCGCCTTTGAGCGTATGAACCAAGTATTGGATGACGAGAAACCGGACTTGGTGATTTTTACGGGAGATATTATCTATAGCAAGCCTGCGTTGGAAAATATGCGGAATGTATTGAAGACAGTCTCCGACCGTAAAATACCGTTCTCTCTCGTTTTCGGGAACCATGACGATGAGCAGGGGGCGACAAAAGAGGAGTTGCTGAAAGTAGCCGAAAGCCTGCCGTATAGTTTGATGGCGGATGAGGTCCCCGAGATCCCGGGCGTAGGCAATTACGCCCTGACCGTACGTTCGTCCGATGGAAAGAAGGATGCTTGCGTCTTGTACTGCATCGACTCGAATGCCTATTCAACGATCAAAGGGGTAGAAGGATACGATTATATCAAGCGTGACCAGATCGATTGGTATTGTAAGAAGAGCGCGGAGTTTACCCGGAATAACGGAGGAGAGCCGGTTCCTTCCTTGGCCTTTTTCCACATCCCGTTGCCGGAGTTTAATCAAGCGGCTTCCGACGAGAATGCCCAGCTATATGGCATACGCAGGGAGAAGGCATGTGCCCCGGCCCTGAATTCCGGTTTGTTTACGGCGATCAAGGAGAACGGGGACGTGATGGGCGTATTTGTCGGTCATGATCATGATGACGATTACGCGGTTTGCTGGTACGATGTTTTATTGGCTTACGGTCGTTTTTCCGGGGGGCCGACGGAATACATGCATTTGCCCAACGGCGCTCGTGTAATCGAATTGAACGAGGGAGCCCGCGCCTTCAAGACGTGGATCCGTACGAAAGCCGGCGTGGAGCAGCTTACGGCCTATCCGGATTCATTCGTGAAAGAGTGAGGATCTATATCATTCTGAAAATGATATAAAAACTGTATTCCGTATTGTTAAAGCTCTAAATTATACCTAACTTTGCGGTTGGTTGAAAAGTAAAAACGAAAGTATGAAGAAAATTAGAGCTGCCATCGTAGGTTATGGCAACATTGGAAAGTATGTGTTGGAGGCCCTTGAGGCTGCCCCGGATTTTGAGGTTGCGGGTATTATTCGTCGTAATCCGAATGATATCCCCGACGAGTTGAAGGCATATACGGTTACTGATAGCATCACCCGGTTAGATAAGGTTGACGTAGCGGTTTTGGCTACTCCCACACGCAGCGTGGAGGCGCACGCGAAAGAGATTCTGGCTTTAGGCATCAATACGGTCGACAGTTTCGACATCCACGGAGGTATCGCGGATTTGCGTCGTTCTTTGGATGCCGTGGCGAAGGCTCACCATTCGGTGGCTGTCATTTCTGCCGGTTGGGATCCGGGAAGCGACTCTGTGGTACGCGCTTTGTTGGAGGCGATGGTGCCGAAAGGCATTACGTATACGAATTTCGGCCCGGGCATGAGTATGGGGCATACGGTTGCCGTGAAGGCTGTAGAAGGCGTGAAGGCGGCTTTAAGCATGACGATTCCTTTGGGGACGGGCGTGCACCGTCGTATGGTTTATATCGAGGTGGAAGAGGGATACGATTTCAAGCAGGTGTCTGCCGCCATCAAGGCGGATGATTATTTCGCTCATGATGAGACCCATGTAATGCAGGTTGAATGTGTCGATAATCTGTTGGATATGGGGCATGGCGTGAACTTGGTCCGTAAAGGCGTATCGGGCAAGACTCAGAACCAGTTGATCGAATTCGATATGAAGATCAATAACCCTGCTCTGACTGCTCAGATCCTGGTCTCTGTCGCCCGTGCGAGCTTGAAGCAACAGCCGGGCGCGTACACGATGATCGAGTTGCCGATAATCGATATGCTGTACGGCGAGAGAGAGAACTTAATTAGAAGACTCGTTTAATATAAGTTGATAGTTGACAGTTGGCAATTGACCGCTCGGGAAATCCTGACCCTGCGGTTGCCGACCGTCGATTGCCAAGTGAGATAATTATGCTTGATTTTATTACATGGACGGCCGATCCCGCCATCTTTACGATCGGGTCCCGAGAGATTCGCTGGTATGGATTGGCTTTCGCGATCGGTTTCGCTATTGGCTATATGATTGTAGAGCGGATGTGGAAAAAAGAGGGACTGCCGCCCGCGTGGATCGATTCCCTTTTGATTTATACGATGCTCGGTACGGTGATTGGTGCCCGTTTGGGGCATTGTTTGTTTTATGCGCCGGGATATTATTTAGCCAACCCTGTCGAGATGCTCAAGATCTGGGAGGGAGGATTGGCTAGCCATGGCGGTACGTTAGGTATAATTATCGCCATTTATTTCTACTCGAGGCGAGTAAGCCATAAAAGCATGTTGTGGACTTTCGATAAGTTGGTGGTCCCGACCGGATTGGTGGCCGCTATGATTCGTTTGGGAAACTTGATGAATCACGAGGTTTACGGTCATCCTACGGATCTGCCCTGGGGATTTCGTTTTATCGATAATCTGCACGCGTGGAGAATGGGGGCGGAGCCTCTCTTTACCGCTCCGAGCCATCCGACACAATTGTATGAGGCCGCTTGCTACCTGGTGGTGTTCGTTATCTGTATGTGGCTCTATTTTAAGAAAGAGGCATGGAAAAAGCAAGGGTTTATCTTCGGCGTGTTTATGACATGCGTATTCGGGTCTCGTTTCTTCATAGAATTCGTGAAAAATGACCAAGAGCCTTTCGAGGCCGGAATGATATTGAATATGGGGCAATGGCTAAGTATCCCGTTTGTTTTGGCAGGGTGCTGGTTTGTCTGGAAAGCGTTAGGGAAAGGGAAATTAAAAGTTGAGAATTGAGAATTGGAAAAGATGTACAAGTTAAAAGAAATTACGGATAAAGTTTATTATGTAGGAGTCAACGACCGTCAAAAGGCCCTCTTCGAGAATATGTGGCCGTTGCCGTACGGCGTTTCCTATAACTCGTACTTGATCGTAGACGAGAAAACTGTATTGATCGATACGGTCGATGTTTGTTACTCTGATATTTTCTTGAAAAAGGTAGCGGATGCCTTGGACGGGCATTCTTTGGATTATCTCGTGGTAAATCATATGGAGCCGGATCACGCGGGTAGTATCCGTCTGTTGCGTCAGCAATATCCGGACGTACGGATTGTCGGAAACAGTAAGACTTTCGGTATGCTGGATGGCTATCATGGCATCCGGGAAGGCTTATATGAGGTGAAAGAGGGTGACACTTTGCATACAGGCCGTCATGAGCTTGTCTTTTATATGACTCCGATGGTACACTGGCCGGAAGTGATGGTTACTTATGACGTTACGGATAAAATCGTATTCTCCGCGGATGCGTTCGGTACGTATGGCACATTGGATGGTGGAGTGATCGACACGGAGATGAACGTGGAGCATTATTGGGAAGAGATGATTCGCTATTACTCCAACATTGTCGGGAAATATGGAAATCCCGTACAAAAGGCATTACAGAAGCTTTCGGGCTTGGATATCCAGACGATTTGCCCTACCCATGGGCCTGTTTGGCGTGAATACGCGTCGAAGGCGATCGATATTTATGACCGTATGAGCCGCTACGAAGGTGAGGAAGGCGCGGTTATCATTTATGGCAGCATGTATGGTAATACGGAGCAGATGGCAGAGGCGATCGCCGCTTCGTTGGCTGATAATGGCATCAAGAACATCGTGATGCATAATGTTAGCAAAAGCCCCTCTTCCTACATCTTGAAAGATGTGTTCAAATATAAAGGCGTTATCGTAGGCAGCCCGACTTATAGCAATCAGCTATTCCCCGAGGTGGAGGCTGTGTTGAGCAAGATCGAGCTGCGGGAGGTGAAAAATCGTATTTTCGGTTATTTCGGATCTTTCACATGGGCCGGGGCCGCCGTGAAACGTTTGGCGGCTTTTGGTGAGCGGATGAAGTGGGAGACGATCGGCGCGCCGGTTGAGCAGAAGCAGGGTTTAAGCGCCGCTAAATACGAGGAGTGTGTGGCTTTGGGCCGGGAAATGGCCGGGAAATTGAGAAACTATTAACGACAAATCTAATTTATAAACAAGAAAGTTGATTCGACTTTCAATTAAAAGCGTAACGTTATGAGACTAATTATCGAACCTAATTACGAGCAACTCTCAAAATGGGCTGCCAATTATGTAGCAGCGAAGATTAAAGCCGCGAATCCAACCGCTGAAAAACCATTCGTGCTGGGCTTGCCTACCGGGTCTTCTCCGCTGGGTATGTACAAGAACCTGATTGAATTGAACAAGCAGGGGGTTGTATCGTTCCGGAACGTGATCACTTTCAATATGGATGAATATGTCGGTCTTCCGAAAGATCATCCGGAAAGCTATCATTCGTTCATGTGGAATAATTTCTTCAGTCATATCGATATCAAACCGGAGAACGTAAATATCTTGAATGGTAACGCCGAGGATTTGGAGGCCGAGTGTGCGTCTTATGAGGCTCGCATGAAGGCGGTCGGTGGCGTAGACCTGTTCTTGGGAGGTATCGGTCCGGATGGCCATATCGCGTTCAATGAGCCGGGTTCATCTTTGAGCTCTCGTACTCGTGTCAAGACATTAACTACGGATACGATTATCGCCAACTCCCGTTTCTTTGATAATGATGTGAATAAAGTCCCGAAGACCTCAGTAACGGTAGGTGTAGGCACGGTTCTTGACGCAAAGGAGGTATTGATCATGGTAAATGGCCATAACAAGGCGCGTGCGTTGCAACAGGCTGTTGAGGGTGCGGTAAACCAAATGTGGACAATCACCGCCTTGCAGCTGCATCCGAAGGGAATCATCGTTTGCGATGAGGCGGCTTGCGCGGATCTTAAGGTAGGTACTTATAACTATTTCAAGGATATCGAGAAGGATCATCTTTGTCCCTGTTCATTACTGAAATAAACGAATCTCGGAGAGGGCTTTCCTTGAATGCCCATTGTAAGAAGTTAAGAATGCCCATCGTAAGGAGTTTATGATGGGCATTCTTATAACCTTACGATGGGCATCGTTGTTTGGGGGCAATGGTCGGCTGCCATACTTCGCGGGCAAAGCCGCCGTTACTCCTTATTTTTTCACGTTCTTGACGTAACGGTCCAGCCATAGATCACATTCATACAATAGATGTAATATGTTCTCTTTGGCGGCGTAGCCATGACTCTCATAGGGCAATACCACATAACGTGCGATCGCCCCGTGGCCTTTCAGGGCACTGAACAGGCGCTCGGATTGGATCGGGAAGGTCCCGGAGTTGTTATCCATCTCACCATGTACGATTAATAAAGCTCCATGTAGTTTGTCGGCCGACATGAATGGCGACATGGCATTGTATATTTCCGGAACTTCCCAATACGTACGGGTCTCTGTCTGGAAACCGAATGGGGTAAGCGTACGGTTGTAAGCTCCGCTACGTGCGATGCCGGCTTTGAACAGTTTGGTATGCGTTAATAAATTCGCCGTCATGAAAGCTCCATAGGAATGTCCTCCTACGGCTACACGATTCGGATCGCCTACACCCATCTCGGAAATAACTTTTACGGCCGCCTCGGCGTTCATTGTCAATTGCTCGATGAAATCATCGTTCGGCTCCGCTCCCTCTTTGGTACTAACGATCGGCATCTCGACATTTTCCATTATACAGAATCCGCGTAAAACCCAATAGACGGGAGAACCGTAGTTGATATTCGTAAACATGTATTGAGAACCCCGTACCTGCGAAGCCTCGGCTTTCGTTTTATATTCTCTCGGATAGGCCCACATTAAGACAGGCAACGGGCCGTCTTTCGCTTTATCATATCCGGCAGGGAGGTATACGGTCGCTGTCAGGTCCAAGCCATCCGCACGTTTATATTTAATCTTTTGCTTACTGACGTTTGCCATGGCCGGGTATGGATTGGCGAAATGAGTCAATTGAACGAATTTTTTCTTCTTCAAGTCGCGAGAACAGAGATTCGCCGGTTCTGAGATGGATTGACGCGAAGTGATCAATTGAAGCTTTACCGGATTCGCTACCTTCAGGATGGTCTCATAATATCCGTCCTCACAGCGCCAAAGCTCCGTGTTCTTTTTTGTTTTCAAGTTGTAACGGCTAAGGTAGGGCATATCTCCTTTTGGAGAGGCACCTTGGGCAAGCATCAATAACTCATTGTGGGCTTTATTGGTATATACGATAGATTTGCCATACGCGTTTTTAATCGTAAGTGGATTTCCCGGATTGTTGTAATTATCGTCGGTGGATACGTCGAACAATAGAACCGGAGATTCAGAAGAGCAAGGCTTAAAAGCAAATGTCCTTCTTTTGCGAGTCTTCCGGGAAGTCTCGGTCAATAAAGCGAAAGTATCGTCATGCCACAGGATGTTGCGGAAACGTTTCTCTGTCTTCGCGACTTCCTGTTTCTCGCGGTTGAACGGATAGCTTATTTGGTAGATAATATCCATGAAATCAGTCTTGTTTTGCTTAGGATCTCCTTTGTCTTGCGCTTCCGCCCAGTAAACGGTAGCCGGTTTATCCGATCTCCATCCGAACTGGCGGGGATAAGGCGAGCTCGTGTCATATCCCATCGGGACATTGACGGTCGGATTATCCGCTAACGTATAAACGGAATTGCCTTGTAAGTCCATGACCTCGAACTTTTGTGGGAAGTTACGGACCGTTACTTGGTATGAATAGGGACGATGAACGGTAGCGACCAGCAATAAGGATTTGTCGGGAGATAGAGAAAGCGTACCGGCATATATGGCCGGTTTCCCTAACTCATTGACAATACCCTCTTTTATACGCACCAGTTGTGCGGTGAAATAATGATCGAACAATTCTTCGTCATACGGGCTTTTCAGTAAATCTTGATAAGTACGTGCGGGCATAACCTTTCCCGTACTTTCTTGAATAACAGGACCGGAAGGCACGGCTGGCTTTTGAGGTGTCTTACCCAGATTACCGGGAACCATTAGCGTGATAAAATCATTATCGTTGATCCACAAAATCATCGCTCCTGTTGTCGCGTTGATTTTCCGAAGGCTTACTTTTTGTGCGGTTGGTTGTTCCGGCGTGCAGGTATAAAGATATACTCCATCCGCTTCCTCCACAAAAAGAGCGACTTTGTTTGATGAGGGAGAAAAAGAGGTTTCCGTAATCACTGCGTTCTCAGGAATCCCTTGTATCGTTATTTCCTCCTGTGTAGCGATATTCATTAAACGGGCACCGGTATACTCGGCTTGCCGACTGGCATTGAATGTCTCCGGACAGATACGCGTTCCCGCTAATTTAAGTTCCGGCTGCGCAAGCTTGGCGATAGACCGGTAGGGGGAACGCTCTAACTGAAGTGCCCATTGATTGTTATCACTGATTCGGATAACCGGAGATAGTTTGGTCAAGGCCACTTCCTCTATTACGGCCGGAGGCCTTTGGTAATGGGTCTCTTGTGCCATTCCCGGGCAGGCCAGAGCCAAGGACAGCAGGGCGGAGAACAGATGGTTTGTTTTCATGGATTTAATTACTTGAATTATTTTAATGATTTGGAATAACCTCTTTTAGTTCTTAAAAAATTCCCGCCTAAACCGGTTAAGGGTATAGGCGGGGACTTTTTGATACAATTAGTAAGGAACAGCGCGATTATTTATTCTGAGTCATAAGACTGTTCGCGTTCATTTCGTCATCCGGAATCTTGAATTGCCATTCAGGAGAACCGGCATCTACGTGCATCTTTATCGCGATACCCTTATCGTGATTCGTGTTATTTCTATCCAACGGTAAGTTTAAACGTTTCAAGTCCGTGAATCGGAATCCTTCTCCCCACAACTCGACACGACGTTGGATCATGATCTCTTCCGTTAATTCGGCCGCTGTTTTGCTCGTCTCTTTGTATTCAGGATCGCGAGTCAAGGCAAATGCGGTCAACGTCTTTTGTGCTTCTTGAAGTTGATTGCTACGAGCCAATGCCTCCGCTTTCATCAAGTAGAGCTCTGCCAAACGCATGAAAGGAAAGTCTCCGACCGCATTGGAAGAAGATTTGGCCGTGAATTTACGATTCTGATACGGGAACCGTTTGAAATTGCTTTTGGGAACATCTGCTTTACCTGTCGGATCCCACCATTGTTTGCGGACATCTGTATCTGATATTTTATCATACAAAGCCGAGTTTATACATCTGGGGACGGCACGTATCGCGGACGCGTTGAAATTCCAAGACATATATGCATAGAAAGAATAAAAATAGATGGTTTGGTCTTCCTGCGTATTGGCTGCCCATATAGCCTCCTTATTATCTGTCAGCATGGAAGCGAAGCCTCCCATTAATTCTTCTTTGCCGGTCATCAATTTATGGCCTTCTCCCTCCGCGGTTTGTATTGCCAAATCCGCGTATCTCGCGGCTTCCGCATAATTTTGCTGTGCCAGCAGGACACGAGCCTTTAAACCATAAGCCACTTTCAAAGAGAAGTGAGTGACCTCTTTTGCCTCGTAGTTTTTCAACAACTCAATAGCGGCATCGAGATCTTCGTTAATATATTGATAGCATTCCTCTACCGTATTACGAGCGACTTCTCCTGTTTCCGGGGCCTTACGGTAAGGTATGCCCAATTGTGTATTGCCACCTCCCGCTTTATAACGTTCCGCGTAGAGCTGCACGAGTTGAAAATGGCCAAACGCACGGAAGCAAAGTGCCTCCCCTTTTACGCCGGCGTATAAATTTTCATCCGTACGATCCACCGCATCCACATTATTAAGAAGTATGTTACTGTTCAATATTAATTTGTAATAGAAGAAGAAACCATACTTGGTCAATGTTGATTTTGAATTTCGATGATCTACCCATTGAAGCGTTCTTAAAAACCAAGTGTTACCGGAAGATGGGTGTACCAGATCTTCGCCTAATACATCTCGATCGATATTCCAAGAAGGTTCTCCACCACAACTTTGTGAAGATAAGTATTGCTTAACCATGGCCCGATGTGTTCCGTTTAGAGCAATGTATAGGTTTTCCAAAGATGAAGCGACTGTTGTTTCGCCAACCTGGTCGGTTGGACTTGTTTCCATGAACGTATCGGAACAAGCCGTCAGACCTGCGACGCATAAGGCTAGAATTGTATATTTGAATCTTTTCATTGTAATCAACGTTTAATATAATAATGAATTAAAATGTGAAATTCAGTCCGAATGTAAATGAACGAGCGGGGATATGAGCATTGTTCGTAATACCGCTGAACTGTTGTTGTGGATCCATACCTTTCATGGAAGTAAGCAGGAATAGATTCTCGCCACTCAATGATACGCGCGCGTTCTTTATCGCGAACTTAGAAAGGAAGGCCTTTGGTAACGTATAAGCGAATGTCAAAGACTTCATGCTTAGATAATCAGAACTCATCAACCAACGATCCGACTGTGCATTGAAATTAGTAGCTTCACTGCCGTCTAGACGAGGAACATTCGTTATATCTCCCGGTTGTTGCCAACGATCGTAGATATCCGTATGCATAGCCGCTCCATATTTGTTTACACTCATAAGAGATAGATAGCTGGAGTTATAAACCTTTCCTCCCAACGCGTAAGAGAATACGGCGGATAACTCAAAATCCTTGAATTTTACGCGTGTATTGAAACCGCCATATACTTTAGGAATCGCGCTACCTGCATAATGGTATTTTGCTTTTTCCTGGTTCGTTGTCACTTTCTCTCCGTTTACGGTACGACAATCTTCGTCATCCCAGTTTTGTGCCGCGTTTCCATTCTCATCTACCGTATCGTCGAAACGATAAAGAGCCGCTCCATCTTGAGGATCTACACCCACATATTCCTTTAACCAGAATTCGTAGATAGACTTGCCTGCCATGATCTTCTTTGTACCGTCAATGATCTCTTTTTGGGGTAAGCTTTTTACCTCGTTCTTGATGAATGTGGCGTTCGCGCCGACGTTCCATGTCCAATCCGTATTTTTTAAGATGCGGTAATCCAAGGAGATTTCCACACCACTATTCGTTACTTTACCGATGTTCTTCCAGATAGACGCGGTTCCTCTATAGTCTACCGCTCCGGAAGAAAGAGGTAGAGGTACGTTGAACAACAGGTCTTTGGATTGTTTGTTGAAATACTCGATGCTACCGGTCAAACGATCGAACAGTCCGAATTCGACTGCCACGTCGGAAGAAACCTGAGTCTCCCATTGCAAATCGGGGTTTCCAAAAGAGTTGAATAACACACCTGCTTCCAACGCGTTATTGCGGTTCATGTCATATAAAGTCTGATAGGGATAATAGTTCGTTGATCCACTGGTCGTTAATACTTGGTCGTTACCGGTTTGTCCATAAGAACCTCTCAGCTTCAAACTGTTGACCCAAGTCAACGGCTCCATGAAACTTTCTTGGTCTATACGCCAAGAGGCTCCGAAAGACCAGAAGTTACCCCAACGGTTATCTTTGTGGAAGCGTGAGCTGCCATCGCGGCGGTAGGAGGCCGACGCGTAATATTTATCCATGAAGTCGTAATTGATACGGGCAAAATAACCCTCTTTTTTGTATTCGTCCGTAAAGGAGTAGGCCGAATTGATTGTCGTGAAGTTTCCTAGCTCCATCAGCCCATCCATAACCTGACCTTGCCTCATGGTGTAGTTGTATTGGTATTTGTAGGCGAAACTTTCATGACCTAATAATACATCAAAGTTATGATCTCCGAAGTTCGTATTATAGTTTATCAATTGGTTGAAAGTCGTTGTTGTCCGGCGGGTATTCTCAAGGCTGAAACGTCCACTCGGAGAGCCGTCACCTACAAACTTATTATCATAGCCGGAATTACGGCTGTTGGATGTCTCCAAACCTCCGTTCAATGTAACTTTCAGACCTTCGTACAAATTGAAATCCATATAAGCGCGTGAGTTCATCACGTCACGTACAAACTCTTCGTCGTTCCATAATGTCTCCGCTACCACGTGGCGGCCCGAATAAGCGGAACCTGCGCGTACGCCATCATAGTCGTATTGCGTCTGTCCCAGGTTATCCAAGAGATAATCACCTGTTTCCGGATCATGTTTGTGGATCGGGTAGATCGGGCCGATAGTACGGGCAAACATAAAGTGATTTGAATAACCACTTGAATTATCTCTTGTATTGGCTATTTGAGATTGAGAACGGCTGGCTGAAATGTTCAAGCCTGTCTTAAACCATTTCACGGGATACACATTTACATTCGCACGGGCAGAGTAACGCTCAAAATCGGATTTGATCACATAACCGTTATCTTTTAAATAGCCTAATGAAACATACGTATCGCTTTTCTTTCCCTTGGTGGAATAAGACAAGTTATATTCTCCACGATAGCCGGTACGTTCCATCGCGTCATTCCAGTCGGTATCATCTCCCCATAACAATTGGGTGGCCGCAGGATTTAATTTCCCGTCCGTCCCTACGATTTGATCATTGGCAACTCCCCGGTATGGGTTATACATCAATTGGTTATAAATTTTGGCAGAGGCCTCTGTCGCCGCTTCTGCCGCAGACATTCCATTCGCGGAGATATACTGGTTACGAAGCATCTCCCACTGCAAAGGGTAATAGTCCCATACACCTACACGGTTATATTCCTTGATCGCACGGGAAGAGATACCTTGAGAAGTGCTGAATGTAACTTGAGTATCATCGCTTTTTGCTTTCTTAGTGGTAATTAATACAACACCATTACCCGCGCTGGATCCATAAAGAGAAGTCGAGGCCGCATCTTTTAAGATAGACATTGACTCAATATCGTTCGGATTGATATCCGCGATCTCTCCATTGTAAATGGATCCGTCCACAACATAAAGAGGACTGTTTGAAGCATTAATCGAACCGAATCCTCTGATACGGATATTAGGGGATTCACCCGGACGTCCGCCACCCGTACCGACTTGTACACCGGATACGTTACCTTCCAAAGCTGCGGTTGCGTTTGTTAATGGACGCATGTCAAGGTCTTTTGTCCCGACAACACCCGCGGAACCCGTGAAAGACGATTTCTTAGCGGTACCATAAGCGACAATAATGACATCGTCGAGCTCCTGCGCGTCAGAAGAGAGAACGATTCGCATGTTTGCTTGTGCGGTGGTTTCTAATGTTTTTAAGCCGACATAAGATACAATCAACTTGGCGTTCTTGTCTGCCTCCAATTCGAATTTACCATCCAGATCCGTGATGGTACCAACAGTGGTTCCTTTTACTACGATGGATGCACCTATAACAGGCTCCCCATCATCTTCATTGATCACTACACCGGTCACCTTCATTTGCTGGGCGACCATACACTGCACTCCCAGAAAGAATGAGAGTAGTACAAGCGTTAATTTGTACTTCATAGAATGAATTTGTTTGTTAATTAGACACACATAGCTTTTTCAGGAGACCATAGTCTGCACAGGGCCACAGTTAAAGTACGATATGAAAAATGCACATACCAAGATCCTGAAAAATCACTGCCGCAAATATATTATTTTTATTATAAAAAAGCAAATGGTTACAAATCATTCTAAAACTAATACAATATTGGTTGATAGTTACGGATCCAATTGGGTTCTACGGGGGAAGCTCTTGCATAATGATAGCCGACAGGCAGTTCTTGATCCAATCTGTCCGGTTGTTGACCTTAGTTTTGCGCAGGCTGAACTTAATGAATGCAGAAAGGGAAGATGCCTGTAAAGACCGTCTTCCCTCAAACTGCGTGTGTGTAATGAAAAAATGATGTATTAATTAATGTTTACAAACGGATCGGGTTGCCATTATAGAAATCCAGGATCTTCGTACGGAAGATAAAATCATATTTGGCCTGTGCCTGTTCCGCCAGACTTTGCGCGTATTTTGTTTTAGCCTCATTAAATTCAAAGACCGTGCTTTTACCTGCGTTGTAACGTTCCTGGGCATAATTGAGCGCCTCCTTGCTCGCCGTGACGGATTTGTCGGAAGCCATATATTTCTCTTGGGAAGCTGTCGCGTTATAGTACGCTTGCTGGATTTCCTTGTATAAAGTTTTCTTTGTATTTTCCATCAGCAATTCCCGGTTGATAATGTTAATCCTTGCGGTACGGACACTGTTGCGTACCTGGAAGCGGTTGAAAAGTGGAATACTCAATGAGAATCCGACGATCTTTTGCCCATTCTGCTTAAGCTGCTCGCTAAAGGAACGCATATCGGCAAATTCACCTCCCGAAGTAGAATGATAATATCCATTGCTGTAACTAGCCCCGAAATTTAACTTGGGGTAATAGCCCGCTTGCGCGACACGCAACATTTTCTTTTGGCTCTCTAGCAAATACTGCTGTTCCTTGATCTGGGGCTTGAATGTAACCGCATGATCGTAAATGTCTTCCGGGGGTAGTATACTGCTCATATGATCAGCCACCACATCTTCAATCGCAGGCGTCTGTATGTCGAAACTCCGATCGCTTCGCTCCAGTTCCAGGCTTTGCGCCAGATCCAGCAAAGCGAGGTTCACATTGTTTTGCGACTCGGTTAGCGTGACCTCATCTTTCGCCAATTGGGCTTTCATGTCATACAGTTGGGAAAGAGGTACCTTTCCGGCGTTCACCAGAGCCTCCGTTTTATTCACTTGCTCTTTGTCCAGCTCCACTTGCAATTGCGCTATTTTCAGTAGCTCTTTATTGTAAAGTACTTGCAGGTAGTAGGAGGCTATATTGATGGATAGGTCTTCTCTCGCTTTATTCAAGTTCTCTACAGACGCTTTTAGATCAAGTTTGCGGGCGGCGATATCGTTCGGTATTTTTAACCCGTCAAATAAAGGCATGTCCAGATTGATCCCCAATGTGGAGTTGGCGGCGTTCTGGTCTACGATTACCCCGGATTTAGACGTGGAGCGTCCGAACTGGAAGCTCTGTCCGAGATTGCCGTTCAAGGCCGGGAGCCAGCTGTATTTGCTGGTATGCAGGTCTACCTTTCGGCTTTCCTGTTCCTGCTCTTTTTGTTTTAAGTCGATATTATGCTCGATGGCATATTGGATGCACTCCTCCAGGCTCCATCGCCTCACTGTATCTTGAGCGAGAACATAGTTCCCGGACAGGAGGGAAGCGATTGCCAGTATATATAAGTTCCTTCTCATCATACTATCTTTCTTTTATTTCTTATTCGGATCAATCGCTGCGCCCCGGACTTTATCGGCCGCGGCCAATCCCTCTTGAATCTCGATCTTGATACCGTCGGACAGACCTACCTTTACAGGATGTTTCTCGAAGACTTGCTCCGGTTGCTCTTGTTTAACCAACTGAACGAACGCGGAATCCCCCTGGAACTCTACCGTGCTTTCCGGGATCGTAAGGACATCCTCCGCACGTTTTAGCACGATCTCGGCATTGGCGCTATAGCCCGCGCGGATGAACGCGTCTTCGGGGATCGTCACGGCCGCCTTGATCTCAAATTGAATGGCTCCATTCTTGTCTACTCCCTTGGGCGATACATATTCCAGCAAAGCGTCGAATGAACGGCTCTCCATGGCGCCGACGGTCAGTTTGATCGGCATTCCCTCGTGGATGCGTCCGATCTCGGTCTCATCTACGTTTCCTTTGAAGATCATGTCGTTCATATTGGCTACGGTAGCGATCGTCGTGCCATCATTGAAATTGTTCGCTTGAATAACCGAGTTACCTACTTTAACGGGGATGTCCAAGATCATCCCGGTAATGGTACTGCGGATTTGGGTCGTACTGGCTACGTTTGAGTTCTTGGCTATACCGTCGCGGATAATCTCCAGGGCACTTTGCGCGTTATCCTTTTCCTCCACGGCTTTCAGGTAGTTCGCCTTGGAAAGGTCGAAATCTTCTTGGGCGATAACACCCTGCTTAAATAATTGCGTATCCCGCTTATACGTCTCTTCCACTTGCTTTAAAGAGATATTGGCAAGGTTCACGCGTGATTCGGCGCTGTTGAGCTGTACCATCTCGGGGATTACCTTGATAGTGGCGATAATCTCTCCCGCCTGGACCGTCTGCCCCGCCTCTTTCTTCAGCTCGGAGATGATACCGGAAATCTGCGGTTTGATCTCCACTTCGAAACGAGGCTCTACGTTCCCGGTAGCGACCGTCTTGGTTTCCACATCTCCTTTTTCAGGAGTTACGATCTCATAAACGGTGACGACCGGTTGCGCTTTCCTCCATAAGAAATAGAATGTACCGATTACCGCTGCTCCCACAAATACTAACAAGGTGATACGCAGGATTTTTTTTACAATGCGATTCTTCATGATTATATAGTTTTATTAATTGACAATTGTATTTATTCTTCCCGTATGGCATCTATCGCCTTGATTTGCATGGCTCGCCACGCGGGAATCAGCCCGGCCAGCAGACCACTGAACAATAAGATCACCGTGGCCGCTACCGCTACTTGAATGCTTACCTCCGGATGCGCTATGGTTCCGTCCGAGGCCGGCTGGGCGCTCATGATCTTATCTACCAGATCGAGCAGGAACACCCCGACGCTTAACCCCATCAAACCTGCGAAGGCCGTCAGTAACAGGCTCTCGCTCATGATTTGCGAGATAATATTCCAAGGTCTTGCTCCCAAGGCCCTGCGCACGCCGATCTCCCGGGTACGCTCCTTGACCGTTACCATCATGATATTACTTACACCGATAATACCCGCCAATAACGTACCCATGCCTACGAGCCAGATCAAGATATCGATACCGATAAATAGCATATCGAAGGTCTCGAACTGAGCCGCCAGGTTGATCACCGTCACGGCCTGCGGGTCGGTAGGCGAGATCTGGTTCTGGCTCTTTACGATATCCTTGACCTGTGTGATCACCGGATCGATCTTATAACCGGGCTTGGCGCTCACGCACAAGAAGTGAATGATATCCCCTTGGTTCAACGTCTGTTGCATGGTGCTGAAGGGAAGGAATACGCTCTCCTCGGCCCGTCCGCCGATACTGACGTTAGAAGCCAGTTGCTTCATGACGCCTACCACTTGATAGTAAATCCCGTTTACCCGGGCATATTTCCCGCAAGGATCCTTCCCTTTGAACAATACTTCGTTCACCTCGGCACCGATCAGACAGACCTTACGCTTCTCGATCTCGTCGATCTCGTTCAGTAACCGTCCGTAATAAAGTTGTTGGGTCTCGATCTTGAAATAATCGGGCTGCACGCCTTTCACATTATAAGTACCGCTTAATTGGCCGAAAACGATATTCTTGTCCGAGGAATTTCCCCAGATGATGGGGGAGACGGCCTCGATGTCCTTCACCTGTCTCCGGATGCTCTCCACGTCTCGGTTTCGCATGTTCCATTGGCGGCCCTTGTTAAAGCCTTTGTACGATTCGCTGGTCCGGTCGGAGAAAAAGAAGGCGGAGTTCGTGGCGAATCCGTTGATATTCGAGAACATGGCGTTCTTCATCCCGTTCCCGGCCCCCAATAGGATCACCAGCATCAGGATGCCCCAAAATACACCGAAGCAGGTCAACAAGCTGCGTGTCTTGTTTCGGGTGATCGTCACCCATATCTCTACCCATCTGTCTATGTCAAACATGGTTCTTCTCTTTTTTATTATTATTCCGTTCTCATGGCTTCGATCGCCGTGACTTTTACCGCCTTGCGTGCCGGGAAATAACCCGCCAATACGCCGGCTATGATGATCAAGACCGTAGCGGAGCTAGCTATCGCCAGGTTGACGGTCGGGTTGCGGAAGATCGTCAGGTCCTCTCCTATATTCCCCCCGGACTGGGCCCCGGCTTGGGCCATTTCCATGGCGTGATTGATGAGTTCCGTAATCCCGATCCCCATGATCATCCCGACATAGCCGAAGACGGCTGTTACGAGGATAGACTCGGTTATCACCAATGCCAGGATCGAGCCGGGCTTTGCTCCCAAAGCCTTGCGTATGCCGAACTCCCGGGTCCGTTCCCGTACGGTGATCAGCATGATGTTGCTCACTCCCACGATGCCTGCCATCAGGGTCCCGATACCGATAATCCAGATAAATAGAGTAATCCCGTTCAGCATATTGTCGAACATGAGGAACTCATTCGCCATGTTCCACATACCGATAGCGTTCTTGTCTGTCGGATCGAATTGGTGGCGGCGTGCCATCCATTTCCGGAAGCTTTCCTCGAAGGCCTCATTCTCCTTTTCGGTAGTTACCCCTTTCAAGGTAAACGTTAGCGATCCGAAACCGTATCCTTTATTATAGAGTAGTTGGGCAACGGAGAATGGAATGTAAGCGGGAGCGTTGTTGCTTTTGTCATCATCGTTATACACGCCGACTACTTGATACATCATATTGCCGCATTTCACATATTTACCCAGCGGCTTCTCGTCTCGAAACAAGACCTCGGCCATACGGGGACTGATCACGATCACCTTTCTTCGGTCCCTCATGTCCTGTTCATTGATGAAGCGGCCGTTATGTGTCTCTACATTCACGTAATTGATCGGGGCATGGTCCGGATATACGCCATGGGTCTGTCCTGTCACATACTCCTCGTTGTAAGTGATCGTGTCATTGTGGGAAATGGTAGCCGAGCAGAGATCCACCTCTTTGAAGTTTCTCTTCAGGGCGCTTAAGTCCTCTTCCTTGAAACTGATGCTGCGGTTGGGTAGCATACCCTTCCAGGGCTTGGTGGTATAGCGTGTCCATACCTCGACCCGGTTGGTAGACATATTCCTGAAGTTGTGCATGATACCGTTGCGCAACCCGTTTCCCGCTCCCAATAACACGATCAACATGAAAATACCCCATGAGACCGAGAAGCCGGTCAAGAAGGTACGGAGCTTATTCTTTTTGATGGTGCTCCATATTTCCCTGAAATTATCAAAGTCAAACATGATTCTCCCCTTTTTCGATACGTTCGATCAGCCCGTCCTTAACCCGGATAATCCGGTCTGTAGCCTCCGCTACGGAGGGTTCGTGGGTAACGATCACCATGGTCATACCCTCCAGGTTTACCTTGCGTAGCAGTTCCATTACCTCCACGGTCGTCTTGCTGTCCAACGCTCCGGTCGGCTCGTCGGCCAATATGACTTGAGGTTTCGCGATCAAGGCCCGGGCGATCGCCACACGCTGCTTCTGTCCGCCGGACATCTCGTTCGGCATATGTTCCGCCCAATCTTTCAAACCCACCATGTCCAAATATTCCAGTGCCATGGCATTCCTCTTCCTTCGGCTGACCCCTTGGTAATAGAGTGGGAGGGCGACGTTCTCCATGGCATTCTTGAATGAGATTAAGTTAAAAGATTGGAATACGAAGCCGATCATCCGGTTCCGGAGCTCGGCGGCACGAGTTTCGCTGAGACGCTGAATCAATTGTCCGTTTAATAGGTAGGTGCCCGTGTCGTACGTATCCAATATCCCCAGGATATTCAATAAGGTTGACTTACCGGAACCGGACGCTCCCATGATAGATACCATCTCTCCCTTCTCTATATCGAGGTCGATACCTTTTAAAACGTGCAGTGGGGCTCCATTAAAGTACGTTTTGTTTATTCCTCTCAGTTGAATCATCATATTATGTAATTACTTTACCTATTAGACGTACAATTTGCTAAAAAAGTTACACGGTTGGTAAACATCTTTATCATCCGGGCGCAAAGATAAGTCTTACTAGAATACCTTGTATCGCAAGGTACTCATAATTATACAATATTAACAGAGGACTTTGATAGAATAGGCCTGGCTCTCTTATCCCTTACCTTTGTGGAAGAATTGTACTTATTTTACAGGGATTCCTTTTGTATTTCGCATGGTTTCCATCACGGCATGCGTGTCTATTTGAGCCTTTTCTTGTATAAACTCCGGGAGGTTGTAGGTCCACAACAAGTCTTTATAATATTTTACGGGATTCCTTTGCGGCAGGAGGAATGGTTTATGAGCCGTGCCGCTATCATCGATATAGGTAAAGAACGGACGCGTGTATAATCCATCCAACCTGCGACTGCTGAATACCAGCCAACGGTTGTTGCGGCTCCACGAATGATAGCTTTCCCCTTCGGGGCTGTTCGCCTCGGTCAGCGGGTACGTCTTTCCGTCGGACAAGCGGATCATATATAATTCGGCATCTTTATGCCAAACCCCAAAGCCGCCATATTCCTGTAAAGTGAAAGCCAGATAGTTGCCGTCAGGTGAGATCCGAGGGAAGGATACGCTTTTGTGGTTGGCCCGGCCATGGTATAAAGTATCTACTTGCCGGCTTAGGGCGCGGGTTTCCGGGTCAAAGCCTACACGACATAGGCTATAGGTCATTTGTCTGAAATTCTTGGAAATAGAATCTACGGCAGCGGTCGAGCTGAAATAGAGGCTCTTCCCGTCAGGAGAGAATGCGGGAAATATTTGCCATGCGTCTTTTGAATTTAACGCTTCGCAAGAGAATAGCTCGTTCTTCTTCACGTCGTAGATCACGATATCGGAGTTATGATCCAATACTTCCAGTGTATTGGGATTATTGATGAAGAAGTTTTGATAGGTATCGCATACGGTGGCCGCCAGATAGTTACCATTCGGATGCCAATACATGTAGACAAAGTTTGAGACTGTCTCGGGCGTCTTGGTATTTAGCTTGGTTATTTTCCTTCCATCAATCAGTACGGAACCGGCGTGCTTGCCTCGCATATGGAAGATCAGTTTATCCGGGTTCCCGGAGGGAAACGTGTGGCAGTTTACGCAATTATAGTCGGTCAAGCTATTCTCGTAAATCACGCTTTGGTCATAATTCTCCAAGTTTCGTTGATAGATACCCATCCTGTTCCACATATCATTGCTCAAGGCTAATAACCGATAGGCTATATATTTATCGATGGAGTCCTTCACGATGTCCATATGAAAAGGCATATAGGCATTCCATTCGCCCCGTATGCGTTTAGCGATGGTCAGTTCTATTTGCTTTCCGGCATTCTCTTTCAACAGGGCTTTCCATCTCCTTTGTGGGATCTCAAAGAGCCCCTCATCGCTATAGACTTGGAATTGAGTCTTTTCCCCTTTAATGATAAGGCAGTGCTCACTGCTATCGGCGATAGAGAAATTGAGCGGGGCGATGTTCACAGGAATGGTCACCTCCTTGTAATCCGGATAAATGGTTATTTCCTCATTCAAGCTTTTGGCGATCTGTATGTCGTTTTGGGAGCATGAAACCATCAAGGCGATGAGAAAAAGGAGAAAATATCGGTTTGTATTCGTGTAAGTCTGTTTTTCCATACGAGTTTTATTTAGAGAACATCAAATAGTACCAAAAAGTAGGCCGATAGTCGGCTATTCCAGTCGCTACCGCTTGTCGGGCATGCCTTAGTTCCAATACACGTCGCCTGAATAGCGAGAACTCGGACAGGACTTTATCGGTTACCCCATACCTGCGGCAATAATCCGGGTCATGCTCCGCGTAAGAGATCACGGCCTGTTGCAAAGGCTCGGGCAATGTAGGGAGTACTTCCGTCCCACTGAATCTTTCGACAAACATTTTTATGGCGGGCAGGTCTTTCGATAACAATAACGTACCGATCGTATAATCCAACGCGGCTTTATTCCGGGGATTCTCTTCCAATAGAATCATCAAGTTATCAAGCAATCCGATTATATTGGCGAAAAGGTCTTTGTTGTCGGACAGGCTTTTCCTTTTTACGCCCAATTCCGGGTCGTTCTCCACCGCTTGATCATTATACAAGAACTTTCGTTGCGAGGAGGCCCATTCCCGATAGCCCCATGTCTTTTCCAATAGTGAGATAAACTTCTCGGCCGCGGGATACTGTCCGTATATCAAATGAGATTTTATTAGTAATTTGGTCATGACAGGACTGCCGTGTGTAATTCCCACCGAGGCGCCAAAAGCGAAATTGTATGCCAAGGACGTGATACCTATATGGTAGTATATCTGGCTGAACAGGAAACTTTCCTCTATATGCGCTTGATACGCGGAGATCAAGGATTGTATCCCGCTTTGCGGATAGTTGAATAAATCAGTCTGCATGACCCCCTTATGCGATAAGGCAAGGTTTAAGCAATTCAGGTGTAAGTAGTTATTATAGTTCAGATCATCCGACGAGATTATGGCGTCCCATTGTTCGGTATCTATGTAATGAAACATTTGCATCAACGTATAGAAATCTTTATTCATCCGCTGAAGAGCCGTTCGCGTATAATAGATACCGGATAAGGCAAGCAATGCTACGGTCACTAAAGCTTTTAGATAGGTCTTTACGTGATCGAGATAACGCGACAGGAAGAATAGAAGCATGACGAGTAGCGCTACTTGCCAGGAAAAGCCGTAGAATGGTTCCAGCTCGATGAAATACGCTACGTAATCTTTCATCCAAAACACATGGTCATAATCGGGTTTGCTGCCCCCCAGAACACACAGGGAACCTACGGTAAGCAGCAAGATCAACGGGATGAAGCTTGCGTACCAGCGTTCGTTTTTCTGAAACACATCAAACAGTAAGATGCTAAGGGCGAATAACATCGCTACAGATCCCATCGTGTAAAACAATCCGATCGTCAGCAAGCAACCGATGCAGGTACGGTATGTCCAATTGCATTTTCGTGTCCCGTAACTGTACAGGCTAAGAGCCAACGTCTCAAATAACAGGGCGATCAGCCCTTCATAATGATAGCTGTCTTTTATCAGGTAAAGGTACTGGAATAAGATGGGGAGAAAGGCCAAGGGCAGAAGATACGACGCCGGATGTATTTTTCGTAAAGTCAGCCAGGATAACCAGCCAGCGGCTCCACCGATCAAGGCGGTTGTCAGCGATCCGATCAGCGGCACCTTGAAAAACTGTATAACAAATTGGGCGCAAATCGTAGCCAATCCTCCAATTGTCTTAAGTATATTCAATACATGTTCGGTATCGAACAGGAAGATCTGTTGTTGTTCTCGGTAGAAGAAGATCGCTTCTTGAGTGGTTTGTAAATGTAACCCCAGGAGGCAGGTGCACACCAAGAGCAGAAAAATAGGTATAATCTTTCTACTTACGTCATTCATGTGACACAAATTACTAAAGTTCCTTACAATGGTTGAAAAGAGAATTACTGTGGGCGCAAAGGTAAGTCCTTTAGACGAATTTAGCAAGGTTTTATCTGTTAAAGATGCCCGTCAGAAACTTAGAACCCACCTCGGTTCGAAGCTAGCGGATATCATATTCGCGAGCTTTGGGCCGAGATGGGCGGTAGCCTTTTTCAGCGGGCGGACTTTTACGGTAACAACTGCTGTGCCGCGAGTACCAGGAACATGTAGTGTGACGATCCGCCGCCCAGTACATATTCAGTCTGTTGCCAGAGGAACGGGAACGTGAGTAGCTCCGGGAAGTCGGGACGGATCAGCGCCGTACCGGAAATAACTCCTCCGGGGATGTACGACCAGTCCGCACGATTCAACCCATAGCCCACCGTGGCTGATTGCGCGCCGACACCCGAGGCGAAAGAAGCCTGGTTGGAGCCCGGATGGCATCCGAGAATGAAGTTGAGGGCATTGAATACCGGCGCTTTCGTGAATATTTCCGGATAGGAGGTGGCCAGGAAGTAGTGCTGGAAGCCGAAACGCTGTATATCCCAGCCTGCCCCCCAGATATTCGGACGGTAGGGAACGCCGTAAGGTGTTTCATGCACCTGCTTGTCCAGCTCTTGTTTGTATCCGGTCAGCGCTTTACGGAAAGCGGTGGAGAAAGCGTTGGCTTTTTTATCCTTCATCCGCGCGAACTGTTGCTCTACGCGTGCCGTGTACCAGCCGGTGTTTCTGATCTGTTTGATGATGAGATCCTGATGATCCAGGATAAAATCCATATAGGGTTGTTCGCCGGTGGTGAGATACAGCTCTACGGCTGCTTGCACCTTGGGAGACAAGGCTCTCCCGCCGCCATTTCCGGTAGAAGCGTATACCTTGCGGGCAATGTCGAGGCAATGCACACTCAATGTATCATTGAACCCTTTCAACACGCGGGATACGGCAGCCAGTTGGGCGGCTGTAGACAGCTCCCGCCCGGGGTTGTCCTCCGTAAATATCCAACGGTCGTCTTCATTGCCGGTTTCCCCGTCGGTCATAGCGGCGGCATCACCCAGAAGCACGTATTGGCGCAGGTCGTTGCAGATGATTCCCCGGTAGAGACGTCCCAGCGCCAGGTAGCTGTTGACTACCGAGAGGGCGCCGTTCTCCACTTGTTGCAGCAGGTCATTCTTGCCGTCGGGCTGGTGGATCTCCGTCACCCGGTTTATCTGGTCGATGGCGGTCACGTCGAGATCCGGGCGGAAAGCTTCGTAGGCCAGTGCCAGGATATAGGATTCTCCGGCTTGGGATTCGATACGGAGGTCAAAGTCTCCGGCATCGTGCCAGCCGCCTATGTTTACTCCGGGAACTACCTCGCCCGGTTTGAACTTGGACAGACCCTCTTTCTGGTCGTAGCCGTCGATATGGTTGTGCGCCGGTGCCATCCGGGCGTCGTCCATGTGGCAGCGGTCGTGCCATACACGATACTTCTCGTTGACGCGCATGTGGCACATCTGCACGGGAAGGAAGTACTCCAACACGGGCTGCCATACGCCGCGGGCGTATACGTCATCGGCAACGCGGAAAATGGGAGACTCGGAAGTATCGTACTTAATCTTATAAAGCCCCGGTTCCCTTATGTCCGTGAAGTCTACCTTCCGATAGTTATACCTCAGGAATTTACCCCAGTCGGCAGGCGCGACGTTCTTGACCACTTTCTCGCCGTCGGCATCGATACGGATGATTTGTGCCGTTGCTTTTTTGCTGTCGCGTACGTCCATTTCAATGACAGCCTCCTTGTCCTGGGCAGGATGATAGCCTATCTGTGAAGTCTGGATAACCGGCTGATACATCCAGTCGGCCACTACGTTCGGGGTGATAATCCACCTGACGGCGCCTTTCGTGACACCCGGCTTTATGTCGCTGCGCAGTACGAACCAGCCGTTGTTGTGGTTCATCCGGCCGTCAAACAGTTGCAGGTCACCGCTCAATGATTCGATGGTAATTTTGTTATAGGGGTCATCGGGCCGGGAGGTGAACCGGGTTCCCTTGGCGTAAGGTTCGCTGATGATGTCGTCGGCCACGATCGGACTGTAACCTTTCCCGATCAGTTTGTCCATATCAGCCAGCGGTTTTTTGCCGTCATGATAGTCCCCGGTATGCAGGTAATTGGGTTGGGTCGTCATCAGGGGAGAGTTGGGCTGTTGCGGGAAGATACCGCTCTGCCCATCCATGATCCAAGGCTTGCCGAAGAGGGAACCCGGGAAGAACTCGAGATTGAAGCCCACTTTCCCGATGAATTCCCGGGGGATGGGGCGGTCCAAGTCTACGCTCACCTCTATCTGCTTACCTTTGCTTTCCACTTTTACCGTATAGACAAGGTGGAGGTCCGGGTAAATCATCGGGTTGAATCCGGTGAGGTGACGGGAGGAGTCGGGATAGCACAGCGTAGCGGTGATGCTGTTGTCGCCGAGTTTCCGCTCCAGCTGTTTCGGTATGGGCTGCCATTGTCCGGGTGTGGCTTCCAGGCGGATGTCTCCGTTTGTCGCCACGCGGTGTCCGTTCATGATGATGCATACGCCTCCCTGGTGTCCTTCGGGATAGATGTCATCAAAAGCCATGACATCGACTCCTTGGTTCTTGAAATAGCCGGAGGGGGTCAGCTTGAAATCTTGCGCGTGCGGCGCGCCGCTACCGCAGAGCAGTGCCAAAGCTGACGCAAATAGGAAATGTCTCTTTCGCATAGTATCTGTTTTTTAAAAGTTACAAAATCAACCCCCTAAGATACGGAATAAAAAGGAAACGGAAGGCAATGCGCGGTGACAATTTGTTTTTTTGTAAATTCGCGATGTAACTAGGGTCAAGTTCTTAAATTGCTACATTATGAAACACAGGTTTTCCGCTTTTTCGCTGATCGTGTTATGGTTGCTGATCACGCCCTTCCTAAAAGCGCGATCACACGCGGATAAGGTCTTGAAAGATGAAATAATCTCAGACTTGAAAGAGAATATCCTCCCTTTCTGGGAAAAATACAGCGTAGATCCCTCCGGCGGTTTTTACGGTTCATTGAGACGTGACGGTTCCCCTATCGCCGATGCTCCCAAGGGAGGCGTGCTGAATGCCCGCATCCTCTGGACCTTTTCAACCGCCTATCGGCTGTATGGCGATGCTGCCTACCGCGCGCTGGCTGATAGGGCGCAGCGCTATTTCATCGACCATTTCATCGACCCGCGGTATGGAGGCGTATATTGGTTGATAAACGCGGACGGTACTCCTCTGAATACGGACAAACAGACTTACGGCTGTTCTTATGCCATCTACGGTTTGTCCGAACATTTTAGAGCGACGGGCAACCCTGAAAGCCTGCAAAAAGCCATAGCGCTTTACCGGACCATGGAGCGCAAGATGCGAGATCCTGTAAACGACGGTTATATAGAATCCTTTACCCGCGAATGGGGGATTCCCGAGAAGTTGGGATATGATGGCGATGGCGTCGCTACCAAAACAATGAATACACACATCCATGTATTGGAGGCATACACGTCATTATATAAGGTATGGAAGGATAACGGCCTTCGCGAGCGCCTCGCGAAAGTAATCGGCTTGATAATGACCAAGCTGTACAACCCGCGGACACATCACTTGATATTATACTGTGACTCGGATTGGAACAATCTGGATGACATCGACTCTTACGGGCACGACATCGAAACCTCTTGGTTGCTGACGGAGGCCGCGGAGGCTTTGGGCGATCCGGAGGTTATCGAGAGGTGCAGGAAGGTCGCGCTGGAACTTGCGGATACCTCTTTGAAAGAGGGCATCAACCCGATGGGAGCGATGATGTACGAGCGGCACGGCGATAAAATCAGGAAGGATGCTTCCTGGTGGTGCCAGGCGGAAACCGTGGTCGGCTGTATCAATGCCTGGCAGCTGACCGGCGAGCCCTCCTATCTGGACAGTGCCGTACGTACCTGGAGCTTCATTAAGTCGCGGATGATAGACAAAACGTATGGCGAATGGTTCAGAACCGTGCAGGAAGATGGAACACCCCGCTACAAGGAGCCGAAAGCAAGTATGTGGAACTGCCCCTATCATAACAGCCGTATGGGGTTCGAGATGGATACCCGATTGAAATGACAACCCTTATACGCGAGTCCGGAATAGGAGCCGTACCGGAATCGATCTATTTATGATAAGTAACGTCAATCCCCTTGCTCTCCTTGGCAAGTGCGCTGATCTGCCGTATCTTGGAGGGTACCTTCCCCGTGATAAACTCAGGTATGTTATACGATTTCATGAACCGCTGGTAGAAATCCGCGTCTTCCTGCGGCAACAGGAACGGCTTGGAGGCATTCCCGCTCTTGTCGATATAGGCGAAATAGGGTCGGGTATATAATCCGTCGATTCGCCGGCTGCTGAAAACGATCCACCGGCTGTTGCTGCTCCAGGAATGATAACTCTCCGTGTCTGTACTGTTCGCGTCTCGTAAGGGATGGAAAGCCCCGCTCTCGATATCCAGGAGATATAGATCAGCGTCTTTATGCCAGATCGAGAAGTTTCCGTAGCCCGATACGGTGAACAACAAGAATTTCCCGTCGGGAGAGACACGGGGGAAAGAGACACTTTTCCCATGCTCTCGCGCATTATACAATGTATCTATCCTTGATCCGAAGCTCCTGGTCGCCGGATCAAACGCGATGGAGCAAAGGTTATACTTCACCTCCGCATACGCGCGAGGCATCGAACGTGCCTCGGCGGTACAGAAATAGAGCGTTTTCCCGTCGGGAGAGAAGGTGGGGAATGTCTCAAAAGCCTCTTTCGTACGAATGGCGGGCGTGCTGACGATCTCATGCCGCTCGGTATCATACACCACTACGTCCGATTGGCTGTCGAAAACCTCAATCCTGTTTTTGTCGTTGGAATGAAAGCTCTGGCTCGTTTGGTTTACCGAGAATGCCACGTATTTTCCGGAAGGATGCCACGAGGGATAGACCAGAGAAGCGATTGTTTGATCCGTTTTCGTATTCAGTTTTTCCAGTTTGTCACCCTCTATCAAATAGGTCCCGGCGTATTTATCTCTCATGTGAAACAACATCTTGTCGGGGTTCTGCATACAAAACGAGTGGCAATTCATGCAATTTTGCCCACTGTGTTTATTCTCCATGATGGGACTCTGTCCGTAGTCCTCCAGGTTCCGTTGGTAAATACCCATCCGGTTCCAAAGTTCATATCCGGGCTCTATCAGGCGGTAGGCCAGATAAGCGTCCATAGGTTCCCGCGCGATAAACAGCGAGAATTCCGGATAGCCCAGCCATTCCTTATCCTTCGCGTAAAGCTTTACCCGGATCGTTTGGCCGGTCGCTTTCTGTAGTAGCCTTTTCCAGTTGGCGGCAGGGATATGGAATTGCCCCTTTTTTTCTTTCACCCGCAACGTCTCTTCCTCAAAACAGAAAACAGCGAACGCCTCCGTATGGGCATCCTGTATCTTAAAGTTCAGGGGAGCGATATGATTCGGTATCGTTACATCCGCGTAATCCGGGTATAACCGCGGTCTCTCCGCGGTCTCCTTGCTTACCGGGACCGAGTGGGAACATGAACAGATCCCCAGTATGATAAAACATACACATAAGATATACAGATCGTGCTTTTTCATGGCAATGAATCATTTAAGCAGGTAATAAGACCAATAGGTATCTCCGAAAGCGCTTTTTATCAGCTGGGGCAGCCGCGGGTTATTCCGGTTCTGCACGACCAAGTTCCGATAGCCGGCGAACTTACGGATCACATTCTCGGACACGTCAAAACGCTTCCAGTAGTTCACGTCCTTTTCCGCCAGTAGGATAACGGCTTCTTGGAAGCTCAGGGGAAGCGCGGGGAGTACCGGTGTTCCATAATAGCGCTCGATCAATGTCCGGAAAGACTTCATGTCTTTAGAGAGCAGATAGATCGCCCCGGTGAATTGGATCGGGAGCCGATTCCCCGGGTCCTGCTCCGCGCGGACAAGCAGATCATGCTCCAGCCCGTCGATACCGGACAGGTTGCTCTCCTCCGGGAGCGCTTTCCGTTTAGGCCCCAATATCGGATCGTCTTCAATCGCTTTATCGTTATACAGGAACACGCGATGTCGTTTTGCCCAATCACGATAAGCATACGTCCTTTCCAAGACGCGGATATATTTCTCGGCGATAGGATAGGCCCCGTAAATCAAGTTTGTTTGCACAAGTCGTTGCAGGTTCCGGGGGTTACCGGCGCCGATTACGGTAACATACCCTTCAAAAGCCATCTTCTGGGATAACGCGATCTCTCCCAGCGTAAAATAGGCGTCGCTTAACAGGGTGGAGACCGTAAAGGTCTTGTTCCAAGCGGCGAGCAACCCCTGAGGGCTGTGTTGGTCAAACGCGAACATCCGGTCCGCCAACTCTCCTTTTTCCGCGAGAGCCCTGTTCAAGTAGGTCAAATATAAGTAGTTTTTGATCGGTCCGCGGCAGTGTCGGATGATCTCGTCCCATTGTCCGGTACGGGCATAATAATCCAGTTCCTTCAGTCGATACGAGTTTTGGTCATTATACCTTGGTATCCCGAACCTGCAAAGGGCGAGAATCAGGATAAGTTGTACGAGGAACTCCAGCCGATCCCTCTTTTTCGAGGTACCTTTAGGCCAGGTGAACGCGAGGATCAGCGAAAGCGGCAAGCTGACCCAGGAAAAGTAGATGACATTCGGAGCCCGTAAGATCGGATGGTAATAGGCATCCGGCAGGAACGCGAGACGATAATCGGTGACGACCGTCGCCCATACGCTGCCGGTTGCCAGGAGTATAAACTCGATGGGGATCACCGAGAAGACAATTCCCTGTTTGAATGGACCGAATAATTCCTTGATGAATACGCAGAGCGCGAATAATCCGGCTATAGGCCCCCCTGCCCAGAAAAGCAGTGGTGTGATCAATAGGGCCGTAAATAATCGGGATCGGGAGTCATGGATCCGCGCCCACCCATTCAGGCAAAGTAGGCAAATGAAAAAGGCCACGGTTCCTTGTAGCAAGTAATTAAAGTCGTATTGAGCCAACAACAAGGACAAGACGGGGAGCGAGTAAATCAGATACAACTCCTTCTCCGGAGAGATTTGTCTTACAACAGCCCTCATGGCAAGCCCTATGCCGGCAAGCAGCGCGGCAACGATAAAGGGACCGAGATAAGGGGTGATAAAGAATTGTGTCAAGAACTCCCCGATGGCCGAGGATAGACCTCCCGGATCACTGATTTTATCCGCGAGATAGTCTGCGGAGAATTGGAATAGTTGAAGCTGCTCGATATAGAAGAAATGAAACTTGCTGGTTATTTGCAAGAACCCCCCTACTATGGCAAACAGTATCAAACCGAAGTGTATTGCTTTATATCTCATGGCTGGAAGACACGTTCTTTTTATGGTTTAACCGGTAGCAAAGATAGATATAAATCTCGATTTATATGCCCGTGCTAGTAGTGGTGCGATAAAAATCCGGCCACTGTTATTAAAATATTGGTATTGGAGGAAACGCTATCCGTCATGCGATTAGGCTTTGGTTTCGTATAAAAAGTATCTTAGGCCCATCCCCCAAGTATCTTAGGTGCGTTGGTAAAGTATCTTAGGTCCATCCCCCAAGTATCTTAGGTGCGTTGGTAAAGTATCTTCCACCCTTCGATCGTACGCTTCTCTGTACTGAAATTGATGCCTACCTTCACCACCGGAAGGCCGCAGAGGGCGAAGCGTTCGGGATATTCCCTCAGATCGATCTGCTCCATGGCAGCCTCGGCGCCTTGGTCCAGCTTCAACTCGATCACGTAAAGCGTGGAAGGTGTGCGGAGCACCATGTCCACACGGCCCTTTGGTGTACGGACCTCCACATCCACATAATTACCGAGCAGCGTGAAAATCACATAAAGCAGCTGCTGGTAATGCCCCTCGTAATGCGTGTTCTCGCAATAGGGGATCGTGGAAAGAACCGTGCGCATCAAACGCAACGCGCCCTCCATGTCACCGTTGTAGATCTTCTCCGCCATCTTGGCTACCAGTGTGTTTAGCTCGGCGGGACGTTGCACGTAGTTGGGTAACAAGCTGCGCATCAAGCCGACCCGCACCTCCCTGTTCGGAATGTCCAACTGATACAGGTCGGAGAAACGGGAATAGCCCTTGATCGTGATATAGCCACTTTGGTACAGCAACGGCGTGATGCTTGTCATCCGTTCCGTTGGCGCGTCAAAGTCGGCCGCCACACATTCCCGATTCCCGATCTCCTGCGGGATCACATGGAACTTACGTAGCATCTCGATCAGGTAAGTAGGAGTCCCGCTACCGAACCAGTAGGAGTCGATCCGGCTGTCAGTCAGCGCGTTCAGCAAGCTGAACGGATTATAGATATCAGGCGATGGCCAGGCGAAATGATAACCGTCGTAATTCTGTCTCAATGAGTTCAAAGCCTCTTCCGGGGTAATACCGAGGTTGACAGCCAACCGGTCGATCCCCTCACCCATCTGCTCCCGCATCTCCTCCTCCGTGATGCCGCAGAGCGTGGCATATTCCGGGAGCATGCTGATATTCTTGATGTTGTTCAACTCGCTGAAGATGCTCAATTGGGAGAATTTCGTGATGCCGGTCAGGAAGACGAAACGCAAATAGGGATCGCACGCCTTCAACGGGCTGTAAAAGTTACGCATCACGTTACGAAGCTTCGGCAACTCTCTCTCCTCATGCACCACGTCCAAGAGCGGAGCGTCGTACTCATCGATCAAGACCACTACTTTCTGTCCCGTCTGCTCGTAAGCGCATCTAATTAAATTCGTCAAGCGTAAATTCGCGTCTTCCGAATCCATATTCAAGCCATACCTCCTCTCCATATCCGCCAATTGGAACAAGAGATAGCGATTCAGCCCCTCTTTGTCCAGGTGCTTGCCAAGGCTCATGTCGAAATGAAGCACCGGATGGCTCGTCCACTCCTTCTCTAATTTCTCGATGGCCAATCCCTCGAACAGCTCCTTACGGCCCTCGAAGTAGCTACGGAGTGTGGAGGTCAGCAAGGACTTGCCGAAACGGCGGGGACGGCTCAAGAAGATATATTTCGAGTCCGAATGCGTCAACCGATAGACCAAATCCGTCTTATCAGCATACACATAATCACCCTCCCGGATTTCCGAGAATGTCTGGATCCCTATCGGGTATAATCGCCTATCTAGTCCTTCCATGATCTCTTCCTTTTATCGGTTCGTTCCCACAAAGATAATGGATCTTCCCGATAAACAAAATTATTCACACGCGATAAATCATGACTATGCTTTTTATGTCATGGACAAGGCGTATGTCGACTTTATTTGATGATTTCTAAACTAACGCGATTTTATTGCACCAGTAGTATAAGCTAATATTGCTTTTAGAAGATACGGATAAGCATGCGGTTTACAAGCCACAGTAAAATAATGTCGCCATGAAAAAGTGTTTTTTATTATTCGATTAACCTTTTTTATTATTTAATTGTTGCGAAATTCGCGAAACATATGAGATAAGTTTGTAACTTCACGCACACATTAGTATATCATCTTGCAGAGATGTTTAAGCTATTGAAATTTATTTTGTGTTAATTAAGTACATTGTGTAATTTTAAAAGTTAAAGCCTATGAGACGGAAATTTTTATTTAAGTTAGTAGCTCTTATGATGATCTTTTGGGTTGTCGGTTGCAGCAATGACGTTGGCGTAGTCGGTAACGATGGAGTTGGCGTAGGTCCTAAGGGGAAACTCCATTTCTCCGGTTCTAAATCATGGGAGGACAGAGGTGTTCTCATTTATGAGAATTTTGATCCATCTTATATTGTTATATATTTGTATCGTGTAAATGCGGACTCTGTTAGTTTGTGCCCTAGTCACAGTAGTAATCTGAATGATCTGAAAACGTATCCGTTTGAGAAGGATCTTAATAAATTTATATTGTCTTTAGAAGATACGGATAGGCATGCGGTTTACAAGCCACAGTAAAATAATGTCGCCATGAAAAAGTGTTTTTTATTATTCGATTAACCTTTTTAGTATTTAATTGTTGCGAAATTCGCGAAACATATAAGATAAGTTTGTGCTTCACGCACACATTAGTATATCATCTTGCAAAGATGTTTAAGCTATTGAAATTTATTTTGTGTTAATTTAGTACGTTGTGTAGTTTTAAAAGTTAAAGCCTATGAGACGGAAATTTTTATTTAAGTTAGTAGCTCTTATGATGATCTTTTGGGTTGTCGGTTGCAGCAATGACGTTGGCGTAGTCGGTAACGATGGAGTTGGCGTAGGTCCTAAGGGGAAACTCTATTTCTTCGATTCTAAATCATGGAAGGATAGTGGTACTCTTATTTATGAGAATTTTGATCCATCTTATATTGTTCCATATGCGTATCATGTAAATGCGGACTCTGTTAGTTTGTTTCCTATTCACAGTAGTAATACGAATGATCTGAAAACGTATCCGTTTGAGAAGGATCTTAATAAATTTATATTGTCTTTAGAAGATACGGATAGGCATGCGGTTTACAAGCCACAGTAAAATAATGATGCCATGAAGAAAAGTTTTTTGTTTATCGCTATCGCTTGTGTTCTTTCAGTTTTGTCACAAGCACAAGTTTATAATTTCCCTGTAAGACCGGGTACGGAAGCATGGGGTAATTTGGTTACTGAAGAGGACCGTTTTTCTGCTATGCAGATTCCGGAAGATCAGTTAAAGAGTATGAGCACTCAAGACTTGATTGTCACTTGTATGAACTATCCTGCTTGGATTTATTTCACGGCTTTTAATAACCCACAAGATGGGTTGGATATCAATATCCGTAATTTCAACGGGTTACAAGAATTGATGAATCGAGCAGATGCACCAGCGGAGTTGTTATCTGTTTACAAGCAAATGGATGCAGCTGGGATGGCTCCTAAAAGCAAAGCGATCAATCAAACTTCTTGGTCTCTCAAGAGGTCTTATTTTGAATTGTTATTAGCTCAAGATGCGATTATCAACAAAATGAGTGAAACGGATCGTATGGACTTGTTGGGAGAAGCCCGTAATAGATTGTATCAGAAAATGGAAGATCCTGTAGAATATTCTACGTCGGATTATCAATCTTCTTTGATTCTTATGAATAAGATCTTGGGGCATCCCACTGTAAAATCGAACCAAGCATTGGTCAGAGATCCTATTGATCAGCTAATTGTGAATGGTTCTATACAACCGTTTGAAATTACAATTGATGCGGTATATAGCAATACTACTATTTATACTCCAAAAGGCACTGCGGTTTCTGCGCTACAATTAACAGGAGGAGAGTTAAGTAGCTCAGAAAAGAATAAATTAAAGAATGAATGGTTGAGTTATTACAATAACCGAATCGTATTCAAAGGGGAAGCAACTTACGCTTACAATTGCCATGCCTATGCTTGGTATTGTTCTGAAGGGCATAGTTATGTTTGGATTAGTAGTCCGGGAGATGATGCGTTTTGGAATGATGGTAGCTTCGTGCAAACCACCAATACGTCTGGTAAAGACTGTAAAGTGTCTTTTCCAAACGATGATCACTCTGCTGTAACATCTTCTCGAAGCGGATATTTGATATCTAAATGGGGACGTGCTCCGCTTTTTGAGCATTCGATAAACGACTGTCCCTATAATTCTTCGGGATTAAGATATTATACTTATCCAGATCCTACGTATAATACGGTACCACCTAAGCCATCTGTTGAAACTTTCAGAAAAGACAATGATCAATCATTTACAGCCGCTGTCTCTTGTGATTCTCGTTACAACGTCGATCAATATGAATGGAAGAGTGATTATCCGAGTGATTGGTCTGTTGTTGCTCAAAACGCAAGTAAATCCAGTGTAAAAGTATATCGTTCGAGCACTCCTCGTTCTTGTTATCTTTCTGCCCGTGCTCACAATAGTTACGGTTGGGGTGAATGGGCAATAGTGGGGTGGCTTTATGCATCAAGCACTTATAGCCTTTCTGTTTTGCAGAATCCGGCAAGTTCCACATTACAGGTGCAGATTGTACCGAATACGGAGATGCAATCTTCTCCGGGCGGAGAACTTGCTGTGGATTTAACAGTGCAGAAGCCTGTTTTGAATATGAATCCAACGTATAGTGTAGGTTTGTATAGTAATACTGGAACTTGCGTTTATCAAAATATGGTAAAAGGGAATGGTAGTATTAACTTGAATATCAACGTTTCTTCTTTATCAAACGGTATTTATATTTTGCATGTAAAGACTGCGAATGAAAGTGCCCAGACTTTGAATGTCGTTGTGAAACATTAAGATAAAGCTTTATGATTTACAATGTTTAAATAATTAATCGTTTAACAATAACATTATTATCCTAATTAGAATAAGGAGTAGCGATAAAGGGCCATTCGGTTTTTTATCGCTATTTTTGTTGCCATATCGGTGGCGCATTTGTGCTTTAGCAATCACAGATAGGTAAGCATTCGAACAAATACACATTGTACAGCTTGAGGTTTGGTTGTTGCTTTGCAGTAGCATATACAATCCAACCTCAATTATTATGAATAGATTAGAATTTGAAGAATTAGAATTGCAGGTGCAACAAAGTGGCCTGCCATTGAAGTCGTGCCTACAGCAAGTAGGTGTAAGTTATTCAACCTATCACTACTGGCGCAAGAAGTATTC
>NZ_JAAKDT010000040.1 GCF_011038785.1 Parabacteroides sp. ZJ-118
TCGTTCCGAAAGGGATATATTTGCTTGTTTCTCTGATGCTCTGCCCGACCGCTGGGGGCGGACATTGCTAAATCGTCGTGAGCAGATTGCCGCTTCTGAAGAAAAACGACCGGTGCGCCGTCTTACCACTTACGACTATCTTATGGGTATTGATGACGAGTCACGAATGGGCGGATTTCGCTTTGCGGAAATACCCGGTGGTGAGTTCATAAATTGCGAGGCAAGTTTGCGAGTGCCACCATTGGCATGTGTTAGAGAACTAATGCACGCAGCGCATGAGATAGAGGTCTGTGAGGAAAAGCATCTGTTACCATCAAAGAAATGGCTTGCACAGTTGTTGCATCCCGGCACATCTCTTGGCGGTGCCCGACCGAAAGCATCAGTAATTGATGAAGAAGGAAGATTGACAGTTGCCAAATTCCCGTCACGTAAAGATGATTATGATGTCGGTCTGTGGGAACATTTCTGTCATGTTATGGGTCGAAAAGCCGGAATAAATGTGGCAGAGACACGCACAATTATGGGA
>NZ_JAAKDT010000041.1 GCF_011038785.1 Parabacteroides sp. ZJ-118
GGGAGAGGATTATCATATACTGCTCTCAAAACGATTTGACCGAAACGAGACTGGAAAACGAATACATTTTGCATCGGCGTTGACTCTCCTCGGACTGACCGATGGCGACAACGCCTCAACCGGCTTTGGTTATCCCGATATTGTTGATTTCATTATCCGGCATGGAAGCAATGTCGAACAAAACTTAGAAGAACTGTATCGTCGAGTAGCTTTCTACATCATTGTCGGCAACTCAGATGACCACTTCCGCAATCATGGTTTCCTTCTGACGCGCAAAGGATGGGAGCTTTCCCCTGCATACGACATCAATCCGACCCTTTCAGAGAATCAAAGCCTGCTGATTAACCGCTCGACAAGCGAATCAGACCTGAATGTCCTCTTGGAATCAACTGGAGACTACATGCTATCTAAAGAAAAGGCTGCAATAATTATAGCCGAAGTAAAGTCAGCAATGAAATCATGGCGAAATGAAGCGCGAAGGCTCGGACTCCCTCAACGCGACATTGACTTGTTTGCTCATCGCTTTGACACGAGGCTATATCAGAATTAGTTAATCTATTATATTCGTATATTCAGAAAAACTAAGACAATGGAGATTTCTAACGAGTCAACCAAAATCAGGAGTACACATTCGCTCTTTTTCGCTCCGTATGAAAGGAGATCTGAAAGGAGGGAATACCCGTGTATGTTCATCTGTAAACGACTATATATCAACACTTCCAAACAGTCATGAAAGGATGAACGTAAAACTCGGCAAGCACATCCATGTAGCGATTTTTACAGGACGGTATGAACGGTAAGGCATGAAAGGGCGGTTGTTTCACCCGTGCAGTTTGGTCTCCGGGAATGCCACACCTTAGCCCTCTCCAAGTGTGGTATTTCCCCTCGCAAAGTGAGGCATTTTCCCTTGCGAAGTGTGGTATTTCCCCTTGCGAAGTGTGGCATTGGAATCGGTTTCTCCGTTCACTTCCTGCACCCTTACATTTGGCTATGCCCGAGTGCTCCCACAAAATCACCTCAATTTACCAAATCCGGTCCGTGTTGTTTGGTCGTTTAAAATACAAGTGGTAAATTTGCTTCTCAGATTATCAGTTATGACAAAGTATAAACAGCGTATCTCGGATAGAATATTAAGGCGCAAAGTGCTTGGTAGTTACTTCGCCTTCAACTAAAAGACGCAGAAACCCTGATGGCAGAACGAATGCAATATTATTTCTCCTAAAAAACAACAGCACAATGAAAGCGATAGATAAAAAGCTGATAGAGACCATCAAGCGATATACCGCTTCGGGGATTGAGCAGCAGGTGGATTATGAGAAATTCTACCTCTATTCGCTGATTACCCACTCCACCGCCATCGAAGGATCGACCGTTACCGAAGTCGAAAACCAACTGTTGTTTGACGAGGGGATTGCTGCCAAGGGCAAAAACCTCATGGAGCAGATGATGAATGTGGATCTGAAAGATGCTTATCTCTTTGGCTTTAAATGGACAAAGTCTGCCAAACCCTATACGGTCGAGTTCTTGTGTGAACTGTCTGCCAAGGTGATGCGGCGTACCGGTACGGAATATTCCACATTAGGCGGAACGTTCGACTCTTCCAAAGGAGAGTTACGCCTTTGCAATGTGAGTGCCGGCGTTGGAGGACGGAGTTATCTGGCTTTTCAAAAAGTGCCCAAGGCTACCGCAGAGTTCTGCGTGTGGCTGAACAAAGCATTGGCATCTGTCGATAAAGACGACATGGCAGCCTGTTATCGGCTGAGTTTTGAAGCCCATTTCCGATTGGTCACCATTCATCCGTGGGTGGACGGCAACGGTCGCACCACACGATTGCTGATGAACATGGTGCAACGGCAGTTGGGACTTATCCCGTCCATTGTTACGAAAGAGACAAAAGGAGAATACATACAAGCCTTGGCAGACAGCCGTGAAAATGAAGACAGCAACATTATTCAGGAAGTAATGATGGCGCAACATATCGCCAATCTGGAAAGCCGAATCTTACAGTATCAAAAGACAACCGATGATACTGCGAGTGATACGGTTATTGGGAATTTATAAAAGAGTGAGCCATGAGGAACTTCGACATCATAAAAGAGATTGACGGGCTGGGGAGAATCCATCGGTATTGTGCCACGGCAGAAGAATTTCAGGCGGTCAACCCGATGATTTCGACACAGCAAGCCCGCCTTGCATTGGAGACGATGGTAAAAACAGTTTACCGTTTGAAAGGATGGCAGACAGGAGAGCGTGCCTCGTTGCTTTCGCTCACCACCGACGAACGCTTTACGGCATTTATAAACAGTGAAGACCTGATGAAACGCATCCACTATGTGCGTAAAATCGGAAACAATGGTGCCGTCTTTCAATTGGAAAGAAAAGCGAGAAAGAATGGGTACTTCGCGGTGATACCGTATTCTATGTGTCTGCTCCCGACATTCGCGGAGCCGTAGAATATGACCTTGAACAAGAAAAGGCTTTTGATTATACCGGACTGGACATCAATCAAATTGTCAGCCATATCAGCCAATTCGTATCCGGGCTATGGCAGATTCATCCGTTTGGTGAAGGCAATACCCGGACAACAGCAGTATTTACCATCCAATATTTACGTTCGATGGGATTCAATGTCGAAAACGACCTTTTTGCCAATCATTCTTGGTATTTCCGTAATGCTTTGGTCAGAGCCAACTATCAAAACATACAAAAAGGGGTCAGAAGAGAGCCCGTGTATCTGGAGCGATTCTTTCGCAACCTGTTGATGGGAGAGAGCAATGAATTGAAGAATCGCCTTATGGTAGTCAATGCACCGGAAAGCATGGTTGCCTCCACCCCGACAAGCACCCCGACAAGCCTCGTCATCCCCGGCAGAAATATCTGTTGACGGTAAAAGGATTGGCTGTCTATAATTCAACCAATGCGACAATGTGATGGAAGAAATGAAAAAATTCTCAATTCCTATACTTATTTAAACTCTTGCGTGGCTTGTTCCGGCAAATCAAGAGGGTCAACTATGAAATAGAATTTAGCCTATTTATCTTTCTAGTTTAACCCTATTATTGTTCTATAAATCATATAGTAGTCAATAAACTCAAATCAATATCAGGAATGATAACGTCTGCAATCTTGTCCTCAATAAGAAATCCCATATAAAGCGGAATGGTGAGTATCTCTCCCTCACGCCCTACATTGTATTGTCCCAACTTGATAGCGTTATTGACATGATATACATCCTTATTTTTAAGAACCGTAGTCATGCTTTTTGCCTTTCCCGACTTTGCTTTGACCTCAAGAATAACACATTCACTTTTGAACCTTACTAAGAAGTCCAGTTCAAGCCCGCTATCCTTATGGAAGTAATAGAGCTTTTGTCCTGACTTGCATAAGAAATCAGCCATCAGATTCTCGAAGATCGCTCCCTTGTATCCCAAAAGATTACCCTTTAAAATATCTGCCTGCGTACCATAATCAAGCATTGCCATTAAAATGCCTATATCTGTGGTATATACCTTGAAACTGTCTTTGATGGAATTGCCCTCCAATGGCAGTTCCGTAATCTGTGTGTTATAGCACCTACGTACTATTCCTGCATCTTCTAACCATTGAATACTGCCCATATATTGTGAAGCCCTTCCTCCTTTCCTGACTACGGAATATTGGAATTTCTTGTTCTCTTTAGCTAATTGCGTTGGAACAGACTCAAAACATTCGTGTATACGAGGTTTGTCCGCATCATCCGCATATTTAACCATATCCTCCTCGTATTCGGCTATAAGGTTGCGCTGCACCTTATATATAAGTTCGATATTCTTCGTTTCAAGGAAGCAGTTCACCACTTCCTGCAGACCTCCGACAATGACATATCTGTACAACAGCTCCATCATTGCCTTGTGGATACCGTCAGGAACAGCCTTTTCGTTCTCGAAACATGATTTAATGGAATCAATGACCCTATCACTGATTCCGTTTGCCCATAAAAATTCCTCAAAATCCAACGGGTACATATCAATCACGGTCTCATACCCTACGGGGACAGAATCTTGTCCTTCCTCCTCTTCCTTCTTCTTCTTGCTTTTGCCGTACCCTTTCACTCCTAAAAGAGAACCTGTAGCAATGACATCGAAACGCCCGTCTATATGGAATGACTTCAAGTTACACTTTTCCCAGTGAATAATATTCAGCTTGACACACTTTTTCAAACGAATAAACCATGTATAGTTACGGTACTGTTCGCGTAGCTCTGCCTGCCGCCCGGGTGCCAGACCTTTGAGATTTCCACGGAAGTTTTAAACTGCGCCCTCATTTTCTCTTTATATAGCACATAATTTCATATCTTCGCAAACATATCGTGCGAGATAAAGCTAACAGACGGCAGCCCAGTTTGGAGGTCGCACGTTTGAGATAGCAACGATACTGAATATCGATGTAAAAGAACTGATAAATAACCATAAGTAGAATGGCAACTTTTTCTCAAATACTAAATAAGTTCCGAAAAGAGGCCCTTTCGGAGCGTGACAAAGGTTTTCGTTTTGAACGACTGATGCAAGCCTATCTCAAAACAACGCCTATCTATGAAAGTCTGTTTGAAACAATCTGGCTTTGGTCGGAGTTTCCATACAGAGAGCAATTCGGAGGAAAAGATATAGGAATAGATCTGGTTGCACTAACTTTCACCGGTGATTATTGGGCTGTTCAATGCAAATGTTTCGCGGAAGATAGTTATATCAATAAAGCGGATGTAGATTCTTTTCTTTCCACTTCGAGTAAAATGTTTGAAGTAGATGGAGAAACGACCTCTTTTGTTCAGCGTCTTTGGATTTCGACGACCAACAAATGGAACAGTGTCGCGGAACTGACAATCAAGAATCAAACCCCGCCAGTGGCCCGTTTAAACTTGATAGACCTTGAAGCCGATGAGATTGATTGGGAGCAACTTGAGAAAGGACTGTACGGTAGAGCATCACGCCCTAAGCCTTTTACCATCAAGGAGCATCAACAAAAAGCCATCGACAAGACCCACGAATACCTGAAAACACACGAACGTGGAAAATTAATCATGGCTTGCGGCACAGGAAAGACTTTTACCTCGCTTAAAATAGCGGAAAAAGAGACCGACAACAACGGACTTGTCCTTTTCCTTGTCCCTTCCATTGCCTTATTGGGACAAACCTTACGTTCTTGGACAGGGCAAGCCTCTGTCCCTATTCATGCAGTTTGTATTTGCTCCGACGGGCAAGTCTCCCGTCAGGAAATTAAGAACGATGACAATACGATAAGCGTGCTTGATTTGGCTTTGCCGGCTTCTACCGATACGGATTTTATTGTTCGCCAATTAAACAGTATCCGTCAACAGAAGCGACAAGGCATGACGGTTGTCTTTTCCACCTACCAATCCATTGAAGTCATTTCAAAGGCGCAAGCCCAAATGCTGGCACATACCAATAATGCATACGGAATATTCGACCTGATTATATGCGACGAAGCTCATCGCACTACCGGGGTTACCTTGAAAGGAATGGATGAAAGCGCCTTCGTCAAAGTGCATGACAATGAATTTATCCGGGCAAAACGCCGCATTTATATGACAGCTACCCCACGCCTCTATACGGATGAAGCCCGGAAAAAGGCGGATGAAAATAACGCTGTTCTCTGTTCGATGGATGACGTTTCGCTCTATGGCGATGAAATCTACCGTATCGGGTTTGGCGAAGCTGTGGAGAAGAACCTGTTGACTGATTATAAAGTTTTGATTCTCGCTGTAGGCGATAAGGACATAACTCCCGCCTTGCGGGAAGCTATCTCCAATGATGACGGAACGATTACGGTGGATGATGCCTCCAAATTCGTCGGCTGCATCAATGCCCTTTCCAAACGGGTATTGGGAGACGAAGGACTGATTAAGGCAGCCGACCCTCTGCCCATGCACCGAGCCGTGGCGTTCTGTTCCACGATCAAAGACTCCAAACTCACATCACGAGTATTTACGGAATGCAAGGATGCTTATATGGAGGACGTAAGCGAGGCGGACAAAAAGTTGATAGTGGATGTCGTTGCCCATCATGTAGACGGCACTATGTCTGCCACCCAACGCGATGCCGAATTGATGTGGCTGAAAGCGCAACCGGAGAATGAAGCGGAGTGCCGGATGCTGACCAATGCCCGTTGCCTGAGTGAAGGAGTGGATGTGCCGTCGTTGGATGCCGTGGTATTTGTTTCTCCCAAGAACTCACAGGTAGATGTGGTTCAGTCTGTGGGACGTGTCATGCGATTGAGCGAAGGCAAGAAATATGGTTACATCATCATCCCGGTAGTCATACCCGAAAATGTAGAAGGTGATGAAGTGCTTAGCAGACATCCCAATTTCAAAGTTGTCTGGACTGTATTGAATGCCTTGCGTGCCCACGACGACCGATTCAATGCCGAAGTAAACAAGATCGAACTTTCCAAGCAGCGCCCCAAGCATATTTTGTTTGGCGGTGTTCCTCACGATGGTGACAGCATAGACGATAGTTTGGCTGAATCAAAAGAAGAGAGAAAAGAGAGTGCGGCCGAACGGATGGCGCAACAACTTTCCCTTCAATTTGAAGATTTGCAGAATGTGTTCTATGCCAAGATGGTGACCAAGGTAGGCAGCAAACGCTACTGGGAATTATGGGCAAGAGACATCGCACAAATTGCCGAAGAGCATATCAAGCGCATACAGGAACTGATTGCCGACGAAGGCAAACACCGAAAAGCGTTTGAGCAATTAATGAAGGGATTGCGCAAGAACATCAATCCCAATCTCACGGAGCAGGAGACCATCGAAATGCTTTCGCAGCACATCATTGCCATGCCCGTATTTGAGGCATTGTTCGGAAACTATGAATTTGTGGGGAGCAATGCCGTTTCCAAATCCATGCAAAAGATGCTGGCGTTGCTGGATGATGAGACCAAGACGGAGGCAGAGCACGAGCGGCTGCAAAAGTTCTACGACTACGTGCGCACCACGGTGGGTGATATTGCCGATGCCGAAGGCCGCCAACGGTTGATTGTGGAACTTTACGACAAATTCTTCAAAGTAGCCTCCCCCAAGACAGTGGAAAAGTTAGGCATTGTTTATACGCCGGTAGAAGTGGTGGATTTTATCATACAGTCCGTAGCCTCCATTTTGGAAAAAGAGTTCGGGCGGACACTGAGCGATGAGAATGTGCATATCCTCGATCCGTTTACCGGCACCGGCACGTTCATCACCCGTCTGCTGCAAAGCGGTCTGATATGCAAAGAAGACATGCAGCGCAAGTATCATCACGAGATCCATGCCAACGAAATCGTCCTGATGGCATACTATATCGCCTCGGTCAATATAGAAAATGTATTCCATGACTTGATGCAGGATGAGGAGTACAAATCTTTCGAAGGCATTTGCCTCACCGATACGTTTCAATTAGGAGAACAGGCCTCCGAAGAAAACCTGTATTCTGAACAATTCCCGACAAATTCCAAGCGCGTCATCGAACAAAAGAAGAAGCCCATAACCGTCATTATCGGTAATCCGCCCTATTCCGTCGGGCAGAAATCTGCCAATGATAATGTGCAGAATCAAAAGTATCCTATATTAGAAAAGCGCATCGAAAAAACGTATGCTGACAGTAGTAGTGCAACTTCTGTAAAAGCATTATACGATAGCTATATTAAAGCATTCCGATGGGCTTCTGATAGAATTAAGCCAAGCGAAGGAGGGATTATTGCATTCGTCTCAAATAGTGGCTGGTTGGATGGAAATGGCATGGATGGCATGCGTAAATGCTTTGAACAAGAATTTTCTTCTATCTATGTATTCAATTTACGAGGGAACCAACGGACCAGCGGAGAATTATCCCGTAAAGAAGGAGGTAAAATCTTTGGTTCTGGTTCTCGCACTCCGATAGCCATAACGATATTGGTGAAAAAGAAAAAAGAATCTGCCGGAAAAGCAAAGATATTCTATCATGATATCGGGGATTATTTAAGCCGTGAAGACAAACTGAATATCATCAAGAGGTTCGGATGCATAGGACGCATTCCTTGGACGATTATTGAACCCAACGAACATGGTGACTGGATTAATCACAGAAATGAGAGGTTTAAATTGTTTACGCCTATCGAACCGGAAAAGAAGTTTACCAAAGGACAAAAAGCGTTTTTTGAAACATATTCATTAGGACTTGCTACGGGGAGAGATGATTGGGCTTATAATTATTCAAAACAAGACTTAAAAGAGAACTGCCATAAAATGGCACTCAACTATAATTCAGAATTAGAACGATATAGGACAGAACACCCTAAACTTGAAAATATAGAAAGTTGGATTGATTCCGACCCTCATAAGATAAGCTGGAATAGAAATCTGAAGCAAATGTTACTCAAAAGTTCTCTCCTCATTATAAAAGAGGAAGGTTTTACTATAGGGACATATCGGCCTTATGTAAAGCAACATTTGTATTTTGAAAGGGATTTCAATGCTATGCTATATCAAAACTTACGCCTTTTCCCCACTCCGGAATACAAGAATTTGGTGATATGTGTGTCCGGTGTTGGAGCAAGCAAAGATTTCTCTGCTTTAATAACTGATTGCATTCCAGATTTACAGATGCAATTCAATGGACAATGTTTCCCCCTCTATTGGTACGACGATAGCGCATCAAACATAGCCGACCTGTTCAACCAAGGTTCAGCAAAGCCGATAGACCGCTACGTACGCAAAGACGGAGTAACCGACTGGATTCTTAGTACGGCACGAAAGCAATACGGATATAAAGTGACGAAAGAAGATATATTCTATTACGTATATGGAATCCTCCATTCGCCCGACTACCGTACTACCTTTGCCACCGACTTAAAGAAGTCATTGCCTCGTCTGCCCTTGGTGGAAAGAGCAGAAGATTTTTGGGCGTTTAGCAAAACCGGTCGCGAGCTTGCCGAACTGCACCTGAACTACGAGACCATAGAACCCTACAAAGGTTGCATCGTGCAGTTTGGCGCATACACAAACAAAGGCGAAGCCATCAATTACCACGTGGAAAAGATGCGCTTTGCTAAGAAAGAGAGCAAGACCGCAGACAAGAGCATCATCCATTATAACGAGGGGATTACCATAGAAAACATCCCTGCCGAAGCCTACGAATATGTAGTAAACGGCAAGTCTGCCATCGAGTGGATTATGGAACGCTACGCCATAACAACCGACAAGAAAAGCGGCATCCCCAACGACCCCAACGATTGGGCACGCGAGCACAACGACGAAAAATACATCTTCAATCTCCTGTTGCGCGTCATCAATGTATCGGTGCAAACAGTGGAGATAGTGAAAGAATTACCGAAATTAGAGTTTGAGGAGTAAAAAATATGGATAAAAAATAATAATAAGATATCTCACCAAAGATATAGCACAGGGTTTCTATGTGTATTGGGTGTATTTGCTTATATCGAACTCACATTATTTAGCAGATTTCTTGGTTATTCTGGAATTTGTTGTGATATTTGCGTTACGATAATTACGCAACGTTAAAATGACAATGCAATGAGGCCGAATAATCCTTTTTTGATTGCCGGGTATCATAGTCCGGAGTTTTTCTGCGATCGTGAGATGGAAACAGCGACAATTCTCGATGCGCTTTATAATGGGCGTAATATTACACTGATCGCTCCGCGCCGTATGGGCAAGACCGGTTTGATTCGTCATGCTTTTTACCGTCTGAAAGGAGAAGAGCCGGATATTGTCACCATCTATATGGATATATATCCCACACAGTCATTAGGAGATTTTGTGCGTTTGTTTGCCAATGCTGTATTGGGGAAGTTGGATACAGTACCTCAAAAAGCATTGAGCCGTATCCGGCAGTTTATTCGCAGTTGTCGCCCGGTATTCACCCTTGACGAATTGACAGGCGTTCCCAAAGTAACGATAGATGTTGCTCCTGCGGAAGAAGAGGCCACGCTGAAAGAGATATTCGACTATCTCGGCTCTTCGGAGAAACGATGCTATATTGCCATTGATGAATTCCAGCAGATTGCTGAATATCCTGAAAAGGGCGTGGAAGCACTGTTGCGTTCATATATTCAGTTTGTGCCTAATGTCAATTTCATTTTTGCCGGCAGTAAGCAGCACGTGATGCAGGAGATGTTCACGTCGTCAAAGAAACCGTTTTACCAGAGTACGCAATTGCTTACTATCGGGGCTATCGACCGGGACAAGTATGCCGATTTTGCAACGGGACATTTTTTAGAGCACAATTTACAACTGCCACTGGAGGTTTTTGAGGCGATTTACGACAAGTTTGAAGGTCACACATGGTATATTCAGAATCTTCTCAACCGTCTATATGGTTATAATCGGCATGTGGATGAGGAACTGGTCGCATATGCGGTACAGCAGATTGTTTCTGAACAAAGTTATTCGTATGCGGACTTATTGAAAGCATATTCACCAGGTCATGTCCGTCTTTTGAAAGCCATCGCCCAAGAGGGCTGTGTCAAAGAGGTGCTGGCTGGGGATTTTATCAGCAAACACAGACTCCGTGCGGCGAGCAGTGTCAGAGCCTCATTGAAAAAATTGCTTGACAACGAACTGGTCTATCAAACTTCTTGCGGTTATATAATATACGACCGCTTTCTGGGGGAGTGGTTGCGGAATCAGGTGTTCTGATTGTTTTCGATATTTGTAGACCGAAGAAATAATAACAATAGTTCGTTAAAAAAGCAGCTTAAGTTTCGCAAGTGAATTCCTTGTCTATGTGCCAGGTGTACATCCCGGCAGCACCGTCCGGCTTTTGCGCCCATCAATACTTCGTGAAGTGGTACTGTTTGCGTAGCTCTGCCTGCCGCTCGGGTACCAGACCTTTAAAGTAGCCCTTCCAACCCGGGCAGAAGTTGATGTGCCAGCGCCAGATGCGCCCCCATACCGATTTGGGGGCACGGTCGTATTTCGCCCTGAGCGGGCAGCTTTCGCAGTTGTTTTTTTCCATTATAAAACATTTTATTGGTTAGACAAGTTCCATCCCGACGGATTTGCGACATTGATAATAGTAGAACCATTACAAGCGCAAAGGTAAGTTATTTCATTAAACTCACCAAGTTTCTTTTCAGATTTGAATTTAGTCCGATGGACCTGCGGGGAGTGCGCCAAAAAACTTCCGCCCTTTTTATTCGGCTTTTCCGTTTTTACCGTACATTCGCGTCGTAAACACATAAAACAATTCAACAATGTCAATCTCACGCTTTAATGCAGTGGAGAAGGCATCCAACCGAAAGGCCGTGGAAGCCGTTACTCTCGAACACAAAGTATCTGAGTACTATGGCGAGAATGTCTTCAACCGAAAGGCGATGCAGAAATATCTCTCCAAGGAAACGTACAAAGCCTTGACCCACGCCATTGACAATGGCATACCTATCGACCGGGAAATCGCCAATCATGTGGCAGCCGGCATGCGTATGTGGGCATTGGAAAAAGGGGTCACTCATTACACCCACTGGTTTCAACCGCTTACCGATGGTACTGCCGAGAAACATGACGCTTTTGTGGAACACGATGGCAACGGTGGCATGATCGAGGAGTTCAGCGGCAAGTTGCTCGTCCAGCAAGAACCGGATGCCTCCAGTTTCCCGAACGGTGGACTTCGCAATACCTTCGAGGCCCGCGGCTACTCCGCTTGGGACCCTTCCTCTCCCGCTTTTATCGTAGATGACACACTTTGTATCCCAACCGTATTTATCGCTTATACCGGTGAAGCGCTAGATTATAAGACCCCGCTGATCCGCTCTATCGAGGTATTGGGAGAAGCCGCCAAAGAGGTATACCAGTATTTCGATGAGGATGTCAATAAGATAATTACTTACCTAGGCTGGGAACAGGAATATTTCCTTGTTGACGAGGACTTGTATTCCGCTCGTCCGGACCTCTCACTCACCGAGCGTACCTTGCTCGGACATGAGAGTGCGAAGAACCAACAATTAGACGACCACTATTTTGGTGCCATCCCCTCTCGTGTGCAAGAATTCATGAAAGACTTGGAAACCGAATGCTACAAATTGGGAATCCCGGTAAAGACCCGCCATAACGAGGTAGCCCCCAACCAGTTCGAGCTAGCTCCTATTTACGAGGAATGTAACCTGGCCAACGACCATAACCAATTATTGATGTCGGTCATGAAACGTGTCTCCCGCCGTCATAATTTCCGTGTATTATTGCACGAGAAACCTTTCAACGGGGTAAACGGTTCCGGTAAACATTGTAACTGGTCTATGGGAACGGACAAGGGCATAAATTTATTCTCTCCGGGTAAGGACCGTGAGGATAATCTACGCTTCATCACTTTCGTGGTGAACACCATCATGGCCGTTTATAAATACAACGCCTTATTAAAAGCGAGTATCGCTTCCGCCACGAACGCACACCGCCTAGGCGCGAACGAAGCACCTCCCGCTATCATCTCCACTTTCCTCGGGACGCAAATCAGCGATATCTTGGATAAGTTCGAGAATAGTTCTATTGAGGACGCTATCGAGGTAGACGATAAAAAGGGTTTGCATCTTGGCTTCGGGCAGATCCCCGAACTGCTGTTGGACAATACGGATCGTAACCGTACCTCTCCTTTCGCTTTCACCGGAAACCGTTTTGAGTTCCGTGCCCCGGGCTCTTCCGTGAACTGCGGATCGGCTATGTTGGCATTGAATTCCGCCGTAGCCTATCAATTGCGACAATTCAAGAAGGACGTAGAGACTTTACAAGCGGAAGGGAAAAGCAAAGAAGTAGCGATCTTCAAGGTATTGAAAGCCTATATCAAGGAATCCAAGCCGATCCGTTTCGACGGGAACGGTTATTCGGACGAATGGAAAAAGGAGGCCGCCAAGCGAGGTCTGGATTGTCAAAACAGTGTTCCCTTGCAATATGACGCTTATCTTAAACCGGAGTCGATCGAGATGTTCACATCTACCGGCGTACTTACCCGGAAAGAATTGGAAGCACGTAATGAAGTAAAATGGGAAGTCTATATCAAAAAGATACAGATCGAGGCTCGTGTATTAGGAGATCTATCCTTGAATCATATCATCCCAGTAGCCGTTCGTTACCAGAGTGTATTGCTGGATAATATAGCGAAGCTGAAAGAGACATTCGGAGACGAACCGGAATTTCACGACATGTCAGAAGAGCCCCGTCGCTTGGTTCGTAAGATAGCCGGACATATCTGTGCCGTGACCAAGAAAGTGGATGAGATGGTAGAGGCCCGCAAGAAAGCGAACCGCTTGACCGATATGCGGGAAAAGGCGATCGCTTACCATGACTCGGTAGCCCCTTATTTGGACGAGATCCGTGACCATATCGATGATCTGGAACTGATGGTAGACAACCAAATGTGGCCGTTGCCGAAGTATCGGGAACTCCTGTTTATCCGTTAAGAAATAACGATATAGGCGCAGCCTTACACCGATATAGGCATAAGGCAACGCCTATATTCCTGTTTACCACTTCACATAAGAAGCATTCATCAAGAAGTCGTAATCATGTTTCATCGCTTGCAACGGTGTCATATTATAACGCTCTTGCTCGATGAAGTAATCCTCTAATCCGGCCTTCTCCGCCACAGCGAATAAGGACTTGAAGTCTACGATTCCGGCGCCCATCTCCGTGCTACCCTTTCCATCCGCGTTCGCGTCTTTCAAGTGCCAGTTGGCGAAACGACCGGGATAACGGTTCACGTAATCATGGCATTTAAAACCGCCATACACTAATTGAGCCGTATCGATCTGGAAAGTAACCAACCCTTTATCCGTATTCTCGATCATCACGTCGAACGGGATCTTCCCTTCCAACTCATGGAATTCATCCACATGGTTATGGAAAGCGAAACGCAACCCATTCGCCTTCGCGATCTCACCACATTTATTAAATTGATCCGCCAAGCGCTTCACGTCCGAAAGGCTCTTGATATCTGTGGAGGGATAACCCGCCTGAACAATCCATTTACAGCCTACCTCTGCCGTATCGGCGGCATTCTTTTTCCAGAAGTCCCAGCCTTTGGCATCACCCTCCGCCAGCAAACCGCTTCCGGTATGGGAACCTATCATACGGGCACCCAGATCCGCCAGATATTTCTTCATCTCGGCCGGGGATTTCCCGTAAAACTTCCCATCCCGATAACCGGCGGCTTCCATCCGTTTATAACCGATATCCACCAAAGCTTTCATCGTACCATCAAAATCTGTTTTCAAGTCATCCCGCACACTATACAATTGCACACCTATCGCTTTCCCTTTCTTTGCCAAGATAGAGGCAAAGCCATTCGGTACGACACTCAGCGCGGCCACGGCGGCACCTGCTTTCAAAAAATTCCGTCTCGTTATCATCATACTATTCTTTACTGTTAACGTCGCTAAAGGTAGCAAAATTATTTCTACTTTCGCACACGATTAAACAAACGATCATGCAAGGAACGAAAAATCTGACCGAAGGGGTCATCTCCCGGCAACTATTCAATCTGGCGATGCCGATCATGGGTACCTCATTCATCCAAATGGCCTATAGCATCACCGACATGGCTTGGGTAGGCCGGTTGGGAAGCGAGGCCGTAGCCGCTATCGGTGCCGTTGGTATCCTTACTTGGATGACGAACTCGATTTCTTACTTGAATAAAGTAGGCTCGGAGGTGAGTGTCGGACAAAGTATCGGGGCGCAAAACGTGGAAGATGCCCAAGGATTCGCTTCCCATAACCTAACGATCGCCTTGATCCTCTCGCTTTGTTGGGGATTCTTGTTATTCGTTCTCGCTCATCCGATTATCGGCTTCTACAAACTGGAAGCGCCGATCGCATTGAACGCTGCGGAATATTTGCGAATCGTCGCTTCCGCATTCCCGTTTATTTTCCTATCGGCTGCGTTTACCGGGATTCATAACGCGGCGGGATTGAGCAAGGTCCCATTTTATATTAGCGGGACAGGTCTTTTATTGAATATGGCGTTAGACCCTTTGTTTATACTCGGCTTCCATTTGGGTACGACAGGCGCGGCTTGGGCTACGTGGATCTCCCAAGCGGTGGTTTGCGGATTATTCGCCTATCAGCTAACGTTCCGGAATAAATTGTTCGGAGGATTCCCGTTCTTTGTCCGTTTAAAGGGACGATACACCAAGCGGATCTTCCAATTAGGCCTGCCGGTGGCGTTATTAAATACATTCTTCGCGATCATCAATCTTTTTATGGCTCGTACAGCTTCCACCTACGGAGGGCATATCGGTTTGATGACACTTACGGCAGGCGGACAAATGGAGGCGATCGCATGGAACACCTCTCAAGGCTTCAGTACGGCCCTCTCCGCTTTCACTGCCCAGAACTACGCCGCACACAAAAAAGAACGTATCTTGACCGCTTATCATACGACGCTTAAAATGACTTCGATCATCGGTGTACTCTGCACGTTGCTATTTGTCTTTTACGGTAGCGAGGTTTTCTCGCTGATCGTGCCGGAGCAAGCCGCTTACGAGTCTGGTGGCCTGTTTCTCCGGATCGATGGTTATTCGATGATCCTCATGATGTTGGAAATTACTACGCAAGGCATGTTCTACGGTACTGGCCGAACGGTTCCACCGGCGATCATCAGTATCTCGTGTAACACCCTGCGCATACCTTTGGCCATCGGGCTGGCCGCGGCGGGACTAGGTATTACGGGGGTTTGGTGGGCGATCAGCATTTCCAGCATGCTAAAAGGTATTATCGCTTTCATCTGGTTCAGTATCTTACAGAAGAAGATCTTGTAAGCGTAAGCGGAACAAATCTTACCGATTTTTCCGTACATTCGCGACCAAAATGACATTCAATAAAAAACAACCTATATGGATAACAAATTCAAACCGGAGACCCTGTGCGTACAGGCCGGTTGGCAACCCAAGAAAGGAGACCCCCGTGTCCTCCCGATCTATCAAAGCACGACATTCAAGTATGAGACGAGTGAGCAGATGGCCAAATTGTTCGATTTAGAGGAAAGCGGTTATTTCTATACCCGCCTGCAAAACCCGACAAACGAGGCTGTAGCCGCCAAGATCGCGGCATTGGAAGGTGGCGTGGCCGCTATGCTGACCTCATCCGGGCAGGCCGCCAGCTTTTTCGCTTTCTTCAATATTTGCGAGGCCGGCGACCATATCGTAAGCGCGACCAGCATTTACGGCGGCACTTACAATCTATTGGCCGTTACCTTGAAAAAGCTGGGAATCGAATGCACATTCGTTGATCAAGACGCAAGCGAGGAAGAGATCTCCGAGGCTTTCCGCCCGAATACAAAAGCGATGTTCGGCGAGATGATCTCCAATCCGGGCGTTATGGTATTGGATGTGGAGAAGTTTGCCCGCATCGCCCATAATCATGGAGTACCCTTGATCGTCGATAATACGTTCGCCACACCGATCAATTGCCGTCCGTTCGAATGGGGAGCGGATATCGTTACGCACTCCACGACTAAATATATGGATGGCCATGCCACGAGCGTAGGCGGTTGTATCGTGGATAGCGGCAATTTCGATTGGGAAGCGCATGCCGGGAAGTTCCCGGGGCTTTGCCAACCGGATCCTTCTTACCACGGATTGACCTATACCAAGGCATTCGGGAAATTAGCATTCATCACGAAAGCGACCAGCCAACTAATGCGCGACCTTGGGGCGATCCAATCCCCGCAAAACGCATTCCTCTTGAATCTAGGGTTGGAGACCTTGCACCTTCGCGTACCGCGGCATTGCAAAAACGCCTTGGCGGTAGCGCAATGGCTACAGAAATGCGATAAGATAGCGTGGGTACACTATCCGGAATTGGAAGGCAATCCGTACCATGAACTCGCCAAGAAGTATTTGCCGAATGGCTCTTGCGGCGTATTATCCTTTGGGTTGAAAGGAGGACGCGAGGTGGCGATCAAGTTTATGGATAGCTTGAAACTCGCGGCTATCGTAACTCACGTAGCGGATGCCCGTACTTGCGTGCTTCATCCGGCCAGCCATACGCACCGCCAGCTGAGCGACGAGCAATTGATAGAGGCAGGCGTAGCTCCGGACTTGATCCGCTTCTCTGTAGGTATCGAGAACGCGGACGATATCATCGCCGATATCGAGCAAGCGTTGAATCACTTATAGACCTCGCTGTTGACATTTATCGTGGCAAAGTCTTGTCATATATATGGCAAAATTTTGTCACGATAATGGCTATACATTATACTTCGTACCAATAGAATTCCTAGATAGGCAGGAATCTCCCCAGACGTGCCACCCAATTTGTCGTGATCCGCCCTAGGCTCGTTACCGGATGTTCCTCACGCAACAAATCCTCACGGAACTCGCGAAGAATAAGCCAATCCGCCTGTTTCACCCAATGCCGGAAGAGCGGATTTCCCGTATGATTTTCCGAAATGGATAATAACGCGTCTAGATCAAAACGATCAGCGACAACGCCCGCACCCGATAAAGAGGCATCGTAAGCATTGCAAGCTTGCTCAATATGTGTAGGAACCATCAATACAGGTTTATTCAGATACATCGCCTCACAAACAGATTCGAACCCGGCGGTCGTAGCATAAGCCTTCGCCCCCGACATATAGCGCAGAAACAGTGTATCATCCAGTTGATGAAAAGAAAGGCAATCGTCTATTCTCACCTCGGCCCGTTGCTCCTTCTTATCCCAAAAGAAATGCATCGGAACCGAAGGATGGCGGGAATGCCAAGAACAGATCTCCTCACTAAACCCGCTATTTAATAAATAACCATGCAAATAGCCGCCGTTCGAAGGAACCATATCCAAGACCTCTTGCCTTAATAAAGGAGGGACCACGACTATCCCTTCCAATGGCACCTCACGCATCTTCCGGAAAGACAAGGCTAATTTTTTGACGGAGCCTATCGCCGTCAATCTCGTGAAAAGCCGTAGCGATGCCAACGACAATGAGTCCCGCTTTGGGAAAGCGAAGTCCGGATGCAAGAAAAGGTATTGATGGGCGATACATACCATCGTCGCTTTCGGACGGAAAAGCAAGTAAGTCAGCCCCGTCAGCAGCTCGTAGAAATTCACGACAACATCCGCGTCCGTCTGCCGAATCATCCGATCGATATAACGGATACTTCCCATGTATTTGTGCAGACGCAGTACGTTATATAGTACGCTACGCATCAATTTCACTTGTTTATTCTTGGCCGTCGGTAAAAAATTCGGACTTTCAAACGGATATACCGGAGATTGTATCTTATTCAAGAAGAAATCCGGCAAATGGCGAGCCGGGCTCTTCCCTACCAACACACCAACGATCTCATGTCCTTCAGCCATCAATTTCTGGCGTAAGGACAACGCTTGGGTCAAGTGCCCACGACCCTCACCTTGTATGATAAACAGGATTTTCATACGGCATCCGCATACAGTTGTACATTATTATATGTAACAATATTCCACTCTCCTTGTTCATCCTCCACGAGAGCGGTCATGCTTTCCACCCAATCACCGGAATTTAGATAATGCACATTACCATACCATACGTTCGCCGCTTGATGAATATGACCGCAAATAATCCCATCCAAATGCTTGGCCTCCGCCAAGCGTACCAGCTCTTTCTCAAACGCCGAGATATAAGAGACCGCGCTTTTCACCCGGTGTTTCACCTCTTGAGATAAAGAGAAATACGGTTTTCCTTGCCGCTCTCGACGATGGTTGTAGACCTTATTCAACCACAATAGAAAAGTATATCCCACATCCCCGAGCATGGCAAGCCAACGCATATGGGTCGTAACCGTATCGAAAATATCGCCATGTGTCACGAAGTAGCGTTTTCCCAGCCTCGTCTCCAGTAAATAATCCTTTACGATCGATATATTGGAGAACTTAAAAGGAGCCAGGCTGTCGAGAAAATCATCATGGTTCCCCACCACATAGACAATCTCCGTACCCCTTTTCTCCATCATCTTCATCAATACCTTAAAGAAATCGGTATGCTTTTGTTTCCAGCGTTTACCGGATTTCTTCAATTGCCAGCCATCGATGATATCACCATTCAGGATCAATCGATCGCAATCTACGTGCTTGAGAAAATGGGTGACCTCCTCCGTCCGGGAGTGCTCCGATCCCAGATGGATATCCGAGAGGACAATAGTCGGATAGTACTTTCTTAATATCATCTTTTCCTTGTTTAAGATGATACAAAAGAATACCTTCGGCATTACAAGTTCACGACAACCCGGTGAAAAAGATATAACAAAAAGGCCAGCTCTTCACAAAGCCGGCCTTCTCTCATTTAACTTTAAATATTAAAAAATTATGATGACACTTTACTTTACCTATTCTTCTGATTGAGTAGCCTCGTAAGCCTTTAACAACTTCTCTTGTACATCGGCAGGAACTAACTCGTAACTGGCGAACTTCATCGTAAACGAAGCACGTCCGCCCGTAATGGAGCTTAATGAAGTGGAATAGTTAGACATCTCTTTCAAAGGAACTTTCGCCAATAATTTCTCAAATCCCTTCTCGCTATTCATACCCATAATCAAGGCACGACGTCCTTGCAAGTCGCTCATCACATCGCCCAGATAATCGGCAGGTACGGCAACCTCGACATCGTAAACAGGCTCCAAGATCTTAGGACCGGCCTCTTTGAAAGCGGTACTGAAAGCATTACGTCCGGCAAGCATGAAAGAGATTTCATTACTGTCTACCGGGTGCATCTTACCATCATATACGCAGATACGTACGTCACGAGCATACGAACCAGTCAAGGGTCCTTGCTCCATCCGTCCCATAATACCTTTCAGGATAGCCGGTAAGAAACGAGCGTCGATAGCACCACCAACGATACAGTTTACGAACACGACCTTACCACCCCAATCCAAATCAATCATCTGAGTATCACGAACATTCATCTTATACTCCTGCCCACCGAAACGATAGGTATCCGGAGCGGGCATACCCTCATAATAAGGCTCGATAATCAAGTGAACCTCACCGAACTGACCCGCGCCACCGGATTGTTTCTTATGGCGGTAATCCGCACGAGCCGCTTTCGTGATCGTCTCACGATACGGAATCTTCGGCTCCAGATATTCGATCGGCAATTTATCATTATTCTCGATTCTCCATTTCAATGTACGAAGGTGGAACTCACCTTGGCCGGAGACGATTGTCTGCTTCAATTCCTTGGACTGCTCAATCACCCATGTCGGGTCTTCCTCACGCATACGTACCAAGATTTCCATCATCTTCTCGGCGTCAGCCTCATTAACGGGCTTGATAGCACGACGATATTTCGGATCCGGATATTTAATGAAGTCGAAACGGTAATCACAACCCTTTCCGTTCAATGTATTACCCCGGCGAACATCCTTTAATTTAACAGTCGCTCCGATATCACCCGCCACCATTTCCGCAACCGGGGTACGAGTTTGTCCGGCTACCGCGAATAACTGCGTGAAACGCTCCTTGGAACCACGATCGGCATTCATCAAGTCGTCACCTTCTTTTATTTTTCCTGATATCACCTTAAAATAGGAAACCTGACCGATATGAGGTTCCACGGTAGTCTTGAAGAAGAACAAGCTGGTAGGGCCATTCGAGTCCGGGGTCACCTCCACGCCTTCCGTAGTAACCAGACGAGGCATCTTGTCGGTACAAGGAACCACGTTACCCAAGAACTCCAACGTACGACGAACGCACATATCACGACCGGCACATACGCAGAATACCGGGAACATACCGCGAGTAACCAAGCCCGCACGGATGCCGGCACGCATATCGTCCTCGCTCAACGCGCCCTCCTCGAAGAATTTCTCCATCAACATATCGTCGTTCTCAGCGGCGGCTTCCACCAAGGCTTGATGTAACTCCATCGCCTTATCCATTTCCTCCGCCGGGATTTCCAATACATCGGGGACTCCTCCTTCGGGTTTCCAACGATACATCTTCATTTTTAGCACATCCACCACGGCATTGAAAGAAGAGCCGCAGCTAATCGGATATTGGATAGGAACGACCTTACTGCCCCAACGATCTTTCAACTGGGCGATGGTTCCCTCATAGTCAGCTTTATCATTATCAAGCTGGTTGACAACGAAAACCACCGGTTTATGGAATTGTTCAGTATACCGGAACTGGTTAACGGTTCCGACCTCAACACCATACTGGGCATTCAACACCATCAGCGCCGTATCCGTGACATTCAGAGCGGAGACAGCTCCTCCCACGAAATCATCCGAACCCGGACAATCGATGAAATTTAGCTTCCGATCCTGCCATTCTACACTGAAAACGGTTGAGAACACCGAGTATCCATACTCTTTCTCAACCGGGAAATAGTCAGACACCGTATTCCCTGCCTCAACGGAGCCGCGACGTTTTATAACTCCACCCTCGTAAAGCATAGCCTCAGCGAGAGTGGTTTTCCCAGAGCCCGAACTTCCCAAGATAGAGATGTTCTTAATTTCATTTGTTTGGTATACTTTCATGATATCAGGATTTATTTAAGTTTAACAATACGTTTATTTAGCGTGAATCACTTCCACGAGGGCGCAAATTAGAGATTGTAAAGGAAAAAAGCAATTATTGTCCGGTGTTTGAGAACTATGTTGTGCAGCAGCAGTATTTTTTTGGATTAAAAAACCTATCTTCGCGTAGAGGTTTAATTGTGTCCATACAGATGGCAGGCTTATACATCCACGTTCCTTTTTGCGCCAAGCGGTGTCTATACTGTGACTTTTTTTCCAATACGGAAACAAAGTATAAAGAGCCGTATATAAACGCACTTACAAAAGAGCTGGAAGCGCGGAGGGGATATATAGGGAACGAAGTGGTAGAAACCATTTATTTCGGGGGCGGTACACCTTCCCAATTGGATGAGAAGGATTTCGGCAAGATATTTGAAGCCATCTACCGTCATTTTGATGTAGCCGGGCAAGCGGAGATTACCTTAGAGGCGAATCCGGACGACATGAAGCGGGAATATGTATCGCTTCTCCGTAATTATCCTTTTAACCGGGTCAGCATGGGCGTACAGAGTTTTCATCCGGAAGATTTGCGTTTTCTGAATCGTCGTCATGACCGGGAACAAGCGATTCAAGCGGTAGGACTATGCCAGGAATATGGGATTACAAATATCAGTATCGATTTGATCTACGGACTTCCCAACCAAACGAAGCAAGCATGGGAAGAAAATTTGCGACAAGCGATCCGGTTGAATGTCCCCCATCTTTCCGCCTACCACCTCATTTACGAGGAAGGTACCGCACTCTATAAATTGATGGAGGCGGGGAAAGTGACTCCTGTAGACGAGGAGTTAAGCGTCTCGTTCTTTTCCACATTAATGGATCGGCTGGCAGAAGCGGGCTATTTGCATTACGAGATCTCTAATTTCGCCCGTCCCGGGTTCTTCTCCAAGCACAACAGCTCCTACTGGACCGGGAAGAAATATCTGGGCCTCGGCCCTTCCGCCCATTCTTATAACGGGATAGAGCGGGAATGGAATCCATCTTCTCTACCTATATATATAGAAGGTATAGAAAATGGGCATCCGGCAATAGAATCCGAGGATTTAGATCTATACACCCGGTACAACGACTTCATCATCACCGGCCTTCGGACCATGTGGGGAGTCTCTTTCGCTGATATCCGGACAAAATTTGGCAGCAAGCTCCTTTCTTATTGTCAAAAGCAAGCTCAACCCCATATCGACCAAGGTCTCTTACGACAAACCGGTGACAAATTGATTTTATCCACGTCAGGAATCTTCGTTTCCGACGGAATCATGAGTGATCTACTTTGGGTATAAAAATTAACAAAACCACCACTTTTCCCAACAAACCTTTTCGTTAAAAGTACATTTCCTGCACATTTTCACGATTTTTGAGAAATAAAACGATACATATTAAAAAACTATTACATATATTTGCAGCATCAAAAACAGCAGACAGTGCCATATTTGTACATAATATCGGGTTGCAACGGAGCAGGAAAAACAACAGCTTCCTTCACTATTTTGCCGGAAATGCTAAAATGTAAGGAGTTTGTTAACTCAGACGAGATAGCCAAGGGACTTTCCCCTTTTAATGCAGACAGTATAGCCGTCGCCGTTGAAGCTAGTCGTATTATGTATAAGCGGATAAAGGAACTCATCAGTGCGGGTGAGACTTTCGCGATGGAAACTACGCTGGCCACCCGTTCGGTCGCGAACCTGATACGGGAAGCACAAAGGGAAGGTTATTATGTTACATTGCTTTACTTCTGGTTGAATACGCCGGATCTAGCCGTGGAACGTGTGAAAATGAGGGTAGCCGCCGGAGGTCACGGTATTCCGGAAGCGACGATACGGCGTCGGTATGAGGCCGGCATCCACAATTTATTTGAGCTATACCTTCCTATTAGTGACTATTGGATGATAACAGATAATTCGATGTCTCCCATGGAAGTGATCGCCAAGGGATTCAAGAATGATAAAAGGGAAGTGTATAATCTAGACATTTTTACAAAACTTGAACATCATGAATGAACAAGAAGTTAGAGAATTCGAAGAGAATATAGTAAAGGGAGCAAATATAGCTTTTCAGCGTTTGGTGAATCAGAAGAAGAAGGAAGACGGAGAGTTGGTATTCTCTCGTAACGGTCATATCTTCAGAGTCAAAGCAGTTGATCTTGACAAGATTTATTAAGTTATAGATATAAATATACAAAAAGAGGAGACGTATCTTTAAAAGATATGCCTCCTTTTTTGTGACTTTTAAATCAAATATCCCAATTCCTTCAATCGATTTTTCACCTCTCGCAAATGCAGAGAGTCCACCAACAATAAATAAGATTCGGCACGCAGGGAATACTGACGTAAATATTTATCCGAAGACACCAAACGTAATAAATCCTTATCTTCCGCGTCCAAACGATAGATAACATATCTTTTGGATAAAACCTCTTGAAATAGCATACTTCGCCGTTGTAGATTCAAAAAGAAATCCTCCCATATCTGAGGGGGACGCTGACATACATGCATACGGAAGAAATCAATCTTCTTCTCCACATCACTAGCATCCGCGCAATTCTTAAGGAAACTTTCATAAGAGACCTTATAACGATGCGCGCTTATCTGTTCAGCGATATCAGCCATCAGCGATTCATAAGGATTTCTCTCTCGAACCGAACGAATAATCAGGTTATCCTCGTCTACCTCAAATCCCACATTCTCATTCAGTTCCAATCTATATTCTTTTTTAATCCCTAATACATACTGTCCCAATGCGGTAAGACGAAAATAACGAAGGGAGTCACAATAGGAACACGAATCGGGATCATAATCCCCGTAAGCAATCTCTACAAGCCCCAACGATGCCAACAAGAAAAGGAATCCCTTAATAAAGGGCACACTCATTTCCTCATAAATTTCATCCAAGATAATCAATTCTTTACCTTGTTTACTATTCGTAAAGTTCGCTCTTCCCAAGACATAATAATTGAACAGCACATTATAGCAAAACCCGGGTTCTGAAAAATAAAGCCGCATGCGCAACGACTCGACCGTACCCCAACAAGCAGAGTCCATGGAAGCCAACAGAGCCATGATGCACGAAGTCAATTCACACACATAGGTATCACACATCATCGTAGAGCGTATCCCATTTATATGCGGCAAAGCCATACTCAATAAAAAAGATCTATTGGAAGTGAAAAAGGTTATCATATTTTTGATGAACAATTCCGGACTTTCTTCCTTTTTCACAAAAGTACGATACTGCACATAAGAGTTAAGCAACATTGACTTATAAAGAGAAGATGCCATTTTATCCGCGGTTCCGGGAAAGAATTCGTCCACACAGAGCAACTTACTCACTTTATTCAAAACCATCGCGCCCAACTTCCCGTTTTTACCCACATCCAACAGGCCTTGCCTGTAAAAAGTATCCAACACCGGCAACAACTCCAAAATCTTCCTCTCACCGGTAAAAGTAGTCAAAGCCTCACCCTCCGGCAGGGCAACCGACACATCCAGTTTCCCTTGCGCCTCCGGAAAGAAAAAAGGATATAAGAACGGGCGCAAGAAACGAGGTATATATAAATAATACTCAGGATCCTGGGGATACGGACGGTCTACCCGGAATGCCTCAAACCAAGGGATATCAGAAGAAACCTCGACATCTCGATACCCAAAATAACTTTTTTTCGAGAAGGAGATCCAGCTCACACCCGTCTCCCTCTTCTGCAAATCATTGCTGGCAAAATAATTTCTGACCAACAAAGTCCAAAGCTGTTGCTGCCGCCGTGGGAGCAAGTGGAAATAGGCTCCGAAATTACGACTATCAGCCATAAAGAAAGCCAGGAAATCGAGCAACTCACCCTTATAAGGATTACCTTTCTTGTTTAACATTTTCCGTAACTCTAACGGAATATCCCTTTCTCCACCCTCTGTCATCAACACGCATTCCTGGGTTTCCAACAACGCTTTCAATTGCTTGAATTTCGGAAGAAGCTGATTCACGGTACACATATCCATGAAATGCTTACATTCCCGCATCTTGGCTCGATCCGGCATATACAATACCAACTTTTGCTTCTGCCCTTCCCTTGTATTACTTTTTTGATTGTTCATCCTCAAAAAAACAGTTTTACGTCAACCTAAAATATAATTTATATCCTCCTCGCTCAAATGTTTCGCGGAACTACTATCACTGCCAATCAAACCCTCGAACAGCTCCGCTTTCTTCCGTTGCAACAAACAGATCTTCTCCTCGATGCTACCTTTTGTCAAGATAGAAAAACAGAGTACTTTCGCAGTTTGCCCAAAACGATGCAGACGATTGATCGCCTGCTCCTCGGCAGCTTTGTTCCACCACGGCTCAAAGATATAAACCATGTCGGCAACCGTCAGGTTCAACCCCACTCCACCGGTTTTCAAGGTCATCAACAATACCCGGCAGTGAGGATCATTTTGGAATCGTTCTATCACGCTTTTTCTATCATGGGTAGAACCGGTCATGCTGGTGAAATCGATGCCATAATCATTCAGCTTATCCCCCACCAACTCGATCCCCGCGATATAATTAAAAAAGATCACCACCTTATGCCCGTTAGCCACGGCTTCTGTCACAGAATCCATCAAGACCTCCAACTTAGGAGAGGCAACCCGTCCGTCACTAAGGCTTTCCGGCACGGAAGCGATACGTCGAAGCTCATTCAACGCCTGAAACATGACAAACTGCGACTTTTGCAAACCTTCCGAGGCTATCGTTTGCTTTACCTGCTGATAGTAATACGTACGGCGCTGTTCGTAAAGACGAGCCTGCTCCGTATTCATTTCCACGTAAAGCGTGTTATCTATACGATTCGGAAGCTCTTTCAGCACCTCACTCTTCAACCGACGCAGCATAAAGGGATAGATCTTACGTCGCAGGCCGAGAAGCACATCCTTGTCGTTATTCTTTTGTATCGGCAACGTATAACGGGTATTGAACTCGTCCAAGCTACCGAACATGGCGGGATTCAAGAAGCGGAAAAGCGAGTAAAGCTCCGTCAAGTCATTCTCGATAGGCGTACCACTCAAGGCCAAGCGATGCTCGGCATTCAACAACAACACCGCCTGCGTGACTTGCGCCTCCGTATTCTTTATATTTTGGCTTTCATCCAAAATAACATAATGGAACGCCTGCTTCGAATACAACTCCGCGTCATTGCGGACGATGGCATAAGTAGTCAAGATCAGCTGGCATTTCAACGCCTCCTTCATGTCACGCTGCCCGCCATAATAGGTATACACGGACAATTGGGGAGCGAAACGCTCCAATTCATTTTGCCAATTGAAAAGCAAGCTGCGAGGCATCACGATCAGTGAAGGCTCCTTCACCTTCGGATAAACGAGTGTCAGCACGGCGATCGCCTGCAAAGTCTTCCCAAGCCCCATATCATCCGCCAAGCATCCACCCAACTTGTTATCGTACAAATATTTAATCCATTTAATACCCTCCTTCTGATATGCTCTCAACCTCGCTTTCACATTCGGTATTTTCAGCGGTTGGTCTTTCAAATGATTAAACCCGTCATACACCTTACGATGCCTAACAAACACCTCTCCCTCCAGGCGCTGCTTCAGCAAGTCCTCCACTTCCGGAAGATCAAAAAAAGACACCTGTATCTTTCCTCCCCGCTTATGCTTGAAAACCCGTTCCAAACGCTGCAGATACCCCTCATCCAGGATCGCCCGGTTTCCATCGGACAAAGAGATATATTTTTGTTTCTTATATTGGCTTAACAATTGATTCAAAGAGAAACTCTCACCCTCAATATCGAGGTTCAAGGTTCCCTCCAAGAAGTCGATACCCGAAGAGAAAGAGACATTCAATTTCGGTTGAACCGGTTTCACACGATACTCCCTCAATTTGTCAGCGCCCAACAAACGGAAAGCGCTCAACAACTGAGGCAGCGCTTGAAGCAGGAAAGGCGAAGCCGTATCCGGGGGTATGATGAAAAAACCATCTTTTTGGTACACCTCCTTTTGAGCGCCCCTATCAGGCGCATATCGCAAGATCAGTTTTCCCAGCAGCTCTATAGGCTGATCCAAAGAAGAACGAGCGATACGTTTCAACACGATCTGTCGTTCCTGGGTCAAGGAAGCCAGCCAATCCACGTTGAAGTCTTCTAAAAAACGAACCGGGAAATTTTGTAAAGACTGCGTGACACGCAAATAAAGCGCCCTATCGACATCCACCTTCTCAAAAATCAAGGTAGGAACCGTGGCAACCACCTGATCAGACACCATCACCTGATAATCCTCATAAACCACCGCCATATTTTCCACATACGAATAAAATACGGACAGATACTCTTCAAGCATATCCTTGCCGAACGGCACCAAGAATACGTCCAACTGGCGAAAACCTTCACCCAAGGCATTTACCGGGAAAATACGCTCTCCGATCAAGACAAAAGAATCTGTCAGGAATTTCACACGAGCCTCCTCGCCTCCTCCTTCCGGCAGACCCTGCAAGGAGGGATAGATTTCGTTATCCGCCTCTCGCAGAAACAGACGGATCGAAAGCATCTCGTCAGCTACCGTCACATTTTTCTTCTCACTATTCAACAGATTATCGCAACGTATCAATTGATAGATAAGATATGGATAATCATTCAAATACAGTCGATCTTTTTCAAGCTCGCCCTCCCAAGATATCCGGAATTGCCTTTCCTCTTGAATATGCGATATCGTACGCAAGGTCTGCGCCACATCTCCCGTATAATAAAGAAAATCTAGATTGACCGGATTCAACTGTAGATCAACTACTTGAACAAAACCACCCTGCTCATCCGAATCTATCAAAAAATAAAAATCCCGTACAGAGCAGCCCGAGTTTTTTACGACAAACTTATCATTCTTCTTCTTCAACAAAGAAAGGAAATCGTTCATGGGTAAATATTTATTACGTTCAGTCCGCAAAGCTAACAAAAAAGACAATGTTCTTTGCAATATTGCCTCACATTTCTATCGGCTCTGAATTCAACGCGCTTTACTCTCACGCAAAAACTCCGGGAAGTTAATCTGCCTGTGGTGTCTCATGCAGACAAGTTCAAAGCTGCACCCCATCCAGTCATAAGCAATACTTCCATTCCATTATTGAGGCCTTGATTGTTCCGACGATGTAACGGACATCGTCATCGGTAACGTAGGGGCCGGAAGGCAAGCACAACCCGACCTTAAACAAAGACTCGCTCACCCCATTCACGTAAGCCGGACAATCCTTATAAACAGGTTGCTTATGCATTGGCTTCCACAAAGGACGGGACTCTATACCCATCGCGTCAAGTCCCATACGCATCGCCTCGACATTGGCATTCGGCTCACAATCCGTATGCGCGTTAACCGCCGCGTGAGTCACGCCACCCGCGCCACCAACAGCGCCTTGTATCGTTGCTTGATAAGCCTCCTCCTGCCCTTTCACCCTCAATAAAGGATCCAAGACAATCGTATTCAACCAATAGTTACTATCAAAACGACCGGAAGGATTCTCATGCAAGGTGATCCCTCTCACATCCTTCAACAGCTCCCGATATAAATCACACGTATGCTTATGATGGGCCACGTGAGCGTCAGCCACCGTCATCTGACCCCGCCCGATACCCGCGCAAATATTCGACATCCGGTAATTGTACCCGATCCGCTCATGCTGGTAATACGGATAAGCCTCCCGAGCCTGCGTAGCGTAAAACAGGATCTCTTGCTTGGCCGCCTCGTCCGGACAGATCAACGCGCCGCCGCCACTGGTCGTAATCATCTTATTCCCATTGAACGACAGCACCCCGAATCTCCCAAACGTACCCAACATACGTCCATCATAACGAGAGCCAAAGCCCTCCGCCGCATCCTCGATAACCGGTATCTCATAGCGGTCGGCAATCTCCATGATGCGCCCTATCTG
>NZ_JAAKDT010000042.1 GCF_011038785.1 Parabacteroides sp. ZJ-118
AGCCATACATCTTTCCTCGTTTACCTGCCTGATTTACGCATCAAGGTTACGGTTGCCTTTGGGAACTTCGCTGTCTGTAGCCAGTTTGTCCGCTTGATACGCCTTGGTATCAGATTTCTGTTCGTCAAGCCACGATTTCGCTATTGCCTCTTCTCTCCCAAGCGTCGCCGCTTGAAACTTGCAAGTCGCTTTAGGGTTCGTCGGCAACTACGCCCCTTATGGACTTTCACCACAGATGTATGGCATGCCCGTCATACTACTAAAGAGAGGCCGGACAAAATCAATTGTCCGGCCTCTCTTTATTGAAAACCGTAAGGTTTAAACGCTACTTATTCGCCTAACAAGATCTCAAGGATCTGGCAAGCAGCCTTCGATACAGAAGTACCCGGGCCAAAGATAGCGGCAACACCTGCCTTATACAAGAAGTCATAGTCTTGAGCCGGGATTACACCGCCGGCGATAACGATGATGTCCTCACGACCTAATCTCTTCAACTCCTCGATAACCTGTGGAACCAACGTCTTATGACCGGCGGCCAAGGAAGAAACGCCCATTACATGAACGTCGTTCTCCACAGCTTGACGGGCAGCCTCGGCCGGAGTCTGGAACAACGGTCCCATATCTACGTCGAAACCACAGTCAGCGTAACCGGTAGCGACAACCTTAGCGCCACGGTCGTGTCCGTCCTGACCCATCTTAGCGATCATGATACGAGGCTGACGGCCTTCTTTCTTCGCGAACTGCTCGCAAAGCTCGCAAGCTTTCTGGAAGTCTGCGTCTTTCTTAGTTTCTGATGAATACACGCCCGAAATAGTTCTAATAATTGCTTTATAACGACCTACAACAACCTCACAAGCATCGGAGATCTCTCCCAATGACGCACGCAAGCCGGCAGCCTTAACAGCCAACTCTAATAAATTGCCCTTCTTCGTCTTCACGCACTCGGTGATATCAGCCAAAGCTTTTTGAACAGCGGCTTCGTCACGGTTAGCACGCAACTCTTTCAAAGCGGCGATCTGCTCGTTACGTACGGCTGTATTATCGATCTCAAGGATATCGATCGGATCTTCCTTCGGCAAACGATATTTGTTAACACCAACGATGGTCTGAACACCTGAGTCGATACGAGCCTGTGTACGAGCGGCAGCTTCTTCGATACGCATCTTAGGAAGACCTGTCTCGATAGCTTTCGCCATACCACCCATGCTTTCAATCTCTTGGATCAATGCCCAGCCTTTGTGTACCAACTCATTCGTCAAAGACTCTACATAGTAAGAACCGGCCCATGGGTCGATCTCCTTGCAGATCTTAGTCTCTTCCTGAATGTAAATCTGTGTATTACGAGCGATACGAGCGGAGAAATCGGTCGGCAAGGCGATCGCCTCATCCAATGCGTTTGTATGCAAAGATTGTGTATGTCCTAATGTTGCGGCCATAGCCTCGATACAAGTACGACCTACGTTATTGAACGGATCTTGCTCGGTCAATGACCAACCGGAAGTCTGGCTATGTGTACGCAATGCCAATGATTTCGGGTTCTTGGCGCCAAAGCTCTTCACGATCTTCGCCCACAACATACGAGCCGCACGCATCTTGGCGATCTCCATGAAGTGATTTACACCAATAGCCCAGAAGAAAGACAAACGAGGAGCGAACGCATCCACATCGATACCGGCGTTGATACCGGCACGAAGATATTCCATACCGTCGCACAACGTATAAGCCATCTCGATATCTGCCGTAGCACCAGCCTCCTGCATATGATAGCCGGAGATAGAGATAGAGTTGAACTTCGGCATCTTCTGAGAGGTATACTCGAAGATATCAGCGATAATCTTCATGGAGAACTCCGGCGGATAGATATAGGTATTACGCACCATGAACTCCTTCAAGATATCGTTCTGGATCGTACCGGCCATTTCCTCCAACTTAGCTCCTTGCTCCAAACCAGCGTTGATATAGAATGCCAATACCGGAAGCACACCGCCGTTCATGGTCATGGAAACAGACATCTTGTTCAAAGGAATACCATCGAACAACACTTTCATGTTCTCCAAGGAACAGATCGATACACCCGCTTTACCCACATCACCAACCACACGCTCGTTGTCAGCATCGTAACCACGGTGAGTCGGAAGGTCGAACGCGACGGACAAACCTTTCTGACCAGAAGCCAAATTACGGCGATAGAAAGCATTAGACTCCTCGGCGGTAGAGAAACCTGCGTACTGACGAATTGTCCAAGGACGCATAGCGTACATACCGCTGTACGGGCCACGTAGATAAGGAGGCAAACCGGAAGCATAGTTCAAGTGCTCCATACCCTCCAAGTCTTCTTTTGTATATACAGGTTTCACCTCGATATGCTCGGGTGTTTTCCAATTGGGCTCAATGCCATTGGCTTTTGCCCATTCGACAGCGTTCGTAGCTGCGAATCCGGCATTCTTTATGTCTATGTTTTTAAAATTTGGTCTCATGATTGTTTATACTTAAGCGATTCCTAATTTAGCGTTGAATGCTTTCATTGTCTCAAGCACATTGCTCTTTACATTTACGAACTGGTCGATACCTTGAGCCTTCAAGTCGTCCGCGCAAGCAGGAGCTCCGGCTACAACGAATTCGGCACGTCCGGCCAAAGCCTTGTAAGCGGCAGGAGCGAATTCAGCATACTCGTCGTCACTGGAGCAAAGGACCACGATCTCGGCACCCGCCTTGACAGCAGCCTCAACACCAGCCTCAACCGTATCGAAGCCTAAGTTATCAATTATCTTATATCCGGCGCAAGCGAAGAAGTTAGCGGAGAACTGTGAACGAGCCAAACGCATCGCCAAGTTACCGATCGTCAACATGAATACCTTCGGAGTCTTGCCACTCTTCTCTGTCGCCATACGCAAAGCCTCAAACTCTGAAGCACCGCGGGAGAAATCAAGAGCCGGGATCGTTGCCTCACCGCAATGACCACCGCCACAACAACAGGAGCCTTTTTCTTGAATCTTACCGGCAGCTACTTCCGTGAAGTTAGGATATTGGTTAGAACCCAACAGGATCTCACGACGGGTAGCAACCGCTTTCTTACGAGCTACATTCGAAGCGTTAACGGCATTCTGGATCTCGCCGGCATTCACCGCGACGGAGAATCCTCCTTTTTCCTCAACCTCCAAGAACAACTTCCAAGCCACATCAGCCAAGGAATTCGTCAACACCTCTACATAGTAAGAACCGGCAGACGGGTCAACGACCTTATCCAAGTGACACTCTTCCTTCAATAATAATTGTTGGTTACGTGCGATACGCTCAGAGAAATCGTCCGGAGTCTGGTAAATCTTATCAAACGGGCGGACCGTGATCGAGTCTACACCGGCAAGAGCGGCAGACATAGCCTCAGTCTGAGAACGGAGCAAGTTTACGTGAGCATCATAAACCGTCATGTTCCACTCTGAAGTCTGTGCGTGAGCAACCATCTTGCAAGCGCATTCGCAGGCCGGCTTATAAGCGGCTACGATCTCGGCCCACAACCAACGAGCCGCACGGAACTTAGCGATTTCCATGAAGTAGTTAGAGCTGATACCGAAATTAAATTTGATCTTCTTGGCAACCTCGTCAGCCGTGAAACCAGCCTCTGTAAGTTTAGCTATCAATTCGTTACCCCAAGCCAAGGCGTAACCTAATTCCTGAGAAATGTAAGCGCCGGCATTGTTGAGAAGGAACGCATTTACAGCCAATACACGGTAGTTCGGCAGAGCCTGTCCAGCTTTGAGCACAGCTGCGGCACCTTCTACCCATTCACTGTTTTCTTTACCTTTTACCAAAGGTTTCTTGAAAGCGTCATAGTTTACAGAACCGCAGCACTTCTCTGCGTCGACACCCTTGCCTTTGAAGTAGTCAGCCAAGATACCGATCAATTTCTCCGCTTTGCAGTTGCAAGTATTAAAGTTCAATTCTACGGAAGCCGGACAAATACCTTCCAACAAAACAGCGATGTTCTCCTCGTTTACCTCATCACCCTTGATGATGAAGCCAAGAGAAGTAACGCCTTTCGTCAAAAGGTCAAGCGCTTTCTCGTTAGCACCCTTGAAGCAGCAAACTTCAATGTTCTGGCGTACCTTCCAATCGTTATCTTTCCTCGTTCCGCGGACATAAGGGAATTCACCGGGAAGAGACACTGTAGTCTTTAAGCCCTCGATGTCTTCTGCACGATAGAAAGGATTTACATTAAATCCTTCGCCTGTCTTCCAAACAAGCTTTTTCTCAAACGGAACCCCTTTCAGGTCGGCCGTTATCTTCGCCATCCACTCTTCAGTAGACACAGGAGCGAATTCTGAGAAAAGTTTTTCTTTTAGTTCTGCCATAATATTAGTTGTTTATTAAACTGGTATTAGTAATGTTCACTATCAAATATTACAGTAGGCAAAGGTAGAATAAATAAACAGTATCAACAATGAAAAAAGCATGAAAAAGCGACACGGATCGAGTACTTTTGATGATTTGAAGGTCACTTCATCCCTCTTTTTAACCAGAAAAGAGACGATTCGCACACTTTTTTTCATCGAATCTATTGCCTATTTCAAAAATATGCCTACCTTTGCAGCGTTAAAACAAAACGGAGTTGACAATTTGGGGGTGGATTCGTCTAACGGTTAGGACACATGCCTCTCACGCATGTAATACGAGTTCGATTCTCGTATCCACTACAAGAAGTCAACAAAACGTAAATCGGTGGATTCGTCTAACGGTTAGGACACATGCCTCTCACGCATGCAATACGAGTTCGATTCTCGTATCCACTACAAAGGCTCTCAATCTGTTGGTTGGGAGTTTTTTTTTATCTATCTTCGCTACCCGATAGTATTATCCTAAGTCTTTTATTACACTAAATTATATCATGAAAAGTAAAAAGACCGTCTTTCTGACCGGAGCCACTGGGACGATGGGTCATGCCGGATTGGTCGAGTTGTCCAAGCGGTTAGATCGTTTTAATATAACACTCTTGGCTCGTCCGAGTAAAATCAATAAAGAGAAATTGGCCGCCTATGAGGCCATGGCAGGGATCCGTATCGTGTGGGGAGACTTGACAAATTATCAAGATGTCCTGAATGGAGTAACGGGGGCGGACTACGTATTGCATGTAGGTGGAATAGTTTCCCCGGCAGCGGATTATTTCCCTAAAAAGACTTTGAGAGTAAACACCACCGCCGCCCAATATATCGCGGATGCCGTAAGAGCACAACCGAACGCCGATCAGATCAAGGTAGTCTATATCGGCTCCGTGGCACAAACCGGCCACCGTAACGCACCGGTTCATTGGGGACGTACGGGAGATCCGATCAATATAAGTGTCTATGACCATTATGCCATCTCAAAGACAATAGCCGAACGTATTTTCGTGGAGTCGGGTATTAAACATTGGGCATGCCTTCGCCAGACCGGTATCTTATGTCCCGAATTATTATTCAAGGGCTCGGATCCTATCACATTCCACGTACCGCTAGATGGCGTGTTGGAATGGGCTACCGCCGAGGATTCCGGTCGCCTACTAGCGAATGTATGCGAGGAGGAGGTGCCGGATGAGTTTTGGAACCGTTTCTATAATATTAGTAGTGGTCCGTCTTTCCGCCTGACGAATTATGAGTTTGAGCGTAAATTGTTAAAAGCGATCGGCTGTCCCGCCCCGGAGAAAATATTCGAACCGAACTGGTTCGCTATCCGTAATTTCCACGGACAATGGTATACCGATTCCGATCTATTGGAAGGGTATCTGCATTTCCGCGGCGACCAAACTTGCGACGATTATTTTAAATGGATGGCCCGCCAAGTCCCTTGGTATTTTCACCTGGCAAAGATCGTCCCTCCTATCTTCATAAAACTGGGTATGGGAGCCATCGCTAAAAAGCCGGGACTGGGAACCCGTAACTGGATCAAGGACAGAAACCCAGATCGTATATCCGCTTATTTTGGCTCGTATGCGGATTGGCTAGCGATCCCAGGTTGGGATAAGATCCGGACAGAACGCCCCTCCGAAACACCCGTCTTTCTAGATCATGGTTATGATGAAAGTAAACCGAAGTCGGAATGGGATATCGAGGATATGCGTAAAGCCGCGGAATTCAGGGGAGGGAAATGCTTGTCCCCGGCCATGTCAAAAGGAGATTTATCGACTCCACTCGATTGGGAATGCCAATTCGGTCACCGTTTTAAGGCCTCTCCCTCATTAGTATTGTTAGGAGGCCATTGGTGTCCGGAATGTTTACCTCTCCCTTGGAATTACGACGAGATCGCTAAAGGCAATCCGTTCTTTGCGCAAGTATGGTATCCATTCCATGATAAAAAGGAGCACAACGTATACGATGAATCCATATTCGCTGACTTCAAGGAATAAAATTCAACAAATCAAGAAATTTTTGTTTTTTGAGATTATTTATCTCAACGCAACATACTTTTACCGGATATTATCTGTTATAACCATATAAGCACTATCTACCATAAACATAAAAACAGATTTTATCATGACAAAAGGATCGATCGGATTAAATGCAGGAGCTGTCTGGAACTTGCTTTCAGATGGCCAACATTGGAGTTTTGAGGCGTTGAGAGCAAAATCCGCTCTAACAGATGCGGATCTATGGTCTGCTATCGGTTGGCTCGCTAGAGAAAATAAGATTGAAATTGATAGCAACAGCAGCCACCCTATCTTCTGTCCGGGTACCAACTTTTATTTTTAAATGACATTTATGGAACCTGTTATCGCGGCTGGCAGCCGGCTTCGCCATATTCACATGACCGCGAAGCCGCTGCGGTATCACCGCATGGCGGTCGCGGTAAATCATGAAGTCCTGTGGAAATCCTATCATTTAAATAACTGCTGGACGACAGCGCTATCCCCATCATTGGGGGCGGGTTCTATATTCAATAAGCGCGCAATCATCAGATAAAGGTTCACGTTCGCCATTTGCGGGACTTCCACATGCTTCTTGAACGAGGGGCCTGCCGCGTAGAATATAGCCTCCATCTCCGGCGTAAAATTATCGTAACCGTGCGCCGCCGCATAACGGGGAGATGATTTCTCACGGAATTGCACATACGTTCCAATGTGTGGAGAAACAACTAAATCACTGACTCGAGGATTCTTTCCGTAAACAAATTTCTCAGGAATCTCGTTTTTCTTCCATACCGTTATATTCGGCACTTTCTGTAAGATCGCATAGGCGGTATCCACATAGGTCTTCTTTGGATACAACAATGTAGGAACGCCATCAAAAACATAATCGAAACTATCCAGGGGTAAATAATCATTCAAATTCACATATTTCCCAGGATAATAAGTGGCCATTCCATGATCCGAAAGAACGATAAAATCGATCTTATCGAAAATATCCAGCTTACGGGCTTCCGTGAAAAAATGATTCAAGACTTTATCCAAGTTCTCCACGACACACAAGGTCGCCGAAGAATCCGGGGTAGCGGAATGGCCTATCGCATCCGGTTCCTCCATATACCACATAATCAAATGAGGACGTATATCTTCCGGCAACTTCAGCCAAGAGATCACGGAATCAGCACGATCTGAAAAAGGAACCGATTTATCGAACGGCTTCCATATCGAAGGCTGCCCACTCGCCAAAGGCACCTCACTACCTACCCAATAGAACGAAGCGGTACGAACCCCTTGGCGCTCCGCCGTATTCCAAATAGGTTCTCCACCATAAAATTGCGGATCAAGATTTCCCATCCGAAACGAACTATCAAGCTCTGCGTCATAAAAGGAATTATTTACCAAACCATGGTGATCCGGGTACAATCCGGTAGCCATGCTATAATGATTTGGAAAAGTCACACTGGGATAACACGGGCGAAACGTGGAGCGGACCCCTACATTTGCCAAAGAATCCAGCGTCGGAGTATGAGCTCGTGACGGATAATCCGCACGGAAACCGTCCATTGATAAAACTACGACATAACGATCCGATTGTTTTTTCGTTTGGCAACCGGTAAAAGCCAATGAACAAATACAAAAGAAACTAACGAGTAAGAACTCAACACGATTATTCCACATACCATTCAATTAAAAAAGAGGTTCACAAAGGTAGTGAACCTCTTCTAATTATTACATTTTATTTAATGAAAGATTTTTCTCTTAGAAGATATACTTGATACCAAACTGCATCTGCCAACGAGATACATCGTTCAAATTATCCTTGAAGGTCTCATCCAAACCTTCCGCCATCGTATATTTCAACGTATAGTTGTTCGCCGCGCTCGGGCCTTGTCCTTTCGGAACCGTCAAGAACTGATATTGCTGATTACCCAAAACGGTTGTTTGTACCACACCCCAGTTACGATTCAACAAATTCAAGAAGTTGGCGATATTGAAACTAAAACGCAAGGTATGCGGGCGACCATTCTTCTGGTAAATCTTTATATCATGAGAAACGCTCAAATCCAATTGGTTCGCAAACGGAGCGACAGCGCCATTACGTTCGGCATACTCACCTCTATGTTTGCTCAAATAAGGATCTTGCTCGATAAAGGCATTCATCGCTTTCCAGGCATCTTCTTGGCTATCGAAACCGCCTGGTAACAAATGATCTTTTACCTCGTCAAAATTCGCGGGGATATATATCAAGTCATTGGAGAACTGAGAATCGCCATTCGCATCACCATTATAACAATAAGAATAACGGAACGGACGATAACGCTGATAGATCAAACCAAAACTTGTCGCCGCATATTTACTCCAGTTAGCCGTATAAGAGGCGGACAATAACAAACGACCATCAAAAGAACCTGCCGTATAGCCTACTTCTTCCGCATTTCCGTCCAAGGCCGCACGATACTTCCAAGCGGAAGTCGCCACAGACGATGTTCCGTCTGTTACCCCTCTAGACTGCCCGAACGAGTAAGATCCATTCAAATACAATCCCTTCAAGATTCCATCAACGAAGTTTTTCTGTAACTGGAAGGTCGTATAAAGCGAATGGCCTTTGCTGGTATTACGCAGCATCACGACGTGATTCGCAGCCTTTTGATTTCCTTCTCTATCGCTATAATAGCCATTATAATATGGACGTGCATTACCCGCTCCACCGTCATTTACAAATTGCTCGGTCCGATACAACCCGATATTGTCATGGTAAATAGCGTTAATGTCTTTTGAGTACAGCAACTCTACGGTAGCGACCCAACCGTCACCAAACTTATAATCGGCGGAGATATTACTTTTCCATAAGCTCGGATATTTAAAGTCCGGATCCGTAATCGCTATATCCGAACGAGTAGCGCTACCTTCCGCCGGTTTATAAGTATCTATATTTCCGGTGAAACCCAGCGAAGGTCTGCCATCGCTAATGATGTTATCATTTTTATCCTTTACCGCCCGGACATTCAGGTCACCAAACAAAACGCCATTGTTACCGGCTTGATTACTGATCCATACGTACGGAGGAGTACCCGTGAAAAGTCCCGTACCACCACGGATCTGCAAACTTCCATTCTCGTCGTCAAACGGTTTGTAATTAAAACCGAACCGAGGTGAGAACTGAGGTTTTGCGTCCGGATATTCAGAGACATCGATCTTGATACCATCCCGATAAGTCTCAGCGGCTACCTTATCATTCGATGGTAAATCCGTCATAAAGAACGGAACATCGACACGTAAACCTAACGTCAAGTTCAATTTATCACTTACCGTCCACTTATCTTGGGCATACAAACCCAACTGGAATACATTTATCTCGGCGAATGGAAACTCATCCGTCATCGAATATCTTTGCGCATAGTATTGATATCCCGTAGAAGAAGAATTCGTAATACCCGTCACGTGGGAACCAAATCCAAAATCTTTCGGATTAAACTCACGGATATCAAACCCTTGTACACTTCCGCTATGAGCGGCCATGTATTGTTTTGTAGCCAATACGTTGAACTTGAAATCATCGACAGAGTTAAACACCCAAGAACCGGGATAGTTTTGAGCGAAACCATTCTTAAAGGCACGATAGTCACTTTGCGTTCCGACCGTAATCTGATGTTTACCGAAATTCATCAGGAAGTTATCCTGTATCTGCCAGATATCCGTGTTCAACCGGTTATTATAGGAGTTTGCCTCTGTTCCAAAAGTCGTATAAGCATTGTTATCACCATCCAAAATATCCACTTGTGGGAAGTAGCCACCATCCATATCGCGATAATCACGCAAACGGGAATAACCAATCTTCAAATAGTTAGACATACGGTCATTAAGAGTCGTATTCAAGTCGGCCATCCAAATATTGAAGTTATTATTCGTCCGGTAGAAAGAAGAAGAGAACGGGATAGCGAACGCATTCGGCCCCCGTCCGTTATTCGGCGCACCGGAAGTGGAAGGGTTATTCGTATTAAACGATTTCAAATAATAATATTTTAAGCTCAACACATTATTTGAGTTGATATTCCAGTCTAAACGAGCCGTGATCCGATCCGCTTGAGTATTTGTCTTATTCACGTCGAATTTACCTGGATTATAACCAAGCTCATCACCTAAGAAATCAGACAAGCCCTGCAAAACTGCCGCGTCTGCCGCGGAATTAGCGGTCGTATAAGAAATCGGTTTCTCCAGGCGATCCATTTCGCCATTGATGAAGAAGAATAATTTATTCTTGATGATCGGACCGGATAAACTGATACCATATTGGTGATTAGAGAACTCCGAAACACCAATCGTCTCATCCTTCACACGATATCCCATCATCGACGGACTCTTCGTGTACATATATGCCGAAGCATGAAACTCATTAGAACCGGATTTCGTCACGGAGTTGATACCCGCGCCCGTGAACCCACCGTTTCGGACATCAAAAGGAGCGATCATCACCTGTATTTGCTCGAGCGCCTCCAAAGAAATCGGTTCCGTCCCGGGAGCTCCAAGAGCAGAAGACAGGCCAAACGAGTTATTAAAGGAAGCGCCGTCCACCGTCACATTATTAAACCGATAAGAGACACCGCCAAAATTCTTACCGCTACTCATCGGAGTTAATTTCACAAAATCATCCAAAGAGCGGTTAATCGTAGGCAGCTTATCCATCTTCTCCCGCGTGATGATTTCCTGCGCACCTGTACGACTTCCTGAAATAATGGGATTCTTATCCGCGACCACGACTACCTCGTCGAGCGCTTGGGTATCTTCCCGCATTACTACATTCAGTTTCAGATCCTCACCCAAAACCAAGTTTATTCCTGTCCGGCTCTCCATATTGTATCCAATATAAGAGAACGCTACTACATAAGGGCCTCCGATACGAAGGTTGTTAAAAAAATAAGAACCATCAGGCTGGGTAATCGTGTAGTATTCGGTACCCGTTGGCGTATGCGTAGCCTTGACATTCACTCCGATCATCGCCTCCGATGATGTATCCGTGACCCTACCACTCATACTCGCCGTCGTCACCTGAGCATGTATGGATATTCCCACGCACAACAAAAGCAACGCTAAAAGTAGATAAGTTTTTCTCATACAAACAGTATTTATAAATTCTAATATTTTTGCATATCGGCGCAAAGATAGGAATTAGATGTCTTTTTTTGTCACATACCATCTATAATATTCATAGCATTAACATTCCTCTCACCGATCTTCGGATTATTATTCTCAACCAACCACATCCACAATTCCAATAATATGCGGGAAAAGCGTCTATGTCGCTCAGCTCCGCCCTGTCACAGTAACGTCATGAACATGAAACAAGTATTAAACAGGAAACATGCAATGATATTGGAAAATAACACATAACTTTGCGAAAGTTTTTATTACATTAACTATTTAAATTATGAGCAGACATTTACAGGCGCTATTCCTTTTGGCTGTACTGAGTTTCTTGTTTGTTATCCCGACACGAGCACAGGTAACAACAGCCAGTATGAGTGGAACAGTTATGTTTCAAGATGAACCCGTTATTGGTGCGACCGTTTTGGCGGTTCACGAACCTTCTGGGACAAACTATGGTACGATCACGAACATTGACGGACGCTTTTCCTTACAAGGTATGCGTACCGGAGGTCCGTACAAAGTTACGATCTCTTACATCGGTTATCAATCTGCCGTTTATTCCGACATTACCTTGCAATTGGGAGAAAACTACAACTTGAACGTTGAGTTGAATGAATCTTCCGAGGTTTTGGACGAGATCGTAATCACCGCGAAGAAAACGAAGTTCAATACAGAAAAGACAGGTGCGACAACTAATATCTCCTCGTCACAGATCACCTCTTTACCGACCATTAACCGTAGTATCTCCGATATCGCACGCCTTTCTCCTTATGCCTCCAATATGAGTTTTGCCGGTGGCGATGGCCGTTCTACGAACTTTACGGTGGATGGAGCGAACTTTAATAACAACTTTGGCCTTTCGGATAAACTTCCCGGAGGCGGCAACCCGATCTCTATGGACGCTATCGAGGAAGTACAAGTAGTAATCGCCCCGTTCGATGTCCGCCAGACAAACTTCATTGGCGGCGGTATCAACGCTATCACCAAATCCGGTACAAACACATTCAAAGGCTCAGCCTACACTTACTTCCAGAACCAGAATATGCGAGGAAACTCAATCGATGGAGAAGACTTAGGCGCACGCGCCAAGGAATCCAAAACGATTTACGGAGCTACGTTCGGCGGTCCGATCATCAAGAATAAATTATTCTTCTTCGCCAATGTGGAAATGGAAAAACAACCGCAACAAGTGATCAAATGGAGACCTCGTGCTGAAGGAGAGCAACCGGACGAGAATAACTATATATCCCGGACGACACTCTCCGACATGCAAAAAGTATCTGATTTTCTAAGGGATAAATATGGCTATGACACAGGATCAGCCACGAATTTCCCCGCGGACGAGAAGAATTTGAAATTGTTGGGTCGCATCGACTGGAATATTACGAATGGCCATAAATTGAGCGTACGCTACAACTATACGAAGAATACCGCATGGAACGCTCCTAACGCCAACTCCATGGATGGTGGTTCCGGCTCTCGTTTGTATAATACAAGCCGTGTAGGTTATCAATCCATGTCTTTTGCCAGCAGCATGTATTCCCAAGACAATAAAGTGTCTTCCGTATCCGCTGATTTGAACAGCCGCTTCTCTGATAAGATTTCCAATCAGTTACTTTTCACTTACACGAATATCGAGGATATGCGCGGAACCAACTCTTCCCCTTTCCCCTTCATTGATATCCTGGCAGGTAAAGATGCGGAAGGTAACCAGATCATGGAGCCTTATATGAGCGCCGGACATGAATTATTTACCTACAACAACGGCGTGAAGAATAGGATCACAAGTGTTATCGATAACTTCACTTACTTTGCCGGCGACCATAAGATCACGGCGGGTATCAGTTTCGAGCACCAACTTGCCAGCAATGCTTATATGCGCAACGGTACGGGATATTATCGCTACAACAGCTTGGATGATTTCCTGAACGGTGCCGCTCCTGAAACGTTCGCATGGACATACGGTTATAACGGAGTTTCCGACCCGAAAGCCCAGGTTACTTTTAACCAGATCGGATTCTACGCACAAGATGAGTGGAACATTCGCCCGAACGTGAAGTTAACTTACGGTATACGTTTCGATGATTTAATTTTCGACAATAGTGATCTTCAACGGAACGACGCGATCTACGATCTTGATTTCGGCGGCAAACATATCGACACCGGCAAATGGCCCAAGTCCAGGATGCAAATCTCTCCACGTGCAGGTTTTGTCTGGGATGTATTCAAGGATAATTCCTTGAAAGTACGTGGTGGTACAGGTATATTTACCGGACGTTTACCCTTGGTATTCTTTACGAATATGCCGACAAACTCGAATATGCTACAAAATGCCGTAGTATTCGGCACAAAATATGAGAATGGCGTTGCGGCAAGTCATGATTCCCGTCTGGATCAATTGGCTGGCGGCATGATTACGAATATAGACGACGTAATCAAGAAATTCGATCTTCCTACCACGATAGAGAATCCGGTTGCCGGTTCTAAGATCTCCGGCGTAGAGAGCGACTTCAAGATGCCGCAAATATGGAAGACCTCCTTGGCCGCAGATTACCAGCTCCCTACTTCCTTCCCATTGTCCGTAACCGGCGAGTTCATCTATAACAAGAACCTCAATGCCGTAACCATTGAGAATATCAACATCAAGGATCCGTCAAATTGGGAACATTTTAACGGAGCGGATAATCGTTTGATTTATCCATCTGATTATACGTATGTATCCGGCAAGAACGCGGTTGTATTAACTAACACATCCAAAGGATATGGTTATACCGCCAATGTTACGGTTAACGCTCAACCCGTAGAGGACTTGAACATGATGTTGGCTTATACGCACACGGAATCCAAAGAAATTTCCGGTCTTCCGGGTAGCGACCCTGTATCTACATGGCAGGGAATGTTGACGATAGACGGACCGAATTTCGCGACCGTACAACGTTCACGGTACGTAGTGCCCGACAAGGTAATCGCATCGGTCAACTACAATCTACCCTTCCGCCACAAAGGTCTGCTCAGGAAAACAAGCTTAAATCTGTTCTATTCCGGTTATTCCGCTGCCGGATATAGCTTCGCTTACACGAACGATATGAATGGCGACGGTATCAATAACGATATGATGTATATCCCGAAAGATGATAGTGAGATCAAATTCAAGAATGAAGCAGACCGAACCGCTTTCTGGAACTTCGTAGACCAAGATTCTTATTTAAAGAATCACAAGGGAGAATATGCGGAAGCTTATGCCGCACGTGCACCTTGGGTACATCGTTTCGACCTTCGTATTACGGAAGATTTCTCGTTCAAGGCAGGTAAAACCGAACATCATTTCCAATTGAGCCTTGATTTCATGAATATCGGAAATATGATCAACTCGAAATGGGGTGTGATGAAGAACGCATCTTCTTCCAACAATTGCCGTATCTTGAAATATGAAGGTATGGATGATAACAGGACTCCGATTTTCTCCATGTATAAGGTCAATGGTGATTATCCGACCGAGACCTATTCTTATAACCGTATCTACACCGAATGCTGGAAAATGCAGGTTGGTATCCGTTACATCTTTAATTAATCAAGCGATATAACCATAAAAAAGGCGGGAAACAAATTTTCCCGCCTTTTCCATTTCAATCATAGATCTCCTCCACCCCGCAAGGCATCCGCTATATCTTGATGCCGCCGGGCTAATTCGTTCTCTCCTATCGCCCGGAAGCCCTCCGCCAGATATTCGTGGGAAGCCGCATGTTTCGGTTTGATACTTACCGCCTGCCCGAAATCCAGAATAGCCTCATCGTAATATTTGAGCTTCAACAGGCATTTCCCACGATTATAGCGGGCCTTAAAAGATTTCGGATTTAATTTTACCGCCTTGTTTAAACAAACCTGAGCGTCATAGTCCTCGCCTATATCCAACAAGGTAACCCCTTTGCGTACCCAGGCTTCCACATAACTCGGGTTCAAATTCAAGGCTTTATCAAAACAACGAATAGCGGCATGCGCATCATGGGCCTTCGTTATGCACTCGTTTCCCATCAAGTAATATTCATGCGCATACTCTTTCTGCGCCTTACGAAGCGAATGCAACTCTTCCCTCAAAGCCTTGATCTGTACTTTTTGGCTGTTCAACATTTGCAATTTCAGACGAAGCAGCCGTTGCACCATCGGATTATCCAATTCATTCCGTTTAGATACGGCGGCGGAAAAAGCCTCGACCGCCTCTTTCACATTACCCTGCCGAAAAGCCTGAGCCGCCCGGCAATATTGCAGCTCCGCCTCGCTTTCCTCGAGACTTTGCGCTATCAATGCTCGGTCATTGAATATTCGGCTGAATTCCACAATCTCTTTCCGGATAAAGATATCCCGGGAAGAGATCTTGCTTTTTAGCACCAATCCCTCCAATGAGGTACAACGGCTCAACGCCACATAGGTCTGCCCCCCGGCGAATACTCCCCCGGTCAAATCAACTACCACCCGGCTAAAAGTCAAGCCTTGGCTCTTATGCACCGTGATCGCCCAAGCCAATCGAATCGGCAATTGCTCGAACGTACCGACAATCTCTTCCTCGATCCGTTTCTCTTTCTCGTTATATTTGTATTTATAATTCCGCCATGAGGTAGGTTCAACCAAATGCTCTACACCGCTCTCCAGCAAGACATAAACATTTCCATTCTCATCGATACCCGATACCATACCAATCGTTCCGTTTACCCAACGACGCTCATAATCATTATCGATAAAAATAACCTGCGCCTGTTCCTTGATCGATAAATTCAACTGGGTAGGTAATGAGGATTCCGGAAAATCCCCTTCGATCTTTCCCACGGAGACATATTCTTCCCCGGGAAGCTCGGCCAACTTCTTCTCGTTGATAAAATCAACCTGATCCCGGCGAGTGGCCAACGTGATATACATATCCTCGTTCTGAGGCTCGAAAGACGGGAAATAACGACCGTTCAACGTATCCAATTCCTGTTTGCTAACGGCATTATTACGAATCCGATCCAATATATTGATAAAAACAGAATCGGTCTGGCGATACACTTTCTGTAACTCGATCGGCACTAAATGAATCTCCTTGAATACACGAGCCGAGAAAAAGAAAGGGCTCGCGTAGAACAAACTCAATATCTCTTTTTGATCCGACGGAACAACCGGTTCCAACTGGAAGACATCCCCCACAAACAATAGCTGTTTCCCGCCGAAAGGTAATCGCATATTGCCGGAGTAGACCCTCAAGATCCGATCCACGCAATCAATAAGATCCGCCCTCACCATCGAGATCTCGTCAATGATGATCAGATCGACCTCCGCGATAATCCTCCGTTTCTCCTTCGGATACTTGAAAAAATCAAAAATACGGCCCTGCGACAAACTTAAATCCGGATCATCCGGCAACATCGGCCGGAAAGGGAGCTTGAAAAAAGAATGCAAGGTAACTCCGCCCGCGTTTATGGCCGCGATCCCTGTAGGAGCCAGCACCACATACTTTTTCCTTGTATGCTTGCAAATGTATTTCAAAAAAGTAGACTTACCGGTCCCGGCCTTCCCCGTAAGGAAAACAGACTGGCGAGTGTGGCTGATCAGTTGCAAGGCATCCTGAAACTCCTTATTGTTCGTGTCTAACTGAAAGTCCAAGTATATGAATTTTGAGCAGGATCTTTCGACCAGGCTTTTTCATTAACGGCTAATGAACAGCCAAGCATCTTTATACTTTTCTATTTTTCGAAGTGTTGCCATATAACTCTCGGCATCCGCCCGGTTATTAAACTTATCCGCGTAAATACGATATTTACCGTCACGAACCACCGTGTTAACATTCTTACATTGGGTGCGGTCTACACCGGATATAAACTCATTCGCTTGCTCCGCTGTCGGGAAACTCGCTATCACGACATGGTACATCTTTTTCGATGCCACGGATTCCACTTTCGGAGCGGGTACAGCGACCTCTTTCCTCACCTCGGGAGCTGAAGGCGCTTTGGTAGTCTCAGCGTCCTTAAGAGCTTCCTCCTTTGGTGTTACCTCCGCCATCATCTCGTCCGCTAGGGATACTTGAATCTCCTCCGGCCGAGAAATCGGTTCCTCAAAGCTATAATTTACCATCTCCGTAGGAACAAAACTGGCTGTATAAGCGGACTGGCTCACCTCTTCCACAGGAGTCGAAACCACGAAGAACAACGCGACGGCCGCGGCTGATGCCGCGACAACCCGTATCAACTTACGACTAACCGGGATATAGAACACATCTTTCTTTTTCTTGCCCGTAAGTAAGGCCACCTCTTCCCGCTCTTCCTCCAACGATCGCAAAACCGGAAAATGAAACGATGACAAACCATACGAATCTGCGTTGAACACTCCGGAATCGCCCGGCGTAAAAATGGTCTGCCCTTCCTCTCCTATGCAAAAAGTCCCGATTCGCCCTAATGTTATCCGCTTGTCTTGTTCCAAAGAAACATTCAAAGCCTCGATATCCTCTTCCAGCATCAACTGAGCCTTCCGGTAATCAACGCCATACACCCGCATATAAGACTCGGAAAGTAAGCCATCTGTATGCTGTAGCGTACCATTGAACACAACCTCTTTACGCATCGGCCGGAACAAATGTTCCTCCTCCTGACACGTCGCCGGAAAAGCTTGCCGCACGAAACCACCAAACTTCGGCAAGATCACACAATCATGTGCCAGCAACAAGCGTTCAATATGTGTTACTATCCTTAACATAGAGACAAAGGTAACTATCTTTATAGAAATAACAAAATAAGAGCACTTTTTTCCTTTGAAATAACACTAGGTATTGCCCGCGAAAAGTAAGCGGGCTTACTTGGCTCATAAAACATCCATTAGATGGCAATGTAAGATTTACTTCAAAAAAAGAGAAGTTGAGACAGGAATAAACATTATCTTCGTAACTCTGTTTTTTTTATAATACAGGAAGAATCCTATACATTAATAATATGAGACAACGAAAACTTTACACGATCCTATATCTCTGCGTTCTCGTATCCGTGACATATGCCCAATACGTGCCCGATGTATTGGGAGATGGTTATTTGCGCCGCACCTTCCGGATGCCGGATGATTATGAGGGGAAGGTGGTTTGCACACTGGTCAAGAAAGCTCAACCGGATAGCGTAAAACAGGCCGTGCTGTATATCCATGGCTATAATGACTATTTTTTCCAGAAACAATTAGGAGATAGCGTAAACGCTCACGGGTATAATTTCTACGCGATGGATCTGCGGAAATATGGGCGTTCGATATTGCCCCATCAAAACCCCTTCTTTTGTAAGAGCCTGAGAGAGTATTTCGCGGATATAGATACCGCTTTAGCCACCATCCGGTCCGAAGGCAATGAACGGGTATTATTAATGGCACATTCTACAGGCGGATTGATCACACCTTATTATTTGAGTAGTAAAAAAGGAGAGTTACCGATAGACGGACTTATCCTGAACAGTCCTTTTCTGGATTGGAATTTCGGATGGTTTATGGAGAACGTCGTACTCCCAACCGTCGCGTTTGTCGGGAGACTATTCCCGAATCTTACCGTACAAGGACCGGGGAGCCCGAATTACGCCTATAGCCTGCTTAAGCCGTATAAAGGAGAATGGGAATTTGATACGAACTGGAAAATGCCATTCGGGCATCCGAAAAAAGCCGGATGGATCAAAGCCATACAAGAAGCGCAACAGACGGTACAAAAAGGGCTAAAACTGGATTGTCCGATATTGGTGTTGTCTTCCGGCAAATCTTTCCCGGAGACAGAGACATGGCATGAGGAATACAGAACCACCGACATCGTCTTGGATGTTCAAGACATTCAAGAATACGGGAAGAAATTAGGAGCCAACGTCACGAGAGATACCATTCCAAACGGCACCCACGATCTGATCTTATCTCAAAAGCCCTATCGGGACGATGCCTATCAGGCTATATTCGAATGGTTAAAGAGACAATAAGGGTTGCACCAAACATATAAATCCTTACCTTTGCGCCCGGACAAAACATTTATATATACATGAAATCAGTGCGATCAATTTTTATAGGCCTGACTTGTCTGGGGATGGCTACGGTTGGTTTCGCTCAAGAAGAAGCGACAACTCCGGAAGCGACTACCTACAAGGCCGAGATATTCGGATCGGTAGCCAGTGGCGATAACACCCCTTTCTGGATGGTTAGCAATCGATACGGAATTGTTCCTTTGGAAGCGAATAACGGATATTTGAACGCGGGAGTATTCCATAATCAATCTTTTGGCAAAGGTTTTCACTGGGGAGCCGGATTAGATGTCGTGGCCGCGGTTCCTCGTCATCGCAATTTCTTTATCCAACAACTATATGCCGAGCTCGGTTACAAATGCTTGCTGTTGAGTGTCGGAAGCAAGGAGCGCTATCGCTCACTTTGGGATCGTTGGCTCAGTTCGGGTGATATCGTACAATCGGCCAATGCCCGCCCGATTCCGGAAGTGAATATCAGTATTCCGGAATTTACCGTCGTTCCTTTCACGAAAGGCTGGATGCAAATCAAGGGCGATTTCGCGGTCGGCCGTTCTTTCGACAAGGATTATCTGGCGAATTTCACAAATAATAAGCAGACCTATGTAGATAACGTTTTGTGGCATCATAAATCATTATTTGTACAGATCAAGGATACACGCGATGATTTTCCGTTATCCGGTGTAATCGGTGTACAGCATTGGGCACAATGGGGAGGGACCTCGACCAACCCGAAGATCGGGAAACAGCCTCAATCCATCAAGGACCTTATCCGGGTTGTTTGTGGCAGTGAAGGAGGTGACGACGCGACAGTATCCGATCAGATCAATGTACTGGGTAATCATTACGGTTCTTACGATTTCAAATTGGCGTTTACACAAGCCGGCTGGCAAGTATCCGCCTATTACCAGCATTTCTTCGAGGATAAATCCGGTATGATATTCATAAACAATACCGACGGATTATGGGGGGGACAACTGGATTTGCCGAAATTCCCCTGGTTGCGTAGGGTTGTCGTAGAGTATCTGGTTACGAGAGACCAAAGCGGACAATTCCACTTCATCGATTTTGATCACGATTTACATCCCGGCGTAGGTGGCGGCGGTGATAGTTATTATAACAACGGAGAATACACTACCGGAGCCTCTTATTTCAACCGGGCGATAGGTTCACCCCTGATCACAAGCCCGGAGTATAACGAGGCCGGTTCATTAGGATTCAAGAACAACCGTGTTCGCGACTGGCATTTCGGTGCGGAAGGCGCTATCTCCTCACAAGTATCTTATCGGGTATTGGTCACCGTGATGAACAGTTGGGGTAGACATGCCGCCCCTTTCCTTCACAAGAAAAGAGGAGCTTCCGGACTTTTAGATATCTCTTATCAACATCCCTGTTTATCGGGATGGGAATTCACAGGATCTCTGGCGGCTGATGCCGGTTCCATGTTTGGCGATAATTTCGGATTCAGCCTGAAAGTAGCGAAACGCGGTATCTTGAAAAGCTGGAAATAATAGACTGACTTACTTATATTTTTCCCACAAGGCGGACGCGATGATTCCCTGAGTCTGATCGGCGAACGCTTGCATTCCTTTGTGGGAAGCATCTATATGATCAGTAGAAACCGCCGGATGGATCACCATCTCCATCCGATGACGACGGACATTCAACGACCCGATTGGCAAGACATCAAACGGCCCGTTTAAAGTGATCGGAATAATGGGCAAATGCTGATCCAGCGCCATTTGATAAGCCCCTTTCTTGAAACGAATCATCTTCCCGTCATACGTACGAGAGCCTTCCGGGAAGACAACCACAGAGGCCCCATTCCGAAGACAACGCTCCGCCTCCAACACACTACGTGCGGCAGCTTTCGGAGTAGAATTATCGACAAAGATAAAACCGGCGGCACGACAAGCAGTCCCGACAAACGGGATCTTAGCGATACCCGCTTTCATCACCCACTTAATGGGAACGCCTAAGAAACCATATATCAAGAAAATATCAAACGCACCCTGATGATTGGCGACGAAAACATACGATTGTTTCCGATTGATATGTTCACGTCCTTTTACTGTCACCGGACAGAGCGCCAAATAACACGTCAACCGAGACCAGATCATACCCGGATAATATGCGAAGATTTTCTCTCCCCCCAACAGACAACCGATGATAACCGTCACCGCCGTAAGTATAGTCAGTACCAGAAATACAGGTACAAAAAACAGCCATAAATAAACGATGTAAAGTATTCTCCCCATACGCGAATCTCTATTATAACACAAATATAGAAGCTAATTTCAATCGTTTCATTATTTTTCTCCGAAAATATTTTCACGATCGGGTTATTATTGCTTTATTTGCGGTAGAAAAGGAAATAATCATAAAATATCTATAACCATGAATGAGTTAATAAAAAATCTAGGAGTGCTCGTGCTCATTATCGGTGTAGCGGTTTTAGCTGTACCGTTTCTAACGGGAGGTATGACGAATGGTATTCTACTGACAGGTCTGGTCTTGATCGTCTTGGGCTACGTGGGCCATATCGCGATCAACAAACGAGTAGAATAACAACACGCTACTCCGATCCAAAAGGGAATGAACAGGAGATAAACGCAAGTCCTTGATGTTTATCTCCTATTTTTGTATCACTTAATCGCAAGCAGCTCCGCGCTTCCCCTTCATCGTCTCGCTTATCGTTGGTTCAGCCAAACGCTTACCCCTTCAAGTAAAAGCTGGTTCTCATCCGGCCTCTGGGTAGAGAGCCGTAAATAAGTCTCATCCAAGCCCCGGAAATTCGAAGCGTCACGGATCAAGATACCGTAATTATCCAAAAGGAATCGCTTTAAATCAGCGGCCGTACCCTTCTTCAAACGAACCAGGAAAAAAGTCGTAGCGGTCGGGATTACCTCCAAACCATCCAATTTGCTTAATTGATAGATAAAATCCGCGGTCTCGCGCTGCCATTTACGGATCGGCAACGTAAATTGCGCCGGATGGATCAAGATATATTTACTGGCCTCGATCGCGATCGCATTTACCGACCACGGGATGACATACCGGTTCACCTTCTCCGTGATCTCCCGAGAAGCAACCAGATAGCCGATACGCAAGCCGGGGATATTATAAGCCTTCGAGATAGACTGTACAAGGATTAAGTTCTTATGCGTTTTCACGTCAGTCGGCTTCAACATATCTTCCGTCGTGAAAGCCACGTATGCCTGGTCAATAACGAAGGTAGTCCGCGGATTCGCCGAGATCAAACGGAGAAGCTCCGTGCGGTGGATCAACTTTCCATCCGGGTTGTTCGGGTTACAAATCCAACAGAAGTCCTGTTCCTCCAAGGATAGCTCCGATAAATCATCGGATGTCGGGAAGAAAGAGATCTCATGCTCATGCAAACGGCAAGCGTCCTCATATTCAGAGAAAGAAGGGATAGCGATCATGGATTTCGCGCCTCGCCAAGCTTGCGCCAACAAATAAAAAGCCGTGACCGAGCCATTCGTCACTACGATATTCTCCTCCATGATCTCATACCGGCGGGCCAGCAATCTTTTCAAAGTAGCGGCATCCGGCTCCGGATAACGAGTCAACTTATCAAAATGCTCGATCAAATGTTCCTTCAATTTATCCAAATTAGCTCCGTGCCACACATTCGAGCTAAAGTTTATCTTTACCTCATTCTTCGCGTTATAAAAATCATCACCGTGTCCGTATAACATATACTTGCTTTTTAATTAATACCTTATCAGTTAACACTGTCACAAAATTACGAATCTTTTTGGCTTTTCCTATCAATCGCCTTATAGATCGCATCCTGTATGCGAGTACGTATATCGAGCGACCCCAGTTTATTATTTGCCCGGCTAGGATTCACCCGGTTACTTAAAAATATATAAATAAGCCGGTTATCCGGATCTACCCAGAAACAAGTACCCGTGAATCCTGTATGTCCATAGACCGATGCGGGAGCCAAAGCCCCACAAGGCGAGGCTTTCGGATTACCGATCAACGGCTTGTCAAATCCCAGCCCTCTATGGCTAGTCGGGCTCTTGCTTTGCGTAAACAAACGGCTGGTTTCCAAAGAGAGATAGCGCTCGCCACCATACGTCCCCTGGTTTAGCATCAATTGAAGCACCTTCGCCAAATCGTTCGCGTTCGAAAATAATCCGGCGTTCCCGGAGACACCCCCTTGAAAAGCGGCCGCCTCATCATGCACATATCCGCGAAGCAACTGACGACGGACAAATCCATCTTGTTCCGTAGGTACAATTTGCAAGGTATCCATTCGCCTCAACGGATTATAAGTGGTATGCCAAGCCCCTAACCCGCTATAGAAATCCTCCTGAAGAAGCCGGTCCATCGGAGATTTCATCAGATTTTCCACCATCATTTTCAGCATAATGAAATTCACGCAGCTATATACATATCTTCCTCTCGTACCCAAACGAGATTTCTTGATATCTTGCAAGATCGTATCCTTGAAGGAATCACTCACATAGAAATCACGGGCCACCTCGGTCGTAAACCCGGGTTTCCGTGTATCGGATACCACCTCCGGAAGATATTTAAAATCGTTCCGGACGTATGTCTTAGCGTCGAAACGAACCGGGTGCGCGGCATTCTTCGCCGAACTATACAAACTACCTCTATAACTCTCCTTATCAATCGCGTCCAGGTAGAAATTAATCGTCGGGATCACTCCCGATTGATGGTATAGCAACTCTTTTATCGATACATCCTTTTTATCAGACGCTTTCAACTCCGGTATAAAATCGGAGATCTTATTGTTCAGGGTGAATTTCTTCTCATCATACGCCTTCATGACCGCCAATAAAGTCCCCGCCGCTTTCGATACCGAAGCCAGGTCGTAAACCGACTCCTCCGTGACCGGCTGCCCACTTTCGTAATCAAAATAGCCGAACGATTTATTATAGATAATCATGCCGTCCTTCGCCACCAGCACTTGGCATCCGGGATAGGCCTTCTCATCCAACCCCTCCTTCACGATTGACTCAATCACCTCCAAACGGACCGGATTCACGCTCACCTCTTCCGGCCGGTGATACCCCAGACGTGTTTTTTCCGTAAAAACGCCGGTACCCGCGTAATACAATCCCGGAATCGAAACCGGCAGTTTCCCCTTCGCCGCGATGCCACCGAATATCACTTGAGCCGCGTATTCCTGCGCCAAAGGAGTACTCTCGTAAGCCAGCACAACCGCTTTCGCCCTCTCGATCGATTCCTTATATTCCTTACAAACATAGGGTAAGGTAAAGAACGCGTAGACCAACTCTTTCTTCGCGGCTAGCTGCCTCAACGCTAAACTCTCGGGAATACGAATCGTATGCACGCCGCAAATGATCACGTCGTAACTTCGCAATTGATCATACACCTGCCGGACTTGGGCAGCCGTAGAACGCCGTCCGATACTAAAGCAAGCGATCGAATCATATTCGCCCAGCATTTTCTGGAATTCATTACCGACCCCCTCACCAATCGAGAGCGCCGCGATCTTTTTCTTATTCAACTGTTTAAGAGGTAAGATTGTATCCTCATTCTTCAAGACGGTAATAGCCTCCGAGTTCAACTTAGCCGCCATCCATGCCGCGCGCGGAGCGTTCAAACGTTCCGACAATCCCTTTGTATCGATCGGTTTATAGGCATTCAATCCGGCGATATATTTATACCTTAATATTTTCAAGCACTTGGACTCGATCGCTTCCAGATCCAACACACCCTCTTCGATAGCCTCTTTCACAGCGGTGAAATCATTGATCGGAGCGGCCGGAGCGAGCAAGATATCATTCCCCGCGCGCAAAGCCTTTACCGAAGGATTGTCCGCTTTCTTGGTGGAAGCCCCCTTCATCGCTAAAGCATCCGTAAAGCGCAAACCTTGAAAGCCAAGTTCTTCCCGCAACAAATCCGTCACTACCGCCTTAGAGAAAGAGGCCGGCTTATGACTTTTGTCCAACGCGGGGACGTAAAGATGTCCTGTCATTATCCCGGCGAGCCCATCCTCTATATAACGTTTAAACGGAAGAAGCTCCACGCTATCCAGGCGCGCCCGGTTATGGCGCACGACGGGTAACGTCTCGTGCGAGTCCTCGGAAGTATCGCCATGTCCGGGGAAATGTTTGGAAACAGACAAGATACCCATGCTTTCCAATCCTCTCGCGTAAGCGATCCCTTTCTCCGCCACCGCATCCGGATTCTCACCAAATGAGCGCAGGCCGATTACAGGATTATCCACGTTGCTGTTCACGTCCATATCCGGGGCGAAATTTATATGGATTCCCATTTCCCGGCACTGGCGTCCTACCTCTTTTCCATATTCCTCGATCAAGGCATTTTCCTCGATAGCGCCTAGCATCATGTTTTTCGGGAAACGGGTGGTTCCGCTTAATCGCATGGAAAGCCCCCACTCCCCGTCCAAAGCGACCAACATCGGAACCCGGGAAGCCTTTTGCAAACGATTGGTCACCTCCGCCTGCGTCACCGGATCCCCTTTGTGGAACAAGATACCCCCGATCTTGATCTCGTTCACGTAACGCATGAGCCGTTGCATATTCCGGTTATCGGACTTCGGGTTCGCTATAACCATAAACAACTGCCCGATCCGTTCATCATAACTCATCGCGTCAAACACGGAATCAACCCAATGATTCATCTTTTCCTGATCCACCAAACGATACAGATTCGGGACGGTTCGCGCCCCACCCGATAGGAAGGAAATACAACATAAAAGCAAGATACCAATCTGTCTCATCACAACATTATCCTTATTACCCTTCAAAAGTAGGAAAATATCGCCATAGTAACATAACCTTCGCCATACGAATCGAAAAAACTCCGGCAAAAAGCATCTACCTATTGCGAATCAAATATTTATTTTGTTACTTTGCACCCGCTTTACGTAATCTCTGTCGGGAAAGGTAGCCCGTTAAATTGCGTTTCATTATAAATTACAATTAAAAAGCTATAAGCAAATGGATTTAATTAAGATTGCAGAAGAAGCGTTTGCTACGAAGAAAGAGCATCCTTCATTCAAGAGTGGTGACACGGTCACGGTAGCTTACCGTATCAAAGAGGGAAACAAAGAGCGTATCCAGCAGTATCGCGGTGTTGTCATCCGTATCTCCGGTCACGGCGACAAAAAGCGTTTCACGGTTCGCAAAATGTCCGAGAACGTAGGTGTAGAGAGGATTTTCCCGATCGAATCTCCGTTTATCGAAAGCATCACGGTTAACAAAATCGGTAAAGTACGTCGCGCTAAATTGTACTACTTGCGTGGCCTTACCGGTAAGAAAGCAAGAATCAAAGAAAAGAGAGTCTAATCTCTCCGATTCTATTGCCATACGAAAAGCCATCCAACATTCCGCTGGGTGGCTTTTCGTTTACCGTTTCTTACAATGCCCATCGTAAGCATCCGACAATGCCCATTCAAAGGTGCTTACGATGGGCATTGAAAGAATCGTATATCGAAGCCGCTCCGCGGACTACCGTCCGGAGGATAATTTACGGACGATACGGGTACCATCCGCCACCTCGATAACGAGAAGCAAGGGGCTACGCGGGGACAAGCGATAGCTATCGCCTTGTTCCATCCGGCCGTTCGTAGCTAACAAGTCACCCTTGAACGAGTAAACCATCAACCGCCGGAATACTCCTCCCCCAAAAGCCTCTGGAACAGGGAGGCTAAGTCACTGGAATCCGTCTCGCGTTCCATTGACTTAGCGCCGTATCTCAATGGTTTTCCGGTCGGGTCTCAATGAGAAAAAATGAGCTTTACGGGAACTCCGTGACCTCAAAAAGGCGTTTCTCGCTCGATTCCGTGAGCTAAAGGCCCTGTTTTTAGCACGGTGCTCCCTTATACGTCTTATAACCATAAACCGCTAAGGGGCCCAGTTCCTCCTCGATACGAAGCAACCGGTTGTATTTCGCCATACGATCGGAACGGCTCAATGAACCGGTCTTGATCTGTCCGCTATTGGTAGCTACGGCGATATCGGCGATCGTCGCGTCCTCTGTCTCACCGGAACGGTGAGACGTCACGGATGTATAGCCATTACGATGGGCCATCTCGATCGCGTCTAACGTCTCGCTCAACGTACCAATCTGGTTTACCTTGATCAAGATGGCGTTCGCGCAACCGCTCTCGATGCCTTTCCGCAAGAACGCTACGTTTGTGACGAACAGGTCATCGCCTACCAACTGGCATTTCCCGCCCAGCGTAGAGGTAAGCATTTGCCAACCGGCCCAGTCATTCTCGTCCATGCCATCCTCGATAGAATCGATCGGGTATTTGCTCACCAACTCGCTCAGGTAAGCGACTTGTCGCTGGGCGTTGCGCTTCGCGCCTTTCTCACCCTCGAATCTCGTATAATCGTACACGCCCTCGTGATAAAACTCGGAAGAGGCGCAGTCTATGGCGATCGTCACGTCCTTGCCCGGCTCATATCCCGCGGCCTTGATGGCGGCCATAATGGAATTCAAGGCATCTTCCGTACCCGCCAATGCCGGGGCGAAGCCGCCCTCGTCGCCTACAGCCGTGCTCAAGCCGCGATCGCGCAATACGTTCTTCAACGCATGGAAAACCTCAGCCCCCATACGAAGCCCCTCGCGGAAACTCTTCGCGCCTACCGGACGAATCATGAATTCCTGAAAAGCGATCGGAGCGTCGGAGTGAGAACCACCATTGATAATGTTCATCATGGGAACCGGCAACACGTAAGTATTCATTCCACCGATATAACGATATAAAGGCAAATCCAGATAATCGGCCGCCGCCTTCGCCACGGCAAGCGATACCCCTAGCATAGCGTTAGCGCCTAGATTCGATTTTGTCTTTGTACCATCCAATTCCAATAGTTTATGGTCTATCTCTCTTTGGTTTAAGGCGCTCATACCTAAAATAGCGGGAGCGATCACCTGATTTACATTGTCCACGGCACGGAGGACTCCTTTACCGCCGTAGCGATTCGTATCGCCATCGCGTAACTCAATCGCCTCGTTCTCGCCGGTAGAGGCGCCGGAGGGTACAGCCGCACGGCCAAACGCGCCGGAAGCCAAATGTACGTCTACTTCCACTGTCGGGTTGCCACGTGAATCCAGGATCTCTCTACCCGCTACTCTTGCAATTTCCATATCACTCTGTTTGTTTTATTAGTTATCCAATGCTGTCTTACTTCTCTTTTTCACACATATAACAAGAGCCACGCGAGGAATGTTCGCGGAGTTTGAAGAGCAGGCCAGGCTGGATGCAGCCAAGGCGCTTGAGAAGGCAGCCGGCGAGGTTGACGCCAAAGCCGAGAAACGGCGTGAGGAAGTCAAGGCCCAATCCGCGGGCAGAGGCAAACGCCCGGAAAAATATAA
>NZ_JAAKDT010000043.1 GCF_011038785.1 Parabacteroides sp. ZJ-118
TGTTTTTGCGCCCTTTGCGCCCTGGCTCCCTTTAGGGAGGCGGCGTTGATCCGGGCTTATCCTTTTGATCCTCAGTGTTCTCGGGTTTCTCAGGGTCGCTGTTCCCCTTCTCCTGCCCAGGGCGCAAAAAATTGGCTTTTCCTGTTCCGACGTGATCTCCGTGATCTCGAAAAGACGTTTTTTCCGGCGATTCCGTGAGCGAAAAACCTGCTTTTCCAGTACCTCGACCGACGTGAGTGTACACGAAGACGCGTCGGCGCGATACGTAAAAACGCTCTTGTTTTCGCCTTAATTCCGGTCTGTGTAAGACGCGATAGATAGCGCTGTTTCCATGTCGCCCGTAGCGACCGAGCTGGAATGTCCCCCCTATCAGTCCGACACGTTGAAGCGTATTCCCGCAGGGTCATCGTATCGTTTTTGCAGCTTATGAAGCTCGTCTCGCATACGACTCGTCACTTCCTCGTAACCCGGCTTGCCATACAGGTTGTTCATCTCACGGGGATCTTCTTGAAGGTCGTAAAGCTCCCATTCGTCGATGTCGTTATAGAAATGTATCAACTTATAACGATTGTCACGTACGCCGTAATGACGCTTCACGGAATGCTCGGCGGGATACTCGTAATAATGATAGTAAAGGGAATTGCGCCAGTTCTCCGGTAGCTCACCTTTCAGCAAGGGAAGCAAGGACTCGCCTTGAATGTCGGAGGGGATGGAAACACCGGCCAGTTCCAAAAAAGTGGGGGCGTAATCGATATTCTGCACGAGCTGCGGGATATCGCCCTTCTTGCCACCCGGCAGACGCATCAACAGCGGGGTGCGGAAGGATTCCTCATACATGAAACGCTTGTCGAACCAGCCATGCTCACCCATGTAGAAGCCTTGATCGGAGGTGTAGACGATCAAGGTATTGTCCATCAAATCGTTCTTCTCCAGATAATCGAGCACGATGCCGATGTTCCGATCCACGGAATGGATCACCCGGAGGTAATCGTGCATATAACGCTGGTATTTCCACTCGGCCAACTCCTTGCCCGTGCGTTTCTTCGCCTTGAAGTCTTGGATGATCGGATCGTAATAAGCGTCCCAAGAGGCTTTCTGGTCCGGGTTCATACGGTTATAAAGCGCACGGCCGTACTTCTCCAGCTCGGCGTTGGAAGAATGGATCTCGTTTTCCTTATCGGCCATTTTCAGGTCGTACACGATATCCATGTCCTTGATGATGCTCATTTTCTGCTCTGAGGCGGCAAGGCGGCCGGCGTAATCATCGTAGAAATTCTCGGGCAGCGGAAAGGTCACATCGTCGTAAAGACGCAGGTCGCAAGTATCGGGCATCCAAGTACGGTGTGGGGCCTTGTGATGCAGCAGGAGGCAGAAAGGCTTGCTCTTGTCTCGTTTATTGTCCAGCCAGTCGAGGGCCAGATCGGTCGTGATGTTCGTGGCGTATCCCTCGATCTGACGCTTCTCGCCGTTTTCGATGAAGATGGGGTTGTAGTAATCGCCCTGGCCTATGAGAATGTTCCAATAATCGAAACCGGTAGGATCAGAGGTGAGGTGCCATTTGCCGATCATAGCGGTTTGGTATCCGGCTTTACGCAGTAGTTTCGGAAAGGTCTGCTGCGAGCCGTCGAAGGTATGGGCGTTATCGATGAAACCGTTCTTGTGGCTGTGCTTACCGGTCAGCATACAGGCACGGCTGGGGCCGCTGATGGAGTTGGCCACAAAGCTATTGGTGAAACGTACGCCCTCGTCCGCGATGCGGTCGATGTTGGGGGTTTGGATGTATCGCTTGTCGTAGGCGCTGATAGTTTGGAAGGAATGATCGTCCGTCATGATATAAAGGATGTTCATGGGCTTGGCGGGCTGCCCGGACGCATTTTCTTTTTGGCTGCAGGAGGTGGAGGCTATCGCCGCCAGACCTGTCAGGATGAATAGTTGATTTGTTTTCATATTCCGTCTAGATTTATGTATGGACGAGAGACGGGACGTGTCCCGTCTCTACAATTGGTGATATTAGCCGAGGAGGTCTTTCAGCTTGCCTTCGGATTGCAGCTTCACGATCAGCTCGCCAAACAGGGTATTCGCCCAAGCGAACCACGAGCGTGTGTAATCGGAAGGGTTGTCCTTATGGAAAGACTCGTGCATGAAGCCCGTACCTCCGTCCGTATCACGAAGCGTCTCGATACAATACCGGATCTCCTTCTCGTCGTTGGAAGTCGTGGCACGCATGATCAAGCTCATCGGCCAGATATAGTTGAAACCGATATGCGGACCGCCGATGCCCTCGCCGGCCTTTCCCTTGAAGAAGTAAGGGTTGGAAGGGCTCAACACCAAGCGGCGGGTATTCTGGTAAATCGGGTCGTTCACGTCCACGCAACCCAAGAACGGCAGGGCTAGCAAGCTCGGGACATTCGCGTCGTCCATGAAGACACGGCCGCCGTAGCCATCCACCTCGAAGGCGTATACCTTACCGAATTCCGGGTGCTCCACGATGGCGTATTTCTTCACGGCCTCCTCTACCTCATTGGCCAATGCCTCGCAACGACCGGCCAAGTCTGTGTTATTTCTTACAGCACGAAGGATCTCGGCTACCTGACGAAGCGAGGTGATAGCGAACAAGTTCGATGGGACCAAGAAGCCGAACAGCGTGGCGTCGTCGGAAGGACGGAAAGAGGAGACGATCAGGCCCACCGGGTTTACCGGACTACCCCAACCATCGTTCAAGAGGGTATCGCCTTGGCGATCCGTCACCCGGGAGAAACGGTACGGCCCGAGGTTGTCCTTGCGCTGTTGCTCGCGGAAGGTACGGTAAACGGACTCCATCGCCCGCTCCCATCCGCTGTCGAATACGGAGGTATCGCCTACTTCCTTCCAGTAATGATACGCCAGGCGGATCGGGTAACAAAGCGAGTCGATCTCCCATTTACGCTCATGAAGCTCTTTCTTCATCTCCGTGCGGTCGCTCTCCCACTCACTCCCGGTAGGGCCTTCATTGAAACCGTTCGCATAGGGATCGATCAAGATGCAGGCCGTCTGGCGATTGATAGCCCCGACCAGCATTTGGCGTAAGTCCTTATCCTTCTTCGCCAAGGTAACGAAAGGGTAAACCTGCGCCGAGGAGTCACGCAACCACATGGCATGGATATCTCCGGTGATCACGAACGTATCCGGCTTGCCGTCTACCATCTTGAACTCGCAAGTCGTGTCCAAGGTGTTCGGGTAACAGTTCTCGAACATCCAAGCTAACTTCGGGTCCTTGATACGGGCCTTGGAAGCCTTTAGCTGCTCCTCTACCGCCTTGGAGGTAAATTTACGGGCCTCGGGAGCCGGGCGCTTGCTGACGTAATCGCCAGTCACCTTAGAGGCGATCGTGCTAAAACTCTTTTTATTGTCGGGCATACTCACGGCGGAGTATACCCTCTCGCCAACCAAGAGGCCGGCCAAGGAAACAGATCCTGTTTTCAGAAAATTACGTCTTGTAGTCATTTATATAGTTTTTATGGCATTATATTCCAATGGCAAATATAGATAAAAATCAAGAATTTCTACACCGGCAGAATAAAAAACAAGGCCGGAGCCTTGTTCCCTGTCCCCTCCCGCGTGCGCTTTGTCACAATTTTAGAGGGAAGTTAAGAAAAAAATAAAGGCTCCCAATCCTTTTCGGACCGGAGAGCCTTCACCAACTCAATAATTCCTTAAATTAGCCCAAATACGATTTGAGAAGCTTGCTACGAGTTCCTTGTCTTAATCTTCTGATTGCTTTTTCCTTGATCTGGCGGACACGCTCTCTAGTGAGGCCGAATTTGTCGCCAATCTCTTCCAATGTCATTTCCTGACAGCCAATACCGAAAAACATCTTGATAATCTCACATTCTCTTTCGGTTAGCGTAGCAAGCGCTCGATCAATTTCCTTAGCCAATGATTCGTTCATTAACGACCGATCCGCGATGGGAGCGTCATCATTCACAAGCACATCCAAAAGGCTGTTGTCTTCGCCTTCCACGAACGGGGCATCCACGGAAATATGACGTCCGGACACCTTCAATGTGTCGGAAATCTTATCCACCGGGATATCCAACTCATCGGCAAGTTCCTCGGGAGACGGTCTGCGCTCGTTTTCCTGCTCGAACTTGGAGAAGGCCTTGCTGATCTTGTTCAGCGAACCTACCTGGTTCAACGGAAGACGCACGATTCTTGACTGCTCTGCCAAAGCTTGCAGAATAGATTGGCGAATCCACCATACAGCGTAGGAAATGAACTTGAAACCTCTCGTCTCATCGAATTTCTCGGCGGCCTTGATCAAGCCTAAGTTACCCTCATTAATAAGGTCGGGCAAACTCAAGCCTTGGTTCTGATATTGCTTAGCCACAGAAACAACGAAACGGAGATTCGCACGGGTCAACTTTTCTAACGCCCTACGGTCTCCTCTTTTGATAGCCTGTGCCAATTCCACTTCCTCTTCCACCGTGATAAGATCTTCTCGACCAATCTCTTGAAGATATTTATCCAGCGAAGCGCTTTCGCGGTTGGTAATGGACTTTGTGATCTTTAATTGTCTCATTCAATTCGTTTAATTGAGAATACGGGGCGCAAAGATAACCATTTTTGTTGAAAGAATTGGCTGGATGCACCCCACATCCAGCCAATTAAAAACCTTTAACAATCTTTTCACACCTATAAGACTGCAATCCCTGTTTATCTTATTCGGCAAGGTCTATCGCATAATACTTCGTGCGTCCGTTCGGATAGAAACCTTTAATGAAGAGGCCTTGATCTTCCGTACGTCCTTGAAGTATGCTTTCCACAATCTTCTCCAAGTCTTCCGGAGCAGAGATCTTCTGGTTGTTCACAATCATGATAATGAAGCCTTTCTTTATACCGGCGTCTTTCAGCTTGCCGCTGGTCAGACCGGTGACCTCGATACCATAACCTACACCTAACTTACGTTTCTGCTCGTCGTTCAAAGCCTTGAACGCCGCACCCATAACCTCCGCGCTGTCGCCACCCTTCACGACCTTAGTGCTACCCTGCGCATTACGGAGTTCCACCGTAAATTTCTTCGTACTGCCATCACGGTTGATCGTCAACTCCACCTTGTCGCCCGGACGGTATTTGCTGATCTGCTCTTGCAAAGCGCTAGACGACTTGATCTTCACACCGTTCACGGCTACGATCACGTCACCCTTCTCGATTCCTGCTTCCTTAGCGGAGCTGCGCTCGGCGAAACCACCTACATAAGCACCCTCGAATACTTTCACATTCTCTTTCTCCGCATCGGGCACATACTGCGGGTCTTGTATCAATACGCCTAATACGGCACGCTGCACGGCCCCGAATTGTTTCAAGTCATTAGCTACCTTACCGGCGATGCTGATCGGCACGGCGAAAGAGTATCCGGCGAAGTTACCGGTCTCGGTGTAGATAGCGGTATTGATACCGACCAACTCCCCTTTCGTATTCACCAGCGCCCCACCACTGTTTCCCGGGTTCACGGCTGCGTCTGTCTGTATAAAGGACTCTATCTTGCTACGATCCTTACCACCGGCGCCGATGTTGCCGCGACTCTTGGCGCTCACGATACCTGCCGTAACGGTAGAGGTCAAGTTAAACGGGTTACCTACCGCCAACACCCACTCACCTACTTTCAACTTCTCAGAATCACCAAAGGGGATCGTAGGTAAGTCGGTTGCCTCGATCTTGATCAAGGCGATATCTGTTGTCGGATCAGTCCCTATAATCTTTGCCGGGAATTTCCGGTTATCGTTCAAGGTAACCTCCAGTTCGTCGGCTCCGTCGATTACGTGGTTGTTCGTGATGATATAACCGTCCGTAGAGATAATGACGCCCGAGCCGGCGCCCACACGAGGCTGCTGCGGACGTTGGAACCCTCCACGGCCACCGAAGCCGAAGAAATACTCGAACGGGTCTATGTATTGCTGACCGCCGTTCCCCGCGGAGGCTTGGGCGTTAGCCGTGGCCTTGATATGGACAACCCCGTGGATGGCGCTCTCGGCAGCCGCGGTGAAATCGACGCTCTCGGCGGCTACGGTTCCATAATTCGTCAATCGATACGGTTGCTTGAAGGTATTCTCAACTCCGGACGCCAACTCCGCCGGACGTTGATTCTTATTCAACAGGTAAGCACTCGTTCCGATCGCGGCTCCAGAACTAATGGCTGCTATCAGAGCAACGCCAAGCACATTCTTCCAGATATTTTTCATACTTTTCTTATTTAATTAAACACTTAAATTTAACAGTTTCCTTACGGCAAAGAAAGCTCAAAAATTGTACGGGTATTCCATTTCCATCGTATTTTTTATCACTTTTAACGAGGCCCTACAGGGGCTTAACCGCGCTTAACTGTACTGTGTATTGCAAAGTACCTTTTTAACAATTAAACAGCGGACGAATTGACAGTTGCCATATGACAACTGACAGTCGGTCGCCGGCAACCCACAATCTCTGTTCGCACAAAAACATCTGGGAGGCAGGATCTATTTACAGCTGAAAAAGAAACTGTTATCCCACCTTCCCTTTACGCCTTCGAAATAATTGTCAACCACCGACCGCCAACTGTCAACTAAAATACCTACCTTTGCCCCATCGCAGTCTGCCGGTCTGTCGCTCACCTTCGGGTGTGAGGAAAGTCCGGGCAACACAGAGCGCCATACTTCTTAACGGGAAGCTGTCCGTGAGGGTAGAGTAACGTAACAGAGAATAACCGCCGGCCTCGTCCGGTAAGGGTGAAAAGGTGAGGTAAGAGCTCACCGGATCCCGTAGTGATACGGGATGCCGTACGTCTTATGGGTTGTAAGGTCATGTATACCGGCGCATGTAGGATGGCTCGTCCGATGCCGGGGGGTAGACCGCTAAAGCTTATCGGTGACGGTAAGACGAGATAAATGGCAGGCGCCTCTTTCCGAAGAGGTACAGGACCCGGCTTATAGGCAGACTGCTTTTTTTATTTGCCAATTAAAATCATGTGCCGATATGCCAAAAAACAAACCACGGGAAGAAAAGAAGCCTATTGGAGAACGGATCAGCGCATTATTAGCACGGACCATCCGTTTCGTCACCTACGACATTTGGCGGATTACCGAAAATGAAGTGAGTGGGCTGAGGAAGATTTATATCCATATCATCAAGACGATCACGCTCGCCGTGCGGGGCTTCAAGAGTGAGAACCTGCAAACCAAGGCGTCAGCACTTACCTACAGCACCTTGTTATCTATCGTACCTTTGCTGGCTGTGTTGTTGGGTATAGCGAAGGGCTTCGGTTTCCAAGGGACCGTACGGCAGGAGCTATTCGATTATTTCCCCGGGCACGAGATAGAGCTGAACAAGGCGTTCGAGTTCGTGGAGAGCTATCTGGCGCAAGCGCAGGGGGGTGTGATCATCGGGGTCGGCTTGATCTTGTTGTTTTATACGGTGATTAACTTGATCTCGTCCGTGGAAGATACGTTCAACGATATCTGGCAGATCCAGAAATCCCGGCCATGGTACCGGAAGATATCCGACTATCTCGCCTTATTCCTCGTGCTGCCGGTCCTGATGACGGCGTCCAGCGGTTTGTCCATCTTCATGTCTACCTTGCAGAACTCGTTCTTGGGGCAGTACTTGTTTTTCACGCCACTCATGGAACTGCTCTTGCATATAGCGCCTTATATTATCACGACATTGGCTTTCACGGGGCTGTACGTCTCCCTGCCGAATACGAAGGTAAGGTTCGTGAACGGGTTGGTGGCGGGCTTTATCGCCGGTTGCGCCTTTCAGTTGTTCCAGTTCATTTATATCAGCGGGCAGATTTGGGTGAGCAAGTACAACGCTATTTACGGTAGTTTTGCCGTATTGCCCTTGTTGATGCTTTGGTTACAGCTTTCTTGGTTGATTTGCTTGTTTGGTGCGGAGCTGTCGTACGCCTCCCAGAACGTGAAGACATTCAGCTTTGATGGGGACAGCAGGAATATCAGCCGCCGTTACAAGGATTTCTTAACCTTGCTGATCGCCTCGCTGGTCATCAAACGGTTCGTGAAAGGCGGGAAGCCCTATACGGCCGACGAGCTGTCCGACGCTTACCGCATCCCTATCCGCATAACGACACAGATCTTATACCTGCTCACGAAGCTAGAGATCCTCATCGAGGTGAATTTCGGGGATGACGACCGCGTGGCATACTACCAACCCGCGATCGATGTCAATAAAATCACGGTCAGCTACCTGCTGACCCGCATGGACGTGTCTGGCTCCGAGGACTTCAAGATCGACACGAGCCAGCTTTTCAGCAAGGAATGGAAAGCCCTGCTGAAGACTCGTGAGGATATGACAAAGGCAAACGACAATATCCTGTTGAAAGACCTATAGGGAATTGAAAAATCGGGCGTTAAGCATTGAAAGTCAACACAGGAAATAGGGATTTGACGAGAGGGGCGGTATGGAGGGTGATCCTGCGTTTCGCTTTCCCTTTGCTGATCGGTAATCTGCTGCAACAACTCTATAACGTGACCGACAGCGTCATTGTCGGGCAGTTCCTGGGGAAAGAGTCGTTGGCGGCGGTATCGGCCTCCTTCTTCATCTATTACTTTATTATCTCGCTGGTGATCGGTATCGGAAGCGGCACGTCGGTGGTGATCTCGCAGTTTTTCGGGGCGAGGGAGTTCGATAAGGTGCAGAAGGCCTTCTCCTCTTTCTTTATCTTCATGTTGGTCGCTGGGGTATTGCTGTCCATAGCGGGAGTTATTTTCGCCGAGCCGATGTTCAGGCTGACGAATACGCCGGAGGAGGTGATCCCGCGGGCGGTCGCTTATTTCAGGATCTACGTGGGGGGTACGTTCCTGTTCGTCACTTTCAACAGCATCGTCTCCATATTGCGGGGTGTCGGGGAGTCCGTGCGTCCCATGCTGTTTATCCTGCTTACCACGATTTTGAATATCGCCTTGGATTTACTCTTCATCGTCGTTTTCAACTGGGGGATCGAGGGGGCGGCACGGGCTACGGTAATCGCCCAAGGGATCGGCATGTGCGTGGCCCTGGGCTACGTGAACAACACCCACCCCCTACTCTCTATCCGGAAACAGGATTTATTGTTCGACATGGGATTGTTCAAGGAGGGACTCCGCATCGGGCTTCCCACCAGCGTACAGCAATGCGCCATATCGCTCGGGTTGATCGCTCTGCTGGGGATCGTGAACAGTTTCGGCACGGACACACTCACCGCTTACGGGGCGGCGGGAAAGATCGACACGATCATCATCCAGGCGGTCTTGACCCTCTCGGGGGCACTGGCCGCTTTCTGCGGGCAAAACATCGGGGCCGGGCACTTGGACCGGGTACGTGATGGGGTACGATTCGCCATGCTTGTCAACCTATTGCTGGGTCTGGCTACCTTCACGGCCATCTATTTCCTCAGGGACAAGATGATGCTGGCTTTCACCAAGGATCCGGAGGTGATCCGGATTGGCGAGGAATACTTATTGATCATGGGAGGGTTCTTTGTCGCGCACGGCGGCTTGAACGTCTTCAACGGAGCGTTACGGGGAGCCGGAGACACTCTGTTCCCCATGGCGGTAAGCATCACTTGCCTCTGGCTGATACGCATTCCCTTCGCCTATTGGTTTAGCGCGACCTGGGGACGGAGCGGCATCTGGTGGGCTATCGGCGCCAGCCTTTGCATCGGGCTTGCGATCACCTATGTCTATTACAAACTGGGATTCTGGAAGGACAAAGGCCCCCTGCGGAAGGGAATAAGACGATCGCGATAAAAAAAGCCCCCAGTCAACGACTTGAGGGCCTTCTTTCGTTGCGGAGGCAAGACTCGAACTTGCGACCTTTGGGTTATGAGCCCAACGAGCTACCACTGCTCCACTCCGCGATACAATCGCGATCACCTCCCTGATCGCGGCTGCGAAGGTACGTATCGCATCCCAGACTTCCAAACATTTTCAAGAAATATTTTCAATTTGTTTGGCGTTTTTCTCATACGGGATGAGCGGCGCGTCGGAATTCCCGCGGTTTTTATCTAAATTCGCGGAAACAGTTACATCACTTCATCCTTATGAAAAAGATATTGATCAGCGGAATGCTTGGATTATCGCTGGCCTTCCCGGTACTCTCGCAGGACAGGCCACTGACCAACAATCGCTTTGTCACGGATTGTGAAAAATCCGACTTCGTGAAAACCCCCCGATACGCCGAGACCCTCGACTTCTGCCGGCGCTTGGCCGAATCCTCCCCCATGGTACACTACACCACGTTCGGCACAAGCCCGGAGGGAAGGGAACTGCCCCTGCTGATCGTGGATAAGGACGGCTTGCGTACCCCCGGGGAGATCCGCCGGAAAGGGCGGGTGATCATCCTCGTGGAATCCTGCATCCACTCCGGCGAGCCGGACGGGAAGGATGCCACCTTGATCCTTCTCCGCGACATGGTGATCCACCGGAAGCAACTGGATTTGCTGGATAACGTCAGCTTCGTATTCATCCCGATCTTCAACGTAGACGGGCACGAGAATTTCAGCGCGCGCAACCGGATCAACCAGAACGGTCCCGAGGAACTGGGGACCCGCGCCACGGCGCAATTGCTGAACCTCAACCGGGATTTCCTGAAGGCGGACGCCCCGGAGATGCGGGCGTGGCTCAAGCTATACAACCAATGGATGCCGGAGTTGTTCATAGACGTGCATGTGACGAACGGGGCCGACTTTCAATATGTCATGACCTACTCCATCGAGACGCGGGGAACCCATCTGGAAGAGGGCCTGCGGCAATGGACGGCCAACGTCTACGAACGCTCCTTGAACGAGCGGATGGCCGCCGCGGGCTATCCCCTCTTCCCCTATTTCTCGTTCCGTACGTACAACGCGCCGGAAAGCGGCATTCTGATCGATATCTTCGATCCTCGCTACTCGCAAGGGTACGCGGCCGCGCGCAACCGGGTAGGGCTATTGATCGAGAACCATATCTACAAGCCCTATAAGCAACGGGTACTGGCCACGATAGAGGCGATAAAAGCGAGCGCGCGCATCCTGTCCGAGCATAAGGAGTCGCTTTTGGGCGCCATCCGGCACGCGGATCAAGTGGTGGGGAGCCCGGCTTTCCGGACCCAGCCGATGAATCTCGCGTTCCAGCCGGTCCATAAAGATAGCGTATGGGTGGACTTCCTCAGTTGGGGACGGGATACGGTGAAGAGCGACCTGTCGGGAGGCCAATGGGTACGCCACGACTACAAGCAGCCGGTCACGGTACATACCCCCTTGATCACCTCCTACGAGCCTACCCTGTCGGTACGCCTGCCCGAGGCATATATCCTGATGCCGCAATGGGGAAAAGTCATCGAATTGCTCGGCCTGCACGGGATCCGTTATACCCGCCTGACGGAACCGCGCGCCATCGAGGTGGAGACTTACCGCTACACGAACGCCACGTTCGCCACCCGCCAAAGCGAGGGACGCATCCCCGTAAAGGCCGAGTACACCACACAGAGGGAGACGCTGACCTATCCCGCCGGAAGCATCTTGATAGACATGAACCAGCCCTCGGCGAGGGTGGCAGCCTGGCTGCTGGAGCCCTCCGCCCCCGGCTCGTTGACCTACTGGGGATTCTTCAATCAGATCGTGCAATCCGCCAACGAGTTTTGGATCAGCGTACCCTACATGGAGGTAAAAGGCCGCGAGCTGCTGGAGAGAGACCCGGCCCTGCGGAAAGAGTTCGAGGATCGGAAACAGGCCGATCCCGCTTTCGCCGCCGATCCCCGGGCGATATTGGAATTCTTCTACGAGAAGGTCCGGAAAACGGCGCATCAGAACAATGAGCTACATCCGGCTTGGCGAATCATGAAACGCGAGCAAGTGCGGGGTCTTATTTAAACCCCGTCATCTTGCTGATATATTTCCCGACGATATCGAACTCCACGTTCACGACCGTACCTTTTTCGATCTGGCAGAAGTTCGTGTTATCGTGCGTATAAGGGATGATCGCGACTTGGAAACTGTCCTGCCGGGAGTCGCACACCGTCAGGCTGACTCCGTTCACGCAAACGGAGCCCTTCTCCACGGTCATGTACCCCTGTCGGGCCATCTCCTTGTCGAACATGTACTCGAACGTATAGTACCAGCTGCCGTCCGCCTCCCTCACCTCCGCGCAAACGGCGGTCTGGTCCACGTGCCCCTGTACGATGTGCCCGTCCAGACGGCCGTTCATCAACATGCTGCGCTCCAAGTTCACCTTATCGCCCACTTTCAGGCGCCCGAGGTTCGAGCGCTCCAGAGTTTCCTTGATCGCGGTAACCGTATACGTATCTTCCGTCAGGCTCACCACCGTAAGGCAAACGCCATTGTGAGCCACGCTCTGATCTATTTTCAGTTCATTCACGAACGAGCACTTCATCGTCAGATGAAGGTTTCCTTGATCGGATTGGAGGGCTACTACCTCAGCCGCTTCTTCTACAATACCTGAGAACATAATCAAATTTTTTAGTTTGTACTCGCAAAACTGTTATTCACTCATGGGCAAAGATAACGCCTTTGAGGTAATAAGCCCAATAAAAAGAGAGTTATTCTCGCAAAAAAGTCGCTAAAGCCTCTGCCTGAAGCTATCCACCGGATTCGCCGAGGCAGCCCGGTAGCTCTGGAAAAAGACAGAGACAAACGAGACCACGAGGCAGAATAGGCCGGCGGCGATAACTATCAGCGGACTTAAGCTGATGCGATACGAATAATCGGACAGCCAATCTCTCATGAAATACACGATAACGGGTACGGCGATCACGAAAGCGATCAGCACATAGTTCAAGAAGGTGACCACGAGCTTGACCAATACCCCCCGGTTGCTGGAACCGAACACCTTTCGTATGGATACCTCCCGCGAACGCTGTTGGATAAAATAGGTGGACATGGCCAATAAGCCTAGCAAAGAGATAAGGATGGCGATTACCGAGAATACGACCACGATCTTTGCCAGACGGATTTGCGAGTCGAACGATTCTCGCAAACGCTCATCCATGAAGTAGGCCTCGAACTCGAGTCCGGTCACTTTCTCATACACCTTGCCGATGGCCTCCCTCGCGGCGAAAGGATCGCCTTGTGTCTCGATCAAGATCATCCAGGGATCTTCATTATCTTTCAAGAAACGGAACATGACGGGACTCATCCCTGTCGTCACATTTCCAAAGCAATAGAAATCCCGGACGATGCCTGCTATCGCGATCGACCCCTCGCGCCTATCCAACGTAAAAGAGGCCGCGTCCTCCGATAAGTTCATCTCGCGCATCGCTTGCTCGTTCAGGAACCAGCCCTCCGTCGTTAAATGGTTATCGCGCAAGATCTCCAACCCCAGCATATCGTAACACGCCTTGTCCATAACGAATTGCTGGAAAGATATATGTTGTCCTTGATAGGTAGTAGTCCAGTTATTACTACCGAAGAAGGGCAATCCTTGCGTCTTCCCGACCCTGCCTACGCATGACAAACCTTTCAACTCACCGACAAAAGCGGATAGCTGCCTTCCGTCCAACGAGGTCATAGCCAACAAATTCTTCGTATTATATCCCACAGGGGCGTTGATCATGTGAACGATCTGGCAAACCATCGTGATAGAGGCGGCGATCATCGTGATCGTGATCACATTCTGGAATACGATAAAGAACTTGCTGAATACCATTTTCGTCTTGGCCCGGAACGTGCCCCTTACCACCTCGATCGGTTTGGAAGAAGAGATAATGACAGCGGGCAGCAAGCCGGATAAAACGCCCACGACAACCGTCAATGAAGCCAGCGCGAACAGCCAGGCAGGACTGCCCAGTACACTCATATCGACACGTGTCTGCAATAGATCATTGACAAACGGCACGACCGCCAACGCAAGGAGAACCCCGATAGCCAAAGAGATAAACGTGAGCGACGTGGACTCCAGTATCAAACGCATGAATAACTCACCCCGCGAAGATCCCAAGAGGCGCCGGGTAGCCATCTCCTTCGCCCTGAAACCCGCCTGGGCGACCGTCAGGTTAATATAATTGATGACCGCGAAAATCAAGATCAGAAAACCTACGGACATCAGCACGATCACGAAACGCCAATCTCCATTTCGCAAAGAGGAGTGAGAAGCGGCTTTCGCGAAATACTGCTCACTGAGCGGCAATATGCGTACCTCTTTTGCCGACCCGTATTGATACGGCCAATAAAACTCCTTGAACCAACGGGCCATATCCTCCGCGCGAGAGGGGAAATCACTACCCTCACGCGCCAAGACAAAAGCCAACGTACTTCCGGCATTCCCCAGCTGATCCGGGGCCAACGACCAGTTCAAGTACTTGATCTGCTCCCAACGCACGATCACATCGGATTCGGGAATGGAGGAATGAAGCAGATCCTCCACCACCCCGTTGATCGTGGCCGATAGGGTATCGCCCACCACCAGCTGCCGTCCCATCGGATCCTCCGCCCCGAACATCTTGCGGGCGAACGAGGAGGAGACCACCGCATAGTTGCCGGCGGCCAACGCTTGCTCGCGAGAGCCTTGTAACAACCGGAAATCAAAGAAATCGAAGAACGAGGAGTCCGCGAACATCACATTCGCCTTCAGTTTCCGATCACCGGAGACCACAACGATATCATTCGAGTTATCTACCACTACCGGACAAACCTTCTCTACCTCCGGATAGCGTTCCTTTATCTTATACGGGATGGCGGCTCCGGTGGCCATCCAATTCTCGTTCCCGACCAGATAAATACGATCCGCCTTGGTATGGAATGTATCCGTCGACATCTCCTGCACCGTATAGACCGCTATCAATAACACAAACATCAATGATACAGACAGACCAAACACGTCTATCAGCGTATACGCCTTATTCCTTTCGAGGAACTTAAAAAAGGACTTAAAGTTCAACAAATTATTCATGAATTATAACTATTAGATGATCAATTTTCCATTATCTGTTTCCAATCACTCCGATTTCAAGCAGCTCACCGGATTATCATTAGCCGTCTTGCGGGCATTCAGGCAAACCACGGCATATATAATCGATAAGACACATACGCCGCAGCCCAGGAATATGTACCCCGACAAAGGGACTTTCTCCGAGAATTGCTCCTGCCACTTTTGCAAGACAAAATAGGCTATACCACCGCCTAGTATGACCGCGTAGATACAGGTATATCCGATATCCTTTATGAACGACCTCAATATATCCCACAAGGCAGCCCCATTCACCCGGCGGACCGCGATCTCCTTACGACGACGGCTCACCTCGTCATTCGTATAGCCTATCAGCCCGATCAACGTAATAAGCAGCGTCACCAGGCCTCCGATCATCACGGAATCCCGGAATCGGCGGGAGTCCGTGTATAGATCCATGATCTCGGAACGGAAAGAGACAGCGTTCAAGTCACGATCCGGGAATGTCTCGGATATCTTCCGCTGCAGACGGGCCATGTTGTCGTTGGTCAGCTCATGGAACTTCACCTGCAGGGTGCGCGTGGGCTTATGCGTGTAGAATAATACGGAAGGCCGCATATCCTGGTTCGAGATTCCTCCCAGACGGATATTCTCATACACGCCGCGAATCGTGAATGGCTCTCCGTTCTGGCTATGCTCGGTAATACAGATAGACCTCCCGATCACGTCATCCGTCCAACCGGCCACCAACTTCATCTTCTCCACGAAACGACGGTCTACCATGATCTCGCGCGAATCGGCTATATGCTCCGTGAACGAGCGGCCTTGGATCACGGGAATCTCCATCATGTCCAAATATCCGTTACCGACCTCATACAGATCGGCGATATTAAAAAGCTCCTGAGTCTCACCCGGCAAAAACACGTTATTGCCGGAAGCAGGCTCGAAAGGCAATTGAAAAACGGTGGTCGCCGAGGCTACTCCCGGAAGCCGTGTCACCTCGTCCAGGATCTTGGCCCGGGAGGTAGAGTCCACGCCGGCCAACCCACAGTAGGCAAGGTTCTCATAGGCATATCCCGGGCGATCGTTCACCATAAACGTATATTGACGGGCGACAAAAACAAGCATCGTCACCAAAAAGCCCGTGGCTACAAACTGGACAAGCAACAAGGCCTTCTTCCAGATACGCTTATTCTCCCGGTAATTACGGAAAGCGGAGGCCACCGGAATCCGGGCGTATAATGATCCCGGCATAAAACCGGACACGAAAAACACCAAGACACATATCCCTAGCAAGGCCAAGCCGCCACCCGACAAGAACAAGGAATCTAACGAGGTCGCCAACAACTCCTCTACCGTACCTCTGAACGCAAGGATCAATAACAAGGCCAAGATCAGCGAGAGCACTATATGTACCAACGCCTCGCCAAACATCATGCCATGAATGTTATTCTCGCTTGCCCCATAGCATTTATGGACAGCCACCTCCTTCGAGCGATTTACGATCGAGGATATCACGATCAAGACATAGTTCATCACCGCCGTAAAGATCAAAGCGAAGGCCAGTAAGGAAAGTATCCGCGTCATTCGCTTGACTTGCGGCGACGCCTTGTGTAAGCCATCCAGCTCATGAAACGAGAAATCAATGTTAAGCCCGGACTTTTGCTGATCCTCCGGGGGGAAATAGGAATTCACGAACGTATGCACCTGCTCCTCCAAATCCGGAGGATTCACCCCTTTATGCAATTTTACGTAGCTTTTGTAACGATCGTTTCCCAGCATATTGACAGGCGACCCCTCCCACATGAACCGCCCCGCCGAGGCCATAGAGACGATCACGTCATAACGGGCATGAGAGTTTTCCGGTATTTCCTCAAAAACGCCACCGATAGTCATCGTTCGTCCCGGCGAACTGTCTACCGTGAAGGTCTTCCCAATCACATCGCCTCCGATATTTTTCGCTATACGATCTGATACCAACACGTACATCGGGGTGGAAAGAACCTCTTTCGCGTTTCCGATCAACATGGGACGGGGAAGAATATCAAAGAAACAACTATCCGCTATGATGCAACGACCGGAGTATTTCATCTTAGTGTCGGTCATCGTGAAGGTCCAGTCACCCAAGCCCGTATATCGAGTAACCGTCTCGATCCCGGGTATTTGTCGCTGCATAGCCGGAACGATGCCACCGCTTGTTTGCGGATAATCCTTCAACTCTCCTCCATTTTGCTGGTATTTCGCCCATACTTGATAGACCCGGTCTCTATCCGGATAAAAATCATCATACGATTGCTCGAAACAGACTTTAGCGATCAATACCAAACCTGCCGCCAAGCCGACTCCCAACGATACGATTTTCATCACGTTATGCCGTCCTTTCTTAAAAATGGAACGAATGGCGATTTGTATGTTTTTCATAACTACATCGATTTATTCCAATACCAGCACTTCATTATCCTTATAGTTCTCATAGCTGGACACAATCACCTTCTCACCGGCTTCCAGGCCTTCCAGGACTTCATAATATTGCGGGTTCTGACGACCGATCTTGATAGAACGCCTGTAGGCTTTCTTTCCATCCGGATCAAGGACAAATATCCAACTCCCGCCCGTGCTCTGGAAGAAAGTTCCCTTCGGGATAATGACGCTCTCGGTAGGTTGCCCCAGCTCCAAGTTGATGTAGTAGGTCTGTCCGCTGCGGATATTGTCCGGGCGCTCGCCCGTGAAAACGAAATCCGTACGGAACTTACCATCGCGGACCTCGGGATAGACCTTGCGCACCATTAAGTCGAAAGAGGAGCCTTGGCGCTCGAAAGCGGCGCTTAAGCCCGGTTTCACGCGGTCTATGTAATGCTCGTCGATCAGGGCCTCGATCTTATAATCGGAAAGGTCGTTAATCTGACCGATCTTTTGCCCCGGATTGATACTTTGTCCCAATACGACATCCAACAGGCCCAACTCACCGTCGATCTGGGAGCGGACATTCAGGTTCTCCTTACGTTCGCGGATCAACAGGATATTCTTCCGCATATTCGCCAAACTGGCCTCCATCTCATCCATCTGGATGGTGCGGGAGATAGAGTCCTGGCGCAAGCGCTCGGTAATCAAGGCGTGCTTTTGTGAGGCTAACTCGAAGTCCTCCTTCGCTTTCAGATAATCCTCTCTGGCGATCAAGTTCTCCTTATACAACTGTTCTTGTTGGTTGAACGAACGGCGGGCCCGGTTCATATCCATATCGTATTGAAGTTTCTCCATCTGATTGGTCAGTTTATCCTGCTCCATGGTAACCTGCGTATTGCGGAGGAAGTTCTGCTTCTCCGCCAACTCGGCCTCGGCGTTCAAGATCTGCAAATCCAGATTTGAGTTGCTCAGACGAACAATAATATCGCCTTTCTTCACCTGGGCGCCTTCTTCCACGACTTTCTCCTGCACGATCCCCCCCTCCTCGGGGCTAAGCTGCACGACCGTGATAGGTTGCACCTGACCATCCATGCGAATGAAGTCATTGAATTGCTCACGGGTCACATGGCCGATGCTAATTCCCCTCGCATCCACTTTCAACGTAGAGGCATGATCACCAAAGATAATCCATCCCAACAAGATAACGAACAACGTACCACCCACCACGTAAGGAATGTGCTTCTTCTGAAGGCCTTTTTTTTTCTCTAATTGTATATCCATCGTATTCTATATTTTTTTGTTATTCAAAACCATCAACTGTCCACTATCAACTGTCAATTAATAAGAGGCTTGCCCTTATAATAATCTACCAACTTGCTTTTCAACAAGTACATCAATCGCTTTTGAAGCAGATTAGCCTTGGATTCCAACAGGGTATTCGCGCTGGTCTGTACATCCAGCGTGCTCATCAGGCCTTCCTCGTACTTACGTAGGGTCACACGATAAGCCAACTCATCCGATTTCACCTTCTTATCCATCTGTATGGCCTCTTTGGCGTATCCCTCGCGATCCAAGACAGATTGCTCCACCGCTGTCCGCAACTGGCGAAAGACCTCTGTTCTTGTCTCCCGCGCGATCCGCATATTGTTACGGTAACGACGAGCGTTCGTCAGTCTGCTCAAACCATCGAACAAGGGGAAGCTAAGGCTAAAAGATACATACTCACCACGGTTATTCTTAAACTGGCCCTTGAAACCTTCCGGGGCATTATCAGACGTCAGGTTCTCGAAATAACTCGTAGAGACTCCGGCATTCAAATAAATACTCGGCAACAACTTCCCTTTGTAAATACGGTATTGGTATTTGCTTTGCGTCAATTGATACTCGGCTTGCAAGGCGGTAGGGTTATTCCCGGACGCATAGGCGAAAATCTCCGCCACGTTCTCTACTTCCGGGACATAATTGATATCAGGTAATAGCGTATCCACATCCAGTTCTAAATCAGACGGATAATTCATACATTCCCTCAAAGTAAGCAGGGCCGTATTGAAAAGATTCTGTTGGTGGGTCAATGTATAATCATCGGCCGCCACCTGAGCCTCGAATTGCGCCACATCCGCTTTCCCTTTCAACCCCAGCTCTTCCTGCCGACGAGTCTTGTATAAGGTACGGTTACTCTCCTCCAATTTCTCGGTCGCCATACGAATCGTTCCCTTATAGTACACCACATCCATATAAGCCTGCATGGTTTTCATCGCTAAATCATCTTTCGCTTTCTGGATGTCATTAACTCCCATACGGCGATTGGATTTTGCCATCAGCCATTGATTGATCAGCTGTCCGCCCGTAAAAATAGGAATCGAGGCGTCGAGGCCATAGTTGTTATTAAAGGTGGAAGTATTCTCGTAGGTATTGGTCGCCGGGTCAATCGAACGGCCAAAACTATATTGCGCCCCGACCCTAGCCGATGCCGCGGGGAAAAAAGATGCTACGGCGGCATTCCGTTCCGCCTTATACGTATCTGATGTATAAACTTGCTTTTTTACCGATGGGCTGTTTTCCACGGCATAGCGCATACATTCATCCAAAGTCCAAAGTTTCTCTTGGGCCACCGTTGAGGCAGCGAAACTGAGAGAAAGAACGGTTGTAAGTAATAGTTGTCTCATCGCTCCATTATTTTCTACCGAAATAGTAGCAAAGAACGTGCCAAAACAGATAAACAGCTAATCAACAATCAGATAACAAAAATCCATATTTTTAGAACTGTCCAATATTTTGACAATGCTGTCTAATTGTTTGACACTATTTCCACCTCGACACGCAAGAGTGATATAATTCTTTTAGTCCCAACTCCGTAAAGATGTGTCAATAGCATTCTCCACCACCCGGTACACATTCTCTCTCATCGTATGAATGCGCCCGCCGAGTTGCGGCAGTACACGGCTGAGGCCGTAAGCCGTCAGCAGGGAACCAAACGGGGCAGCGGACAACATTTATGAACTGCTAAATTATAAGAAGATACCATTTAGAAGGATAAGCATAGAGAAAAGTTTGTAGTACACAGAACGACAAACGAAGAAAGCTAAATCATTGAAAAATAAATCAAACACTCCGGCGGAAATCAAAGTTGGATTAAATTTGATTAACATAAATTAATAGACACTAGTGCTTGAATTTGAGAAAAATTAAGTAGTTTTGTAATTATTCCTACGCCGAAGCGCATCAATGTAGATGCTTGCGCAGTTGGGTGGGGACGACATACAGACATAGGCGTTTTTGGACGCTTTGACTTTGACGCTCTAAGAATCTCGCACGTTCGAACGGTTTGTCAAAAACAAAGCAACGAGAACGCCCCGTGGGGTGTTTATACACTTCCCTCTTTGACGTATCACCTCAAAAGAGGAGTCAGAGTGTGGATTTGATATATCCATCGGCGTGGGGCTTTCGGCGTTGCTCGTTTCGACAAACTGGGCAATGCGAGAGCCTTTAGAGCGTGGAGCGAGCGACAGACAGGCTCCACGTTTTTTGTTTGTATGCTACAATATCAGCAATAACTCTCTGCTGAAAGGGGCCAAGGCAGAACATTTTATTGTAGCTATGGCAAAGAATGATAAACAATGGAGTTCTGCTACCCCTGGCCTATTGATTATTTTATTGGATCAGTCCGGCTCAATGATGAGTGATTATGAAGGTACTACACGTACCAAGTTTGCATCGCTTGCTGTCAATAAAGTTATTGACAACATTATCCAGAAGAACTTTGATGGTGATGCGCCGAAAAACCGCTGTTTCATTTCTGTGATTGGTTATAATCACAATGTAAAAGAGTTGTGTTCCGGTTGGTTAAAGGACTTGGATGCTAATCCATTGAGGTACGAAACACTGAAAAAGAAGACACCGGACGGCACCGGTGGCCTTGTTGAGGTGGAAGTAAAACAACCCGTATGGGTAGAACCCATTGATAGAGACGGGGCCACAAATATGCTTGGTGCTTTTCAATTGGCAAAGGACTTGGTAGAAAAGTGGATGGTAGATAATGCAGATGGACCTGCCCCTGTCATTATTAACATCTCTGATGGAGTTCCTTTTTATGATGGAAAAGATCCGAGAGAATGCATGAAGGAAACCGTCATATTGGCAAACGAAATAATGGGGCTTTCAAACAATGATGGTAATGTCTTGATTTTTAATGCTCAAATAGACGATTCAACCGGTAAGGCCGTGTTCCCATCAAATAGGTCTGACATTTCTCAGGAACAGGCGCAGTTCCTGTATGACATTACGAGCGAAGTTCCTGAATCCTATAAAGCTGCTGCTATCAAGAATGAGTTGCCGATAAAAGACGGTTCCCGTGGTTGTATCTTTGGTGCTGATGGAGTCCAATTGATTCAACTCATTGACTTCGGTTCCTCTAAAGGTTTGGGTGATAAAGGCTTATAATGGAAAATGATTAATTACAGCCTGGGAATATGATTATACGTGCTTTTATAACTCACAAGCAAGCTGAATTATTTGCAGATTGCCAAGATAGGTTTGGTGTTAACCCGGACACCAAATCTATCGCAGTGTCTGATGGAATGGGTTCAACATGGCAACAAAAAATATGGGCACAACTTCTTGTTGATACATATACCGGAAGCAATGAGTGGACTCCCACGATAGAATCCATAAAGCCGCTATGCCAGACATGGCGAGATAGGGTTACTGATTTTATTCAAAAATTGAAGGACTCGAACGCTCCTGAAAACATGATATATAGGAATGAACGTAACTTATCGGAGGGTCGTTCGGCCGGAGCTACGTTTGTGGGTATTCGCTTTTGTGGTTATGAATGGAGTGGATCCGTTCTTGGCGATTCTTGCTTAATAGAGTGGGACGGAAAGAGTGCGGTATTCCACACCTCACAAGATGTAGAAGCATTCGACAGTTATCCTGATTATTTTGATAGTGCCACATCAAAAGATGGGAAAGGAACGCCGAAGTCCATTAAAGGCGTGTTGGGAAAGGGGGAATCTCTATTTTTAGTTTCTGACCCTTTCTCTGAATTCCTTTTGGAACATAGCAAACAAGAGGATATAGTTAACTATGTTCAACAATTATGGTCCTTGTCATCTCATAAAGATTTTGAAACATTGGTTTGCGAATGGAGAAAAGAGGGAATGCATAATGATGACACGACATTGGTAATAGTAGAAAATGACAATTCCGAGATTCTCACAGTAACCTATACAGACGACATCATAAAAATGATTGAGAAGGAGAAATCACCTCAAATATCGGATATAGAAACAGCAGAGAAAGAATCATCTTTCCAAGAAAGCCCATCTAAAGAAGAGGGAGGGGATGTTGTGAATTTCATTGTTGTCCCAAACGATGAGAAGAAGCAGTTTATAAATGAATTCATAGCAGAATATCAACGTTGTCTCCAAAAGGGTTTTCCAAAATATATGGACAAACTGAAATTCAAGTGGACTCAAAAAGCAACGGAAGAAGCATTAGACCTAATGTTTGAAAAATATTCCATTATTCACAAATAACCATCGTTATGCCTTTACCTACCATTCCCGATTATAGTACGTGTATAAAGACACCGGCATTGGTTCATCCATCAGTGCTGAAAGATGGACATCCTATAGAGAAAGGTGTACGGCTTATTAAATACTCCGGTGGTTTTTGCGTGGTATTTCCATATCAGACTCCTTCGAAAAAGTATGCTGTACGCTGCTGGCATGCAGAGGTCTCTGATGCAAAACGCAGAACACAGGTTATAGCAGACACTCTAAAAAAAGTGGGGCTACCCTACTTCGTTGGGATTGAGTTTTACGAAGATGGTATTATGACACCACAAGGGATGCAACCACTTGTTGTTATGGATTGGGTGGAGGCAGAGTCCTTAAAAAGATTCCTGTCCGAGCATATCACGGAAGCCTCTATCATTGGCAGGATTGCCGAGAATTTTAAGAGGATGGTGGCAGACTTGCACGCCAATCATCTCTCCCACGGAGATCTGCAACATGGAAATATCATGGTAAAGTCAGATTGCTCATTAATTTTGGTTGATTACGATTCTATGTATGTTCCAAATTTGAAGGGAATGCCAGACGAAATTAAAGGGCTCGTCGGTTATCAACATGAGTCTCGATGGAAGAACAAGAACGTATCTGAAAAGGCGGACTATTTTTCAGAATTAGTCATCTATACCAGTTTGAAAGCACTGGCAAAAATGCCATCTTTATGGGCGGACTTGAATATGGAAGATACCGATACGCTTCTATTCTCAGGCGAGGACATTCAGTCACATGGTACATCGAATATCTTCCGGTTGTTGAAGGCTGACTCAGAGCTGGCACCATTGGTTGATAAATTATGTGAGTTTATGGCAAAGTCTTCGATAGATGAACTCTGCCCTTTGGAAGAAGCCATAACCTCTACCGGTGATGGTATTTCAGCTAAATGGGAAAAAGGGAATGGCTATAATCCATCAGCGAAGAAAGGCCGAATTGATGATTCTGATAATATTGCGAAAAAGTGGGCCGGCGGAAGAAGTGGATATATCAAACCGGATAAGGTAGAGGAGCGGAAGAATCTATTATCATCAATTACAGAAAAATTCAAAAAGCCTCAATAATGCTAACAGTACCAAGTATAAGAACGTCCGTAGAGAACCAAAGTGTTCTTGTGTTGGACAAGCATGTAAAAAACGGCATCTTCAGGAGGGATGCCAGGGGAAGACTTATCGCCTATACAGGAGGTTTCTCTGTGGTATTTCCTTATGAGGCTGCCAACAAAGAGAAATGGGCTTTCAGATGTTGGCATTCTGATGTAAACAATTCAAAAAGACGGTATGAAATTATCTCTGAAGCAATCCAAAAAACCCGGTTAGATTTCTTGTGTGACTTTGAGTATATTGAGAAAGGCATCAATGTAGAAGGCAAAGTATATCCGACGACAAGAATGAGGTGGATAGATGGTATCACCATCAAAGACTATATTTGCCGGAATAGAAATTCAAAACAGTTGCTGGTAGCGTTGGCGGACAAGTTTCTCAAAATGACTCGCGATTTACACAACTTGTCACTTGCTCATGGTGACCTTCAGCATGGGAATATCTTGATAAGCAACAATCTTCAGTTATATCTGGTTGACTATGATTCTTTTTATTGCCCCGAACTAAAAGGAGAAGCAGATAATGTTACAGGGCTTCCGGATTATCAACACCCGTCACGAAGTACCAACAAGTTTGTTTCAGAGAAATTGGATTATTTCTCCGAACTGATAATATATCTTAGTATTCTCGCCATAGCGGAGAATCCCTCACTAATCGACAAGTACAAGGTTGAGGATGCCGACCGCCTCCTTTTTTGTAAAGAAGACTATTCAGACATAAAGAATGCACAGATATACAAAGATATTTACTCTCTTGGGAATGATTACCAAGACATGTTGGCTGTATTAGAAGAATATCTTATGCATAATCGCATTGATGATTTACTACCCTTTGAGGGACTTTTGTTACATCGGAAAATCTCTTTCTTTGCATCGGCAACAAAAGTTGTTCGCAATACCCAACAGATAAAAATAGAATGGAATGTTCCTTTTGATACTGAAGTACTCCTATGCAAGGGGGGAGACAAAGATGCTAAGAAATGCGAAAGGAAAGGTTCTCTTTCTACGACACTCACCCAAAACACTACATTTGAATTATCGATAAAGATGCCAGACGGGCAAGTTATAAAGAAAGAGATTGCCATTAAGGTCTTTGACGAGTGCAAATTAGAATTCACGGCTGACAAATACTATGTATTTCCGACAATACCTGTCAAACTTTCTTGGAAGGTTGAGAATGCCAAGAGAGTTTGGCTGGATGATGAGGAAATGTCGCCTTTTGGAACAAGAGTCATAGAGCCAAAGAGAATGACGACATGTGTATTATCTGCAGAAGATGAATTTGGAAAGAAGGAAAAGCGAATAGAAATAGGGATGTTACCTATCCCACAAATAAAAACGTTGCTCGTACCGACTCCTAACATCGTCAATAATTTGTCCATCACAATAAAACAACCCAGATACTATGCGAACGTATCTTTTCCCGATGTAGCAATTGGAATGGTTGATACAGAAATCCCCAAGGTCCCATCCTTAAAAGATATAGGGTTAAATATTGAACTGTCCCCTCCCTTCCCACGGTTCAATCTAAAGCGTTCAATTAAAAATGTATTCAATCACATAACAAAAAAATAACGATGGAAGTAAACAATGTATCAAACACGAGAGGAGAGAAAATTGAATGGGGCGGCTGGCTCAATGAGTTCTTATGGATTTGCGCCGGTACGAATCGTGAAATCTTAAGACAATGCCCAACAGATTATGCCAAATATGCAGGAACTGGAGGAACAATACTTTTTACTGCTATTATGGCTGCGATATCAGGCGGGTATGCTATATCATTTGTGTTCAAAGATGCACCTTTATACGTTCCGTTTGGATTTGGAATTATTTGGGGATTAATGATATTTAATCTCGACAGGTTTATGGTGAATACGATGTACTCTGATGGGAAACATACAATTAGTAAGGCAGAATTTTTGGGTGGATTACCTCGGATTATTCTTGCGATTTTTTTAGGAATTGTAATCTCAACTCCAATAGAAATAAGAGTATTTCAAGATAAAATCAAGTCTCAGCTAATAATTGATCAAGGTAAGGTAGGGGATGATGTAAGAAAAGCTCATGATTTACTCTATCAGCAACGCAAAGACATTGAAGATCAAATTGCGACAAGAAATAATCAATTAACAGATTTGCGTTCAGGCAGACTTGATGGAATATCCGGCAGAGTTGCAGACAAAGAAAAAGAACTTAAAGAGGCCGAAAACCGGTTGTATAATGAAACAAATGGCGATGGAGTAACAAAACAAAGGGGATATGGTCCCGCTGCTAAACAAATAGAAAACCAAGTTAATAGATTGAAAGAAGAACTCGCCAATTTGCGTCTTGAAGAAAGACAAAACAATGCTAATAACCAAACTTACATCAAACAAAGAACCATCAGTGTTCAAAACGAAATAGACGAATATAATAGGAGATTAGTAGAGGTAGATAAAAAAATTGCTGAAGTTGAAAAAGAAGGTCGTGAAGGGCAGAAAGAGTTGACTGGCTTTTGTGCTCAAATAAATGCATTGAACGAGATTGCATCTCCTTCTAAAAATTTATCGTTGTTTCTAACAAGGCTCTTTATTTCATTGTTATTTATAGCAATAGAGATAATCCCAACACTTTTTAAAATGATGGTTGCTTCTGGTCCATACGATGATTTTTTACGCGCTGAGATGCACAAGGTGCGTGTGTTGTCGGACAAAAGAATATCAGACCTCAATGATGAGGTGAACACAGAAGTTCAAATTTCCACCCAAAAGAACAAAGAACGCTTAGCTGCCGAAGCACTTGCCAATAAAGAACTAATGGAAAGGATTGCAAAAGCTCAGGCGGAACTTCTCCAAACAGCTATTGACAAGTGGCGAGAAGAAGAACTTGTAAAGATAAACCAAGACCCCTCAACATATATTCAATCAAATAGTAAGGCATGATGGAGAGTGAGGGCATATTCCTTCATCAATTGTCTTGACCCACATTGCGATAATCACCGTCAGGAAGTTGGTGATCTATCGTCTCTATCTCCCATCTTGGACGAAAGTTTTGTGGGCGAAAATTTCAATCGCAAACATAATATCTCATCCTCAGTGAGTACAAACATGTAGTCCTGCGGAATTTTTTTCAGGATTATGGGACACCTGCAAAAGTCCGTGCATAAACTAACCTTCAATAGCATCTTGATTCTAATCTTCCGCATACGCCCGGTTGGCGTACCTGCTGCTCCCGGAGTCGAGGTCTCGAAACACTGCACTCGGACAAAGCCAAATGTAAGGGCGCGGATGTGCCGGAGAAACCGATTCCAATGCCACACTTGGAGAGGTGAAATGCCATACTTCGCAGGGTGAAACACCATACTTCGCAGGGAGAAATGCCACACTTGGAGAGGGCTGAGGCGGAAATCTCGCATAAGGCTTCTGTTACCGTCATCGCCCATAGGCTAAAAAATGTATTGGAGGAAACGATATCCGTCACGCGATTAGGCTTTGTTTCGTATAAAAAGCATCTTAAGTCCATCCCTCAAGTATCTTAGGTGCGTTGGCAAAGTATCTTAGGTGCGTGGCGCAAGTATCCTAACATACTCTTTTGCTCAGCCTTCGTCGCATTGGGGGCGTGTTGGTAAGCATGACCTTCTCAAAAGATAGCCCCCACCCTCACAACTTTTCTATAGAGTCCATTAATTTTCTACTGAGCCCGGACGCTGCAAAAAGCCGCCCGTATCGAGCAATAAAAAAAGGAGCTACCTTTCTATTGTAACTCCTTAATTCTTAACCGTCGGGGTACCAAGATTCGAACTTGGGACCCCCTGCTCCCAAAGCAGGTGCGCTAACCGGACTGCGCTACACCCCGTTCCGCGATTCATAGTACTTATCCCTGATCGCGGCGCAAAGGTACGCCTTTATTTTAAACCACAAAACTTTTCGGTAACTTTTTCTTTAAATAATCCATCCTTGAACACCTTTGAACACCTTCATCCGCGATCAGTGGCACCGCCATGCGTGAGAAACCATCCAAGATTGGAGAGACCGGAGCATGCTGGGACAGCATGAGGGCTGAAAACGAATGCCTAAAACGGCAATTCGCCGTTGGAAGGCATAGCTGATTATCAGTTATTTGCATTTTTCGTTTATGGTATCAGGCCATAAAAACCGGAGTATGTTGGGACAAATGCCGTTTCGAGTGCCGTGCCGCGTAAAAAACCGGAGCATGTTGGGACACCGCATCCGATGTAATCGGGTTTACAACATCGGGTTAGCATAAAAAACCGGAGCATGCCGGGACAAATGCCGTTTCGAGTGCCGTGCCGCATAAAAACCGGAGCATGTTGGGACACTTTTGGTGATTTTCGGTTATATTCTTCCGCAAAAAAGGATATAGCCATGGCAACACAACCTATAAGTATG
>NZ_JAAKDT010000044.1 GCF_011038785.1 Parabacteroides sp. ZJ-118
TACAAGGCGCTGTTGGTGGCGCGGGTGGCGTGACTCACGCGGCGGTTAACGCGCATACGGATTGCGAGCCGAATGCCAATGTCGAGGCGATGCGTATGGGACTTGACGCGATGGGTATAGAGTCCCGTCCTTTGTGGAAGCCAATGCATAAGCAACCTGTTTATAAGGATTGTCCGGCTTACGTGAATGGGGTGAGCGAGTCTTTGTTTAAGGTCGGGTTGTGCTTGCCTTCCGGCCCGTATGTGACGGATCGGGATATTGAGTATATCGTTGGAGGTATAAGGGGCTTGATTGACCGTTGATTTTAACAGCTATTCCATGAGCTAGATTCGTTTCACGGTGTAGGCCTAAGAAAAGGTTGGCCATAAAGATTTGCTTTCGTTACGAGGAGGGTGTGTCATTTTTTTGATGCGCCCTTTTTTTGTGTTTGGCCTGAGAAATGGCTCATGGAGCCGGAAGCTTGTCCTTTAAAATCGTTTTTATGCTTCTAAACATGGAATGATAATTGGCCGGGAATGGGATAATCGCTAACTTGTCGGCGCTGAATCCGTGAAATTCCTTGCAGATTGTAAGCACCTACTAAATCATTTACGTTATGGAAATACATCTTGATAATTATTTGCCGGAATATCCTTCTTTCGTCTCCGGTATTCGACGCGCTCCCGATCGCGGCTATTCGCTTACGCCCGCTCAAACAGAAACGGCATTGATGAACGCGCTTCGTTACATCCCTGTTGAATTACATGAGAAGCTGGCTCCTGAGTTCATGGAGGAGTTATTGACCCGGGGACGGATCTATGGCTATCGCTATCGTCCGCAGGGAGACTTGAAGGCGAAGCCTATCTCTGAATATAAAGGGAAATGTATCGAGGGAAAGGCCTTCCAGGTAATGATCGATAATAACCTTTGCTTTGATATCGCTTTGTATCCGTACGAGTTGGTCACGTATGGCGAGACCGGACAGGTCTGCCAGAATTGGATGCAATATCGTTTGATTAAGAAGTATTTGGAGGAGTTGACCGAGGAGCAGACCTTGGTGATCGAATCCGGGCATCCTCTGGGATTGTTTCGTTCCAAGCCGGATGCCCCGCGGGTGATCATCACGAACTCCATCATGGTGGGGATGTTCGATAACCAAAAGGATTGGCATGCCGCCGCCCAGATGGGAGTCGCCAATTATGGGCAGATGACGGCCGGAGGTTGGATGTATATCGGCCCGCAAGGTATCGTACACGGTACGTTTAATACCTTGTTGAATGCCGGACGTAAGAAATTAGGTATTCCGCAAGATCGGGATTTACGAGGTCGCCTGTTTGTCTCTTCCGGTTTAGGAGGAATGAGTGGCGCTCAACCAAAAGCCGCCGTGATTGCCGGCGCTGCCAGTATAATCGCCGAGGTAGACGTCTCCCGTATCGAGACACGCCGATCTCAAGGATGGGTTCAGCGGGTGACGGATGATATGGGGGAAGCGTTCTCCTTAGCCAACGAGGCGGTCCGTAAGGAAGAACCGATCTCGATCGCTTTCCGCGGTAATATCGTGGATTTATTGGAATATGCCGATAAACAGGGGCTTCCCATCGATCTTTTAAGTGACCAGACCTCGTGTCATGCGGTCTATGAAGGGGGTTATTGTCCGGCAGGCGTGACGTTTGAGGAGCGTACGGAATTATTGGCTCATCACCGGGAAGAATTTTGCGTCTTGGTCGATCAAACGTTGAAGCGGCATTTCGAGGTGATTAAGCGTCTGGTTGCCCGGGGTACCTATTTCTTTGACTATGGGAACTCTTTCATGAAGGCGATCTATGACGCCGGCGTGCGAGAGATTTCCCGTAACGGTGTGGACGAGAAAGATGGTTTTATATGGCCCTCTTATGTGGAAGATATCATGGGACCGGAATTGTTTGATTATGGGTACGGTCCTTTTCGCTGGGTATGTTTAAGCGGTAAGCCGGAAGATTTGATCCGCACGGACCAAGCGGCCATGGCGTGTATCGATCCGACCCGAAGAGGGCAGGATAGGGATAATTATAATTGGATACGTGACGCCGAGAAGAATCATTTGGTGGTGGGTACGCAAGCCCGGATTTTGTATCAGGACGCCGAGGGGCGCTTGAAGATCGCCCTTGAGTTTAACCGAATGGTACGTGATGGGGAGGTAGGCCCGATCATGTTGGGACGAGACCATCATGACGTAAGCGGTACGGATTCTCCATTCCGTGAGACCTCTAATATACGGGACGGAAGCAACGTGATGGCTGATATGGCGGTGCAGTGTTTCGCCGGGAATGCCGCCCGGGGTATGAGCTTGGTCGCTCTTCATAATGGTGGAGGAGTTGGTATCGGTAAGGCGATAAACGGAGGTTTTGGTATGGTTCTCGATGGTAGTGAGCGGGTGGATGAGATACTTCGCTCCGCCATGATATGGGACGTGATGGGGGGAGTCGCCCGTCGTTCCTGGGCTCGTAACCCGAATGCGATGCGTACGAGCGCTACTTTCAATGAGAATCGTGGCGAGCAGTATCATATTACCCTTCCGTATATCCCGGAGAAAGCGTTTATTCATGAAATCGTACAAACATCATTAAATAAAAAGGTATGAGCACTTGGAATAAGATTATGGAATGTGTTCCTAACTTCAGTGAAGGACGAGATCTGGAGAAGATCGATAAGATCGTAGCGCCTTTCCGGGCCAAGACGGGTGTCAAACTGTTGGACTATAGTAGTGATGAGGATCACAATCGTTTGGTCGTTACCGTAGTAGGAGAGCCGGCCGCTTTAAAACAAGCCGTATTGGAGGCCATTGGAGTTGCCGTTGAGCGGATCGATTTAAACAAGCATAGCGGTCAGCATCCTCGAATGGGAGCCGTAGATGTGGTTCCTTTTATACCGATTCGCGGATGTACGATGGAAGAGGCGATCGCTTTATCTAAGGAAGTAGGGGAAGAAGTGGGCACCCGTTATGCCGTGCCGGTCTTCTTATATGAGAAATCTGCTTCCGCCCCTCACCGGGAGAATCTGGCGGCGATCCGTAAAGGTGAGTTTGAGGGAATGGCAGAGAAAATCCATCAACCGGAGTGGAAACCCGATTTCGGTCCGGCCGAAAGGCACCCGACAGCTGGTACGGTCGCTATAGGAGCCCGTATGCCTTTGGTCGCCTATAATGTGAATTTAGGAACGAATCAATTGCAAATCGCTACGGATATAGCGAAGAAAATCCGTTTCATCGGTGGAGGGTTACGTTATTGTAAAGCGATGGGGGTTGAGCTGAAGGAACGTGGTATCGTACAGGTTTCTATCAATATGACCGATTATACCCGTACGGCCTTGTACAGGGCCTTTGAGTTGGTTCGTATCGAGGCTCGCAGATATGGTGTTCCGGTGGTGGGGAGCGAGATTATCGGCTTGGTTCCCATGGAGGCGTTGATCGATACGGCCTCTTACTATTTGGGCTTGGAGGGTTTCTCGATGAATCAGGTGCTGGAAGCCCGTATTATGGAATAGCGTATGGAGAACAGCAAGATATTAATCAGGAATGCGGCCCAGATCGTTACTTGTGATGGGGATAAGGCGCGGCGGGGAGCGGAGATGTCTGACTTAGGCGTTATCGAGAATGGAGCCGTAGCGATGTCGGATGGAGTTATTACGCATGTAGGACCTACGGAGGAGGTGCTTCGAGACATCCATGCGGAGGATTATTTGGAAATCTGGGCGGAGAACCAGGCGGTGTTACCCGGATTCGTAGATAGCCATACCCATTTTATCTTTGGCGGTTATCGGGAGGAGGAGTTCTCTTGGCGATTGCGGGGAGATAGTTATATGTCGATCATGGAGCGTGGTGGAGGTATCGTGAATACGATGAGAGCTACCCGTGAAAGTGATGTCGATACACTACGGGACAGCGGGGAAGAACGTTTGGATGAGTTATTCTCCATGGGGGTTACCACGGTGGAAGGGAAAAGTGGTTATGGCCTGGATTTGCAAACCGAATTAGCTCAGCTTCGTGTCATGGCAGACCTGGATAAGTCGCATCCGATGGATGTCGTATCGACCTTTTTAGGTGCTCATGCCGTTCCTCCTGAATTTGCCGGCCGTACCGATGATTATGTGGATTATATGATCGAGGAGGTGCTTCCGGCTATCCGAGCCGAACATACGGTTACGTTTTGTGATGTGTTTTGTGAGAAAGGCGTGTTCTCGTTAGAGCAGAGTGAGCGTTTGCTTCGCGCGGCCCGTCATCATCGTTTTAAATTGAAGATGCATGCGGATGAGATCGTTCCCTTCGGAGGGGCGGAACTGGCGGCTTCCTTGAAGTGTGTAAGCGCGGATCATCTGTTACATATTTCGGATACAGGCATCAAACGTCTGGCGAGGGCGGGTGTCGTGGCTACGTTACTTCCGCTGACCGCCTTTTCCTTGAATGAGCCGTATGCGCCCGCAAGGAAGATGATAGATGCCGGTTGCGCGGTGGCTTTAGCTTCCGACCTGAATCCGGGGAGTTGTTTCTCTGCCTCGATCCCGATGATGATAGCCTTGGCTTGTATCTATATGAAGATGAGTCCTGAAGAAGCGGTAACGGCATTGACCATCAATGGAGCCGCTGCTGTGGGACGTGCCTCCGAGATCGGAAGTATCAGTGTGGGAAAACGTGCGGACATGATCTTGCTGAAGTATCCGTCGTATAAATTTCTCCCTTATCATGTGGGAATGAATCTGGTGGATACCGTCATTAAGGACGGGGAACTTTATACGATGTAAGAGACGAATGGTTGAATCATTAAAATCAAAATACGATGTTAGCAGACTTGACAATTAAAGATTTTTTGGCGGAAACGGCGGGTAGTGCCCCCGTTCCCGGTGGTGGAAGCATATCTGCCCTGAATGGCGCTATAGCGGCGGCCTTGACAGAGATGGTGGCTCATCTGACTGTAGGCAAGAAGAAATATGCGGAAGTGGAAGGACAAATGAAGACGATCGCTACCGAGGCGGCTTTGATCCGTGAACGTCTTACCGGATATATCGATCAGGACAGCGAGGCTTACGATCGTGTGTTCTCCGCTTTTAAATTGCCGAAAGAAACGCAGGACGAACAGGTGATCCGTACGAACGCGATACAGAGCGCTACCAAAGAGGCGGCTATTGTGCCGATGAGGGTGGCGGAGGAGATCGGTTCCGTAATGGAGGCGATTATCTATGTGGCTCACAAAGGTAATCAGAATGCCGTCACGGACGCTTGCGTGGCGATGATGGCTGCCCGTACTTGTGTATTGGGCGCTTTATTGAATGTCCGAATTAACTTAATGTCCATCCAAGACGACGCGTTCGTCGGAATGATGCGGAAGAAAGCGGATGAACTGGAGGCGGACGCTATCCGCGTAGAGCAAAAATTATTGGATTGGGTGAAGACTAAATTATAGCATATGAGCAATGTCTATTATGTAGGTTCCGAGCCTCTCTCTTTTGAGGGCATCGAACGGATACTCACTCAAAACATGAAGTTGGAGCTTTCACCCGAGGTGAAGGAGCGCATCCAGCGTTGCCGGGATTACTTGGATCATAAGATTGAGCAGCAGGAGGGACCTTTGTATGGGATTACTACCGGTTTCGGTTCCTTATGCAACAAGAATATCTCTCCGGACGAATTGAGCACCTTGCAAGAGAACCTGGTGAAAAGTCATGCCTGTAGCGTAGGGGATGAAGTAAGTCCGGTGATTGTCCGTTTGATGATGTTATTGAAAGCGCATGCCCTTTCGTTGGGGCATAGTGGCGTACAGGTGATCACCGTACAACGTATTCTGGACTTTTTCAATAATGACGTGCTTCCGATCGTGTATGATCGCGGCTCTTTAGGGGCTTCCGGTGATTTGGCGCCTCTGGCGAATTTATTCCTGCCTCTGATCGGCGTGGGTGACGTGTATTATAAGGGTCGCAAACGGGACGCTATCGGTGTATTGGATGAATTTGCCTGGAAGCCCGTGAAGCTGAAGAGCAAAGAGGGATTGGCTTTATTGAACGGTACACAATTTATGAGCGCTAATGGCGTATTTGCCTTGATGCGTGCGTTTAGCCTATCCAAGAAAGCGGATTTGATAGCGGCTCTGTCCTTGGAGGCTTTCGATGGCCGTATAGATCCTTTCATGGATTGTATCCAGCAGATGCGTCCGCATCCCGGACAAATCGAGACCGGGGCTGCTTTTCGACGGTTATTGGAGGGAAGTGAGCTGATCGCCCGGAAAAAGGAACATGTTCAAGACCCGTATTCATTCCGTTGTATTCCTCAAGTACATGGCGCTACGAAAGACGCTATCAATTATGTGGCAAATGTCCTGCTTACCGAAGTAAATTCCGTGACGGATAACCCAACGATCTTCCCGGAGGAGGATAAGATTATTTCCGGCGGTAACTTCCACGGCCAGCCCTTGGCGATTTCATACGACTTCTTGGCGATTGCCTTGGCTGAGTTAGGAAACATATCGGAACGTCGTGTCGCTCAATTGATCATGGGTTTGCGCGGTTTGCCCGAGTTCTTGGTCGCTAATCCCGGCCTGAACTCCGGTTTCATGATCCCTCAATATGCGGCCGCCAGTATGGTAAGCCAGAATAAGATGTATTGCTACGCGGCGAGCAGCGATTCTATCGTGTCCAGTAATGGGCAGGAGGATCATGTGAGTATGGGGGCGAACGCGGCGACGAAATTGTTTAAGATCATGGACAACTTGGATCATATCTTGGCGATCGAGTTGATGAATGCGGCACAAGGAATCGAGTTCCGTCGTCCGGCCAAGACTTCCCCGGTATTGGAGAAGTTCTTGAAGGATTACCGGAAAGAGGTACCATTTGTCGACGAGGATATTATCATGTATACGGAAATACATCGTACGGTGGCGTTTATCCGCAGGAAAGATTTTGTATATTAATGGGTATCGTTGACGGGGGGGTGGATGCTTTGCCGTAGGCTATGCCAAGTGTTATATTTCGGGCTGAATTATACGTACGTTCGCATAGGCTGATACGTATATACGTGTGACCTCGCACGTATATACGTATAAATCATCTTTACTTCTTGGTTACGATCACTCGCTCTGTCGGAGCCAGGTGCTCGTTGCGATAGTCTATCTGGTCGACTACATTCTCGGCCAATTCCTGGAATGCCTTTCCTGTGATCGAGTCTGGGTTCAACGCTACCGGCTTACCTTGATCTCCTCCCTCGCAGATACTTTGTACGATAGGAATCTGTCCCAGTAACGGCACGTTCAGCTCCTCGGCCAGGCGTTTACAACCTTCCTTACCGAATATATAATATTTGTTTTCCGGTAATTCCGCGGGGGTGAACCAAGCCATATTCTCGATCAACCCTAAAACAGGGACATTCACCTTGTCTCCAGTGAACATGCTGATACCCTTGCGGGCGTCCGCTAAAGCGACCTCTTGCGGCGTACTTACCACTACGGCTCCGGTTATCGCCAGTGTTTGTACCATCGTCAAATGGATATCACTCGTCCCGGGAGGTAAATCGATCAAGAAATAATCAAGCTCTCCCCAGTTGGCGTCGCCGATCAATTGCTTCAACGCGTTGCTAGCCATCGCTCCACGCCATAGGACAGCGTCGTTTTTATTTACGAAGAAGCCGATGGATAACATCTTGACACCATAATTCTCGGCCGGCTTGATCAGTTCCCTGCCCTCTACCTCTTCCATATAAGGGCGAGCCTCTTCCAGATTGAACATCTTGGGTTGGGACGGCCCGAATATATCGGCATCCAGCAACCCTACCTTATATCCTTGTAAAGCCAACGCGACAGCCAGATTGGCGGCAATCGTACTTTTACCGACTCCTCCTTTACCGGAAGATACGGCGATAATATTCTTTACTTGCGGTAATAATTTATCCGGTTCCGGGCGAGCTAACTGACGGGCCTTTACCGTGATGTTCCCTTTGATGTTCACCTCTGGGCTTACATAAGTTAAGATAGCTGTCTCCGCGGCTTTTACCACGGAGCGGATAAATGGATCATTCGGCTTCTCGAATAATAACGAGAAGGTGACATTCATACCATCGATACGAATGTTGTCTTCTACGAGGCCCATGGAAACGATGTCCTTTCCCGTACCCGGGTAACGGACGTTCTTCAACGCCTCAATAATCAGATTCGGATAGATTGTCATATTGGTTGATTTTTTAAGTCGTACTTTTATTTGCCGGAAGCCAAGGCGCTTCGTTTATCGCGATTAAAGCTACGATAAGGATCTAACTCTATTTCCACGTCAGGTTCCACCAATCGTTCCCTTTCCTCACAAACAAACTTGATGTATTTGATGTTTAGGCCGCGATCCAGCCATTGTCGCTCGTAATAGGTCTTGATGGATAAGATCTCATCCGCCAGATTGGAATGATATAGGTCGTCTGTACTGAACAATACGGGATAACGGTTCGCTTTTACCATCTCGCACGTATAGGTATACATAAAGTTGCTGTCCGTTTTTAAATGGATAATGCCATCTCCGGAAAGGATTTCCCGATACATTTTCATAAAACGGGTTCCGGTCAGACGCTTGTTGACCTTTTTCATTTGAGGGTCCGGAAATGTGATCCAGATCTCGGCTACTTCGCCCGGAGCGAAGAAATAGGAAATCAATTCGATATGGGTACGTAGGAAAGCCACGTTCTTCATCCCGGCTTCCAGCGACTCTTTCGCTCCGGTCCACATACGTGCCCCCTTGATATCGACACCTACAAAATTCTTATCGGGGAAAAGCTTTCCCAAACCTACGGTATATTCCCCTTTCCCGCATCCCAATTCCAAGACAATAGGGTGATCGTTCTTGAAAAAGCATTCATGCCACTGTCCTTTCATGTCAAACCCTTTTTCTTGCAGGGCGGCGAAAGGGTATTGGAATACGTGCGGATAGCCCGCCATATCGTCAAACTTAGCTAATTTATTCTTTCCCATGTCGCGAAGATACGGGATTGTCCGCTCTTCGCCAACAAAGAGAGAGACTATTCCATGGCGAATAGTCTCTCTCTCGCTCTTCCTCTTGGACTTGAACCAAGGACCCTCTGATTAACAGTCAGATGCTCTAACCGACTGAGCTAAGGAAGAATCTTCTTTCAACCTCTTAATCTATATATGAAAAACACCTCTCGCTCTTCTTCTTGGACTTGAACCAAGGACCCTCTGATTAACAGTCAGATGCTCTAACCAACTGAGCTAAAGAAGAATGTTCTTCGGTCTTTCCCGATGCCTTTCTGCTCTTCCTCTTGGACTTGAACCAAGGACCCTCTGATTAACAGTCAGATGCTCTAACCGACTGAGCTAAGGAAGAATATCTCGCTCTTTCAAGGCACGTTCCGTACCCCTTTCCGAAATTGCTCTGCAAAAGTACGGGGTATTTTCGAAATATGCAATATCTTTGCGAAAAAAATCGCGGAAAATGAATACTATAGGTTTGGGAAACGCTTTGGTGGATGTTTTGCTGAGGCTGGAGACGGATGAGGTCTTGCGGGAGATCGGTATGCGTAAAGGGGCTATGGATATGATTGACAGGGATCAAATGATCGCTATCCGTACGGCGCAAGAGCATTTGCCCCGTACGCGAACCCCTGGAGGCTCGGTTTGCAATACGATGCGTGCGATGTCGTATTTAGGCGCAAGTTCCGGCTTTATCGGTAAGATCGGTGATGATGCGGTAGGTGAGTTTTATAAGGATGCGATCGAGAAAGCGGGGGTGACACCTCATTTAATACGGACGGAAGGTGTTTCCGGCAGTTGTACGGTATTGATCTCGCCGGATGGTGAGCGTACGATGGGTACCTTCTTAGGCCCGGGGCCAACGATCATGCCGGAGGAGATCACCGAGGAGATGCTAAGCCCATACCAGTGTATCTACATAGAAGGGTATTTGCTTGTGAATGAGCCATTGGTTCGCTCTACGATGGAAAAAGCCAGGCGGCTGGGCTTGAAAGTAGCGCTGGATTTGTCGAACTTCAATATCGTGAATACCTTTAAAGGTATGCTGGAGGATATCATTCCCAAATATGTAGATATTTTATTCGCTAATGAGAGCGAGGCTGAAGCGTATACCGGGCAAAAGGCTGCTGAGGCCGTACGTACCCTGTCTGAGCAGGTTGAGGTCTCATTGGTTACTTTGGGAAGGGAAGGTGCCCTGATCGGTAGTCACGGCCAATTTTATTCCGTCCCGGCAGAGGGGGGCAAGCCTGTCGATACGACCGGTGCCGGTGATAACTTCGCCGCCGGTTTCTTATATGGCCAATCTGTAGGCGCGTCGTTCGTGCGATCCGCACGAATCGGCTCGATCTTGGCGGGTTATGTGATCGACGTGGTCGGCCCGCAGATACCGGATGACAAATGGGAACAAATAAAGTTAAAAGTGAAAGGAATATTGGCTTAGGCGGCGTATTATTCCTTACATTTATGCCGTTAATTAACTAAATATTGTTATGTACAGATTGGTTCAACGAAGAGGAATTATAGGTTTGTTCTGCTTGCTGCTCGTCGTAAGTAGCGTAATGCCGGGATGGGCGCAGAAAGATAACCGTTTTGAGGTGAGTAAGAACCTGGACATTTTCAATTCTTTATTGAAAGAAGTAGAGATGTTCTACGTGGATTCAGTGGATGTGGATAAAACCGTTCAGCGGGGGATCGAGGCGATGTTGGCCGGTCTAGATCCTTATACGGAATATTATCCGGAGCAAAACATGGAGGAACTGAACCTGATGACTACCGGCGAATACGGAGGTATCGGTTCCTTGATCCGTCAACGCAATAATGAGGGAGGCGTAATGATCGCTGAGCCTACCGAAGGCATGCCGGCGGATTTAGCGGGTCTGAAGCCGGGCGATCTGATCTTGGCGATTGATACGATCGATGTTTCCAAGGCGACAAACTCCCGGGTCAGCGAGCTGCTGAAAGGTGTTCCCAATACGAAGATGGTTTTGACGATCCAACGTCCGGGAGAGAAGAAACCCCGGAAAATCGAGATTACCCGTAAACAGATCACGACACCTCAAGTTACCTATTACGGGGTTAGGAATGACAGTATCGGTTATATTTATCTAAATGCATTTACTATCAAGAGCGCCCAAGAGGTGAAAGAGGCGTTCTTGGACTTAAAGAAAAATCATAATATAAAGTCTTTGGTATTGGATTTGCGCGGCAACGGCGGCGGTGTGCTGGAAGGTGCCGTACAAATCGTAGGTATGTTCGTTCCGAAAGGTAGCGAGGTGCTTTCAACGAAAGGAAAGATTAAGCAATGGGACCGTACGTACCGAACCTCCATGGAGCCTTTGGATACGGTAATGCCATTGGCTATATTGATCAATGGAGGTACGGCTTCCGCTGCCGAGATCGTATCGGGATCTTTGCAGGATATGGATCGCGCCGTGTTAGTGGGGCAGCGTTCGTTTGGCAAGGGGTTGGTGCAAGCCCCTCGTGACCTGCCCTATAATGGGAAGGTGAAGATTACGATGAGCAAATACTATATCCCGAGCGGCCGTTGCATCCAGCAGATCGATTATTCGCACCGGAAAGAGGATGGTAGCGTCGCGGCTATTCCGGATAGCTTGACTTCCGTATTCTATACGTCTAAGAAGCGTCCGGTTCGTGATGGTGGCGGCGTACGTCCGGAGTTTGAGGTGAAGGAGCCGAAGGTGCCTACCATGATGTATTATTTGGCGGCGGATACGGTCTTGTTCGACTTCGTTACGGATTGGGTACAAAGGCATAAGACGATCGCTCCCATCGAGGAATTTACGGTTTCCGATGAGGATTTCGAAGCTTTGAAGCAATACGCCAAGTCCAAGAATTTCACGTACGACCGCCAAAGCGAGAAAGTGTTGAAAAACTTGAAAGAAGTGGCTGAGTTCGAGGGGTATCTGGAAGAGGATTCCACAGCGTTCAAGGAATTAGAGGCTAAGCTGACGCCGAACCTGGAGAGAGATTTCGATCGTTTCAAGGACGAGGTGAAACGAGTAATGGCCGCCGAGATCGTAAAACGTTATTATTATCAACGGGGAGAGTTGCAAGAAAACTTGAAAGATGATCTTGTATTGGCGAAAGCGCTGGAGGTATTGGGTGATCCGGATTTATACAGGCGTACATTGAGCGTGCCGGTCGAGTTGGAGGCGGCCGTCAAGGGTGCCGAATAGGCGGGTTTCTGCCGATGCCCATTCAAAGGTTCTTAGGATGCCCATTCAAGCGAGCTTACGATGCCCATTGTCAGCTCCCTTGAATGGGCATCGTGCTTTTCCCGCTTTCGTCAGTCTGTCCGGGGGCTTTGAAGCGGATATGCAATACGACCAATTCCGAGACGGTTCCCACCCGGTAAGGAGCTCCTGCTATACCAATGCCGGAAGATACATAGAATTGCGTAGGTCCTTTCTTATAATACCCGTACGGGCATTCATACACAAGTTTCATCAGCAGGGGATAAGGCCATAACTGCCCGTTATGCGTATGTCCGTGCAGTCCTAAATCCACCCTATTCATCGCCATCTCGGTAAACGACCAAGGTTGATGATCCAAAACAATGATCGGTTTGCCGGTATCCACTCCCGCCATTAACGAATGAAGCGATTTTCGTTTCTTATGGATGAAATCATCCCGCCCTATCAAATAAAAAGTGGAATCCGGTTGGACCACCGAGTCGATTAGTAGCGTACCTCCGGTCTTTTGCAACCAACGATACTTCGCGTTCCGGTTCGCTCGGTATTCATGATTCCCGTAAACGATATATACGCCCAGCGGAGCTTTTAATTGTTTTAAATCATCCTCGATATGGGCGTTTCCCGCGAACCGGGACTCATAATCCATAATATCCCCCGCTAATACCACCATATCCGGATGCCGCGCGTTGCTGAGTGCCACATATTTTTGTACCAAGTCCTTCCCGATAACCTCTCCGATATGTAAGTCGCTCATCAGGACAATAGTCAGGCTATCCCGATCCCCCGCGGCTTTGGGCAACGTGATAGATACGTTCTTAACAATCGGATTCATTACCGCGTGGTATGCGTGAATCATTAAACCGGTAACACCGGATACAATGAGAAAAAACAGGGTTAGCTTGGTCTGCTGCCAATGCCCTTTCATCCATTTGGGGAACCATGGCTTGATACGTTGGGAGAGCCTGATCAACTCAAGTACCAGGAGAGATAAAGTGATATAAATGGACGCTATATACCAAGTGTTACAGATGTATTGGATCGTGATTATCACGTTATCAGGCAGTTCGTTCCTGAAAATAAAGCCGAAGAAATAAAGCGATAGTTCGAGTACGAAAAACAAGATCAAGGGAATCCGGCAACTTCTCTTGGGAGGAAGCGCTTGATATCCTCTCCAGAAAATGTACGGATTCAGTAATAGCTGCGCTACGATCGATTGAATAAATACTCTCATCCTTACTCTTTGAATGTAATGTTGAACACCACCATCTCGCTGTCCGTACCGATACGGAAAGGCGGTCCCCACAAAGATAAGCCGGATGAGACATAGATCGTACTGTTCCCGCTTTTTTTAACCCCGTAACTTAATTCGAACAGATGATCCACGATCCAATTCATCGGCCATACTTGTCCTCGATGCGTATGTCCGCTAAACTGCAAGTCTACGCCAGCCTCTTCCGTCTCCTCTAAATCGTAGGGTTGATGGTCTAGCAAGATAACGGGTTTGCTTTTATCAAGGCTCGCGGTAAGCTGATCCAACGTTTTCCGTCCTTTGTTATGCCGATCGTCCCGTCCCACAAGCCGGATCTTATTGGGCAAGATAGCTACGGAATCCCGTAAAAGTACGATGGGCGTCTGTGCCATGAATTTCTCGATATTCTCTATACCACTGATATACTCATGGTTACCCGGTACCATATAAACACCCAATGGGGCGTAGATCCTGGAGAGTTCCTCTTCCATACGCTCGTGTCGCAGCGGTGCGACACTGTTGTCTATCAGGTCTCCACCGATAAGAACGATGTCCGGGCGTTGGGCGTTTATCATATCCACATATCCGGCAAGCATGGCCTTGTTGGTAGCGTATCCTAAGTGAATGTCGCTAATGGCTACGACTTTCAGCGGCTGTCCATCGGTATCGGCCGGTTTGTTGATAACCATGTTGATAACTCGTGTATCAGGATGTTGGTATTTATAGTTCCCATATCCTAATAAGCAGAGTGTTAAGAATAAAGATAAATAAAACGAGTATTTGAAATGTAGGTGGAAAAGTCGTAAGATATCAAATACCAGCAGGGCCAATACCATGTATAACGCGAACACGAGCCATCCGGTTCCTACTTGAGAAACCGTTTGAGCGAAAGAAGCCGGCATATCCAGATTCCGGAATAGAAAACTACTGAAGAACGACAAGGCTCCTCCCCAAAAAATAATGGACAACAACACTTTCACTCCGGCAGACTGGCTTTTCAAAGCCTGTTTCCCCTTTAGATAAATGTAAATATTCCCCGCAAGATACAGGATTGGAAGTATGATAAAGAACGTCCGCATCTCAATTAATTTTCCGCGAAGATAATGAAAACTCTTTAGGTGGCAAACGTCCTTAATTACGACGAGGAGAGTTGGTCTTTTTGGATAACATGTATCCAACTCCTTTTACGGCATCTATTGAAAGTGTGGCAGCATCTCAATGAGTTTCGAGTCGTATCTCAGTGACTTTCGAGTCGTATCTCAATGACTTTTGAGTCGTGTCTCCGTGGATTTATTTGTCGCTGGATATTACTGCCTATAAGCGCGAGGGTGAATACCTCCTGATTATCCGGTAGGCCTCGCGGCGGTAGTGGCATAGACCCATGCCACTACTGCCGCGAGGCGATGGGGTACTCCTGTTATTTGGCGTAACCTACCGGATGGTTGATCATCGGGATTTGGGAGTCGGATAGCTTCAATACTTTTTTCAAGGCATCAGCCTCCATGCTGCCTCGGGGAACTGTTACCAAGCCGCATCCGGAACAGAACAAGGCGATATTCTGAGAGACCAGCCCGGCGTCTAGCGCCCCAAAACGCTCACGTAATTGCGGTGTACCTACATTGCCGAATTTGGAGATATCGGAAACCATCAATAGGCAAACGGGAGCTGAGTTCACGGAGGTTTGCTTTCCTCCGATCAATGGACGGTGGTCGCCTTCCGCTACCGGGTTCAGTTGATGGGCTTTCGGATCATATAGATAAGCACCCTCTTCCATCAATACGTAAACATCCACGTCTTGTTTGTTCATGGCGGAAGCGGCTGTGCGTTTTCCGTCCTCACGATTGATCCCAATGGCGGCCCACAGCAAATCGGAAAGATCTTGTTGGCTGAGTTTCTTGTTGGCGAACTCACGCTCGGAGTGACGATCTGCCAAGGCTCTCATCACTGAAGCGCCTCTGTTCTTGCTGGGAGCACTCAACTTAATGGCTTTTAAGCCCTGGGCCTGCAGATTCGTCAAACCCAGAATCAAAGTGGCTAATACACAAAAGATAGTTTTCATAACATTGTTTATTAAAGAATTACGAACGCAAAAATAATAATAATATTTAAAATAGATACTTTTGCCGTCTTCTATATACTTTCTATCTTTACGGTCCGAAAAACAGTTGAAGAATGAAGTACGGACGATTTGTTAACAATAATACCCTGATACTATTCCTTTTCATCGTAGGTAGTTTCCTATTCGTAGAGTTGAATTTTCGGTATTGGTATCGTTTTCTGGAGCAGTATATGATGTTTCAGACTACCGGTAGTTATTTCCAAGACCGGTTGGCCGAACCAGGTGGATTGAATGAGTATGTAACCGAGTTCTTTTCGCTCGCGTTTATCCGCCCTTATGGGGCTTCGGTAGTGATCGCTTTATTATTAGGGTTGATCTCCGGTTGTTTTTTCCTTTACCTAAAAGCTTGCGGGGTACAGGCCTCTATGTTGGCGGCGATTCTTCCCTCTTTTTTAATTTGGATCTATCCGCAGGAGTCGATCGCCTTGCTCGTGATGCTCGCTTTCGTGCAGGTTCTCGCGTGTGTGTATACTTCAGTCGAGAGGGATTGGGCGCGTTATCTCTTGGGCTTCTTGTTTTTAGGAGCCTCTTATTTTTTCGCGGCTCCCGCTAATTTGTTGCTGGCTTTATGGATCGCGGTTTATGAGTGTCTCGTTAAAGAGGATAAGACTCGTTTTGGAGTGGCCCTGATCGCTATCGCTTGGGCGGGATTACTGCCGTTGATCGCCATGCGCACGGTTTATATCCTTCCGATGCGGGAAGCGTTTTTCAGCAAGCATCTATGCCATCCTGAATATCCGATATCTGTCTCTTTGGGATATATAGCGCTTGCATATCCTTTGACCGCTTTCGGGCTTTATTGCGTAAGGAACCGGGTGTTTATCCGTAGGGAATCTTGGAAACGAATCGTTTCTTGCGCTTTCCTTTTGATCGTGATGGTCGCCGGGATTCTCTATAAGAAAGATCCGATGGAGCAGGCCTATCGGTACGATTATCATGCACGGCGGGGCGAATGGCAAGAGATCGTCTCACATGCCCGCACGCATTCGGTCCGGGATATGGATGCCTTGATTTATCTGAACCTGGCTTTGTCGAAAACCGGACGTTTTACTTCCGATTTGATGCGTTTCCCCCAGATTGGCGAGGGTGGTTTTATCCCGCACGATCCGAAGAGCCGGATGGGATTGATCGAGGCGAGCGAGGTGGCTTGGCAAGTCGGGCAAGTGAACGCCGCCCAACGCTTCGCCTTTGTGGGGGTATTAAGCTCGCAGCGTTGCGTGCAACCTCGTTTGATGAAGCGCTTGGTGGAGACTTATCTGGTAACCGGTGAATACCGTGCGGCGGAGAAATACATCAAGATACTGGAGTCGAACCCGCATTACCGGGATTGGGCGACCGCTCAGCGTCCATTATTGGATTCCGTGGCTTGCGCGTCGGTAGATTGGATAGCGGCAAAACGGGCGATGCTCCCGATTACCGATAATCCCTTGGACCTAACAAAGGCATTTCCGAACGCTTTGGCTTTCCTGATCGACGACCATGCCGATAACCGTCCGGCTTTCGAATATGGGATGGGGTATCTTTTGGTTTACAAGGATTTGATGGCTTTTATGCATTATATGGAGCGGATGAAAGAACGGGGTGAGGCATTCCCGGTACTTTATCAAGAGGCTATTTGCTTGTTCTTCTCGGCTGTACAGAAAGATCCGGAGGCGTTCCGGAGCTTCCCGGTCAGTCCGGAGGTACGGAACCGCTTCCTGCGATTCATGAAAGTGGCACGCTCTATGCCGCCGGCGGCCTTGAGGCAACAGTTTGGCGACACCTATTATTATTACGCTCAATTTATCCCGACTCCTAAACGACAATAATTGCATGGATAATACAAAGAAAAGAAAGATCGTCCGAAATTTCGTGATCGGATACCTGATGATACAAGCGCTTGCTATAGCCGTATATTTGGGCTTCGGACCTTTACATCCGGAAGGCGTTACGAATGTCACGAACGAATGTACGTCCCCGCCTCCTATTTTCCCGGATTATAAAGGGACGACGATACCTTATAACATAGCCCCGTTAAATTTCCGGATAAATGTACCTGCGGATGAATGCTACGCGAGAATAGAAGGCAGCGAGTCGGGAATACTTGAGTATTACGGGACAAGTACGATCCGTTTTAAGAGGAAGGATTGGGTCCGCTTGACACGTGCGAACCGCGGGAAAGCCTTTCGGGTTACGATCGCCACGAAGATGGGTGATGAATGGACCCGATGGGCGCCATTCTCTATCTACATCAGTGATCAGCCGATCGACTCCCATCTAGTATACCGCTTAATTGAGCCGGGATATGAGAAATGGCATATCGTGGGCATCTACCAGCGGAATTTGGAGTCGTTTGATGAACAGCCGATTATCCGTAACGATATGACCGGCTACAACTGTATAAACTGCCATTCGTTCTGTATGGGGGATCCGGGGCAGATGCTGTTCCATATGCGTGCGGCGAATGGGGGAACTTATATTGTCCAAGATATGAAAATCAGTAAATTGAGTACGAAAACGGATGGAACGATCAGTAATATGACATATCCTTTCTGGCATCCGTCTGGACGCTATATCACCACTTCGGTAAATGACATCAAACAGTTTTTTCACTCCGTGAAAGAGAAAAAGATGGAAGTGTTCGACTTGGAGTCCGATGTAGTCGTGTATGATGTGAAAAACAAAGAAATCCTTTCGAAGGCTTCTTTGATTACAAAAGAGGCTTTCGAGACTTTCCCCGCATTCTCTCCGGATGGCAAATGGCTCTATTTCTGTACGGCTCCGGCCCGGAAGATGCCGGATAATTATGATAAGGTACGTTATAATCTCTGTCGTGTGGCGTTCGATCCGGATCGTGGAGAGGTCGGCCTCCCGATCGATACGTTGGTACACGCGGATAGCTTGAGCTATACATTTCCCCGTATCTCACCCGATGGACGTTTCTTGATGTACACGGAAACCGCTTATGGGCAGTTCCCTGTTTGGCACCCGGACGCTGAGATCCGGATGATGGATTTGAAGGATCGGACAGCGGTGGATATGTCCGTGTTGAATAGCCCGGATACGGATAGCTATCATTCTTGGAGTAGTAATAGTGATTGGATCGTATTTAGTAGCCGTCGGGACAACGGTTTATATACTTTACCCTATATTTGTCATATAGGGGAAGACGGTAAACCTTCGAAACCATTCTTATTGCCTCAAGAAGATCCGGATAAGTATGATTATCAGTTGTATTCCTACAATATTCCGGAATTGGCGAAAGGCAAAGTAGGGATCAGCCCCTATGAGATCCAGCAAGCAGCCACGAAAAATAAACCGGAGCAGGTTCGGTTTAAATAACCGGATCTATTTATATTCGCGTATAAATAAGAGACTAAGATGACAAAAGATATTATAGCCGAATCTGTGCAAAACGATTTACGGTATTTGCAATTGTTGGCACGGAGTTTCCCGACGATCGCGGATGCCAGTACGGAGATCATTAACCTGGAAGCGATCTTGAACCTGCCGAAGGGGACGGAGCACTTCTTGAGCGATTTGCATGGCGAGGATCAAGCCTTTAGCCATGTGCTGAGAAACGCTTCCGGCGCCGTAAAGCGCAAGGTGAATGAGATTTTCAGCAATACGCTCCGGGAATCTGAGAAGAAGGAGCTTTGTTCCTTGATTTATTATCCGGAGGACAAGCTGGAACTGATCAAGAGCCAAGAGCAAGATCTGGAGGATTGGTATCAAGTGACCTTGAACCAATTGGTACGTGTTTGCCGGAATGTGTCTTCCAAATACACCCGTTCGAAAGTACGTAAGGCTTTGCCCAAGGAGTTCTCCTATATTATTCAGGAGTTATTGCACGAGTCTTCCGTAGAACCGAATAAGTCCGCTTATGTGGATCAGATTATCTGCACGATCATCTCCACGGGACGTGCGGACGATTTCATTATCGCTATGTGTAACTTGATCCAACGGCTGACAATCGATCTGTTACATATCATCGGCGATATTTACGATCGGGGTCCGGGCGCTCATCTGATCATGGATATCCTTTGCGATTATCATAATTTCGATATTCAATGGGGCAATCATGATGTCTTGTGGATGGGAGCCGCCTCGGGCAATCTGGTAAGTATCGCCAACGTGATCCGTATGTGTTTACGCTTTGGAAATCTGGCTACCTTGGAGGATGGATATGGCATCAATCTTTTGCCGTTGGCCACTTTCGCTATGGAGGCGTATGGCGATGATCCTTGTGCGCTATTCATGCCGAAAACAAAGTACGCCGATAACGTGATGGATGAGAAAACCACCCGCTTGATCGCCCAGATGCATAAGGCGATCACGATTATCCAGTTTAAGCTGGAGGGAGAGATCATCCGCCGTCGTCCGGAATTTGAGATGGACGACCGGATGTTATTGCACCATATCGACCTGAAGCGGGGAGTGGTTCATATCAATGGAAAGGAGTATACGCTTAAAGATACCAACTGGCCTACTTTAGACCCGAGAGACCCGTATCGCCTCTCGATCGAGGAGGAGGATTTGATCCGGAAGATCTTGCATTCTTTCGAGAGTAGCGAGAAGATGAAAAAGCATATGCGTTGTTTTTTCCGGCATGGGGGGATGTATCAGGTTTGTAATTCCAATTTATTGTTTCACGCCTCTATTCCGATGAACCCGGATGGGACGTTCAAGTCCGTTCGTATCTTGGGGCAGGAATACAAAGGACGTGCCTTATTGGATCGTGTGGACCAGTTGATCCGTACGGCTTATTTTAAGACCGGGGAACAGGAAGAGGTGGAATACGCCCACGATTATATTTGGTACTTATGGGGCGGCAAGGATTCCCCTCTGTTCGATAAGAGCAAGATGGCGACCTTTGAACGTGCCTTCATCGAGGAGCCCGAGACCCATAAAGAGGAGAAAGGGGCTTATTATTCCTTGCGCGAGCAGGAGGAAATCTGCGATAGGATATTGGATGAGTTCGGAGTGGCGGGTATGCACCGGCATATCATTAACGGGCATGTCCCGGTTCGCTCCAATCAAGGCGAGAACCCGATCAAGGCGAATGGAAAGATGTTGGTGATAGATGGTGGCTTCTCTCGTCCGTACCATTTGGAAACCGGTATCGCCGGCTATACATTAGTCTATCATTCCCGCGGTTTCCAGCTCGTGCAGCACGAACCCTTCGAATCTCGGGCGAAAGCGATCGAGGAAGGTTTGGATATCAAATCCACGACGATCGTGGTAGAACTCAGTTCCCATCGGCAGATGGTGAGAGATACGGATAAAGGAGTAGACCTTCAATGCCAGATCAAGGATCTGGAGAAGCTCCTTTACGCTTATCGGAATGGTATCATAAAGGAGAGGGAGAGGTTAGAGCGGTAGTTCCTTGACCGATAGGGTACCGGAATACTGTAGCGATCTCCTAATGTCCAGACGCTAAATGGCATACTTCATGACGTTCGTCTGGCGCCACAGCCAGTCAGAACCGTAGTTCGTCCAGAACTACACGATTTTTTACACTAAAATGGTTTTATTTAAAAAAAACAGTTATATTCGCATCGGAAATTCTCAATTGTGTTTGTTAATTCAATGATTGTTAATCTTAAAATTAAGTAATTATGCAACGAAAGAAAACTTTTGATTCTTTCAAACGCTGTAAGGTGGCGATACTTTCAGTGTTGATGTCTCTTTGCATGACAGCGGCCTTCGCCCAATCTGGCGCTGTCAAAGGAAAAGTTCTGGACGAACTAGGTGAACCCATTATCGGCGCGAACATCGTCGAGAAAGGAACCACCAACGGTACCATCACCGACATGGACGGTAACTACAGCCTTACCGTAAATGACTTGAAAAAGGCTGTGCTCCATGCATCCTTCATCGGTTACAACACGGTAGAAGAGAGCGTGAAGGGACGTAGTACGGTAGATATCAAGCTGTCTCCCTCCGTAGTGAACCTGGGCGAGGTCGTAGCCATCGGTTACGGTACGCAGACCCGTAAAGAGATCACGGGATCCGTGGCGAATATCACGGAGAAGGATTTCAACCAAGGTGTCACGCGCGAGGCCTCCGACCTGTTGCAAGGTAAGGTAGCCGGCTTGAACATCGCGTCTGGCTCAGGCGACGTATCCTCAAGCCCGCAGATTCGCTTGCGCGGTACCTCCACGTTGCAGAACGACAAGGGTCCGATGATCGTGATTGATGGAATACCCGGTGGCGACATGTCCACGGTGGCTCCTTCCGATATCGAGTCCATCTCCGTGTTGAAAGACGCCTCCTCGGCTGCTATCTACGGTTCCCGTTCCGCCGGAGGTGTGATCTTGATCACGACCAAGAGAGGCTCCGGGTCGAAGACGCAAGTGAACTACGACGGTTATGTTGCCCTTTCCTCGTTGGCAAACAAGCCTGATTTATTAACGGCCGACGAGTGGCGCTCCTACGCTGCTTCCGTAGGACAGTCTGAACAGGCCAAGCAGTTCGACCAGTACGGGGCAAGCACCGACTGGTTTGATGAGATTTCCCGTACGGGCTTCTCCCAGAATCACTCTTTGTCGTTGTCCGGAGGCACCTCTAAGAGCAACTACCGTGCGTCTGTGAACTACTTGAAGAACTCCGGTGTCATTCGCGACAATGAGATGGAACGTTTCAACTTCCGTTTCCAGTTCCAGCAACGCGCTATCAATGACCGCTTGCGTATCGGTTTGACAGGAGCGGCTACCGTATTGGATTACAATCCTACCTACGGGTACAATTTCGTGCTGGCATACAACATGCTGCCCGTATTCCCGGTGAAGATGTCGGACGGAAGCTGGTACGAGAACGTGGGCTACGACTTGGGTAACCCGGTTCATAACATCGAGGCCAACACACGCGAGAACAAGACAAATAGCTACTATGGCGTAGGCGATATCCAATTCTCGATCATTGACGGGCTGGACATCAAGGCCAACCTCTACAAGAGCCGCCGCATGAACGAGTACTCGCAATACTACGACTCCACGACTGATGCCGGCCGTGATGATGGCGGATACGCCTACAAGAGAAACCAGACATACGACAAGGACATGATGGAGTGGACCTTGAACTATGACAAGACTTTCAACGACGTTCACAAAGTGAACGGTTTGCTGGGTTACTCATGGGAGGAGAATACCTTCTCCGAGTTCACGGCCGCCAACCGTAGCTTCACGACGGATATGCTTGGCGCTAATAAGTTGCAAGCCGGACAAGACTTGCGTCCGGACGACGTGACCTCGCAAAAGAACGAGTATCGTCTGATCTCTATGTTCGCCCGCGCCCATTATAGCTATGCGGAGCGTTATATGATTACAGCTACCGTGCGCCGTGATGGTTCCTCCAAGTTCGGTGCCAATCATAAGTGGGGTATCTTCCCGTCCGTATCAGCGGCTTGGGGTATTTCCCAGGAGGCGTTCATGCAGGATGTGGATTGGGTTAGTGACTTGAAGTTACGCGCCGGCTGGGGTGTGACGGGTAACCAAGATGGCTTGACACCATACAAGACCCTGGAGCTTTATGGCGCCAGCGACAAGTATTACGACTCCGGCAGCTGGATGACCGGCTATAAGATCAACCAGAATGCGAACCCTGACTTGAAGTGGGAGCAGACTTCCATGTTGAATGTCGGCTTGGACTTCCAATTGTTCAACGGTCGCCTGGGTGGTACGGTTGAGTGGTACGACAAGCGGACAAAGGACATGCTTTATACCTATACGGTTCCCTCTCCTCCCTACTTGTACCGCTCGATGATGGCTAACGTGGGTGACATGAAGAACACGGGTGTCGAGCTATTATTGAACTTCGACGCGATCCGTACGAAAGACTTCTCTTGGAACACGACCTTGAATATGTCCCATAACAAGAACGAGGTTACCAGCTTATCGAATGACGACTTTACCACGACCCGTATCTATGCCGGCGACGCATGGATCCGCGGTAGCTCCGGCGGAACGACTCACGTAGTAGAAGAGGGCCGCCCGATCGGTCAGTTCTACGGATGGAGATGCGATGGCATCGACGCTGATGGGAAATACATATTGTATGACAAAACAGGTGATGGGCAAATCTCCGAGGATGATCGTGACTATATAGGTGATGCCCAGCCCGATTTGATGTTCGGTTGGACGAACTCGTTCCGCTATAAAGCATTTGATTTCTCATTCTTCTTCCGTGGAAGCATTGGACAAAAGGTATTGAACCATGTGCGTATGGCATACGCTCAGCCGGGTTATTTGATCGGATCCAACGCTTTGGATGATCCATTGACTTATCAATTGAAAGAGGTTCCGAAGTACTGCTCGCTTTATATAGAGGATGCGTCTTTTGTAAGATTGGATAATATCACTTTGGGATATACGTTCAACACGAAGAAACTGAACTGGCTGGATAAGGCCCGTATCTATGTGACCGGACAGAATTTGTTCGTGATCACGGGTTACAAGGGTTTGGATCCCGAGACGAATATGGGTCGTAACAACGGTTTGGCACCGGGTGTCGAAGATCGTGAGTTCTACCCGAAAGCCAGAACATTCACGTTTGGCGTAAACCTTACTTTCTAATATTTAAATTAAAAAAGGATGAAAAGTACAATTATATCAAAATGGTTACTGGGAGCGGCACTCGTTTGCGGCGCTCCGGCTTGTACAGATTTGGATGAAACGGTATACGATACAATACCTTCTGATCAATTCGGTGAGACACAAGCGCAGATCAACTCGATTATCGCTCCGGTTTACAGTGAGTTGAAAGGTATATGGCCCGGTGATTTCTTCTGCTTGGTGGAAGAGGCTTCCGATATGGCGATCTCTCCGACACGTATCGGTGGAGACTGGTGGGACGGTGGTTATCACATGGAAATGCAACGCCGTAACTGGACAGTCATGAATAACCTCGTTAACAACAGCTGGAACGAGTGTATGGATGGTATCGCCACCTGTAATATGGTGTACCACTTGGTCGAGCAGAATGCGTCTATGAGCGACGAACTGAAACAAAGGACGTTTAGTGAGATCCGTGGCGTACGTGCGTTTTGGGTGTATTTGTTGGTCGACCTATTTGGCAACGCACCTTTGGCGACAGATTTCGGGTCGACTGAGATGCCTGCCGTGACTTCTCGTGCGGATCTTTTCAAGTTCGTCATTTCTGAGCTGAATGAGATAAAAGAAACGCTTCCTGCCGAAGCGAACGCCTCTACTTATGGTAAGTTCACGCAAGGCGCGGCTTATACGTTGCTGGCTAAGATGTATCTGAACGCACAGGAATGGATTGGCCAATCCATGTGGAGCGAGGCAGCCGAGGCTTGTGACAAGGTGATGTCGCTGGGATATATCCTTGAGCCGGACTGGAAGACGAACTTCAATCCGAGCAACCATGTTTCCGGTGAGGCTATCTTCGCGATACCTTTCAGCAAGACAATCGGTGGTAATTATATCCACAACCGTACGTTGCACTACAAGGATCCCATCGCTTTAGGCTTTTCGAAAGGAGTTTGGAATGGTATGTCCGCTCAACCGGATTACGTAAAAGAGTTTGATACGGAAGATCCCCGTTATGAAGGTTCCTTCTTGCTCGGCCCGATGATTGACCCTGCGACAGGAAGCGTGTTGATTACCGATCATGGACGTGAATTGATCCATACGGTTGATTTCAACATGATGAGCGTTGAGAAATACGATGGCATTTGGGGTGAGGTTCAACAAGAGGAAGGTGCCCGTTGTAACAAATGGACATTTGAAGCCGGTATGAATAACACGGATATGGAAAACGACTTCCATATCTTCCGCTTAGCGGATGTATACTTGATGAAAGCCGAGGCTTTGGTACGTATGGGCAAGGATATCGCGGAGGCGACCCGCTTGGTTAACGCTATTCGTGAGCGTGCGTACGGAAACTCCAATCACAATTATGAGACGGTAGACCTTGATAAGGTCTATCAAGAACGCAGGTACGAGTTGGCATGGGAAATGGTCAGCCGTCAAGACATGATCCGTTTTGGCAAATTTAATGCGCCGGGTTACTTGCGTCCGGAAGCAACTCCGGAATATCGCAAATTATTCCCTATACCTTATAAGGCATGGCAAAGTAACGATAAGCTGGTACAGAACCCGGGGTATCCCGCATTCTAATAAATTTTAAATAAATTTTAAACCAAGGGCTAGATGCAATCTCAGGAAAGCACCTAGCCCATTTTGTATGGCCTTAGACAATTATTGCCATGAAAAAGTGTTTCTGTATCCGGTGTAGAATCCCACGGTTTTTATCTAAATTCGCGCCATGAACAAACAAGCGCTGCTTTTTTATCCGTTAGTAGGGGTGGTCCTTTTGGTGCTTTTTGTAGGGGGGCTGGCGTATGGAGCCGTACCAATTCCTTTGGATCACGTGGTGGATATTTTGCTGGGAAAGGGATCTGATAAGATCGCGTGGCAGAATATTGTGTTGCAATCTCGTTTACCTCAGGCTATAACCGCATTGTTGGCTGGGGCTTCCTTGGCTACCAGTGGATTGTTACTACAGACATTGTTCCGGAATCCGTTGGCGGGACCTTCCATATTGGGAATTAGTGATGGGGCTAATCTTGGAGTAGCCGCCATCATGCTTTATTTTGGTGGTACATTGGGGCAGTTCACGGATTGGCCGGTCAGCGGATATATGGCGGTAATCCTCGCGGCCTTCGTAGGAGCTTGCGTGATACTGGGGCTGATTATCTGTTTTTCGGCAAAAGTGAAGAATAATGTCATGCTCCTGATTATCGGTATCATGATTGGTTATCTGGCTTCTTCGGTTATTTCTATCTTGAATTATTATTCATCCACAGATCGGGTACATGCGTTCGTGATGTGGGGACTCGGTAACTTTTCCGGTGTATCCTTGGAACAATTACCTTTCTTCGGGTCTTGTGCGTTAACCGGGCTGCTGTTGGCGATCTTGCTAATCAAACCTTTGAATGCCTTATTGTTGGGAGAAATGTATGCCGCTAATTTAGGTATCCGGATCAAACGAACGCGAATTGTGATCCTTTTGTGTACGGGAATATTAACGGCTACGACTACTGCTTTTTGCGGACCCATTTCCTTTATCGGACTGGCGGTTCCGCATATCGCCCGGTTGATGTTAGGTTCTTCCAATCATAAGCTGTTGGTACCGGTTACGATACTGACAGGTTCTTGTGTCGCCCTTCTATGTAATATGCTGATGGTGATACCGGGCAGTAATACAATCTTGCCATTGAACGCGGTTACTCCTATGCTTGGGGCGCCTGTTATTATTTATGTGATCGTGAACCGGAAAAATATTCAATATTTTAATTAATGGTTATGGAACGGACCCCTGTGATAAAGACAAGTGATTTAAGTATTGGGTATGTACTAAAGGGCGGACAGAGGAAGTGCGTGCATGATGCGTTGGATCTGGATCTATATCCGGGTGAGGTGACTTGCCTTCTTGGATTAAATGGAGCGGGAAAGTCTACCTTATTGAGGACATTATGCGGTTTTCAACCTCCTTTGGGAGGAGAGATCGAGCTAATGGGGAAACCGTTGAACTCTTATTCGCAAGCTAATTTCTCACGGATGGTAGGAGTTGTCTTGACGGAGAAGACAAATGCCGGTGGAATAACGGTTTACGAGTTAGTTTCTTTAGGAAGGCATCCTTATACCGGCTTTTTCGGCCAATTGAGGAAGGAAGATCGCAGGATTATCGAGGAATCGCTGGCCGCCGCGGGTATTATTCATAAGGCTCATAATTATGTATCGGAACTTAGTGATGGCGAGCGTCAGAAAGCCATGATTGCCAAAGCGCTGGCACAGCAATGCCCCATCATATTGTTGGATGAGCCAACGGCCTTTCTGGATGTGACAAGCCGGATAGAGACGATGGTCTTGTTACATAAATTAGCGGTAGAGCAGCAAAAAGCGATTCTGTTATCGACGCATGATCTTGATTTGGCGATCCAGTTGGGAGACTGTCTATGGTTGCAGGAGAAAAGTCGCCCGATGGCATGTGGAACGCCGGAGGACTTGATTATGGGAGGGGCTTTCGAGACTTTCTTTAGCAAGGAAGGAATCGTGTTTGACCCGAATACCGGGAAATTGAATACGGTGGCTCCAACAAGGCTTATTGGGGTTGAGGGAGATTTTATGACTTCTTATTGGGTTGGGAATGCCTTGATCCGGAATGGTTTTAAGCCTTCGTCGGTTAGCGAGGATTATATAAGTGTTTATTGCAATGCTCCGGATAGTCTGTGTATTCAGTTTCCCGCGGAAGAGAGCGCAAGAATCGTAGGAAGTGTGGCGGAGATGATCTCAATCATAATTCATAAATCCTAGATTATATATGTCAAATGATTCAAGTTTCGCAAGTGCTGATTTCCAGCGGTAGGGATATAAAAATCGACATGGACTCTTGCATAATTGCAAGAAAATGAGTAATTTTAAGGTGCAAAAACAAAAATAACTCAAGCCCATGTCGATACACAAAGTTACTCCTTTCCTCTCGGATATCAAAACATTTTTCAAGAATTCTGATATGACATCAGCTATGCAGAGCATA
>NZ_JAAKDT010000045.1 GCF_011038785.1 Parabacteroides sp. ZJ-118
TCGAGGGATCAAGACCGACCATCCTTACCTGTCCGCTCAGACAGTTGACGCCCATGCGCATGTCTGTCGGATGTTGGGACATCACTATACGGTTGTTTTCATTCAGATTGAACATAGCTTTTTTAACTGCAAAGTTTGCAATCAAAAATGCTATGGAAAAGTCGGACGGTTTCGGACGGATATGCGGTACCGGAATCGGGTCTGTGGCTGTAACCGTATTGTAATGTGTATGTAACAGGTGTGAAATGATTGTTTCAGAACTTTGTGCGAGAATTATAACAATCAGTATGGAAACATTTTATTTGTTCTTGGTCCTTTTTTTGTTTGTATTGGCCATCGTGGATTTATCGGTCGGTGTCAGTAATGATGCCGTGAACTTTTTAAATTCGGCCATTGGCGCCAGAGCCGCATCCTTTAAAGTTATTATCGCTGTCGCTGCTGTGGGGGTCTTTGTCGGTGCGGCGTTATCCAATGGTATGATGGATATCGCCCGGCATGGTATTTATCAACCCCAGCATTTTTATTTCTCGGAGATCATGTGTATCCTTGCGGCCGTTATGCTTACGGATGTGGTGCTGCTGGATATTTTTAACTCGTTGGGTATGCCGACCTCGACAACGGTTTCCATGGTGTTTGAGTTGGTGGGAGGAACGGTAGCGATCGCCTTGGTAAAGATCGCCGCTTCCTCGGGCGCTTTGCAATTGGGAGATCTGCTGAATACCGAGAAGGCTTTTACCGTGATCCTGGGGATCTTCCTTTCTGTGGCGATCGCTTTTTTCTTCGGTACGATCGTGCAGTATCTGTCCCGAATCCTGTTCTCGTTTAATTATAGGAAAAGTGCGCACTATTTTATGGGGCTGTTTGGAGGTTTGGCCGCCACTTCCATCGTTTACTTTATGCTGATAAAGGGATTGAAGACAAGTTCTTTTATGACGGGTGAGTTTAAGGAGCTGGTGTATGCCCATACGGGGATGATCGTCTTAGGGTGTATGGTATTCTTTACACTCTTGATGCAGGGGTTGCATTGGTTGAAGGTGAATGTGTTCAAGGTGATCATTTTGATGGGTACGTTTGCCTTGGCGTTGGCTTTTGCCGGGAATGACTTGGTGAACTTTATCGGAGTGCCGCTGGCCAGCTATTCCTCCTATATGGACCTGATGGCGCAGGGGGGGACTACTACCACGGATACATTCTTGATGGCCTCCTTGTTGGAACCGGCCCGGACACCTTGGTATTTCTTGGTGGGTTCCGGGGTTGTGATGGTAATCGCCTTGGCTACTTCCAAAAAGGCCCAAAACGTGGTGAAGACCTCCTTGGATCTGTCTCGTCAATCGGAGGGAGAGGAGTCTTTCGGTACATCGCCTGTGGCGCGGGTATTGGTACGGAATTGCAGCAATATATCCGCCGCGATAGTAAGTGTCGTGCCTGCTCCGGTAAAGAGCTGGATTGATAGTCGTTTCGATGCGAGCGAGATGATTCTGGATGACAGGGCCAGCTTCGACCTGGTACGTGCCTCGGTGAACGTGGTCTTGTCCGGATTGCTGATCGCTCTGGGAACCTCTCTGAAACTGCCTTTATCTACGACGTATGTGGCTTTTATGGTCGCCATGGGTACCTCGTTGGCTGATCGCGCCTGGGGGCGCGAGAGTGCCGTATATCGTATCACGGGCGTATTGTCTGTGATCGGTGGTTGGTTTATTACGGCGGGAGCCGCTTTCACGATCTGTTTCATCGTCGCTCTGTTGATTCATTGGGGAGGTATCCCGGCTTTGGTGGCCATGATCGGTTTGGCGATCTATTCGTTGGTTCGCAGCCACCTCGCTTATAAAGCTAAATTGCGGAAAGAGGCCTTGAAGGAGGAGGTGAACTCTACGGTGTCCAAACTGCGTAAGGCTACGGATACGTGCGAGGCTTTGGCTCTGTTCCGCGAGCATAGTCGCGAGGAGTTGCAATCCGATCTGGCTTTTACGGCGGACGTATTTGGCCGGGCGGTAAACGGATTCATGAACGAGAATTTGCGCGAGTTGCGTAAGGTCTTGACGGCCGTGGAGGAGAAAAAGATTCACTTGAAACAGGTGAAACGTGTCGGTACGCTTGGCGTAACCCAATTGGATCACGATATCGCCGTGGAGAAGGGGCTTTACTATTATCAAGGGAATGATTTCGCCAGTGAGATCATATTCAGTATCAGCCGCTTGGCGGAACCGATGAAAGATCATATCGATAATAATTTCAGTCCGCTGAGCGAGGTGCAGAGGGAGGACTTCGGCAAGGTGTCGGTACGGATTATCGTTTTCCTGCGGAATTGTGCCGCCATGATTCGTACGAACGACTATATCGGTTTCGAGGAGCCGATCGCCGAGTCGGTCGCCTTGATGAACCAACTTACCGCCTTGAAGAAAGGAGAGTTGAAGCGTATCCAAGGACAGTCCGGCAGTACGAAGGTAAGCATGGTCTATCTGAGCATGGTACAAGAGGCTCAAAACGTGGTCACTTTTACGGCGAATCTTTTGAAGGTGAGCCGGAAGTTCCAGAAAGAGTGATTTTCAGCGAACAGGGTCTTGCGGAAGGATCGACTCCCGCAGGGTGACAAGTCCCTCCGGCCCCTGGTTGAACAGCAAATCAATGATACTCAGATTGGGGAGGAAGCCGTGCTTCTCCCGGAATACCTGATAATAAGGTACGGGGCGGAAGGAGGGATCCTCCGCCTTGTGTCTCGGACGGATCGCTTCCCGGAAATCGTTGGCTACCTCCGGCTCATACTGGTCGGTGTAGACGACAACGGGGCGCAGATCCAGCAGGTCGCAAACCAGGCGGCGCAATTCCTCGTTGAAGTCGAGGAGGAACGCATATCGCTTCTCGTAGAAGGGAGCGAAATCATCGGCGTAATACTCGAAAAACGGGCTCATACGGTAGGCTGATACCAAGGCGTTCCAGTGCAGGTGTCGCCAATTCCCGTGGTCGGAGATGCGGATATCCTTGGTTCGGCATTTCAAGGTATTTGGCTTGACAATGGGGACGGTCAAGGAGAGCGAGCCGTTTGCCGCGGCGATGACGCAGCGGTTGCGGTAGGTCTGCTTCACGTAATTCTCGGCGGTCTCGATGCGGATCTCCCGGTATTGGAGCATCTTGCAATATTGTTGTACGGGACCTAGGTAGGCGGTCGCTATATAGACGGGTTGCATGATCAATGAATGGTTTTGAAGATTCGTCGTTTGTCGGGGCTGTACCAGCAGAGCCAAGCGTTGCCGACAATACGGTCGGCTGGTATGAAACCGAGGTGGCGGGAATCCACTGCCTCGTTGGCATTATCGGAAAGCACCCAATAGTAGTCTTGTCGGAAAAAGAAGAACTGCGTCTCCCGCCCATCCAGGTATAACTTCCCGTCACGGAAGGAGGCCTTGCCCTCCGTCTCTCGCAGGATGATCTCCTTGCAGGCGGTGAGCGAGGCGGCGTCCAGCGGGTAAGCTTGGCCTTTTCGGGGGACGATCAGGCTGTAATCTTGCATTTGTTCCCCGATGAAATGCCGATTCGTGGCCTCGGGTAATTCCTCCCGCAATTGATATTCCTCAAAAGCCGTGAGGCTGAGCATGCAGCCGAAGCTCTCCTGCTTGAAGTCCCTGAGCGGGATATCCAGCCTCTTCAACGTCTCTAGGAACGTATCCTTGGCGCTCAACGTGATGAAATAGGAGCTGAGCGATCGGGGAGAGCGGGGAATTTTCCGCCCGTTTATCGTATATCCGTCTATGCTGACCCGGATCGTATCGCCCGGCATACCGATGCAGCGGCTGATGAACAAGGGTGCGTCCGCCGAGTCCCGCAAGAGCGGGCTGGTAAACAGCGTGACTTTACCTCGGACCGGCCGATTCTTCCCCGGCATTTTATTGACGAGGATATACTCCCCTATCCGCAGGGTCTCCTCCATAGCGCCCGTGGAGATGCGGTAAGACTCTAGGCAGAAAAGACGTATGAGCATGACGACCACCGCGACCGACGCACAAGCCGCCGGCCATTTCAAGAGAGCTGTCAGGAATCGTTGGATCGCCATCATACGGAGTTTTCACTACTTAATCCGGATGCACCCAGCGAAACAGGCGGTTCCAGCGGATACCGCCGTCGAACAGGCTGCGGTCCTTATCTAAGGAGAGCCAAACCAAGATCGGCTTGCCGACGATGTGATCCTCGGGTACGAACCCCCACGAGCGGCTATCTGCGCTATTGTGGCGGTTGTCGCCCATCATCCAGTAATAATCGTATTTGAACGTATAGGAGGTCTCGGGCCTGCCGTTGATATAGACTGTGCCATCCTTCACTTCCAAGGTATTGTCCTCGTAATTCTTGATACACCGGCCGTACAACGCCAGATTCCGTTCGTCTAGCGGGATGGCAGTCCCCTTCTTCGGGATCCAAAGCGGTCCGAAGTTGTCGCGGGTCCAGCCCGTATCGTACCCGACCGGATAGGTAGGTCCGCCCAACGTCTCCGGCTCGATGACGATCTTCTTTACGGCAGGTAGCTTCTCTGCGATCGCCAAAGCCTTTTTCGTGAGCGGCAGGCGATAGACCGGATTGTACTGCCCGTTCGCACCCGGCGTAAAACCCAGGAACGACAACAGATCCCGGTAATAACCTCCGCCGGAGGCCAGCATACGGTCGTCCTTGCTTACCTCCATCAAACGGAATTGCTCCTCCGTGAAGGGGGAACCGTCCGTCTCGATGAAGTAGTTGAGCTGCATCTCTCTCGGATTCTCGGCCGGCTTGCCGTCTATGTACACCTGGTTGTCGATGAGCTGGATCGTATCACCCGGCATACCGACGCAACGCTTCACGTAATTCTCCCGTTTGTCGACCGGGCGGTACATTACCTCGCCGAACGTGGCCTTGTCTAATAAGATACGTTCCCGCCCGTACTCCTGGACCAAGGAGTAGTAATCCGGGTTTTGTACTTTCACGGCGATCGTGTCACCTGCGGGGAAGTTGAACACCACGATATCATTGCGTTTCACACGACCCAGACCTTTCACCCGTTTGTAGTCCCATTCCGGCCAATCTAGATACGATTTGCAGTTTAAGATCGGCAACGTATTTTGTACCAACGGGAAGGCGATCGGGGTATTTGGCACGCGCGGTCCGTAACTCAATTTGCTGACAAACAGGTAATCTCCCACCAGCAACGATTTCTCCAAGGAAGAACTCGGTATCTGATAGTTCTGGAAGACGAACAGGTTGATGAAATAAACGGCTACCAGTGCGAATACGATATCGTCCACCCATTCCAATACGTTGCGTACCATCGGGTTCTTGGAGCGCTTCCAGGCTCCCCAAGGGATGTAGCGTGTCAGGAATATATCGACCAGGACGACTAATCCCGGCAATAACCATACGTTTTGCATCCAGATAGCGAACAGCGTGTATAATACGGCCGCTATACCAAACTTGATCCATTGTTTTTTAGCGAACTTCTTCATCTTTTAGTTGATACGTTTAGAATTTGAATAAGTCATTCATGCCCAGGAATCCTTTCTTTCCGGCGGTGAACTCGGCGGCTATCACCGCGCCCAAGGCAAATCCGGCGCGACTTTTGGCATCATGCTTGATACGGATTGTATCCGCGTCCGACTCATACGTAATTTCATGGATACCCGGAACCTCACCCTCGCGGATGGCGCGGATTGGCAGGTCGGTCGCACGCTCTGCGGTCTCTAAGGTCCAACGCTCCTTACGATCCAGGTTCTCCAGGATCCCTTCGGCCAACGTGATCGCCGTCCCGCTGGGCGCGTCCAGCTTGTGGATATGGTGGACTTCTGTCATTTGAACGTCGTAGGAGGGGAAGTCGTTCATGATTTTCGCCAGATACTTGTTTAGGGCGAAGAAGATATTTACGCCGATGCTGAAGTTGGAGGCGTAGAAGAAGGTCTTACCCTCTTTCTCGCATTTCTCCCGGATCTCACCGATGCGCTCCAGCCATCCGGTAGTGCCCGATACGACCGGTACGCCTGCCTCAAAACATCTCATGTAGTTGTTGAAAGCGGTAGCTGGGGTCGTAAACTCAATCGCCACGTCGGCGCTCTTGAATGCTTCCGAATGTAAATCCTCCGCATTGTTGATATCTATGATGGAAACAATTTGATGTCCTCTCCGGAGGGCGATCTGCTCGATCGTTTTGCCCATTTTCCCGTAACCTATAAGTGCAATTTTCATACTTTAGTTCAATTAATGTCGCAAATATACGGAAAATGAATTACATTTGAATCCAAAATCTTAACTCTGAAAGCCTATGGAACGTTTATTACGCTATGTTTGGAAATACAAACTTTATGTGAGTACCTCATTGACTACCACCGATGGGCTTCCCGTCGCGGTGATCGATCCTGGCATACAAAACACCGGCGCCGGCCCCGACTTCATCAACGCCAAGCTGAAAATCGGTGGCACGGTATGGGCGGGAAGCGTGGAAATCCACGAAAAATCTTCCGATGGGCTGCATCATCACCGGGATTCGGATAAGGCATACGACTCTGTTATCTTGCATGTGACAGGTGAAAATGACGCATCCATCTGCCGGATGAATGGCGAGCCGATGCCTCAGTTGCTCTTGTCCATCCCGGAACCTGTCCGGAAAAATATCGATTGGTTATTGGCAAGAGAGGGGGTTGTCCCCTGTCTGGAGCGGATTCAAGAAGTGGACTCCGTGCATCTGGCTTCCTGGATGGATACCTTGCTCGGTGAACGGCTGGAACGGAAGACAGCGGATATATACCGCCTGCTGGATCAGTATCAAGAGGATTGGAACGAGGTCTTCTATATCCGATTGACCCGTAGTTTCGGCTTCGGCGCGCATAGCGACGCCTTCGAGAAATTGGCCCAAAGCCTCCCCCTGCGATATATCCAAAAGCAAAGGGCTAGCGAGTCGCAAGTAGAGGCGATGCTTTTCGGGCAAGCAGGTATGCTCTCGGAAGAGGGCTCTTGCCATTACTACCGTCTGCTGAGGCGGGAATATGCGTTTCTCCGCCATAAGTTTGATCTCAAGCCTTTGGATGAACCCTTGTTCAAAAGCCCTCGCGTCCGCCCGACCAACTCCACGCATGTGAAGTTGGCGCAACTGGCCGCTATCTGGCATCGGTACGATACGTTGTTCTCGAGGATCCTGTCCGCCTCCTCTCCTAAAGAGATCAAGGATTATTTCCGTATCCGCCCCTCGGATTATTGGAAGAACCATAATCATTTCCGGTATGCCTCCCCGGAGAAAGAGAAGACGATCGGGGAGAATACGCTTGATCTATTGTTGATAAACGCGGTGGTTCCTCTATTTTTTGCTTATGGGAGGCGGAATCATTTACCGGAATATTGCGCCCGTGCGACTCGTTTGTTGGAGCGTATACCGCCGGAACGAAACCATATCGTAACCGCTTTCACGCGATTCGGTATCTGCGTCCGTAACGCCGGTGATACGCAATCGCTCATCCAGCTGAAACGGGAATATTGCGAGAAACGAAGGTGTTTGTATTGCCGGATCGGGTTCCGATTGCTGAAACAGGGTGCCAATCCTCCTCTGTGAAGTGTTTGTTTACGGCTCCCCTTCTTGCAGGATAGATACCGTGCGGCATAGGAGATGCACTTCATGGGCAAAGTAAGAAGAGGCTGTGTGTGGCATTATTGGATTTTTCCCTATTTTTGTCCCTCGATTGAAATAGGAAGATTGCATGGAAGACAAATATGTGAGAAATTGTTTACGGTTCTTTATAGGGGTGCTCCTGCCGGTCGTGCTGTACTCGTGCGCCAATATCGCCTCGCCGAACGGAGGCCCTTATGATGAGGTACCGCCCAAGTTCGTAAGTAGTACGCCGTTGCCGGGCCAGATAAACTACAAGGGAAAGAAGGTGGAGATTGTTTTTGATGAGTTGATCCAGATCGATAAGCCTACCGAGAATGTGATCATCACCCCGCCCCAGATGGAGCAGCCCGTTATCCGGGCAAACGGCCGGAAGGCGGTTGTCGAGCTGATGGATACGTTGAAGGAGAATACGACCTATACGATAGATTTCACCCATTCGATCTCCGATAATAATGAGAAGAATGTATTGGAGAATTATACCTTTGCCTTCTCTACCGGTGAATCCATCGACAGTCTGGAGGTGTCGGGTATCTTGCTGAACGCCGAGAATCTGGAGCCTATGCCGGGTATCACGATCGGTGTGCATACGAATCTGGCGGATTCCGCCTTTACGACGCTCCCGTTTGTCCGTACTTCCCGTACGAACGACAAGGGGGAGTTTACGATTCGTAACATGGCTCCCGGGACCTATCGGATCTATGCCTTGGAGGATGTGATGCGTTCCTACAAGTACAGCCGGCCCGGGCAGCCGATCGCCTTTTACGATTCCTTGATCGTACCCGCGTTTGAGTTGGCGACCCGTCAGGATACGATTTGGAAAGATAGCCTGACGATCGATACGGTGATGACGGTCGGTTATACCCGTTTTATGCCGGACAATATCGAGTTGCGCTTGTTTAAGGAGAACGTAGAGCGTCAATATATGTTGAGGCCGGAGCGTACGAATGAGAAAATACTAACCTTGCGTTTCAATGCCTCCTTGGATACCGTTCCGGTACCCGTTCCTTTGAATTTCACCCCGGCGGATAGCGATTGGTATTTCTTGCAGACAGCGGAGGAGGGAAAAGCCGTGCATTACTGGCTGACCGATTCCTTGATCTGGAAGCAAGATACGTTGCGAGTGGAGGTGAATTACCTGAAAAGCGATTCCCTGGATGTGCTTCGTCCGCAGAGGGATACGGTACAATTTACCATGCGTCGCCGTCCTACGGAGAAGAAGAAAAAGAAAAAAGACGATGAACCGGAAGTCACCGAGTTTCTGGGAATGCATGTAAATGCTTCCGGGGCGATCAACATTTATGACACCTTGGCTGTTACATTCAATGAACCGGTAGCAGGATTGACGAAAGATCGGTTTTATCTGGATCAGAAAGTGGATACGCTTTGGGAAGCCGTTGACTTTGATTTTTTCCCGGATACGACGAATGCCTTGAATTTCTTCATCAAGCGCCCGTGGAAGTATGGTGAGGAATACCGTTTGGGAGTAGACTCTGCCGCGGTGTTCAGTGTCTATGGTAAATGGAACGATGGGTATAGCGGGGAATTCAAGATCAAGAAAGAAGATGAGTACGGACATTTATACATCAATATCGGGGGAGCGGATACCACCGCTTTCGTGGAATTGTTGAATAGCAGCGACCAGCCGGTCCGTAAGGGGAAGGTAAAAGAGGGCGGCGTACTCTTCATGGACTTGAAACCGGATAAATATTATGCCCGCTTGATCGTAGACGCGAATGATAACGGTGTCTGGGATACCGGAAATTACGCCGAGAAACGACAGCCGGAGTTTGTCTTCTATAGTCCGAAGATGTTCGATATCAGGCAGAACTGGGAAGTGGAAGAGACTTGGGATATCCAGGCTACGCCGATGAAACGGCAGAAACCGATCGATATCACGAAGAATAAACCGAAAGAGCTGACGAAAAAGAAAAGAGATTACAAAAATGAGGGAACACAGTCTTCATCCAATAGGAACAGCGGTATGGGCGGCTTACGCTTTTAGGCTATATATATGCGTTTTCTGTTTGTGTGTAGCGAGCGTCGCGTCTTCGCGGGCACAAACGTTGCCGTTATCCCATGGGGAACGGGTGGATTACGAGCTTTATTTCAAATGGGGGTTCATCATGTCGAAGGCCGGACTGGCTACCCTTTCCGTGAAAGAGTCGGAATACCAAGGAGCGCCGTCATGGCATTACAGCCTGTTGTTCCGCTCCGCCGGCGTGATCGAGAAAGTCTTCAGGATGCGTGATACGATGGATTGCCATTACTCAAAGGAGCCTCGGCTCTTGTTCAGCTCGAAGCGCACGAACGAGGGGGACTACTATCTGGTGGATGATCTCCGGTTTGCGTATCAAGAAAACGACAGGGTCGAGATTCACTCGCTTCGCCATACGTTGAGGGAGACGAAGATCGATACGATGCTGATGGCCAAAGGACTAGTATTCGATATGTTGGGAGCTACGATGTACCTTCGTTCGCTGGATTGGCAGACGATGAGTTACGGGGCGGAGTCCCCCTTCAAGATCGCTATCGGCCGGGATCTCGTGAACGCTCGTTTCCGCTATACGGGGCAACAGATCGTCGAGCGTAAAGGGGCGAAATTCCGTACCCGCCATTTCTATGTCGATATCTACGACGAGGCCTTCTCCCAAGCCAAGGAAGCTGCGGAGGTCTGGATCGGGGATGACGAGAACCATATCCCGGTAAAGATCCGGGCAAAGTTAAAGATAGGGGCGGCCGAGGTCTATTACAAAGACTCCTATAATCTGCGTGCCCCGCTTGCCTGCCGTATCGTGGTGCAAGGGACTAGATGATCTTTTTTATCCGAATGGCTCGAAAGGCAATTCCGTATCTTTCCGGTAACCCGTGCCGTTAAAGGTAGCGATTAATTCCCCGCTTTCATTCGTGATCCGGACCTCGCAGTTCGCCAATCTTTTATGGCTGAAAGCCTCTTTTGCCTCCGCGTATAAATATCCCTTGCTCTCGGCTTTGAAGAAATTGATACTGGAGGTAATGGACAAAGTAAGCCGTGCATGGCTATTGGTAGCTGCGGCGAAGGCCAAATCCGCCAAGGTAAAGATCGCTCCTCCCTGGCATACGCCGCCTCCATTCAGGTGCTCCGGTTTAATAAGCATACGCGCCTTCGCGTAACCATTACCGGTCTCCAACAATTCCACACCCGCCAATAAGGCGAACTTATCACCCTGAAGAAACTCTTGAATCGTCATTTGTTTATTTTCCATTCCGCGCCCTCCTTGGTGTCTTTGATCTCGAAGCCCATAGCGGTCAGCTCGTCGCGGATTTTGTCGGAAGTCGCCCAATCCTTATTCGCTTTCGCCTGTTGGCGGATAGACAATAAGAGATCCACGGCCTTGCCGAATGCCTCATACCGGTTGCTACCGGCGGAAACCTCGTCTTTCATGCCAAGGATATCGAACAAGAATAAATGGAATACCTCTTGCAACTCTTTCAAGTCATCCCCGGACAGAGTAGCCTTACCGTCTTTTACGGAGTTGATCGCACGGGTAGCGTCGAATAGATGAGAGATCACGATCGGTGAGTTCAAGTCATCATTCATCGCCTCGTAACATTTCTCGCGAAGAGCTTTCGTGTCTACGGTCGAGGTAGCGGAAGGCCGCAACTTCATCAAATGTCCGTAGGCTTCCATTAAGCGGGACAAACCCTTCTCTGCCGCCTGCAAAGCCTCGTTGCTGAAATCGACCGTGCTGCGGTAATGCGCTTGCAGGATGAAGAAACGGATCGTCATGGCAGAGTACGCCTGCCGCAAGGAGGCGTGATCGCCCGTGAAGAACTGGTCCAGCGTGATGAAATTGCCCAGCGACTTACCCATCTTCTGCCCGTTGATGGTGATCATATTGTTGTGCATCCAATAATGAACCATCTCATCCCCCTGGGAAGCCACGGCCTGCGCGATCTCGCATTCATGGTGCGGGAAGATCAAGTCCATGCCACCCCCGTGGATGTCGAAATGCTCCCCGAGGTATTTCTTGCCCATCGCGGTACATTCGCAGTGCCAACCCGGGAAACCGTCGCTCCACGGAGACGGCCAACGCATGATATGCTCCGGCTGGGCACATTTCCAAAGGGCGAAGTCGATGGCGTTATGTTTCTCGTCCTGTCCGTCCAACGCGCGAGTCGTATTCAACATATCCTCGATATTCCGGCCGGAAAGGATGCCGTATTTATGATCCTTGTTATATTTTTCCACGTCGAAATAGACGGAGCCTTGGCTCTCGTAAGCGTAGCCGTTATCCAGAATCTTCTTGACCAGCTCGATTTGCTCGATAATATGTCCGGAAGCATGCGGCTCGATGCTGGGAGGAAGTACGTTCAGCGCGTCCATCGCTTGATGATAGCGATTGAGGTAATATTGAACCACTTCCATCGGCTCCAACTGTTCTAGCCGTGCCTTCTTGGCGATCTTATCCTCCCCATCATCGGCGTCATGCTCCAAATGTCCGACATCGGTTATATTGCGTACGTAACGTACTTTATATCCTAGATGTGTGAGATAGCGGAATAACAAGTCGAACGTGATCGCCGGACGTGCGTGTCCCAGATGAGCGTCACCATAAACCGTAGGACCACATACATACATGCCTACATGTGGCTCATGCAGGGGTTTGAATGGCTCCTTTTTTCTCGTAAGCGTGTTGTAAATACTCAATGGATGTTCCATATTCTTTTTCCATTTAAAATCCAAACAAAGTTGGATAATTCATACTGTTACTAAATATATAACGATCAATTTTTGAAGCTCTTATTATTCAAGTGTCTCATTAAAGCTGTCAATTCTTCAACAAGCCCATCAAACGGCACACTCTCACCATAAATCATGTGCAGGCGCATGTTCTCATAGTCAGTACGCCATTGCTCAATGACTTCGGTCGGTGGAATGATGTTGAGCGTTGCCGGATAGAGTGTGTTGTAGTTAAAGCCACTCAAACCGATAAAAGTGCGGCGGTGCTCGACCACTTGACAATAAAGTCGCTCATCGTTAATGGCTTTTTCTGCGATTGGAGTTTTCAGCATCTGTCCGATGTCGTACATGTGGCGCGACATACGCTCCACACGAATCATATCCTTGGGCTTTGCAAATTCCTCATGAAGCAGAAACACCTTTTCCAAGAAGGTTCGCTCCGGATGCACTGCACGTACATTGAACTTATGTTCCGCAAAAGGCGCGTTGGGATAAACATGGTCTATCATTGAATTAATGGCAATCTCATTGACGGGTTCGCTCATTGACCGACCGCTTACCTCTACCTTAACTTTCGGTAAAATATACTGTCCATCTTCATTTGATATGGAAAGCGACAAAATATCCGCTACGGCAGAGTTGTAATTGATGTTGATTACTTCGGGGTCGGTGGTAGAAACAGGCGTAATGTCCACGTTTACGTCAAACTTGTCCTTGTCAATGCAGAAATCGCATAACTGTTTTGCCAAATCATACTGCATTTGCTCTCGCACAAAAGAGCAAGCAACACGGCGCAATCTGTCGCTAATCTGTGTTTTCGACAATGTGCCACTGAAACCGAGAAACTCACGGTCAATCGCAATATCTATGTCTTCCGAAAAACGATCTATCAGATGCCAGCACTTACTCAGCGATGTACCACCTTTGAAAGACAAATGTCCGGCATAAGGCAAACTGAACATGGCACGAAGCACAGCCGTCACCCACCAGTCTTTTTCGATGACCTCACGTTGCCGGATGTTTAATTCGGTGGAAACACGATCAAGCACATCCACTTGGTCTTGTTTTGATAAATCAATAAACTTCATCTTTGCAAAATTCTTCTCACCCAAATCGGAGTAAGCACAATATCATGATTGAATTCGTCTTCCGACACCGAGTCCGTTATTATATTTTTAATTTTCACAACTTGTTCTTCAGAAATGGCATCTTCACCCATCTCACGCATAGCCATGACTACTAACTGCATTACCTTTGAATGATAAGCAAAGTTACCCAGTTCGTTGCTATGGCGGAACGTGATGCTTTTCCCTGTACCAAATTTCACTTGGCGAGCCGACCCGTCCGTAATATACACAATGTTGGTCGGCACCTGAGTTGAAAGTCCCAATCGGTTGAGCGCATATATGCCGGTGGGTATTATCCGTGCATTGTCTCTCTCCGCAATCCTTTGGGCAATCACATCGAGCGACGGCTCACGAAGTGCTCCGTCCCATTTGTCATACATGGGGACGTAATATATTCCTTTCGCAAAACGACTCAATTTACCGTTTCGGCATAAGCGGCTCAAACCTGTGCGAACAGCATCAGGTGTTCCACAAGCAGTGAAATCATCCGGGAAAAGAATCTCCCCGCTGTCCGCACGTTCTACAATAGCTTCTATCGCTTTGAAAGAACTGTTATCTGCCATCAGTATTATATTTTGCCACAAAATTACGATATTTTTGTGACATCAAATGATAATCAGGGAAATTTATTCATATTCCATCGTATTTTTAACATTAGAGTAAGGGATATGCTGATATAGTCCTGTCTTAGTGGAAAGGCATTTGCGAAGCCAGACGGTGACATCGGCAAGAATCGGGTAACGCAAAGAAGTGCTGTTCTATGTGAACGGCAGCAAGGAGAAAGGGAAGAGCCGCGAGGCACGGGACATCAACCACGCTTTGGATAATATCAAGGCTGTAATATATTTCTGACGATTTTTGGATTGATTGGAGATACCTATCCTATCCATAATCTCTTGCGCAGTTCTCGGTACTGAGCAAAAGTTTCTTATGTCCTCTTCTTTCTTGGTTAGCTTGCGAGTAACTGAGTTACTCTCAGGTTGAGCTTGGTTACTATTTCGAGGAATAGTGATTACAAACTCGTTTGCGGCATGTGTTATTTCACGACTGTCACCGATGTCGTTGTAGAAGACGGCATTAGGGTCGTATTCAAGCGCACGGCGGACACCGCTGCCTGCGCCTGTATAAGGTAGCAGATAGTTGGCATTATCCTGTTCAGTCATAAATAGAATATAGAATCTTCAAACTATCTTAGGTTAACTTGACTTATTATATAGTTAAAAGAATAAGTGCGGTCAACAAGGGTGTGAGGGATAATGATGTAATGCCAAGGCTTTCCGTCATTTTGGACAGTAAACTCGGTGGCTCGACGGCAGAACTCGCGGGCGGCTTCTGCCTTGGCTTGCACGTCCGAGTCATTGACATCTTTCTCAGCTTTTGTCTCGCACATATAGATTGCATCTGAGGTCTCCACGATGAAGTCCGGCTCATATTTCTTAGCACCACTAGACCAATATATATTGAACTGATTGGGCACGGGGCGAATCCATTTCAGAACTTCATTATTAGTTTCGAGTATGAATGCGAAGTCAAGCTCGGTGGAGCTGTCAAAGCGATATTTGGTGTAGTAGGATTTTTTGAAACCTACATACACGAATTTTACAACGGCTGATTTTTGTGCCGGTACCGGCTCATGGAAATCCAACGAACCCCGGTTGTTGACAACAATGGGTTGGTCGGGTATTTTTGAGAACGGAAGCACTTTGTTGATTTTGAACTCTCCCGGAATAATGCGGTAGTGTTCTTTCATCTGCTTATAAATGTTGTCGGAAAGGCTTTGTTTGAAAGCGTGAACGCGCTCGTTCAAATCATCGTCGGAGATGCCGGGAGCATTACTGCGGATCGCATCTACGGCTTGCCCGACAAGTTTATAAAGCAGGTCGGAAACCTCGTCATAATCCACATCGTCGAAGTCAATCAGCGAAGCAATGAGCTGTTCAACGGCAGGGCGTCTGGAACTGCCGGATTTACCTGCGATAACTTCGAAGTCTGTTGAATCATGCAGACCTTGACGGATAATTTCTCGGTGCAGTTCATCAAGATTATAGCCGTTGGAGGTATCGAGGTCAAAATCTTCAAAGATTGCCTTGACATTCTGCTGTTCAACGACGATGCGCGGAGGACTGGCGACAAATTCGCTTATCCCCTTGAAAACATATTTTGAATAAGATTCGTCGCCGAAGTCCTTTATCAACTTCTCGTAGAGTGTGAGATTCGGAGCGAGAATGAAGAAATGTTTGATACCCTTCTTGAGATAGAGGTATGCAATGATGGCACCCATCAGTCGGGTTTTACCGATGCCCGTAGCAATCGAAAAGGCAAGCGAAGGAAAGTCGCGGTCAAAACCTTTGACCGTCGGCACGATTGATTTAACCTTTGCAAGCTCGGCTGTGATAAACATTTCGAGCATATCCGGGTCGGTCGGCGGCTTCTGCAAGGAGAGTTTGTCGGCAAGACGGGCTGTAAGCTCCAATGCTTTCGCAAGTGGTTTGCGAAGCGAAAGACGTTGACGTATGTAGTTTACCTGTGAGTCCATTATTCTCTACATCTTTGAATGAGTTGCTCTATCCAGTCTCTGAATCGCGGGCATTTTTCGAGAATAACTTCCATTCCATTCTGCAATAATATGATATTGCCGTCTCCAACCTTATCATATTCCTGAATGATGGATAAAATTCTTTTTGATGGTGCACCCTCCGGACTGCTATTGATCTTTTCCGGATTGTCAAATTCTGAGATAATTCTATATAGACTGCTTGTGCGTTTATCAGAATCTCCATAGCAATATCTAAACCCATCACACGAGGCAAACATGAATGCTTCAAATTCATGCAACTGAATATATGGAATGAATCGAGAATCATTGATATCGGCTGACATACATTTCTGTATCTCTTGAGCTTTTATCTCATCGCTCGACAAACTCTGCAAATTTTCGGGATGTGGGAAATGCGAAGGCAAACGAAAGAAGTCAATCAATGTCGAAACAACCAAATCCGGATTGGATGAGGACAATGATTTTAAAATCTCATCCTTCAAATGACTGTATTTCGTCATCCCTCCCCGATTGTTCGGATTGCTCCTTATTACTATTGGAGAAACATAATAGCTTTCAATCACACCACATTCTTCAAGATATGGGGCTACCAATTGAGATATAAACTCTCGCTCAGATTGACCTTCAACTATAATATCCAATCTTTTCATGGTTGTCCTCCAATTATGTTTTTCTCCCATATTTCTCCGAGACTGTAGTCTGTCAGCCATGCTGAATAGCGGTCTTTATCAAGCCTGTCAAAAACAGATTGGCCGTTTCTGCGCGAGACAACGATGATATCTTCTGGTGTGAAACAGTCAACAACATTTGACGATTGCGTAGCTAATATTATTTGAGTCTTGAACGATGCACGCCTCACCAATGCCCCAAGTTTTACTATTGCGGCAGGATGTAGACCAAGTTCAGGTTCATCTATTATGATGGTTTCAGGTGGATTCGGCTGAAGAAGAAGAGTGGAAAGAGCAATAAACCTAAGAGTCCCGTCTGAAAAATTAGTGGCGTCCAGATACATATCGGAATTCTTTTCCTCCCATTCCAAGCTTATATATCCTTCCATATTTCTATCTGGAATCAATCTGAAACACTTGAAATACGGAGCGATGGATCTTACGGTTCCTTCTATCAGATTATAAGCGTTAACATTGGTGGCTTTTAATTTATAGAGAAATGGAGCGAGATTCGATCCGTCGTTACGGAGGTATTCATTGTCGCCTGTCCTTGTTGCTCTGCGCATCGGAGAACTCAGACTGGTGTCATGAAAATGATATACGGTAAAACTCTTCAAAAAGTTATGGATATAACCTGCTCTCCATTGAGGACGATTCATTATGGCTGATTCAGTTACATTTGTATCCCAAGTACGCTGATGCCATGATTCTGAATAGTTCTTATCCGAAACGTCATCTTTATTGAAATAATCTTTAGTATACTCTATGTATGCGTTAGGTCCAGGGGTCGGACGGAGTTTAAATTCAACAGTATTTTTGTTGTTGAAATCAATCCATCCGAGGATATAGTCGGATATTTTTCTTCCATGGTACAGCATAGAATCAATGCCTCCATGTTGAAGAAGGTAACTGTTTAGTCTCTGCTCAAGGAGATGACGTGTAAGATCGAAGAAAGAAATCAGATTGCTTTTCCCTGCTCCGTTGGCTCCGATGAGAACATTTATCTTACGGAAAGGTATTATGGCTTCCCGTATTGACTTGTAATTAATTATTCCGATCTGTTCAATCATAACTTCTGATTCATACTTGTTAGTCAAACAATGATGGTTCTTTAGGAGAAAGGTTCTCCTCCTCTTGTTCAATATCCTCCCATTCTTCATCGCCGATGTCGGGCACCGATATGATGTTGAGAGAATAATCGTCGTGGTCGAACTCGCAGGTGTCGAGAAGAACCTTGGGGATTTTCTTGATAGTGATGTTCGAGAACTTGTTGCGGCATTCCGGCTGAAACTTGGTGCAGCAGATAAGCAGTGATTCATCTTCGCCCAACTGGTCGTGAATGGTATCGAGCATTTCAGCGGTTATCAGCTGGGTGGTAGTGAAGATGTAATCATGCTCCGAACTGTGTCCTTGTTTCCAATAAAGGTCTGTATCAGGAGAATATGTAAATCCTTGATACTTCGCCATTGCCGCCGCCAGCATATCGGCATTATACTCCTTGTTGATGATCAGGTTGCCGTGCTTGTCGTGGTTGAGCAGGCTCGGCGCAAGTTCATAGAATTTGAATCCTCCTCCGCCTTTCCAGTTTTGTGCTTTGGAAATTCCACCTTGCTCGCCCTCGATAACTTTCTTCATACGGAGAGCGCAATGCGTATAGGCATGGTCGCCTAATTCTACTCCAATCCATCTGCGACCCATCTTGTGAGCAACGGCGGCGGCGGTGCCGCTGCCAAGAAAGCTGTCAAGAACGATATCGCCGGGATTGCTGCCGAGAGTCAGCACTCGCTCAAGTAAACGTTCTGGTTTAGGCGTAGCAAAAATATCATCAGGATTATAACCTTTGACCTCAGCTTTAGCCTCCTGATTGTCTCCGACCTCTTCTCTAAGCCATATCGTAAGAGGTACAAAGCCGCCTTTCACATCGGTCAAGAATCGTTTATAGCGAGGAACGTTATTGCCATTAGGCCCGAAGTAAATACGATTATCAGCAATAAGTTCGGCCATTCTGCTTTCTGAAAAACGCCAACTGGTACCAACAGGAGGCATAACTACTCTACCCGACGGAGTTGTAATAGGATAGATATCTTTGGGATTAGGCGTTTTTACATGGCAAGGGCCAGATGCCCAAACACCTCTTGGGTCATTATCGACGTTAGTATATCCTTTTGATTCATCAGTTGGGCGGGGTAAAAGATTCGGCTTCCAATTTTGTTTGTCCTTTGCATACACGATAACGAAATCGTGATTGTCGGAGAACCATCTTGCATCATTAGCTCGTGTATGTTTCTTTTGCCATATAACATTTGCTACAAAATTGTTTCTACCGAAAATTTCATCGCATAGCACTTTGCAATAAGCCTGTTCTGTATCATCTAATGAGATCCACATGGACCCGTCTTTTGACAACAAGGTGTGCAAAATCATCAATCGATCTCGCATCAGCGACAACCATATAGAGTGTTCTACACCATCATCATAATGTTCAAACGCACTACCTGTGTTATACGGTGGGTCGATATAGATGCACTTGACACAGCCGGCATAATCCTGTTCGAGCGATTTCAGCGCAAGCAGATTGTCGCCGTGAATCAGCATATTGCCATTCCACGGCTTGCCGTTCGGCAGCACAGCCGTTTCAACCTCGCCATAGGAGTATTCGGGATTCTCAATCAAAATCCTCGGCTCCAACGGCTTCTTATCCTCGTCGTACTTACCAATCCAAGTAAGTTCCAATTTATTTAGTCTGTTCTGTGCCATAATTGTCATTTTATATTTTCTGCAATTTTAATCTTTGCAGTCTCAACTTCTTTAATCGCATTCAATAACAATTCACCAATCCGATTCTCTTTATCTACAAACTTCTTAATCGGGTCGGATTTTATATTGGTAATACTAACATTTATGTTACTTAATAAATGCGAATTTAGCTATTTTTGTTAGACTCTGGTAGTTTTGAGGCGAAAATCCGAGAAATCGATATGTTCCGCATGCGATTTGACATTTTGGCATTTTGACATTTTGTAAACGGAAGTCCCGGAGAATCGATTATTCCGGGGCAAGGGACAGGGCCTCTTCAATTCTACGTTAAAATATATTTAATCAATTTATCTTTAGCTATATACAGAAAAACGTCCTTTCATTCTAGCGAAAATCATTCATCCAAATGCGTATCCATTGACTTCTTGGGGCGATTCCATTGGGTTACGACTGGGTTCTGACGGGGTTACGATGCCTATTCATGGCGGTTTACAACCCTATTCATGGCGGTTTACAATGCCCAACGGTAGCATTGGAAGTTGCCCAACGCGACTAAATGTGTAGGTTTTCGTCCCCTTTCTCGCTTGAAAACGGGAATATTCTCACCCAAAAGAGCCTTTTGTGGCTCCTCCTGGCTTCTGGTTTGGCCGATCTCAGGAGCGTCGCTGTCGCGATTTGCCTGTAAAAAGAATCATAAAGAAAGGAAGATGGCGATTTGGATATACTCTACAGACTTGGCAAAGTAAGATATATTGCGTTTTTTTCGGTTTTATATTTGTACCTTCGCGAATATACGCGACTGATTTATGTTTTAGAGGGAAATAATGGATATGATGTATAGGAGATTAATCGTTTTGGCAAGCCTTTTGATAGGCTTCGTAAATGTTACGCTGGCCGGCGTTCGTGATACGCTAAACGTACGTTCCCAAGCCCTTGTCGAGGAGCGACTGCCAATTGTCGCTTATACGTTTAACCCGAAAAGCTTGATTCTTCCGGCCTCATTGATAACGGTGGGAGCCGTAGGAACGGCGATCGACGGGATGAATGATTTTCACCTGTTTTCGCGAAAAGATTCCGTGAAGCAAATCCATATCGATAATTACTTGGAGTGGGGAATGTTGGGCTGGGTATTTGTTTGCGACCTTATGGGAAAAGAGAAGCATAATTGGGTAGACCAACTTTGCTTGGTCGCTTTGGCGGAAGGGATGAACGGATTGATGGTGCATGGGCTGAAGAACTGGGTAAACGAGCCTCGCCCGGATGGGACGCCTTATTCGTTCCCGTCCGGACATACCGCGAATGCTTTCTTAGGGGCGCATATGGCTTACAAGGAATTCAAGGATAGCTCGCCTATACTCGCTTACTCGGGTTATGCGTTAGCGGCGTTCGTGGCAGGTTCCCGCTTATACAATAACAAGCATTGGGTAGCGGACGTGGTGGCCGGCGCGGGTTTCGGCATCTTGTCGGTAGAGTTATCGTATCTGGTCTATTTCCCGATTCGTAACGCTATCGCGCGCCGGATCAATCGAAACGTGAGGAACTGCCCGGTCGTGGCCGCTCCGGTATTTGGCCCGAATATGGCGGGATTCTATCTGACTTATCAATTCTAACGCGCCTTATGGATAGCGCGGCCGGCTCATAGAGACTGGTTGACGCGCAAAAGCTCCTCGATATGCGTACGGTCGTTGCCGAGGCGCGGGATCTTGTGTTGCCCGCCCAATTTACCTTTCTGCTTGAGCCATTCATAGAAAGCGCCGTCGCGGGCGATAACGATTTCCGGCGGCTGGAGGGAGATCTCTTTATACCGTTTCGCCTCATAATCTGAGTTCAGCTTTTGCAAGTTCTGATCCAACAAAGTGGCGAATTCATCGAGAGATCCCGGTTTCTTGTCAAATTCGATAAACCATTGGTGCCGCCCTTTCGCCTTATCCAGCATAAAGAGTGGGGCGGCGGTATATTCCTTTACCTTCGCCCCGGTTCGTAGGCAAGTCATGGCGATCGCTTTATCGGCGTTATCCACCATCAGCTCCTCGCCAAAGGCATTGATAAAGTGCTTGGTACGCCCGGAGATAACGAGCTTATGAGGGAATAACGAGGTGAAACGTACCGTATCCCCGATCTGATAGCGCCATAATCCCCCCGAGGTCGTGATTACCATCGCGTAGTTTTTCCCGGTCTCTACCGATTCCAGCGGCAACACGGTCGGATGGGCGCTATCCACCTCGTTCATCGGGATGAACTCATAGAAAATACCGTAATCCGGCATCACTAGCAAACTGGGGTCTGCCGGGTCATCTTGCAGTCCGAAGAAACCCTCGGATGCGTTATAGGTCTCCATATAATGCATCTTATCCGATGGAATCAAGGTTTTATATTGCTCCCGATAAGGCTCGAAACTGATTCCCCCATGGAAGAAGACCTCCAGATTGGGCCATACGTCCGTAAGATATTCCCGCCCTGTTTTTCTCAATACGGCCTTGATCAATACCAACATCCAGGAAGGAACACCAGACAGGCTGTTCACATCCTTGTCCCAAGTATTCTCCACGACAGCCTTGATCTTGCTTTCCCATTCATCCATCAGGATGATGGGTTTCCGGGGGACGCGTACTAAATTGACGAGCGGATTGAGATTCTGGAGTAATACGGCGGATAAGTCGCCTTGATGAGCCTTGGCATTTAGCGGGGAAGGGCTATGGCTACCTCCCAATATCAAGCCTTTCTTGGAGAAGAAACGGCTTCCCGGGTTGTTTCGCAGATAAATGGCTACGCAATCGAAGCCTCCTTTATAGTGGCAGCCCTTTAATATCTCGGGGGTGACGGGTAGGAATTTACTTTTGTCGTTCGTGGTTCCGCTACTCTTGGCGTACCACCGCACCACCGAGGGCCAGAGAACATCCCTTTCTCCGTTTATCATCCGGGTGACATACGGCTTTATGTCGTCATAAGTCTGTAAAGGAAGTCGTTGGCAGAAATCGGAATACGTACGAATGCTCTTATAATCATATTTGAGTCCCCACTCTGTCTTGCGTGCCTTTGCGAGAAGAGCATGCAGCTGCTTGTGCTGGATGAGATCTATATCCTGCCCAAACCGCCCGATCTCCGTTTGTCGATGGCGGAGAAGGAGCGAGATCGTCCGTGTTAAAATATCCATGCCCTTTTTATTTGTTTGAGTGCAAATGTAGGCATTCTCTTTTTATTTATATCTTTGCTAAGTACTAAATTAACGTTACGATGAAAATAGGGATTCTCTCATCGGGTGGCGATTGCCCCGGTATCAACGCTACGATCCGTGGTGTTGGCAAGACCGCTATCATGCATTATGGTATGGAAGTGATAGGTATTCATAGCGGTTTTATAGGTCTTTTGAATAAAGACATCCAAGTTTTCGATGAACGGAGCCTATCCGGCATATTGAATTTGGGGGGAACCATTTTAGGAACCTCCAGAGAGAAGCCTTTCCGTAAGCTCTTGGCCTCGGGGGATTCGGAAAAGCCGGAGATCATTAAGAAAAACTATGAGGAGCTAGGGTTGGATTGCTTGGTTTGTATCGGAGGGAACGGTACGCAGAAGACGGCCAATCTATTATCTCAGATTGGATTGAACGTGATAGGCGTTCCCAAGACCATCGACAATGATATATGGGGTACGGATGTTACGTTCGGTTTCAATACCGCCGTGAATATCGCCACGGAATCGATAGACCGTCTTCATTCTACGGCTAGTTCCCACAAGCGGGTGATGGTCGTTGAAGTGATGGGCCATCATGCCGGATGGATCGCCTTGTACGCAGGAATGGCCGGAGGTGCCGACGTGATCTTACTCCCAGAATTGGGATACGATATCGATAAGGTGAACGAGGCGATCTTGGATCGGGCTCGCAGGGGCAAACCTTACTCTATCGTCGTGGTGGCCGAGGGTATCGAGACTTCGGATAAAAAGCGTCCTTCTGATTATATCACCCGAGCTATCGAGGCGGGAACGGGTATCGAGACCCGCGATACCGTGTTGGGATATACCCAACGGGGTGGAAATCCCTCTCCGTTCGACCGCAACCTCGCCACCCGCCTGGGAGGCCATGCCACGGAACTGATCGCCAAGGGTGAGTTCGGACGTATGGTTTGTATAAAGGGAGATACGGTGGAATCCATCCCTTTGTCAGAAGTAGCGGGAAAACTAAAATTGGTGACACCGGATCATGATTTGATCGTACAAGGGAAACGGATGGGCGTGACATTCGGGAAATAATAAAGCACTCCCAAAAGCTATCCTATCATTCCTGCTTTTGGGAGTGCTTCATGTCGAAAATCTTATACAGCTCCTTCCTCGGGGAGCTCGGAGAACTCTTCCTCACCGGTTGATTTATCCGTCTTCTCTTTCTTTGTGGTAAAGATACGCCGCTGGAGTTCTTTGTCTGTCCGCAATCTTTTGATCGCCATTTTAGAAGCCGCTTGCTGAGACTCTTTTTTGGAGTAGCCGATACCTATGCCAATTTGCTCGCCGAGCAATTTAATCGCGCTCTGGAATACAGGATTCCCATCGCTATCCGTAAAAGATTCTATTAGATCGAATGAAACTGATATTTTGTTCTTTTGGCTCCATTCTATCAGGTTCGACTTGAAATTTATCTCTTTCCGGACGAGCGTATCTACATCGATATACTTTTCTATCATCACGTCGCGGATAAATTTGTAACAAACATCATAACCTTGATCCAGATAAATGGCGCCGATCAAGGCCTCGAGCGCGTTACCATACAAATGATTGTTATGAGAGTTTATCTTGGTTGAATAGACTACCATTTGATCCAAGCCGAGTCGTACCGCGATCTTATTCATCGTCTCCCGCTGTACGATCTTGGAACGTGTGTTTGTCAAAAAGCCTTCCCGCTTATTCGGGTAGCGCTTATAGACAATATCAGCGACCGCGGCATCCAAAACGCCATCTCCCAAGAACTCAAGGCGCTCATTGTTAATATATTTGCCATTACCTATCTCTACTGATGATGATTTATGCAACAACGCCTGCTCGTAAATCTGGAGATTGTCCGGATAAAAACCTAGAATCTTTGATAAAGACAAATAAGGCTCCCTGCCTTTATTTTGCAGGAGCCTTATTCCTCTATGCAGCTGTTTGTATAGCTTTCTAAACACGTTATTTCATGAATTTTTTAACAATAGCGCAAGCGTTGTGTCCGCCGAAGCCAAACGTATTTGATAAAGCGGCTTTCACCTCTCTCTTTTGAGCCTTATTGAATGTGAAATTCAGCTTATAATCTATTTCAGGATCATCATCGCCCTCAGCATGGTTAATGGTCGGCGGGATAATACCATCGTTTACAGCCATAATGCACAGGATCGCCTCTACCGCTCCGGCAGCGCCAAGCAAGTGACCGGTCATTGACTTTGTGGAACTGATATTCAGTTGATAGGCATGCTCTCCGAACACATCTTTGATCGCCTTTACCTCCGAAATATCGCCCACGGGAGTCGATGTACCATGAACATTGATGTAATCAATGTCTTCCGGAGTCATTCCTGCGTCTTCCAATGCGTTGCGCATCACCAACTTCGCCCCTAAACCATCCGGATGAGAAGCGGTCAAGTGATAAGCATCGGCAGACATTCCAGTCCCGGCGATCTCGCAATATATTCTAGCGCCGCGTGCTAGCGCATGCTCCATTTCTTCCAATACCAAGCAAGCTCCACCTTCGCCCATCACGAATCCGTCACGGCTGGCGCTGAACGGGCGAGACGCGGTCTCGGGAGAATCATTCCGTGTCGATAACGCGTTCATGGAGTTGAATCCACCTACTCCCGATTCAGAGACAGCCGCTTCCGCCCCACCGGTGATGATGACGTTAGCCTTGCCCAAACGGATATAATTGAATGCGTCACTGATAGCGTTTGTAGAGGATGCGCAAGCTGAAACGGTCGCAAAATTCGGGCCGTGGAATCCATAAAGCATGGAAATATGTCCGGCCGCGATATCCGAGATCATTTTCGGGATGAAGAACGGGTTAAACTTCGGACCGATCGTATCCTTGATCTTCGCATAACTCAATACTTCCTCGTCAAATGTCTTGATACCGCCGATACCTGAAGCGAAAATAACGCCGATACGGTTCTTATCTTCGTTATCCAAGTCCATTGCCGCGTCCTCGATCGCTTGTTTCGCCGCGTCGATGGCGAATAAGCTATAACGATCACACTTGCGAGCCTCCTTACGATCCATAACTCTCAATGGATCGAAGCCTCTAACTTCGCATGCAAATTGTGTCTTGAATTTGGATGCATCAAACTGAGTAATAGGTCCTGCGCCACTTTCCCCGTTGATAATACCTTCCCATGTCTCGGGGAGGGTATTACCAAGAGGAGTAATAGCTCCAAGACCTGTTACTACAACTCTTTTTAATTCCATACCTTTAGTTAAAAGGATTGATTACTTCGCATTAGCCTCGATGTAAGCGATAGCGTCACCTACAGATGTAATCTTTTCTGCTTGATCGTCAGGAATTGAGATGCCGAACTCTTTTTCGAACTCCATAATCAACTCTACAGTGTCAAGAGAGTCTGCTCCTAAATCGTTAGTAAAGCTTGCTTCGTTTGTAACTTCTGTTTCTTCAACACTTAACTTGTCAACGATGATAGCTTTTACTCTTTCAGCAACTTCAGACATAACTTTTTCAATTTAGATTAATAAATACGAATATACTTTTTAAATTTGCAGTGCAAAGAAAAGAATTTTTTATGTTACAAAGCAAATTTAATAAGCTAAAAATGTGGAAAACTGCACATTTTTTCTTTTCTTGTGCATTTAAACATCTAAAAACATGAAAAATATAGCGATTTTTGCTTCCGGGTCTGGTACGAATGCCGAGAACATCACCCGATATTTTGCTAACAGTGAAAATATTAATGTCGCGGTTGTTTTATCGAATAACCGTAATGTTGGCGTGCATGGACGGGTAAACAGGTTGGGGGTACCTTCTTTCGTGTTTTCACGGGAGGAATTCATTGCAGGTGTGCCTGTCTTGGAAAAGTTGGCGGAATATGATGTCTGCCTTATCGTGTTGGCCGGTTTTATGAATAAGATCTCCGATGTGATTCTTCAGGCTTTTCCCGGTAAAATCGTGAACATCCATCCTGCATTACTTCCTAAATATGGCGGTAAAGGAATGTATGGCATGCATGTGCATGAGGCGGTCGTGAAGGCCGGTGAGCGGGAGTCGGGTATTACTATACACTATGTTAATGAGCATTATGACGAGGGAGCGATTATTTTCCAGGCCTCTTGTCCGGTATCGCCATTGGATTCCCCGGAGGAGGTGGCCCGCAAGGTACATGCCTTGGAGTATGCGCATTACCCGGAGGTGATCGAGGAGCTACTTCGTGCGTTATAAATGTGCTTCAAGAGATTAAGAATGAAGTTAGCTCCATCGCCCAAGTATCTTAGCTGTGTTGGCCAAGTATCTTAGCTGCGTTGTCGATAGAAGTTAAGATACTTGGGGCCGATTGAGCGTCACACGGATAGATATTCGTAAGCATTCGAACAAATACACATTGTACAGCTTGAGGTTTGGTTGTTGCTTTGCAGTAGCATATACAATCCAACCTCAATTATTATGAATAGATTAGAATTTGAAGAATTAGAATTGCAGGTGCAACAAAGTGGCCTGCCATTGAAGTCGTGCCTACAGCAAGTAGGTGTAAGTTATTCAACCTATCACTACTGGCGCAAGAAGTATTC
>NZ_JAAKDT010000046.1 GCF_011038785.1 Parabacteroides sp. ZJ-118
GTCAGAATACGTCAATGTACCGAACCAAGCAAGGATGTACAAGATATTTATCACGCACTTTCTCTGTCTGATACTCCTATACGGAGACAGAAATTTGTAGTACACCCAGAGGATGTCTCAAAAAAAACATATACAGAAAATCAGAATATTAATTCAACTTAGGTGGCAATGTGGGTTAAAGAAACGGATGTGCTACGGGAAAATCCCGTGACACGTCCGTTTTTTAGTTCGCCCATCATAAAGGCCTGCTTATGGGTTCTCCTTGCCGATCTTTGAAAACGTAGGAGAAGACGGCCATTCTGCCCGGTTTTTCCCCGTGGGAAACCCGACGGGGGACAATATAGGAATAAATATTCGGATAGGCATGTGTCGGGCGGAGCAATCCTTGGTGGCAGACGGATTTGCATTCCCGTACGTATTGTTATGTCAAGAAAAAACGAGATTCGTATCATAACGAATCTCGTTTCCTGTAGTATGACGGGCATGTCATACATCTGTGGTGAAAGTCCATAAGGGGCGTAGTTGCCGACGAACCCCAAAGCGACTTGCAAGTTTCGAGTGGTGACGCTCGGGAGAGAAGAAGCAATAGCGAAATCGTGGCCTGACGAACAGAAACCTGATACTAAGGCGCAGCAAGCGGACAAGCCGGCTACAGACAGCGAAGTTCCCAAAGGCAACCGTAACCTTGATGCGTAAATTAGGCAGGTAAACGAGGAAAGATGTATGGTTTATCCCGTGAGGCCTCGGCAGTCCGTAAGGATAGTAACAACGAATGCCGAGGAGTCAGCAGAGGTCGAAGTAGCCGACCGCGAGACGGTCAAAGCGAAGGGCCGAATAATTTGTAACGTTAATCAAGAATGTATGTTCCGACAGGGTAGCCGACAAGTCGCAGAAGTGAAACGTCAATGAGCGGAAGCGATAGAGGAGTTAGAGCGTAATCTATCGGAAGCGGAAATTAAGAAAGACGGAAGATGAAACTAATTGAACAGATACTTGACAAGAACAACGTTCGGGCGGCACTTGAAAGAGTGATAGCCAACAATGGCGCTGCAGGCATAGACGGCATGAAAGTTGACGAGCTGCGTGACTACATGAACGCCAATTGGCCGGGTATCAGGCAATCAATCCTTGAGCGGAGATACAAGCCCGCACCCGTGAGGAGGGTAGAGATACCCAAGCCCAACGGAGGAGTGCGCAAGCTTGGCATTCCAACGGTAGTTGACCGGACATTCCAACAATCCATCGTCCAAGTGCTCACGCCCATCTTTGAGGCAGAGTTCCAAGAGAACAGCTACGGCTTTCGCCCCGGCAGAAGCTGCGAGCAAGCCGTGCTAAAACTCTTGGAATACCTCAACGAGGGATATGAGTGGATAGTGGACATAGACTTGGAAAAGTTCTTCGACAACGTGCCGCAGGATAAGCTGATGAGTTACGTAGGCCGCGTCATACACGACCCCGACACCGAAAGTCTGATACGCAAGTATCTCAAATCCGGCGTTATGGAGAATGGCATGTACGAAGCCACGGAACTCGGCACGCCCCAAGGAGGCAACCTATCTCCACTGCTGAGCAACGTAATGCTCAATGAACTTGACAAAGAACTTGTCAGCAGAGGATTACACTACGTCCGCTATGCCGACGACTGCGTCATCGCAGTAGGCAGCAACGCGAGTGCCAACCGAGTGATGCACACCATCACCCAATGGATAGAGCGCAAACTCGGGCTCAAAGTCAACGCCACCAAGACCCACGTCTGCCGACCGAACAAGCTCAAATATCTCGGTTTTGGCTTCTACAAGTCACCGCAGACCAAGCAATGGGTGGCACGACCCTGCGAAACCTCGGTCGAAAAGTTCCGGCGCAAGTTGAAGAAACTATGCAAACGTTCATGGAGCATATCGTTGAGCGACCGTATCGCGAAGCTGAACTCGGTCACACGCGGATGGATAAATTACTTCGCCATAGGAGCCATGAAAGGCAAAATGGAGAAGATAGACGAACATCTGCGCACGATGATACGCAAAGTGATATGGAAACAATGGAAAACGCCACAAAAACGAGCGTGGGGACTTCGGAAACTTGGCATAGACAACGACATGGCCAAACTGACATCCTACTGTGGCAACCGCTATGAGTGGGTAGTACGTCGCACATGCGTAGTCAGAGCCATATCTAAAGACATCCTCACACGCAGAGGCCTTGTAAGTTGCCTTGATTACTACACGATTAGACACTCTTTGAAAACAAATTAAACCGCCGTATGCCGAACGGCACGTACGGTGGTGTGAGAGGGAAGGAAACAAATAGGCAGGAAAACTTATTTTGTTTCCCTACCTACTCGATTATATGCTAATGTGAATGCAGAGAAGGTGCCTTATTTACGTTTCTTTCTACTGCGAGGAGCATCTTCATAGAATTTACGCTTCGGTTTATCATCGCCACGGTCAGAACGTCTGCTGCCACGGTCGCTTCCCCGATGGCTGTCTCTGCCTCTTCTGCCTCTATCCCGTCTATCCCTGAAACCGTTTCCGCTACGGCTACCTCCACGGCCACCACGACTGCCCTTGCCGCCTTCACCTTTCGCTTGCGCCGGTTCCACGGAGATACGTCGTCCGTCTACCTCGAAGCCGTTCATCAAGTCCATGACACGTCTGGCTTCTCCCTCCTCTACTTCAAAGAATGAGAAATTATCACGTAAGTCGATACGGCCGATACGAACCTTGCCCGGTACGCACTTGTTAACTAACTCAATAAGTTGAGGAGGCGTAAGCTCGTCTATCTTTCCGAAGTTGATAAAGAAACGGGTGTAACCTTCTTCCGCTTCGCCTCTGCTACCTCGTTTGCCTCTCTCCCGGGGAGCGTTCTCGTCTACAACCTTGATATCATCGTTATCCTTATAATAGTCGATCATCCGGTTGAACTCCAAGGATACGACACGCTTGATGATATCTTCCTTATCCAGCCATTCCAATTTGCGGTAGATAGAAGGCATCAAGTTAGCGATTTCCTCCTCGTTCACTTTCACTTTCTCGATCTGGTCCACCAAGTTGAACAATTGCTTCTCACAAATTTGCTCACCGGTAGGCATCTCGCCCCTGTCGAATTTCTTGTTGATGATCCGTTCAATCTCGCGAATCTTGCCTTTTTCCTTTACGTGGCAGATAGAGATAGCGATACCCGTTTTTCCCGCACGGCCCGTACGTCCGCGGCGGTGGGTATAAGATTCTACCTCATCCGGCAGACCGTAATTGATTACATGAGTCAAGTCATCCACGTCCAAACCACGTGCGGCCACGTCCGTAGCGACCAATAACTGGATATTCTTGATACGGAACTTCTGCATCACGTAATCACGTTGCGCCTGGCTTAGCTCACCGTGCAAGGAGTCGGCGTTGTAGCCGTCTTGAATCAATTTATCGGCGATCTCCTGTGTCTCCTTACGGGTACGGCAGAAGACGATACCGTAGATGTTCGGGTAATAATCGGCGATGCGTTTCAAAGCGAGATATTTATCCTGCGCACGAACCATATAATAAATGTCGCGGATATTCTTGTTTCCCTCGTTCTTCCTGCCAATGACGATCTCCTTCGGTGTCTTCATGTATTCCTTGGTGATAGCAGCGATCTCTTTCGGCATGGTAGCGGAGAAGAGCAGCATATTTCGGTTTTCCGGTATAGCCGCCAAGATCTCGTTGATACTATCGGTGAAACCCATGTCCAACATCTCGTCTGCCTCGTCGAGGATGACATTCTTCACGTTCCCCAGATCAACCGTCTTGCGGTTCATTAAGTCGATCAGACGTCCCGGGGTAGCTACTACCACGTGTACTCCTCTTTTCAGTGTCTTGATCTGACTCTCTATACTGGAACCTCCGTATACAGGGAGAACCTTCAGGTTATCGATGTATTTCGAATAATCGTTCAAATCGTCCGCTATTTGTAGGCAAAGCTCGCGTGTCGGACAAAGGATAAGCGCTTGAGGCTGATAATGAGAGACATTGATCTTTTGCAGGATCGGCAGGCCATAAGCGGCTGTCTTGCCGGTTCCTGTTTGTGCCAATGCGATTACATCGTTATCTTCTCCCAGCAAGAAAGGAATCACTTCTTCCTGTACCGGCATGGGCGATTCATAACCCATCTCTTGGATTGCCCTTAATATCGGTGTGGCAACTCCTAATTCTTCAAATGTTTTCAAAATACGATTGTGTATATGTGATGATATTCAGTGGCCGCGAAGGTACGTAAATAATTTGGATTCTATAGGATTGTTGTGCTAAATTCGCTAAAATCAGCTAACCATAGATGTTTTGTGGCTATAGTCAATTATTGCGTTGCAAAATTCAAGTTTCTTTCCACAATAGACATTTTCCAAAGGGCTTCGGTTTGATTTTCGCTGAAGAGCAACCTTTAGTTCTTCTTCAAGCGTATGGAATTGGGAAAATCATCCGCAGCCTGCATTTTATCCTCCGGGGACGTAAAGTTGAGACTGACATCTCATGAGGTTGGCGTAGACTTGTTAGGCTGCCTGTCCACAGTTGCTGCGAAGCAGGTGGCAGACTGCTCCATTAAGATATGGGCTCATCTTCTATGCGATCCGGATGATTACGAAATGCCTGATTTAAGTTGAACGCTTCCTAGGTAAGCGTTAATTTGAACAGAATATGCTGATATATAGTCTTTGGGAGATTGATAACCCCTTTCTAAGGGCGTAAAAACGAGGGTGGGAAACTTTAGTTAATAAAGTAATATGTCCTTGAGCCTTTCACGTTTCTTATCAGAAAGACGTAATCCTTTCGATAAATATTTCTCGGTGGAACCGTACTCTTTCTTTATTTTATGGAAAGCTAGGTCCATGAGCCCTTCGTTGGCCGTGAGAAAGACCGTGATGCTTTCTTGGGCATCTGTGGAGAGATGTTTCACGATATCAGCTAAATGACTCGTATCGATATATTGATTGGAAGCCAAGTAGTCCTCCATGATGGCATCCCGGGGAATACCCAAGGCGGTGAGTAGCATGGCGGTGAGAAACCCGGTACGATCCTTTCCGTAGGAACAACTGATGAGAATGGGGTAATTATTCTTGTCTTGAAACTGTTCCAGTACCTTGGCGAACTGATCGGTATTATCTGTCACGAACTGCAGGTACTCGTCCTCCATATAGACCCCGGCATCTCCTTTCCTCATACGTCCCTCGATAACACGTTGGGAGGCATCAGCGAGCTTACTGATCGGGATGGGGATTCGCAGGATATTCGCCTTCGTATATTTGATAGGGGCAGTGAGGGTTTCTTGGTTTGTGCGGAGGTCGATGATGGTCTTGATTCCCAGATTATCTAATCGGATGGAGTCCCATTCGCTTAAGCTGCTTAACTTGCCGGAGCGAAATACCTTGCCCCATTTCACCGTCTTCCCGTTTGTAGAGGTGTAACCACCTAGGTCCCGGAGATTTTGTACGCTATCCATAACCGCCGAGCGTGCCCCGATGATCCGTGAGTATTTATCATTAAAAGAAAGGTGGAAATACTTACGTGAGATATTATCGTTCGTGATGTAAGTAGCCACGCCATCCTTGATGTTGGCGTAAATGACTGGGGAATCGTTGGCGAAAAGATCCGGATTGCCGGACACGGTCATCTTGACAACCCCCTCCATTGCTGGATGGGTTTCCCATTTTATCACGTAATTTCCGATGTCATCACGCAGGCAAATAGCTCGTATGTCGGGTGCGTTAGAGGAACAGCCAACTAACAGGATTACACTGGCGAGTAGAGAGAGAATCTTTTCTAACATGGTCTTCGATAATAAACTTTCCTCACAAAGATAGGAAAAACAAGTTTTTCCCCGCTTCTTCATTAATGATATTTAAGACTGGCTAACATACTTCACCGCGAACTCTTTGGATATATAATTATCATAGCTTTGGCAAACCTCGGAGGCAAGGTCCATTCCACAGCGGATGATTTTTCCCCAAGTTCCCTGATCCAAAGACGGAAGGTCCGCATGACGCACGTCATACTTTAGAAGTCCGTAGATAATGCCTGCGTTAAAATTGTCGCCGGCTCCGATGGTACTAAGCGGCTGGATTTGCGGGGAATCAAAATGCTGTGTGAAGTTACGGGTGTGAAGATTGACTCCGTTTGCCCCGTGAGTTGTTAAGAAGCGATCACAATAAAACCGAATATGCTCTTTGTAGATCTCCTCTGCGTCGGTCTTGCCATAAAGGTTCTGGAAGTCCTCGTCCGAGCCCCGGACGATGTCGGCGAATTCCAGATTTTCGAGTACGGTAGGCATCAGTCGGATCGCCTCATGAGCATGTGCCTTGCGGAAATTGGGATCGTAATAGATAATCGCTTTCCGTTCTTGGGCGTAGTGCAGAAATTCTACCATACGAGTCCGCAAGGCCGGATTCAGGGAATAATAAGAGCCGAACACGAAAATATCATCTTTCTCGATCTTTGGCAGGGGCACTTCCAGCCGTTGCGCCGGGTAATCCTTGTAGAAGATATAATTGGCATTCTTATCATCGTCCAGAAAAGCGAGTGATATAGGACTTTTCCCATCGGGGAAACGGTCTACGAACTCGGTCGAGATGTGGTTATCCTCCATGAAATCCCGAATCATATCACCAACCTGATCGTTGCCCAGCTCGCTGATAAAGGACACGGGGACATTCAATCGACCCAATGATATCAATCCGTTGAAGACGGAGCCACCGGGGACGGCCATCTGTGGCTGGTCGTTCCTAAAAATGATATCGAGAATGGTTTCTCCTATACCAAAGACTTTTCTCATGATCTATATACAGGTTCGTTATTCGTTCTTGCTTTGCTCACGGCTCTTAGAGCCTAAGTATCCTCCGTGATGGCGCTTGGCGTAATCCTTGCTGGTGAAATGGATACGCTTCATGGTTCCCACCACGAGAATGTCGCCTATTACCGTCATGACGGTCGTGGAGGTAGTGGGTGTGAGGCCTAACGGACAGACTTCCTTCGGAGCGCCGGTTAACAGGCATACGCTCGCCTCAGCAGCTAGGGGGCTATCCTGGTTACTGGTGATGACGATAAATTTCATGTCCGGTACCAAACCTCTCGTGAGGTCTACCAATTCCACCAGTTCACGTGTCTTTCCTGAGTTGGAGATCAATAACATGATATCGTTCTTGCGTATGATTCCCAGATCTCCGTGTTGAGCCTCGCTGGGGTGCAAGAAGAAAGCAGGCGTACCGGTCGAGCTAAAAGTGGTAGCGATATTCAAGGCGATTTGCCCGGCTTTACCCATTCCGCTCATGATCAGTTTTCCTCCTAGGTCGTGTACATGCCTCACGATAAGTGATACCGCTTCCTCATATCCGGGCGTAACGGGTATGTTGCGAACCGCTTCCGCTTCTTGCTCCAATAGAGAGGTGATATTTTCGTTTACCATATTGTTGATTGATTGTTTTTACGGCATTCCTGCCTGAATAGCGATCACAAAAGTATCTATATTTACTGATATTGACATCATCTATTTCAGACAATTTATCTTTTTAAGACGTTGGCGAATTCGGACTTTGGATTCCACTTCGGGTATCCGGTGTCTTGCGCCAGTTTATAACCGAGGTCGAAGAACAATTGTACTTCTTGTAACAGGCCACTATAATCGTCCGTGTCGGGGTGGGTCTGGTCGGTCGGTTTGTGATACGTTTCCGCCCAATAGCGGGCGATATGCGCTTTGGCCCATTCCTTACCCTGTTTGCGGTTGTCATTCCAGCCTTTGGCGAACATGGCAGGGATGCCTTTTTGCACGAAGGGGAAATGGTCGGAGCGATAGAACATCCCGTTGTAAGCGTCGGGGTCGGGCATGATGTAACGGCTGTATTTCTTCGCTAGCTCGGCCAGGGTATCATCCAAATCGGAGTTGCCATATCCGGTGATTGTGACATCGTTGTTCTCGCCCCATAGCGGGAAGACATCCAGGTTGATTACGGCGGCTATCTTATCGATCGGAAACAACGGGTGCTTCACGTAATATTTCGTGCCGAGGAATCCGGTCTCTTCGCAAGTAGGGGAGAGGAAGACTATATTCCGGCGGGGCGTTTCTTTCAAAGCGTTAAAACAACGTGCCATCTCAAGCATCCATGCGATGGCTACGGCGTTATCGGTAGCGCCATTGATGATGCTGTCACCATTGATCGGCGCTCCGTAGCCTAGGTGGTCCCAATGGCCTAGATAAATAACACTCTCATCCGTGTCTCCGCTACCGGGAATAAAACCGATCACGTTGGGGCTTTGTTGGCGGTCGAAGGTGTTCCTCATCGATACGGTTACCGTGGATTTTAAGGGGAAGGGCTTGAAGCCTGGCGATTTGGATCGCTCGATCAGTTGGTCGATGTTATAGCCGTTATCGGCTAGCAATCGCTTGGCGGCATCGAATGGAATCCAGCCATTTAACGGGCAATGATAAGCATCGCTATCGCTGTCCACATACATTTTCGACCGGGCGGAAGCTCGTACGACCGACCAAGGGTAGCCTGCTCCCCGGTCTTCATGGATGATCAAGACTCCTTTCAATCCCTGTCGGGCACCCTCCTCGAACTTATACATCCAACGTCCGTAATAGGTCATGATATCACCGTTGAAATAATCCGTGTTGTCGCTTCCGAGTCCTGGATCATTTACGATAACGACCGCTACTTTATCCCGCGGGTTCTCGATTCCCTCGAAATCATTTTTTTCATACTCGGGGGCTACGATCCCATAGCCGGCGAATACCAATTCCGCGTTGTCTATGTCGATCTCCGGCTCGATTCGTGCGGAGAAGGCGGTGTAACCTTCTAGCCAATCCAATGAGATTTCCCCTTTTGGAGTCTTTAGGATCATCGGACTTGGGCACTGCGTGTGTGAGGATATGATAGCAACCTGTTGGAGATAAGAATCACCATCGATGGGTTTCAGGCCGACTTCTTTCATTTGGCGGGCGATATAGTTTACCGCTCGTTCGGCCCCTTTGGAGAAGGGCTTACGGCCTTGGCAGGAGTCATGCGAGATGGCCTCGGTGTATTGCTTTAGATGTTCCGCGGTCGCAAGGCTTTTCGCATGCTCTATATCGCTGCCTCCCCCACAGGCGGAAAGGATCAAGGAGGTGATCGTTAGTAAACAGGTTGCTATTTTCATGTTCCTTAGTTTACACAAATGTAGGTATTTTTTCCAAGGAGGCAAATAGATCGGAAAAACAGGTACGTCTTTCTCCGGAAACACGGACCTGTTTTTTGAGAAAGAGGCACCTGTTTTTCCGGAAAGTCTTTCGTACCTTTGCGGGCTGATACAAACAAGAAGGAAAATGGATTATATCGCTCATACATTGCCGAATGGACTTCGCATGGTACATCTCCCGGTTAATTCCCCGGTCTCTTACTGCGGTTTTGCCGTGAACGCCGGTACACGGGATGAGAACGAGGATGAATTTGGCTTGGCGCATTTCGTTGAACACATGATCTTCAAGGGGACGGAGAAACGGAAAGCGTGGCATATCTTGAACCGTATGGAGAACGTAGGAGGGGAGTTGAACGCCTATACGACGAAGGAAGAGACGTTTGTTTATTCCATCTTTATGGAGGAGGACTTCGGTCGGGCGCTTGAGCTATTGACAGACCTGATTTTCCACTCCCAATTTCCCAAGCAGGAGATCGAGAAAGAGGTAGACGTTATCTTGGACGAGATCAACTCGTATGAGGATAGTCCTTCAGAGCTTATATTTGACGAGTTTGAGAACCTACTTTATAAGGGGCATGCCCTTGGGCACAATATCTTGGGGGATGAAGAATCTCTTCTTCGTTTTGATTCCGAGTCTGGTCGTTTTTTCATGCGTCGTTTCTATGCCCCGGAGAATATGGTGTTCTTTTCGATGGGACGAAAGGACTTCAAGAAGATCCTGAAATTGGCGGAAGCCGCTCTAAGCGATATCTCTTTTCCGACGGCTGAGCGGAACCGGAAAGCCCCGGGTCCCATCGAGGCTTGCGTACGCCGGATCCATAAAGAGACCCATCAAGCCCATGTGCTGATCGGTGGCCGGGCTTTCAGTATGCACGATAAAAAGCGCATCCCTTTATTCCTCTTGAATAATATTTTGGGTGGTCCGGGCATGAATAACCGCTTGAATGTCTCCTTGCGGGAAAAGCATGGCTTGGTTTATAACGTAGAATCCAACCTGACCTCTTATACCGATACCGGACTGGCCAGTATCTATTTCGGCACAGACCCGAGGAACCGTGAGAAAGCGACGCGTTTAGTGCATAAAGAACTGGCCCGTTTACGTGACGTGAAACTGTCCGCCACTCAATTAGCCGCCGCCAAGAAGCAAGTGATTGGCCAACTGGGAGTCTCTAGCGATAACCGGGAGGGGCTTTTCCTAGGCTTAGGGAAAAGCTACCTTCATTATAACCGTTACGACACGCTCCCCGAAGTGTTCGCCCAGATCGAGAGGCTGACCGCCGAGCAAATCCTGGACGTAGCGAATGAGGTGTTCGCTCCGGAACGGTTGTTTTGCTTAATCTATGATTAAAACGTCAGTTGCAGCCATCGGGACAAAAATGATTACATAATGTTTGGGTATATAAGTATGGGTGCGTGTCCACGTGAGAAGAAGATGAAAGTAGCGTAAAAGGGGAATGGTGGCTAGCGAGGATTATGGAACCTATACCCAACCCCCAGCATCAAGTTATTCGGATTATGGAATTTGTGCAGTTGGTATCCGACATGCAGGAATAAATTTCGTGTAACCGATACCTTGAGGGCTAGGATCTGGTATAATCCTTTCAGATCGCCCTTGTTGTAAAATAAATTATGCCCGATTCCTATATTGATCGAGAAGAATGGCATGGTGAATTCGCCACGGGCAGAGAGGCCGATACCGATTTGCTCGTGTAGGGGCGGGCGGTAGAATCGGGGTTCTTCGCCGACTTGGATGATCTCGTCGGAATAAATATTGGCACTTTCGTCATATTGGCCGTCTAGAGAGATACCTGCTTTTAGGAATCGGTTGAATTTGTACATTGGGTTGAGGTTGAATCCGAGGATACCGAAATGACCGGGAAGGATATGAGCCTCGTCACCCTGCACAACTCCTTTTGCCCGGGTTGCGCCATATAGGATGACATCGTAACTGACACGTTGCCAAAAACTGGAGAAGTATAATTGATTTTCCGGTAAAGAACGTGCGGTACCTATCTCATGATGGCTTTCCTCGATAGGATTGAGCGTGTAGACGAGTCCGACCCGGCCGCCAATCGTATTCAATCCCGCGTTCGGAAGATGGGTATTTCCGTTTGAGTAGTGCGTTAAATCCGCCCCGACGAGCAGGTCGCAATAACGGGATAGTTTCGCGTTGAGGAAAAATCCCAGATTGATATAGGCATTGATCTTAGAGCCAATGATCTTATTATGGTAATTATTGTTTTCATCATACGGATGCCACCCGAATGAGGCTCCGAAATTCCATTCATAATCGAAGGATAGCCGGGAAGATATCTTGGCGATGCGGGAGCTTTGGAAAACATACGCCGCCCAAGGATTACCTACTTCCTGTCGATTGCCAAAGGTATTGTAAGAAACGCCTATTCCTTGGTAAGTCTGCGGATAAAGCTGGCCCTCCTTGGAGTCTGGATTCTGTTGGAACCCGTATTTCAAATGGAATGAAGCCGCTTTCCGTAAAGTAAGCTCGTTTCCATAGCCGTCATCTTTGAGGAATTTGCTAGTAGGGGCGACATACGAAGGACGTACGTCGAATCCTATTTTGTGGACTAGGGATTTATCGTCATCTTGCGCTTTTACCGTACAGGTCCATATCATCAAGACCGCTATGTAAAAGCGTATCATCTTGCTTTTTATCATACTTCAATACGTTTGTCCGATCACCAGCACCGCGCTTTGTCTTTCAACTCGGGTATCTTGTTCTTGTCGAATACAGGGCTTTTGATACCCGCTTCCTTTTGGGCGACGTAATCCTGCAATAAGAGGAAGGCTTGACGGCTCAGCAGGGAGATCGCGATCAAATTGCAGATCGTCATCAGCCCCATGGTCACGTCCGCTAGGCTCCAAGCCAAGTCTAAACTGGCCAACGCACCGAACAGGACCATTCCGCCGACGAGCATACGATAAACAAATAAGACACTTCGCTTGGACGTGATAAAACGGATATTCGCCTCTCCGTAATAGTAATTGCCGATGATACTGCTGAACGCGAACAAAAGGATCGCTAAAGCGACAAACGTACTGCCGATGCTACCCACCTCGTTGCTCAAGGCTTGTTGCGTGAGCTGGACGCCATTGATGGAGCCGTCCAACGGCACTCCGCTGCATAAAATAATAAACGCCGTACAGGTACAGATAATCAGCGTGTCGGTAAACACGCCCAATGCCTGGATCAACCCTTGTTTGACCGGGTGAGAGACATGCGCGGTGGCCGCTACGTTCGGTGCCGATCCCATACCCGCCTCGTTGCTGAATAAACCTCGCTTAATCCCTTGCATCAACGCCGCTCCGACACTGCCGCCCATCGCCTGTTCCCAGCCAAAGGCGTTTGCCAGAATGGTTTCCATGACAGCGGGCAGTTGGGTAATATTGAACAGTACGATTCCCAACGCCAAGGCGATGTATCCGAGTGCCATGACCGGTACGACAATACTGCTCACTCTCGCGATACGATGAATGCCTCCGAATATGACGATCAGTGTCAGTGCCGTAAGAATCGCCCCGATCCAGGTATGATCGATGCCGAAGGCGCCCTCCCACGCGGCGCAGATCGTGTTGCTCTGCACGGAATTAAAGGCGAAACCAAAAGTGACGGAGATCAATACGGCGAACAAGACACCCATCCATCGGAATCCCAAGCCGTGTAGCATATAGTAAGCGGGACCGCCGATGAACGAGTCTTTCCCTTTTACCTTATACAATTGCGCCAATGTAGACTCTACGAACGCGCTGGAAGAGCCCAGCAAAGCGATCAGCCACATCCAAAATACGGAGCCCGGTCCGCCAATCGCCACGGCGGTGGCCACGCCTGCCAAGTTCCCGGTCCCTACCCGGCTGGCCAACGATACGGCGAAGGCCTGGAAAGAGGAGATATGCTTTTCCCCCTTTTCTTCTTTCCCGGCGGAATCGCCCAGTAGCCGGATCATCTCGCCCATCATGCGGAATTGCACGAACCGGCTTTTTATCGTAAACCATACGGCACATCCCAATAACAGGATGACCAAGATGTATGACCATAATATATCGTTGACCCCGTTGATCCAATGATTCAATAACTCCATGATTTATCCTCCGTTGTTTGGTTGCAAAGATACGTATTCGCGGCGCAAAATCATCGAGATATTATTTTTTATCATTTTCTTGTAACGTTTTCCGAACCCCGGTTGTCCCATAGCTAGAAACAAATGATAAGCGGGAAAGGCCACCCCGCTCTATTCGGGAAAAATACAATAAAAATGAAACGGATGATGATTTGGATCATACTACTAAGTGGTATGGTACAGGGAGCTTTTGCTCAAAACTTGGAGATTAAGGGAACGGTGCGGGATGCTCGGGATAAGAAGATCCTGGAATTCGCGCATGTGGTATTGCAAACGATGGATTCCTCCTTTGTGGCAGGTACGACTACGGATGTGAAGGGCCATTTTTTATTAAATAAGATTAAAAAAGGGAGCTATATTCTAACCGTCTCTATGCTAGGCTTTCAGACGGCGTCTGTTTCGCTTGAGAACATCTCCGGGGATATTTTTTTGGGAGAAATATACCTAAACGACGACGCGGTTTCCCTGGAAGGCGTGACCGTCAGTGCCTCCGCGCAGACCAGCCATGCCGATAAAAAGATTGTTTTCCCTTCGGATCGGCAAGTGAAGGCTTCGGGCAATGGCATGGAGCTACTGCAGCAGATGATGCTCCCGAGGGTACAGGTGGACCTGTTGAACGACGAGATCCAGATGGTTGGGAATGGAGTCGTCCAGGTACGTATCAACGGCGTGAAGGTGGAGCAGGATGAGATCAAGGCTTTGAATCCTTCGGATATCATCCGTATAGAATATCATGACAATCCGGGCCTGCGTTATGGCAATGCCGATATCGTGCTGGATTATATCGTTCGCCGTCCGGATACGGGGGGCAGCTTCGGCCTGGATATGGCGCAAGGCATCAATGCCATGTGGGGCGAGCATGATGTCCGGGGAAAGATCAATCACAAGCATTCGGAATGGGGCGCTTCCTATCGGATCGGTCCTCGTGATTTTTATGGGATGAAGCGGAATAACGAGGAGGAGTTTCATTTGGCGGACGGGACGACTTTGAACCGTGTGGAGATCGGCGAGCCCTCGCACGCTCGTTTATTCATGCACAACCTGAGCGTGAACTACAGCTATCAAAAGCCGGATAAGTACCTGTTTAACGCCACGTTTCGCTACCGGAACAATCACCAGCCGCATTGGGATTACCGGGGGGTATTGATGAATAAGGCGGATCCGGAAGACAAGGTGGATATGGTCGACTTGTCGGGGTCTGCCTACCAAGCTCCCGCGCTGGATCTGTATTACCAACGGGACTTGAGGCATAGCCAGACCTTGGTATTTAACGTGGTTGGCACTTACAACCAAACGAAATCCACCCGTATCTACCAAGAGAGCAGGCAAGAGCAATTGCTGACCGACGTAGGTAACAGGGTGGATGGCGATAAATACTCGGTTATCGGCGAGGCCATCTACGAGAAGAAATTAACGAGCGGCAACCGGTTGAGCGGCGGTTTACGCCATAACCAATCGTTCTCGGATAACCACTACACCAACGGGCATAGCTACAAGACACGGATGGAACAGATGGAGAGTTCCGTATACGCGGAGTTCAAGGGGAAGGTGAGAAAGCTGGATTACGCGTTGGGCGTGACGGTGAATCGCTCGTCATACAGCCAACGGGGCGCGGACGCGGATTACGTGCGTTATACGGTGAATCCCCGGTTGACCCTGTTTTACGCGCTACCCGGGGAGTCTTCCCTCCGCCTGAAATCGACGATGGGGAATGTGACTCCCTCTTTGGGCGAGTTGAGTGCGGTTGACCAGGCGATCGATTCCTTGCAAATCCAGCGGGGTAATCCCAACCTGAGATCTTATATGAGCTATTATACGGAATTGAATTACGAGTTTCGCGAGGGGCCGTTCTACGTGAATGCCTTGGGCGCTTACGAGTACCAGCCGGACGCGATCATGGACGAGAAATACCTGGAGGGGAATAAGATCATCCAGACTTGGGACAACCAGAGAAACTGGCAGCGGGTTGTTGCGTCCGTCCATCTGCGGATCGGGCCGATCCGGGATATCTTGCAACTCTCCGTCGACGGTGGCGTGAATCATTACAGGAGTAACGGCAATGCCTATGCGCATCGGTACACGAACGGGTGGTGCGACGCGAACCTCTCCGTCACCTGGAAGCATTGGTCGCTCCTGTATATGGTGATGACGAACTGGAACTGGTTCAAGGGCGAGACGATGACCGGGGGCGAGAACATTCAAGGCATCCAACTCGGTTACCGGCAGAAAGACTGGATGATAGGCCTGCGGGTCTTCAATCCGTTTACGGATAACTATAAGCAAGAGACCGAGAACTGGAACCGATACGCCTCCTTCCGCCGTTCGAACTCGATCAAGGAGAGCGTGCGCCTGTTTATCGCGACGATCTCCTACAACTTTTCCTTCGGGCGTAAATTCAGCGCCGGGCCAAAGCGGGTGAACAATGCCGACAATGACTCCGGCGTCATGCGTACCGGCAAGTAGGGAATGCCGGTACGCACCGCCCTCGTCTCAGGGCAGGTCGCTTGGGTAGAGCGACTGGAAGGGGCAATCTCTCAGGTAGGGGAAACCCTTGTTCATCGATTCGTCCCCGTCGATCGCCCAATCGCGATCAAAATTAAAGTTGTCGAAGGTGTTCTGGTCCTTCTTCTTGTCGGCGGAGAAGGAGTCGGCGCACCAGCCCTTGCCGGTGTCCTCCAGGTAGTAGAGGTCGTGATGGTGCCAGATGCTCCCGTGGTGCGTGCCGACCACGGCGTTGCCGTGCGAGACAGAGCCGGTGTTGATGCAGCGGACCACCTCCCCGTAATGGTCGATGGAGCCGAGGATGCCGCCGTTGTCATCGTTCTGGTCGGAGGCGACGTGCCCCGTGTTGTAGCAGTCGTGCGTCATCCAGTGCGTATCGTCATAATCATTTCCCTCTTCCTGGTAGCCCAGAAGCCCCCCTACGTGTGAGTCGCTGTTGCCCGAGGAGATCGTCCCCCGGTTGCAGCAATAGGCCATCTCCATGTTCTCGCCGATCGTGACGCTGGCGCCTCCGGCGTCCCTGCCCAGCCGGCCGGCGATGCCGCCCACCTTGGACGAGCCGCTGCCCCCCGCGATCTCGCCATGGTTGGCGCAATGCAGGATCGCCATGCGGGAGGCGTCGCCCTGCCCGAGGATGCCGCCGACGTTCCCCTCGCCGGAGTTGGTCACCTTCCCGTAGTTGGCGGAGTGGTCGATCGTATGGGCGATGCTCTTGTCGTGGCTCAGCAGCCCGACACAGCCGCCTGTCACGTTGCCGCCGCTGACATCCCCCATGTTCACGGCATAGTCCAGCTTGAAATCGGAAGGCGAGTTGCCGAACCCGATGAAGCCGATGATGCCGCCGGAGTGGTTGCTCCCCTCCACGCGGCCGTAATTGAGGAGATGGTCATACGAACCGCACGACACCTCCAGCCGGCCGACGATGCCCCCCGTTTGGACCCCTTTCGTGTTCTTGAGCGCCGCCGTGTTGCCCACGCAGTTCCGCAGGTGGCCGCGGGTATAGTTGCGCAGGTGCCCGGCGATGCCGCCGACCCGCTCGCGGCCGTACACCTTTCCCGTCACGCACAGGTTCTCCAGATAGGTATCGTAGGCATAGCCCACGATGCCCCCCATGGAGGTGCCGTCTCCCGCCTCGGCGCTCCCCGAGGCGACCGTCCCGGCGAAATCGCTCTCGAAAGCGGTTGCGGAGGGAAGGGGGGAGAAATTGATCCCCTCGGTCAGATGCCCCTTGATGGTACTGTTGTTCGCGAAGCCGACCAGCCCCCCGATCGCGTCGGGACCCTGCACGCGCATGTTCGCGTCGATTGCGAAGCGGGCCCCATCCAGGGTGTTTTTATACTGCCGGCCGATCACGCCGCCGCCAAACTGCTCGCCGGCGATGACATTCGCGTTGATCAGGCTGACCGCCTTCGCCTGTATATCCCCCTCCAGGTGGCCGAACATGCCGCCGACGTTCCGCCGCCCCTCGATGGCGATGTAGCCGTTGTCGACCTGCGCGACCCGGTTCGCCCGGTCTTTCCCGTCCAGGATCAGGCGGTTGTAGCTGGAAAGATAGCCGAAAAAGCCGCCGACTGCCTCGTTGCCTTTCACCAGGGAGCCGACGGAGCAGCCCTGCAGGGTCAGCTCGGCGGAGAGGTACGCGTTTCCCATCAGCCCGCCGACATTGTTCTGCTCCGAGCGGACCGGGGCGAGGAGCTTGACGTTGCGCAGCGAGCCGGCTTGGTTGAGGGTCGCCTCGCCGGCAATGCCGCCCGCCCGTCCGGCGCCGGCGTAGATCACCTTCAGGTTCACATCCTCTTCCGAGATGGCATGCCGCAGCTCGATGTCGCTCAGCTCGCACCCCGCGTCGAGGAGCGCCCCGGCGACGCCGCCGGCCGACGGCCCGCTCGCGTTGACCGTGAAGAGCGCCGTCGCGTAGTCCTCGCGCAGGTTGGAGAGGCCATCCACCTTCAGCCTCCCGTGCTCCATCCGGCCGACCAGCCCGCCGACCTGCGACTCGCCGCTCACCTCGGCGAAGAGGTGGCAGTCGGTGAAGGAGAGGTAGCCCGTGGCATGGCCGATGAAGCCGCCGATGCGCTCGCCGCAGCCGGTGATGCTGCCGTCGACCGTCACGTTACGGATCGATACGGAGTCTTGCGCCGCCCCCGCCAACGCCCCGCCGTCGGAGAGGATGCCCTGCATGCGCGGCTGGAGGATCAGGTTCCGGATCGCCGCCCCGTTGTAGAGCCGGTTGAAAAGGCCGATCGAGCGGTCGCTCTCCTCCTTGGAGCCGATGTAGGGGAGCGAGATGCGGTGGCCGCCCCCGTCGTAGGAGCCGGCGAAGAGGCATCCCGCGTAGTAGCGTCCCTCGTAGGCGTCGCTGCGGGGCGGCGCCTCGAAATCGGCCGTCTGCAGGAAGTAGAGCCCCGCTCCATGCGTGAGGGAGTCGCGGCTGAGGTCATACTCGAAGGTGTCGAAGTCCTCCTTCGAGCCGATTTGGTAGGGGTTTTCCGCCGTCCCCTCTCCCCGCAGCGTATATTCGATGGCGGTCGACATGACCGCATACACCATCTCGTCGCGGAAGGTGACTTGCAGCTTCGTGCCCAGCCCCTTGCCCCCGTCGAGGAAGGCGGTCAGGTCGTAATCGCTGTCCGGGATCGTCCCGCCCTTGGGGATGTAGAGGCAGATGGAGAGGTCGTCGCTGCGCTCTTCCGCCGAGGCGTCATACTCCTGCAGGGAGTCGTCCGTGTGCGATCGCAGGCGGATCCGGATCTGCCCCGCCGTGTCGGGGATCGCCCAGATGCCCTTGGCCAGCGGGAAGCTACTCAATTTGAAACCGTCGTTCTCCGTCAGCCGCGCGCCGAACGGGTTCGAACGATCAAGCTCATCGTCGGCACAACCGGTGCAGAGGAGGAGGGTCAGGGCGATGCATAGCCCCGATAGGAACATTGCCGTTCTTTTCATTGTCAATAGTGTGTATTAATGATTAAAATTCTTCTTTAGATCTCGGAAATCGTCGCTACGGTCGTCGCGCTCCCTCCGGAGGGGTCGGGAGCTATTCCTCCTCCTCGACGGCCTCCTCCATCTCCGAGTGGTAGGGGATCGCAAAGTAGCCGTCGCGCTCCTCGACCTGCCAGACAGAGTTCGTGCCGTTTACATCCCAGTTATGGTAGCTGCCGGGCTGCTTGATCTCGTTGGCGGTAAGGCTCCGCGGGCTGCCGTTGCTGCCCTTATCCGGATAGGCTCTCTCATAAAAATAGAGGTCCTGGTAGTCCGTGAAATCCCCGTCGCTGTGGGCCATGGGCTCATCCCATCCGGTGCCTACGCTCAGGCAGCGTTCCATCCCGAACCTCGAATCGCCCCGGCCGATGATGCCGCCGTTCTTGTCGGAGCTGCCTGCGTAGGGGCCTGCGTTGAGGCAGTCCTTGACGAGGCAGTATTGTTGCAGGTGGCCGGCGATGCCCCCGACCCGGTCGGAGTTGTCCGCCGTCACCTTGCCCAGGTTGACGCATTGGGAGAGGATGACCGCATTGTTCTGGTAGTCGGTCGCCCCCTCCACGATGGCGTTCGTCCCGCCGATGACGGTGGCGACCGATCCGATGGCGGTGAGGGCGATGGCGGTCGTGGTGCCGCCCGTCACGAACCCCGAGATGATGGAGGCGGTGGCGGCTACGCAGATGCAGGTACCGGCGATCACCTTCTGCACGATCTCCTTCACGTGCTTGATCTCCTCAATCTCTTCGTAGCGCTCCTCCCGCTTGTGGTTGATGTTATAGTTGATGATATCGTTGTTGTCGTCCGAGGCCTCGTAGAAGTTCAGCACCGTGCTCAGGTTGCCCAGGTAGCTCGGGGCGATGCCGCTGCTCAGGCCGTCGGCCAGCCAGCCGGAGGCGAGGCTGAAACCCCTTCGCGCGCTCTCCATCTCCGTCCGGACGGCGGTATCCGTCTCCTCCACCTTGGTGTCGAGCGAGGCGCGCAGCAGTTCCGCCTCCTCCTCGGTCAACATCTCCGCGACCCCCTCTATGAGGATGAGCGTGTCGGTGGTGATGAGTAGCCAGTCTGCCGCGGTCTCCGTGATGTGCAGGACATGGACCAGTTTCTTGAAGGCCTTCCCGACCGCCGAGGAGGTTTTCGACAACGCCTTCCCCGTCACGGCGATCACCGGGCCCAAGACGCCCAGCACGCACTCGGCGCTTCCCAACACGCAGCTCGCGATGTTCATCGCCGACCACTCCCGCGGGTCGCCGATCTCGCCGACCAGGCCGCCGGTCGGCCCGTCGCCGCTGTTCTGCACGAAGCCGGCGTTGCAGCAGTAGTTGACCATCGTGTAGTTGCCCGCCAGGCCGATGATGCCGCCGGCATACCGGGCGTTCACCGCCAGGTCGCCGAAGTTCTGGGTGGCGAAGAGGGCGCCCCAGGTGGTCTTGCCGACGATGCCGCCGGCACTCTCGGCGCTCGAGCCTGTCACCTTGCCGCCGTTCAGGGCGTTGTGGACCACGGCGATCGAGCTGTTGCCGACGATGCCGCCGACATACGCGCTCCCGGCATGGGCCGTCACATCGCCGGTGTTGTAGGCGGCGTAGCAGCCGAACTGTGCCTCGCCGCAGATGCCGCCTACGGCCGATTCACCGTCGACGGCGCCGCTGTTGCGGCACGATTTCACCAAAGTATTGTTGAAAAGCAATTCGTCCGATCCTACGCGGGTGCTCCCGATGATGCCGCCCACGCCGGTATGCCCGTCGATCTTCCCTTCGTTGATGCAGGAGTAGAGGTAGGAGACGCCCGTTCCGCCGGCGATGCCGCCGGTGCCGAAGCCGCCGTTGGCCGCGTCAGACGCGTTATAGGCCCTCGCCCCCGTGACGGCGCCGCTGTTCCGGCAGCCCAGCACGAAGAGCGAGTCGACCGAGCCGACCAGGCCGCCGGCGCCGGTATAGTCGGAGGTCACGGCGGCGTGGTTCTCGCATTGCTGCAAATAGGACTGGGAGTAGAGGGCCGCGGCCCCCAGCAGGCCGCCGATGCCGTAGGCGCCGGATACCGCGGTGCTCATGTTGACGCAGCTGTCCAGCACCACCATCCCGTAGGTGTCCACCTCGCCGATGATGCCGCCCACGCCGACGCTCCCCTCGCCGGCCCGGATAGAGCCGCCGGCGGTCGTGCAGCCGAACAGGGCGGTCTTGTCGCGCGTGTCACCGGCCGACACCGCGCCGCCGACGATCGCGCCGACCGCGAAGTTGCCCTCCATCCGGGGATTCTCCATCCGGATCTGTTTCAAGACCGCCTTCTCCGTATAGCCGAACAGGGCGATGCCGGCGGAGTGCTCCCGCTTCGCCCAGAGGTTCCCGATCGTGTGGCCGTCGCCGTCATAGATGCCGCGGAAGGGGTTGTTCGGCAGGTTGCCGATCGCCAGCCAGCCGAACTCGTGGTCGCTGTCCCACGAGGCCTTGTCCATGTCGATGTCCGCCACCTGCAGGAAGTGGGTGACCGGCGTCAGCAGGTGGTTCTTGACCTGGTCGTTCGCTACGTTGCGGATCCGTTTCAGGTGGTCGGAGCTGGAGACGATGAAGGGGTCCTCCGCCGTCCCGCTTCCGGAGAGTCTCATGGCGCGGCTGTAGCTGTCGAGCACCTTGGTGGTATCGACCTCCGAGACCTCCACCCGGCATCCCAGGCCGTACTCGGTCCAGACGGTGTCGGCCGCGGCCGATACCACCGGGGCCTCCAGGCTGAGCAGGCGGTAGACGCCGGCTTTCAGCCCGGTCTCGAGCGTCAGGATGGAGGTGCCGTCCAGGCGCAGGTGCTCGCCCTTGCGGGTGATGGTGGTTCCCTCCTCGGTGCTGATCCGGCAGACGAACTCGGCGAAGTGGAAGTCCTCGGTCTCCTGCCGGAGCGTGATGACATGTTGGGGCCCGTCATACGGGTCTCCCGCGCCGCCCAGAGCGGGGAGCGGGTTCTCCTCCTCTTGGCAGGCAGACAGTAAGACAGCGCATAAGCCGCAGAGGTAAAACAACCGGCCGGCTTTTCTCCGGATCCAGGAGTATTCACGTGCGCTTATACGAGAAAGCCCGGTAACTGAAAAGCCCGGGGCGAAAAAGCGGTTTCTCGTGCAATGATGTGACATGGTGAAATGAAGTTTACGATTCCTTGCCGCGAAGGTAAGCATAATTCCGTTTCTCGCCTAAGGCAAGTCCGTTGAAATGTTTTGCCGCGGACCTGCCGGGAAACAGGTCAATGGAATGAAAGATAATGGCGTAGCCGTTGTCGGTCGTACGCCGGGAACTCTTCCAACAGGGATAGATCCTCCCAACCCTGTAGCCGCCCCTTCTTCCGGGTCATTTTCTCGATGCTCCGTGCCTGCCTGTCGCTGACGTAGGGGTGACGGGCCAGCTCTTTCGCCGACAGCTGGTTGACTGGTAGCCGACGGATGGCGGACGGGTCCGCTGAAAACCACGCCTCCAGCGCCTCGTAGCGCTCCGCGTCGATGCCATATACCTCTCCCAGCTGCTCCACGGAATAGAAGCCTCCCAACAGCTCCCTGTACCGGATGATCCGCCTGGCGAAAACGCTGCCGATCCCCGGTACCTTCCGAAGGGCGGCGCTATCGGCCGAGTTTAGCTCGACCACCGTCCCCCGCGGCCATTTTTCCGCCTGGGGATAGGCGGGAAAGTCGGGTTTCGACGCGCTTCGGAGGGGTCTCGATCTCCGGCCGGAAGGGATTGGGGCTACGCCCGGACGGGATTCGCCTCCCTCCCGGGTGGGACGGAAGGCCGTTTGATTCGGGAGGGTCCGGGAGGAATCGGTCCGGGAGGAATCGGGTCGGATCCCGGCGTTTGCCGACGATGCGCTCCGCGCGGGGAAACGGTAGCGATCCGTCCCGATAATCGCGATCCACGCCATCGCTATCATGGAAAGGAGCAGGGTAAGCGCTCGTCTCTCCCCCTTGGAAAAATAAAGCAAATCACGCCATTTCATAATCGTATGTTTTGGTCGGTGGGGCCTCCGCTGCAAAGGGGGAGGTCCCGTTTCTACAAGCGAGGGAGGGCCGGTATCATTTACCGCCCATCCATCTCAAGATCCCTAATTCGTTCAGGAATACGATACCGATCGCGATCGGGGCCGCGTATTTCATGAAGAATACGTAAGCGCCGAAAAGCCGGAACGTAAGGCTCCCCTCGTGGGTCAGCTCGGCTTTCAATACCTTCTTATCGACCCGCATGCCCGCGAAGATGCAGGTGAGCATACCGCCCAGCGGCAGCATGATCTTGGCGGTCAGGTAATCCAGCGCGTCGAAGAAGGGCAGGCCCCCGATCGTGAATCCCCTCATCACCCCGAAGGAGAGAGAACTGAAAATGCCCAGGAAGAAGACCCCCAGCGAGACGATCCAAGCCGCCCGCTTCCGTGTCATACGAAATTCCTCGAGGATGTAGGCCGTAGCGACCTCATGCAGGGAGATCGTGGAAGTCAGCGCCGCCATCGCCAGCAAGAGGTAGAAGATGCAGGACCACAAGCCGCTCAACGGCAATTGCCCGAATACGTTCGGCAACGTGATGAACACGAGTTCCGCACCGGCGGAGGGGGGAATGCCGAAACTGAATACCGCCGGGAATATCATGATGCCGGCCAATACGGCGACAAACGTATTGATGAGGGTCACCTGCCAGGCGGTGGCCTGCATGTCCGTATCCTTCCCGAAGTAAGAGGCGTACGTGATCAGGCAGCCCATACCCAGGCTCAAGGAGAAGAAGGCCTGCCCGAGCGCGCTCAAGACGGCCGAGGAGGTCAGTTTGCTGAAGTCCGGCTTGAAAAGGAAAAGCAATCCCGCCTCGGCGTCCGGTAAGGTCACGGAGCGTACGCACATGACCACCAAGATCAAGAACAGGAGCGGCATCATGATCTTGGAGGCTCGCTCGATGCCCTTCTCTACGCCCGAGACAATCACGAAGTGGGTCAACCCGATAAAAACCCCCATCCAAAAGATCGGACGGAAGACATTGGAGGCGAAATCCTGGAAATCGGCCGTATAGTCGATATCCGGCTGCCCGTACAAATGCCCGTTGAGCGTTTGCCACACATACTCAAGCGTCCAACCGGAGACGACCGAGTAATAACTCAAGATCAAAAACGCGGCCAAGATCCCGTTGTACCCGATCCAGCACCACCTCGTGCCGGGAGCCATTTTCTTGAAAGAACCCACCGCGTTGCTACGGGAATACCGGCCGATAAAGAACTCGGTGATCATTACAGGAATACCTAGAAACAGCATGAAAAGCAGATAGACCAGGAGGAATGCCGCGCCTCCGTTCGCTCCCAGCATATAGGGAAAGCGCCATACGCTTCCCAACCCGACGGCGCATCCTACGGTCGCTAGTACTACGCCCAATTTACTGCCGAATGTGACTCGATTGTTTGCCATGTTATGTATGTATTGTTGCTTTTATACGTTCAGTGGTTGTCTATTTTCTTATTTTTCGGGTACAAAAGTAATAATTTGTTCGTATAAAACGCATAAATAAGTCAATGAAAGTGATCTTCTACCACGCCATCCCTGATAGGGATCACGCGGTCTGTATGTGCCGCCAGTTGTTCGTCGTGCGTCACGATGACGAACGTCTGGTTCATCCGGTCCCTCAACTCGAAAAAGAGGGCGTGCAATTCTTCCTTGTGCTTGGTGTCGAGGCTCCCGGAAGGCTCGTCGGCCAGGATGACCGCCGGGCGGTTGATAAGCGCGCGGGCTACCGCTACCCGTTGCTTCTCTCCGCCGGATAGCTCGGCGGGCTTGTGCGCCATGCGATCGGAGAGATTCAAGAAGTCCAGCATCTCTTTCGCCCGCTTCTCGGCCACGGCCGATCTCTCCTTGGCGATCAGCGCCGGGATCATCACGTTCTCCAAGGCCGTGAATTCCGGCAGTAATTGATGGAACTGGAAGACGAACCCGATATTCCGGTTGCGGAAAGCCGCCAGTTCCTTGTCGCCCAATCGTCTTGTCTCCGTGCCGTTGATAACCAGCCGCCCGCTATCCGGCGCGTCGAGCGTGCCGATGATTTGCAACAGGGTGGTCTTTCCCGCCCCGCTGGGGCCTACGATAGCGACAATCTCGCCCTTGTTAATCGTGAGGTCGATGCCTTTCAATACGTGCAAGGCGCCGAAACTTTTCGTTATTCCTTCGGTTTGTATCATATCAAGTTTCTTAAGACGTGCGAGGCCAGGAAACAGCCGAACGTAGCCGGCATGTAAGAGACCGTTCCCGTGGTCGTACGTTTACAGGTTTCGTTCTCAACTTCGATCACGGCGTCCGGATCAGCGAACTCGGTGGAAAATACGACGGGAATCCCCTTGCTTACGCCCAAAGGGCGCAACCGTTTCCGCACCGCTTTCGCGAGGGCGCAATTGATGGTCTTGGAGATATCCTCGATCCGTACCAAGGAGGGGTCTACCTTGGCGCCCGCCCCCATGGAGGAGACGACGGGAATCTTATGGATATACGCCTGGTACAGCAGGAATACCTTGGGGCTTAGGGAATCGATGGCATCTACCACGAAATCGGGAGAGGCCGATAGGAGTACCTCCTCCGTCCGCCCGTCTCGCAGAAATTCATGCAGGACGGTTAGCCGCAACCGGGGATTGATATCGAGCAGGCGCTTGGCTACGACCTCGGCTTTCGGCATCCCCAGGGTGGAATGAAGGGCGGGCAACTGGCGGTTGATATTGCTCTCGTTTACCGTATCGGCGTCTACGATCGTCATCTTCCCTACTCCGGCCCGGCAAATCTGCTCGGCGGCATAGGCTCCCACACCTCCCAGTCCGACTACCAATACATGGCTGCGGGATAAGCGCTCCATGCGCTCCGCCCCGAACAAAAGTTCCGTCCGTGTATTCCAATTGTAACGCATCTATCCATAGTTTGAGCGCGAAAGTAATCAATTGTTCCGGTTCCTCCAATACTTGCTTTTCTTTCCATGATACATCCAAAAGCGACCGGTCAACCCGGCACTTGGAAACCTGCTGATTTGTAGATCCCGGGGCGTCCAAGTCACTGGAATCCGTCACGCGTTCCATTGACTTGGCGCCGTATCTCAATGATTTCCCGGTCGGGCTCAATGGGAAAGAATGGGGAGGTCAGGGCGCAAAGGGCGCATCTTTACGACCTTTATAAAAACTTTTATATATATATAAATTTACATCGTACTTACACAGTAAGATGAATATTTATATATGTATATATTTTTAGCGGAGGCCTTGTTTTTGCGCCCTTTGCGCCCTGAACTTTTCCGGGAAGGCGGCGTTGTTTCCGGCCTATCCTCTTGTCCCTTAGCGGCTTCGGCCTTTCTTGAGCGGCAGTTCTCCTTCGCTTGCCAAGAGTGCGAAAAATGGGCTGTTACGTGATCCCCGTGATCTCAAAAAAGGCGTTTTCCCGGCGATTTCGTGAGCGAAAAACCGTGCTTTTTCAGCGTCTCGCTCGACGTAAGTAGACGGAAATGCGTCGGCGCGATTCGTAAAAACGCACTTGTTCTCGCCTTAATTTCGATCTGTGTGAGATACCGTGGCGTGCCGGGACGCTCCCGGCACGCAGGAGTGGGGGAGACGCTCCCGATGGAAAAAGCGTGTGGTGAAAAGGGTTTATCCTTCCCCGAGATCCCCCTCGAAAAAAATATCGCGAAAAAGTCCCTGAAAAATTTGGAGATCGGGAAAAAGCCGCTTATCTTTGCAGCCGCAATTGAGAGATCGATGCGCGAGAGAGGAGTTCTTTGAGAGATTTACATAATCCAACAAGTAGTACAAGCATCAGGGGAAGCGATTCCCCGATCGATACCGTC
>NZ_JAAKDT010000047.1 GCF_011038785.1 Parabacteroides sp. ZJ-118
CAATAATATTCCTCTGTTAGACAGTCACGGACACTTGATTGTTAAGCATGACCTTTTCAATCATGATGGTTTGACACAAGACGGAATTGCGGAAGCATTTTCAGAGTTTGCAAAGAAAGAGCATCTCTCTTTTTTCGTGGATGCCCCTTTGACGAAGTAAAATATAAGGCTTTGTTAGAGGGGCTTAAAATTACAGAAACAAGGGCGCAAATTGTAACTCAAGATATAGTCTTTAGACTTGAGGCTGAATTTTACAATGCTGATAGTATGCATTATAATGATATTGTAAAAGGAGAAAAGGCTATTATCTTTTCACAATATGGTACATCAAATGAACTCAATGAGATAGAATTAGGCTATCCGGTATTACGATTAAATGAGTTTAATTTGGCATTCATATCTAAACCAGCCAAATATTGTGATTTATTAGATGCTGACACATATCAATCTCTCAAATTAAAGAAAGACGATGTGCTGATATGTCGCACTAATGGAAATCCGAAGTTAGTCGGAAAAAGTGCTATTGTTCCAGCCGACTATAACTATGCATTCGCTTCATACCTGTTTAGAGTAAGACCTGACAGAAATGTTATCAATTCTGCTTCGTTAGTTGCCTTTTTGAATTCGAAATATGGCAGAATGGAAGTAGAAAAGTATGCGATGGTGAGTAATCAAGCCAATTTTAGTCCAGCAAAGTTCAGAGAGATTTCGATACCGATCTTACCTAATAGTATACAACAACGAATTGAAAATTATACATATTCTTCTTTTGAAGTTCTCAAAAAGTCAGAAGAGTTATATGCGTATGCAGAAGCCTATCTTTTAGAATGTTTAGGCATGACAGAATTTTCCGCCAATCCTAACGCCTACAATGTAAAGACTTTGAAAGACTCTTTCCTTGAAACTGGGCGGTTTGACTCGGAATATTATCTACCTAAATATGAAGATTATATACGGCTTGTACAATCTTACTCGAATGGCTGTGGGCTGATTGGCGAAGTGTGTACTATCAAAGACAGGAATTATACGCCTGAAGATGGTGTGCGGTATAAATACATCGAACTTGCCAACATTGGTAAATCCGGCGAGATAACGGGCTATGAAGAGCAAGTTGGAAAAGAATTGCCTACGAGAGCAAGAAGAATCGTTCATCGTGGAGATGTTATCGTGTCTTCTGTGGAAGGCTCTCTTGACAGTTGCGCATTGATAACAGATGAATATGATAGGGCTTTATGTTCAACTGGTTTCTATGTACTGCAATCATCTGAATTCAATCCTGAAACATTGCTTACACTCTTTAAATCGCAGCCTATCCAAAATCTTATGAAGAAAGGATGTTCAGGCACAATATTAACTGCTATCAGTAAGTCCGAATTGGAAAGGATACCGATACCCCTTATTCGACAAGAAGTTCAAGATGAAATTGCCAAACATGTACAAAAGAGTTTCGAATTACGTAAAGAGGCTATGCAATTGCTCGAAGATGCGGAACTTACAGTAGAACAAGCAATAGAAATGGGGGGGAGGGTAAGCCCTTGATTTGCAACCAATTATTGAAATTCTCGGCACAAGAGTGGAATTTGGCTACTTGGTTGCTGCTTGCTGAAATTGGATTAACTGCCACAATAAAATCGCAACAGCAAACAGTCTGTAGCCATAAGATGTTATCAAGTAGTTTTTTGGCAAGTGGCAGATTGGACGCAGAATACTATCAACCTAAATTTGATTACTTGTTCAGTAAGCTAAATAAGTTTAAGACAAAGACAATAAAACAAATCGCAACGCTTTCCAAATCAATAGAGCCGGGGAGCGATACATACATAGAAAAAGGAATTCCATTCATTCGGGTGGCCGATTTGTCTAAGTTCGGTTTATCCCAGCCTACAATTTACTTAGACCGCTTTAAATTTAAGGATGTGATACGTCCTCAAAAAGATACTATCCTGCTATCCAAGGACGGCAGTGTTGGCATTGCCTATAAGGTTGAAGGACCAATAGATGTTATTACATCAGGAGCTATTGTACATTTAAATGTTACGGACAAAGAAGTATTGCCTGACTATTTAACATTAGTAATCAATTCAGTCGTAATTAAATTACAAGCAGAGAGAGATGCAGGAGGTTCTATTATACAGCATTGGAAGCCATCAGAAATTGAAAAAGTCAATTATTCCGATACTACCAATGCCGGAACAAATCAAATTGTCAAAATTGCTACAAAAAAGTTTTGTTCTTCGCAAAGAAAGTAAGTTGTTATTACAACAAGCTACATTGATTGTAGAAAATGCGATTGCAGAGAATTAAATTTTAATAATTGACAGCCAGCATAATAATGCCAGCTGTCCGAAAAGATTAAATACTGGATGTTTTCTTATAAACTCATTCCCCGTTTGCGTTTCTTTTTCCTGCGCAACATCTCCGCCATTTCTTGATTAGCTTCCGCATCGGCGGCATTGTAGGATGAAGTATTACCGTTCAGCAATCCCAATGAACCGCTGAACAATTCGGTATGCGTAGTGGCTGATGGTGCGCTTGGCGTGGCAATTTCATGTGCTTTTGGCATCAACCTCATACGCTCCTCATGCCTGTTACGCTGCAAGGAAGCGTCAATCTTGGAATAGCTGAAACGCCTGTCCACCTTGGAGCCGTTAAAACGGTAGCCGTTCTTGGTGAATACAATGCCCTGCACCTCGTTGGTCCGCCCCTTGTGTTTGAAATGTACTTCCACACCCTGCCGCTTCAGGTTGGCGGCAAGCACGTCCCAGTTGCCGCACCTGCCGACTTCCGTCTTGAGGATGTCGTACAGCTCATATTTCGTCTTGTCCGGTTCTTTAAGGCGGTTGCGCTTGACGTTCTCTTTCCCGCTTGACATGTATAAGCCGTATTTCATGGTAAGCTCCTTGCAGACACGGGTGCTGCGCAGGCGTTCGTTTCGATCTGAAATGGTGTTGCCGTCATTGTCGATACGGTTGTAGGCGATATGCACATGCGGATGCTCCTTGTCGAAGTGGCGGGCGATGAGGAACTGCGTGTTCCGGATGCCCATCCGCTCCATGTATTCAAGCGCGATGACTGCCATTGCACGGTCTGTCAGGCGATGCTCATCCTCTTTGGAGAAACTCAGGGCGATGTGCCCGACAGGTTTTGCCACCTTGCCGTTCATCTGCGACTGTACATTGAAGCTCATAGCGATGGTATCCTTGTTTTCCATGAACAAGCCGTCGCACGCCACTACCCGAGTCCCCTTGTTCTTGTTGAGGATGTAGTCCACCACACCCTTGAAATCGCTTCCTTTTACGATTTTCGCCATCATATCCCAATCTTGTTGATAAGTTCGTGAATCCTTGCCACCGCCACCTTGCAGTCCCAATGTGTATCGTAAAAACCTCCGGCATTGGCTTTGCGGGCAAGCTGGTTGAGGTTGTTCGCCATGCCGCAGAGCTTGCGCACATGGTCGGCGTGTTCCTTCGACAGCCGCTCCTTCACATGACCGTTTTGGAAACATTCCCTCATGTATCCGCTTGGCGACACTCCTGCCTCATATGCCCGTGTCAGCAGGCGGAAATAATCAGCCGCCGCCATCTTCACGGCGACACGGTATGTCATTTTATCGGTAGCCCCCTTCTTCGGGCGACCGCCCTTGTTACGTCTCTTATCTTCCTTATGTTCCATTCTTCAAGTGTTGTTATTGCAGTTAATGTATAGACCGACGGGATGCCGCTCCCTGCGATTCGGGGAGTGGGTGGCAAGCGGTTTCGGTGCACCCGAAACACAAACTTGCTACCCCACAATCCCCGGAGGATGAATTTCGGGCATCTCGCTTTTTTCCCATTCTCGATGTCATAATCCCAACCCTTTTTTCTTGGGTTTAACGATGTTCCGTGGCGGTGGATTGACGGCTAAATTCTGCCGCTTGCCGCACAGGTAATCGTTCAGGTCTTTATACCCATGATAGTTGTGGGAGAAGTCACGGGTGCGGTTGGGAAACTCTTTCCTCAGTTCCTGATATGCCCTTGCCCCCGCCTCGTCATTGTCGAGCAGGCAGTGGATGCGTTCATAACCGTGCAGCACGTCAATGGCTTTGGAAACATTGGCTACCGAATTGAGGATGACGTAATCCTGCCTATCAAGGTTAGGCGTGGCCGGGCAGTTCTTCATCCTCAACGTGAGGAATGAAAGATAGTCCATCATGCCCTCGAACACGAGGCATTTCTCTCGCGGCTCTCCTCGCTGCCGGATATGGCTGATGTCCTTCGGTGCTATGCAGCCTTTGAAGAATCGGTTACGCACCTCATAGCCTCCTGCCACATTCGGGAAACTGATGGCGAAATAAGGCTTGCCATTGTTGCTGAAGTGCAGTTCCTTGCATTCCAGCCTTACCAATGCGGTATTTATGCCACGTTCCTGCAAATAGCGGAGCAATGCCGGATGTGCGAGTTCCCACACCTCTAACTGTTGGAAACTCGGCTCGGATGATTGCCGGCGAAAAGAGAAAGATACAGGTCGGATGTGCAGAGCCTGTTCTGCTATTTTACGGAGCAGGTAAGGCACATGGTCAGAAAAATAAAGTTCCTGTGCCAGTGCGATGATGTTGCCGCCTTTGCCCAGCCCGTAATCATACCACAGGTTACGGTCAGTGTTTACCTTGAACGAGGCTTCTACTTCCTCCCTCAGCGGTGATTTGTACCAAAGGCTTTTGCTCTGTTGCTTCACGGGCGTATAGCCCAGACTTTGCAGGTAGTCTGTCAACTTGATTTGTTTTACGTCTTGGATGTTCATATTTCAGTCTTTTAATTGATTTAGTATTACAGTGGGGTTGATGATGATTGGAAAAACGTTGATTTGATGAATGGGTAGTTTAATATACTCATATACAGTATTATACTTTCTCAACGGCTTCTCAACAAACCACTCGCCAAAAGAGAAATCAACAATCGGTCGGTGTGTTATCCTCAACTTTTATTTTGGTGTGTTGAGTTTTTGTTGAGAGTGCATATTGTTGATTATGAGCGTGGTTATATTCCTATTCATCAATTCAACAAAAAATAATGGAATTACAGGGATTCAAGCTGTTCCCTTGTGATGGTGTAATAGCGTCCCACCCTCCTTACCGGCTCATACCGACATTCCCGATTGTAGTTCAATTGATAGGTGGTATATGTCAGTCCATTCTGCGCAGGTGCAAGTTTCCAGCACTCCTGCAATACTTTTCTCACTTGGTGCTTTTCCGCTTTGACCTGCGTGTTTACCAACAGTACAAGGATATCATTCGGGCAGAACGAGAAAGTGTCTGTGCCGACACCCTCCATGATGTCAAGGATAAGTTCGTGCATCTCTATCTCCAACCGGTTACGGTTGCTGCGGATAATCTTCCGCAAGGCTTCGGTATGCAATAGCGATGGAGCAAACCACATCCGGCTTTCTTTTTCGGTGGACAGACTTCTGCGTTGCAGGAAATGGAGAAAGGCGGGTATCTCCGCTTTCAGTTTTTGCAGGAAGTCGGTATCATCGGACTGCAAGCGATCTATCTTACGCACCCAATAACGTGTTTCCCCTGCGTCGATGATGACAGGCAGATACTCGTTGTTGGAACACAGCACGAATTTGGCGAAGAAAGCTATCTCGTCACGGTCTTTGCCTTTGGCTTCCACCTTGTAGGAGAGTGTGGTGCTTAGGTTTTTCAACCTTTCGCTGTCCTCCCTGCGGTTGAGCAGCACCTCGTCCACAAGGATAAGCAGTTTCCCTGCCCAGTCTGAGTTGAACTGGCTGCGGAAATCCTCGTTGGTGTTGAACGTCACATTGTTCCGGAACAAGGCTTTCAGAAAGTTCAGAAAAGTGCTTTTGCCCGTGTTGCGTTCCTCCGATACCAACAGCAGGATGGGCAGCTTTTGGACGGGTTGCAGGTAGAGCAACTGCAAGTAGTCCATACCCAGCTCATATTGTTCCCCGAAGATGTGCCGTACCAGCGATTGTATGTTTGGGAACTCGCCCTGCATCGGTCGGTGGTCTATCGGCTCGTAGAGGTTCAGGAACTTGCCGATAACAGGCTGGTACTTGACGTGTTCGGGTACGGTACAGAAGCCGTCATACTTGGGAACGCTGCCGATGTAATCCTTGCCATAGTCTTGGCGCAAGGTCTCGTTGTTCCACGCGATGCGTTTCTTTACATAACCTCCGTTCAATCTCGGCTGCTCCACAATCTTGTAGAGCGTTGTGCCGACACGGATAAACTCCTCCTTTGCCATGCCGCCATCTGATGGCGGTCGGTGGCTGTCTTTTTCTTCTTTGGCTGCCATATTATTCGATTTTAGTTTGATGAAATGTCAGCCACAAAAGTATAATCAATTATCGGATAGCTTGTTAAGCAAAATACAGCAGAACGCAGAAAAAAGCGAATCGGGACAGAAAAAACAATGGTTCGGGGCTAAAAACATATGTGAAAACAAAAAAAATCCCGAAGAAGCAGGTCTGAAACAGTTGATTCTTCGAGACTGGATATTAATACATTAATACGGATGAATGGCAATATACTTATGTGGTTATCCGTATAAATACATTGTTGGCAATGTGAGTAGGCATAGGTTTCACTACTTCATGTCGCCATCTTAATAGGTCTTACGCCTGATAATTAAACAAATCCATGTTGTTGAAACCCGGCGAAAAGAAGATGCTTGTTTTCTCTTTTCGCAAGTACAGCCTTTCAAATATGGCATTGCGAACCTGCTCAGCACCAAAGGTATTGATACGGAAAGCGAGTGCCGCCACCATCGGAAAACCGAACACATCGGCATAATATCCGTTTTCCAACCGGACATATTTCTGTATCTCATAGTCTTTCAGGACACCGCTTTTATACACGGATCTGACTGCGGCACGGAGTGTCGGAACGATTACCCCAAACAGCTCCACCAATTCCGGTTCAGACATCCAAACACCGGCTATATCTGTTGGCATGATGATGTTGCCACGCCCGTCTGTCTTAATAACCATCCTTTCCATACTCATACCATTGTAATGCCGTTAAATGCCTTGCTTAGTTTGTTTCCGAACATCGTCAGGTCGTTGTCGAGTTTTTGCGTGGTTATCTTCGCGTAGATTTGGGTCGTGACAATGTTCGTGTGCCCTAAAATCCTGCTAACACTCTCGATTGGCATACCCTTGCAGAGAGCCAACGTTGCGAATCCATGCCTGGCGCAATGGAAAGTGATAGGCTACGCAAGGAGAAGCGAGTAGGTGAAGATAAAACGTAAACCGTTTGAAATGAGCAAGGTTTCAGTATTTTGCCAAGTGGTGAAAATGCAAAAGGGAACGGAATATTGAGGTTATTCAGTTACCAAACCGTTAGCCAGGCAGTTACCGAAACGGGAATAGGTAACGGTCGGCAATGAAAAGAAGTCCTCACCGTTTTGTTTGCACTCATATACAGTATTTTGCATATCAAGGAACGCTTATACGGCAAGTAAATTTGCACTAAAAATATAAGCGTTATGAAAGTAGAAAAATTCAAGGTGCTGCTCGACCTTAAAAAGAGCGGGCTGGACAAGTCGGGCAAGGCTCCTATTATGGGGCGTATCACCGTGAACCGCACGATGGCGCAATTCGGCTGCAAGCTCTCCTGCACTCCCGGGTTGTGGAATCCCCGTGAAAGCCGTCTGGACGGCAAGAGCCGGGAGGCTGTTGAGACCAATGCCAAAATCGACAAGCTACTGTTGGCGGTAAACGCCGCGTTCGACAGCCTTGTGAACCGCAAGGTCGATTTCGATGCCACCGATGTGAAAGACCTTTTCCAAGGAAGCATGGAGACGCAGATGACCCTCATGAAAATGACGGACGTTGTATGCGATGACATCAAGTCACGTATCGGCATAGACCGTGCGAAAGGCACTTATCCCGGTTACCATTATATGCGCTTGGCACTTAGAGAATTCATTGAACGCCGGTACAAGGTCAAGGATTTGGCGTTCGGGCAACTGACGGAGCAGTTCATCCACGACTATCAGGCTTTCGCCACGGAAGAGAAAGGGTATGCGATTGATACCGTCCGCCACCATCTTGCCATCCTGAAGAAAGTCTGCCGCCTTGCCTACAAGAAAGGGTATTCGGACAAATGCCATTCCCGGCATTTTGCCCTGCCCAAACAGAGCGAGAGGACACCGCGGGCATTGAGCCGCGAATCGTTCGAGAAAATCCGTGACGTGGAAATACCTGCTTACCGCAAGTCCCACATGCTGGCAAGGGACATGTTCCTCTTCGGGTGTTATACCGGAGTATCTTACGCAGATGTCGTTTCCATTACCTGTGCCAATTTGCAGACGGATGAGGACGGGGCGTTGTGGCTGAAATACCGGAGGAAGAAAAACGAACTCAGGGCCGGTGTAAAACTGCTGCCCGAAGCGGTTGCACTTATAGAAAAGTATCACAGCGAGGACAGGGAGACGCTGTTCCCTTTGCTTCATTGGTCAAATCTCAGGAGGCACATGAAAGCGCTGGCGGCATTGGCGGGCATCAAGGATGACTTGTGCTACCATCAGGCGCGCCATAGTTTCGCCTCGCTGATTACGCTCGAAGCGGGCGTTCCGATTGAGACCATCAGCCGTATGCTGGGACACTCCGATATTTCCACCACCCAGGTGTATGCCCGTGTAAGCCCGAAAAAACTTTTCGAGGACATGGACAAGTTCATAGAAGCGACCAAAGATTTCAAACTGACCCTTTAAACAAGAAAACGATATGCGAAGCACATTTTCACTATTGCCCTACATCAACCGCAGCAAGGTTAAGGCTGACGGCACGACCGCCGTACTCTGCCGTATCACCATTGACGGGAAGCAGACCGCCATCAGCACGGGCATCTATTGCCGTCCGGAGGATTGGAACGGCAGGAAGAACGAGATAAAGACCGTAAGGGAGAACAACCGTTTACGGGAATACCTGCGTCTGGCAGCGGAAGCCTACGATGGGATACTCAAATCGCAAGGCGTTGTCAGCGCAGAAATTCTGAAGAATTGCCTTGCCGGACAAAACCTACATCCCGTTACCCTCCTTCAAATGGGGGAATGGGAACGGGAGCGGTTGAAGAAACATTCCGAGGAAATAGATTCGACTTCTTCCTATCGAAGTTCAATGTATTATCAGAAGTACCTGACGGATTATCTCGCGTCATTCGGCAAGAGAGACATCAATCTTGAAGAAGTGACGGAGGACTTCGGCAAATCCTACAAAGCCTATCTGAAGAAATGCAAGAACTTCGGGGCGACCCAGACCAACAAATGCATGTGCTGGCTGAACCGCCTGCTGTACCTTGCCGTGGACAGGGAAATTATCCGTGTGAATCCCTGTGAGGATATGGAGTATGAGCCAAAGCCGGAAGCAAGGCACAAGTATATCAGTCGTGAGGAGTTCAAGAAAATCCTCTCCACCCCGATGTACGACAAACGTCAGGAACTGGCAAGGCGGGCTTTCATCTTTTCGACCCTGACGGGGTTGGCGTATGTGGACATCAAACTTCTGCATCCGCACCATATCGGGACAAATGCGGATGGCAGGCGGTATATCCGCATCAACCGCAAGAAGACAAGGGTGGAGGCGTTCATCCCCCTGCATCCCATAGCGGAACGGATATTGTCGTTGTACAACACGACCGATGACGAGCAGCCCGTATTCCCTCTTCCCAGCCGTGATTCCTTGTGGTTTGATGTTCATGAGATGGGTGTAATCATAGGGAAAGAAGATAACTTGTCCTACCATCAAAGCCGCCATAGCTTCGGAACTTTCCTGATTTCAGCGGATATACCTATCGAGAGCATTGCCAAGATGATGGGGCATTCCAATATCCGGACGACACAAGGGTATGCCAAAATCACGGATGACAAGATTTCCAAGGACATGGACAAACTCATGGAACGCAGAAAAATAGAATCTACCGGCGAAAAGAAAAAGAACAACAGCAAATAAACAATGGTAAATAGACGCATTATGGAAAGAGGGACAATAACAATCACTGAAACGGGTGTGTTCACAATGCCGACAGCACCTGTATGGATGACCAAGTTTGAGATAGCCGACTTGTTCGGGATGTTCTCATGCGATATTCGCAAAACTATTCATGCAATCTATAAGAATAAGGAACTGAGTGAATGTGATACGATGAAGTATATCAAGCAACCTGACGGTATCAGCTATGACGTTTACAACCTTGAAATGGTTATAGCTGTTGCATTCAGGATATGCAGTAAAAGAGAGTATGGCGTTCAGACGGTTTGTAATGGATAAAATGTGCGCAAGGAAGAGAGGAACGCAAGCGATGCTGTTCGTTTCCTATGGCAAGGGCGGCAACCTATGGTATTGTTGAACTTCATTCCGTCAGCCTCCTGTTTCCGATGTTCGGATGCAAAGGTAGTGCGTGGCTTTGGTGGCAGTTGCAAGGTCGGGCGGCAAAGCCGTTCCGGGCAGAATCTTCCTCAAACAGGTTTGAGCGTATTCAGCCCGAAAACCTTGCCGCTGCCTGCCACGCACAGAAAAGGCATCCGGCAACAGAATCAAGCGACTGGCATATTTCTCTTTCAGTATATTTATATTCTTTTATTGATGAGTAAAGTCCTCAAATAACAAATCTTGTAGCTCTGGAGGAATGGGAATATTATCTTTCATGTTCTTTTCAAAAGACGGGTTATTATGCCAGTTATTATAATTTTGCAGGCATAGAATATTCCAACCACCCAAAATGAGACCAATTATAACAGTTATGACTATTGATACAAGTTTGTTCGATAGAAACATATCAATAATTCTCATCGTACCTTCAGGAATGAAGAAATATAAACAACAGACAATCGAAACAAATATAATAAAGATTAAAAAAGCCCAACCAAGGTGTTTTTTAGACTGCCTTTTCTTATCTTCTACCTTCGCATTAATATAATTTTCGCGCAACTTTCTTTTCTTTGCGCAATCTTGTGCCCATAATTTGTTTAGCAACTCATTCTTTTGCTTATTCTCATAGACAAGTGTTTTATTATCTGCAAGAAGTTGTCTGTTATGTTGTTCTAATTCTTTCTCTTTTATATCTATACCTTTTTGTCTCTCAGCAAGTTCTTTCTCCTTGTTTTCAAGGTTTTCCATGCGTGCAGTATGTTTTTTCTCTTGATTCTCTCTGTGTCGCTGCAGTTCCACTATGCCATTGTTCATTGTGTTTATCAGCTGTTGAAGTTTTTGAGCCGCAGCATTATCAATCAGTTCTTGCTTTGCGGCTTCTTCTTTTACCTTGGCTGCAAACTCTACCTTGTCCTTCTTTGCAAGTTCATTAAGAGATTGTACATCCTCTATCTGTCTGTTAACTATACGAGTAGAAAGGCGTAAAACATCCTTGTCAGTTATATTGCAATCAAGTCTATATTTTTGGATATTCTCGTCTAATTCTTTAATAATACGTGATTTAGGAAGCGTTGCGCTTAGCGCGTATGAAACCATAGAAGCCAATCCCATATCTACAATTTCTGCATCATTTACACCGAAAGATGGACTAGTCAGCCAAATTATATTGAGCAAATTATCAACTTTTATTGTTTCGGGCTGTGCAGTCTTATCTCCCTGCAGACACTCTATGTATTCACAGTGTTCATTCTCATGAGTAATGGCATTGTTTACAAACCAACAATTGACCTTGTCGAAATCATATATCTTTTTGTTTCCACGTTTTTCTCTGACATACTGAATCGCAATAGCATCATGTAGAGCTGCTTTCTCTGTAGAACGGTATTTCCTGTAAACTTCATACTCTTTGCTATATTTGGCTTTCCCTCTCAATTTATCTGTATTTGGTAGAATGTATATGTCATATTGGGTGGTCAGAATTTCTTCTATGTTATCAGAGATTCTATATAAATCTACGCTACTCAGATTGCGACGATCACAGGCATTATATATATCTTCCTTATTAATATTCTTTGCGATAATAGCACTATCCAAATTTTGCGCTTTATAAGTCAATAATCCTTGAAACTCTTCAATTGTATCATGCAAGACTGTAAACTTGTAACCAAGTTTCTTACTGGCGTCAATAAACGTATTGCAACATTTTGTCGATTCAGGAGTGTTTAAATCTAACAAACTTACGATGAAATTAGTATCAAGCAAAATCTCTACGTCCATCTTAACACCAATAGGTCTATAATTCAGATAGCTGGTAAGCATAGAGCCTAAATACAGGTTACGCAATGTATCATAAATCTCAGGAGCTTTCTTGAAAAAGTCGACAAACAAAGCTGCTGCAACATTTTGCTGGGTTTTGTCTTTCTGCTCATGAGCCAAGTAATATGATATATCGGCGCGATTTTGTTCAATAAAACGAATAAGTCCAGACTCGTCACAGTCATCAGTATACTTGTGTATTTTGCAGAACTCTTTAAAAATTCTTACAACATTCGAAACTTCTGCCTTACTTTTGGCTATTTGCTCCTTATATTCTTCAAATACGAATTTTTCAATAATAAAAGCATTATCATCAAATATCCGCATATCTTCTCTACCATTCTTTGCGTTCAATTCTATGGCTATTTTCAGCATGATATTTCTTAAAACGGGAGTTGGAATATCCAAACCAAATCTATCATCTATTGCTGTTGCTATTTCTGACAAGTTTGCTCCCTTCGCAGAACCATCAGGATATAATTCTGATAGCGCATTTTTTACGATTGGCACAAAAATATCTAAGGAACCTTCTGCGAAAGTACCTGTAGTACTGACATGAGCAAGAAAGCTATATGCAATTGCTCTTTTTTGTGTTTGATAATTAGTTCCCATCTATTATTATCTTAAAAGATTCTACCAACAGTAATAGGAATATCAGTAGCCTTACCTAAAATTACTCAATTTTCTTCTGTCTTTGCTATCAATTCGGCGTTTAACTCTTCATCCATTCCCAATAATTGACGCACAAGGCGATAAACCGTTGTGCAGGGATTCTGACGGGCATAACGAGAATCTGTGTATTCAAAATGTTTTGCTTCTGCATACCGTAAAGCTGAATTTATCGATCCATATTTTGTCATTATTTCATAGTTGTTCGGATCATTTTTGGCATATTTATATTTTCTTTTTGATTTATATCGGGGAGATGCATTTACGGCAACAGAGATTTTTTCTTCGTAATCCTTTCTCGAAACTCCTGTTGTCACATTATGAAAGTGATACAAATACCATAACTCGAAAGCTTCATTACTCCACGCGACTTCAACATCGTTATTCTGTCCCTCTTCAATAGCCCTATTAAAGTCTTTGGCGGGAATGTCATCTTTATCAAATACGGCCCAAACACGATCGTAATTGTTCTTGTTCTTAAGTTCTATCGCCTTCTCCACAACATCCTTCGTCCCTCGACCAAGTCCTTTCACTTCAACATCGTACACAATAATTCCTCGTTGCCTTTCAGAGAAAGCCTCAAAATAGTTTGGCTCAGTCTTCGTTCCTTCACATACAATCAGTACTGAACAGCGAATAATCTTATGTTCTCTCTTTTGCGACTGCTTCTTGAATTTCAAAGAAGCATTGTCTATTTTTATTTTCTTTGCTGCCATGACCTTACATTTTTAATCATTCAAAATATAAGGAATAGCACCGTAACGTCCGGCAATATAGTTTTTCTCATAGTTGGCATCGTTACGAGGTTTGGAACCATCTGGGAGTACAATATCTGTCAGGCTATACAAATCTGTCTGTTCTTTGGCATCTTTCTCCGTGAACCATATTTGATCACGTCTGAGGATTTTTTGAGAAAGCAGATGGGTATCATGAGTTGTAAATATCAGCTGTGCATTCTTGGGGTTTGTTTCCGAATTATTAAACAGTTCAATAATATACTGAGATATAAGAGGATGCATTTTAGCATCCAATTCATCTACAACAAGTACAGCTCCGGCATATAGGGTGTCAAATATTGGTCCTGAGAGATCAAATAACTTATTTGTGCCGGACGATTCACGTTCCTCAAATGAAAAATTTATAGTACTTATAATCTTCCCTTTATCAGAATACACGTTATGTACGGAATCCAATTCTATATTCTTTTTACCTTGTGTCTCTCTTTGGAAAAGAACTCTCAATTCAATAGGTAAATCCTGAGGTATATTAGGTTCTTCCTCATGAGTGAGAATATTTCTAAATCCAAGTCTCAGCTTCTGGAAGAATTTAAGAGCATCGGTACTTAGAATACCCTTTTTATGAAAGAAAAGTTTCGAATAGGTTCTATACTGTTGATTATTCAATCCTGAAATCACATTAAAATCCGATTGAAACCATGAAATAACCTGACGAGATATTTCTCCCCCTAATTGTTGGCATAATGATAAAAACAATCGATTGTTGTTAGTTTTTTCTTCATAGCCTGATCCTTCCGGGAAGTTATTCTCATCAACACAAATTCCCTCTTCATTTCTTACGAACATTATCTGCTCTTTAGAGCGAGGTGTAGTTTTTCGGAATAACCATTCATCAACTATGCGTTCCATGTTATATCTGAATCCGTATCTGTAGCAATACTTCCCTTTCAAGAATATAATTTCGAACATCGTAGGACGATGATTGTCTTCCAAAAGAAGAAATGGATCATATGCTAATCCTTCATTATCATTTAATTTTACCGATAACAACACGCATCCTGCCATTGCGTGCATAGCACTGACAAGATTTGATTTACCGCTTGAATTAGCGCCATATAGTGCAAGCGAACGAAGCAGGGTATGTTTATTGCACTCAAACAAATTCGTTTCAGCACATTCCTTCAGAGCCTTGTCTGCTTCCATCACTATGGTCTTTCTTTCATAGAATGACCTATAATTCTCTACAGTAAATTCAAGTAACATATATTTGATTTTAAGTAATCCATTATTGAACATGACTAATTTAGCACCGCAAAGATACAAAATAAATTCCATATTGCGTGTGCATATTTGAGTTTTTTTCTCAAATATGCACACGCAATGCGTTCATAATACAAGTTCGAGACGAAATAAAGAGATAAATTGTTTGACTATCAAGAAACTATTGTTAGTGAAACGTAGTACCACAATCAATAAACAAGGTCAAATATGTGCATTATGAAGAGAAATCATAACAATCAGTGAAATGGGAGTAGTCACTATGCCGACCGCACCCGTATGGATGACCCAATTCGAGATAGCCGACCTGTTCGGGGTGTTCTCGTGTGACATCCGCAAAGCGATTCATGCAATCTACAAGAATAAGGAGCTGAATGAGGTTGAAACGATGACGCATATCAAACAACCTGACGGTATCAGCTATGATGTTTACAGCCTTGAAATGGTTATAGCCGTTGCATTCAGGATATGCAGTAAGGAGAGTATAGCGTTCAGACGGTTTGTAATGGATAGAATCTGTGCAAAGAGGAAAAATACACAAGCCATGCTGTTTGTTTCCTATGGCAAGGGCAGCAACCTATGGTATTGTTGAGTTTCATTCCGTCACTCGCATATTTCCGATGCTCGGATGCAAAGTTAGTGCGTGGCTTGAGTGTCAGCCGCAAGGTCGGGCGGCAAAGCCGTTCCGGGCAGAATCTTCCTCAAACAAGTTTGAGCGTATTCAGCCCGAAAACCTTGCCACAGCCCGCCACGCACTGAAAAGGCATCCGGTAACGGAAACGAGCGACTGACGGAAAATCAGAAGAGACAAAAAAAAGAGGAACGGCTTACAGACGAAGCTAAACTGAATGCTTCATTCGTAAGCCGTCCTTTTTCTCTTCTTGTTGGATGTTGTTCATTGCTACCGCAAGACGGGGCAGACGGCAAACTTCGCTCCTTCAAGAAAATCAGGTGCCCGTCTGCCGGTATGCGGAACGGTAGCTGTCCGACAGCATCCGTTCGATGTCGGATTCACGGTAGAGGATTTTTCCGCCTAATTGGATATAAGGTATCCGCCCCTCGTTGCGGTAGTCCTGAAGTGTCCGGCGGCTTACTTTCAAACGTGCCGACACCTCCTTGTCGGTAAAGAACCTTTCTCCGCCCAGTGTCGGGCGGTAGTTGGCTGTCAGGTGCTCGAAGCTGTCCAACAGCCGGTCGATGTTGCTCATGAAGTGGATTATCCACTCGCTGTTCTTTGTAATCAGTTCGTTCATACTTTGGATTTAGTGGGTTTTATAATTATACTCGGTTTATTGCATCCTATTCATATCGTCCTGCCCTTGAACCCGGCTTCCTTTCTCCTGTCCTCGACAACCGCCACGATACGCTGCACATCCTCGGGACGGTAGTAGGTCTTGTGGTTTATCTGCGAGTAAGCCAAAGTTCCATTGTCCCGAAGTGTCTGCAATGTGCGCGGGCTGATGTTGAGCATTTGGCACACGTCCTGATTGTCCATCCACTTGTTCATTCTCTTTTCTCCATGCCAATGGCAGATGGCATCCATGCGGCGGACGAAACGGTCGAACTTGGCGACCATCTCCTCAAAGGTTCGCTTTTCGATAGATACGATTTCCATATTGTCTTTTTTTAGTTGTTATTGTTGATTTTGCCACAAAGGAATACATAACCTGCTGCCCTGCAATGGATTTTCCGAAAGTGGCAGCATTTGGCACCGGTATGGCGGTCTTTGTCCGGGTTGTTGCTTGCCGGTTGCCTGTGGGCAAGCCGATGTGCCATGATTCCTTCACCACCTTTTTTGCTGTTATCATTCCTTTTGCCGCAAAGAAAAACAGAATCCGTCACCTGACAATGGACTTTACCATTACCGGTAGCATGTGGCACAGGGTGGTAGCGGTTGGCATCATAACAGGTTGCTTGTTCAGCACATTCTTCTTGCCGCTTATAGCTGTTGTCGGTTGTCCGCATACTCTTCCGAGTGCAAAGCGTAATCCATGAATACGGACTTGTTTTTGGAGAATGGGAACATGACCTTTTGATTATCCTTTTCAGAGGAGATACGGGAAATAGGTTGGCACGCTATCACCTTAATATAAGAAAAGAAGCCGCCGGCATGGCTTGCCATAAGCCCTTGTTCCTCTCCGAACCGCCCTCCGTGTAATTCCGGCAATCCGGCAAATCATAGAAGTTCTCACCATGTATCAAAGCTGCCCATCGGCAAAACCGCACAAAATTGCCCCACTGCACCCATTCGCTTGACAGGCTGGATTATAGGCGGTTATTTTGCTCCCGACAAACGGTCAACTATGCGCATACAGACCAATGAGTATTCACCTTTAACAAGAAAAGAAAATGAGTAAGAAATTCAAAAACATCGAGAACGATGAAGAGTTCAAGAACTTCAAGTTGGAAGACTACCTGCCTTCCATGAACAGACGTGAACCGAAGGCAGATACTTCCGCTTCGGAACAAGAACCGACTGTGGAGGAAAAAGCAATCCTCTTCCCTCCAATGGATGAGCCGGACACATCCGCTATACAGGCGGCAGTGTCTGAATCAATACGACAGGACGAGCCGGAGGTACGAGATAATGACGCCGATGAGGAAGGCGAAGAAGTGGAGGCGGCTGTTGCCGAAACGGATGCTCCTGCTGGACGGACTATTGTCAGACGCATCAGCAGCAAGCAGCGCAGGCTGTCATTGGACGAGTACCGTTCCACCTACCTGCAAGTCCCCAAGATTGCCGACCGCAAGCCCGTGTTCGTCAGCCGTGAGGTGCGTGACCGGCTGGACAGGATTGTCCGCTGTCTCGGAGGCAGGGGCATGAGCGTGTCGGGGCTGGTCGAGAACCTCGCCCGGCAACATCTTGCCGCTTACGGGAGCGACATCGACCAATGGCGTAAATTGTAGGAATTAAGACCGACCGACGGAAGTGTCTTTGGGGTATCTTTCAGGGATGCTCCAAATCACTTGTAACGGAGTTTGGAGGGGGCAAGTTTATGTTTCGGGCAGACCGAAACCTCGTGCCAGCGAGCGCAAAGATGAGTTCACTCATCATTTGCCGAGCGCAGCCGAGGTTGGTCATGACCAAACCACTTGCCCCGCTCCAAACCTCGCAGGGAAGTCACATCCCGTTGGTCTATATCCTGTGGAATCATTGTAACCATTAAACAAAATGAAAACTTAGTAATCATGAAGAGCGAAAAAGTAAATAATGACGGACGGGAACGGGCAGGCAAAGGCGGCCGTCCCGTCAAAGGTGCTGCCGAGAAGTTGAAGTACCGCATCACGGTAAAGATGGCAACGGAGGACTACTACCTGTTGAAGTCCAAGGCGAAGTCGGCAGGAGTCTCTGCAAGCGAATTTGTCCGTGGCTGCATAACGGAGGGCGGCGTGAAGGAACGGATCTCGAAAGAGCATGGCGACCTTATCCGCAAGCTGTGCAGCATGGCGAACAACCTGAACCAGCTCGCACGCAAGGCGAATGCGGAGGGGTATGCCTCCGTGTCCATGCCCTGCCGCACACTGATGATAGAGTTGGACAACCTTGTAAACCGGATACGCTTATGATAGCCAAAATCATGAAAGGCTCGGACTTCATGGGCGTGGTTTACTACATCCTGAACGATGAGAAAGGCACTAAAATCATAGATGCTGACGGCTTGTTTTTGGAAAATAATGACACGATAGCGCAGGGATTCATCGGGCAGGCACAGATGAATCCGAGGGTGACAAAGGCTGCCGGGCATATCGCATTGAGCTTCTCCAAGGAGGATGCGCCACGCCTGAACAATGCGGTCATGGCTCAGATAGCCCGTGAGTACATGGAGCGGATGGGCATCCGGGATACGCAGTACATCATCGGGAGGCACTTCGACAGGGAGCATCCGCATGTGCATATAGCGTTCAACCGCATTGACAATAACGGCAAGACCATTTCCGACAGGAACGACCGCTTCCGCAGCGAACGTATCTGCAAGGAGCTGACCAAGAAATACGGGCTTCATTTCGCCAACGGCAAGGAACGGGTGAAGATTGGCCGGTTACGGGAGCCGGATAAGACGAGGTATGAGTTGTACCAAATACTCAAAACGGAAGTAGGCAGATGCGGCAACCGGGACGTGCTTGTCAATAACTTAAAGCGGCAGGGCGTTGATGTTGAGTTCAAGTACAAGGGGCAGACGAATGAAATCCAAGGCGTCATATTCTCCATGAACGGCTACCGTTTCAACGGCTCAAAGGTGGACAGGCAGTTCAGCTATTCCAAAATTGATGCGGTGTTAAGGCGCAACAATTACGAAGAACGGCAGATGCAAGCCAACCAGCAACGGGCTTATCGGGAAGAAACAAGCACGGATTCAAGCCGTGCTGGCAACCTTATCAGCGGCTCGTTAGGTTTGTTCGATCCAAATAATGTGCCGGAGGAACAACAGCCTTACGACCCGTACCTGAGAAACAAGAAAAAGAAGAAACAACGTAAAATCAATTGGTAACTATGGCAGGCAACAATGTATTCATCCTCTTCGAGGAAATCAAAACTACTTTGAAAGGTATAAACGGTAAGTTGGAAGAACTCCCCAAAGTGATAACCAAGCAACCACAAACCGGGGACAACAAACCGTATTTGTCCACGGTTAAGGAGGCGGTAGCGGAAACGTCAAAAGCCCAATCCGAAGAGATTAAGGGCTTGTTGGCAAAGCAATGGGAGGCTCACGCACAGCTTTCCACCCTGACCCTGCAACGACTTGATAATATCAGGAAGTTGCAGGAAGAACAAGGGGAACAACAAGAGTTGCAACCGCAGGAACATATCCACAAGCACAGTTTCGACATCAAGTCAAGCAAGGTCTTTTCTTTCGTAGTGGGGCTTGGTGTGGTATGCGCCTTATCCCTGTGGGGCAACATCGAGCAATGGCAGTCCAAACGCCAATACGCCGATGACGCCTTGAAGTTCCGTGCCATCCGTTCATGGGGCGGATGCGATGCGAACGATGTGCTTTGGCTTAACAAGGTATTTGACATACATAGGGACGAGGAATCCATCGAATGGGTACGGAAGCAGGCGGACGGGTATGACATCTCCCTGAAAACCGTCTCCGACAGCCTGATGCAGGAGGGCTTGAAAGATAAAGTCAAGTTCCAGACCAGCAACCCTAAATCCGACTGACATGGCATCGGTAAAGGTCAAGTTTCGCCCGTCCACCCAAAAGGGCAAGGAAGGGACAATCTACTATCAAATCATCCACAAGCGCGTAATCCGTCAGATAAAGACGGATTACCGCATCCTTGCGGATGAATGGGATGAGAAAAACGGTGTCGTGGTTATCGCCACTGATGGTAGACGCTGTATCCTGTATTCCATAAAGGAGCGCATCAACCGGGATGTAAAACGGCTGAATGCGGTAATAAACAGAACGCAAGGTAATGGCAATGAGTTTACAGCGGATGACATCGTCGAGGGATTCCAAGAATCGGTAAACGAACAATCGTTCTCCCAGTTCATGGAGGATGTCATTGCCCAACTGAAACGCCTGAACAAGGAGCGGACGGCAGAAACCTACACGGCAACGCTCAACAGTTTCATGCGGTTCAGGAAAAACGATGATGTCTTATTGGACGAAATCAGCTCTGATTTGATGATGGAATACGAGGCTTATCTGAAAACGCAGGGTGTTACGATGAACACCGTTTCATTCTATATGCGTATTCTCCGTGCGGTCTATAACCGTGCCGTTGAGAAAGGTCTGACGGGACAGCGCAACCCGTTCAGGCACGTTTATACGGGCATTGACAAGACCGTAAAACGCGCCATCCCGTTAAAAGCAATCAAGCGGATCAAGGAGCTGGACTTGTCCCTGAAGCCGCCATTAGACTTCGCAAGGGATATGTTCCTGTTTTCGTTCTACACCCGTGGAATGTCGTTCATCGACATGGCTTACCTGAGGAAGAAGGACTTGCAGAACGGCATCCTTTCCTACCGCAGGCGAAAGACGGGGCAACAGCTTTTCATCAAATGGGAGAAATGTATGCAGGAGATTATTGGCAAACATGAGGCCGAAAACACAAGCCCGTTTCTTCTTCCTATCCTCAAATACCCGTATGAACAGAGCCGGAAACAATATAAGAACACGTTGTTCCGTGTGAACAAGTACCTGAAGGAAGTGGCAAGGCTGGCAAACATAGAAATCCCGTTGACGATGTACGTCAGCCGTCATTCGTGGGCAAGCGCGGCGAAAAACAAGAATATCCCGGTATCAGTCATCAGCGAAGGCATGGGGCATGACTCCGAGACGACCACGCAAATTTATCTGGCATCACTGGATTGTTCGGTGATTGACAGGGCAAATTCACTTATCCTGAAAAGTTTGTAAATGCACGGGGATATGTTTAGCAAAAACGAATATCTCCTTGTAAGAGATACGTCCAACTCTGCAAAGTTACGCATTTTATTGAAATTACGGTAATTAAACGGGGACTATTTGACTTGTAAAATATGGTGGTAGCGGCTTTTGTTTAGCAAAGCACAAATAAAACCGGTTGATTCTCAACAGGAATCCTCTCTTACAAGGAGATACGCTTCAACACGGATTTAACTTGTGCCGGATATGCCGTGTGAAGCAGATATATTGGAAGACCACATATCGGGATTGTCCCCCGACTTGCTGAACGCCTTGCTCAAAGACCATACAACGAGCATGGTCGGTTGCCAGCGCAATATATTCTGGGCGACTGCCGACTATGAGCCTTTGGGTTTGGGGTATGAGTACGGCTCTCAGATTCTGCCGGAACTGATAACAGGCAGGAACGGGCACGTAATCATGCCCCGTGTGCTGAAAGCCCGAGATACCCAGCGTGACCGCAGCCGCGACATGGCCGAAGTGTTCACGCCTTCATGGATATGCAATGCGCAGAACAACCTGATAGACGATGCGTGGTTCGGACGCGGGGAGGTGTTCAACCATGAAAATGACGACCATACATGGGTCTCAAATCCCGATAAGATAACATTTCCGGAGGGCAGGACGTGGCGCGATTATGTCCGCGACACACGTCTGGAGATAACCTGCGGGGAAGCCCCGTATCTCGTGAGCCGGTATGACACCACAACCGGACAGCCCATACCCATAGACAGCCGGATAGGGCTTCTTGACCGTAAGTTGCGCGTGGTCGGCGAGAATACCGGCACGTCCGGAGAATGGTTGAAATGGGTGCAAGTTGCCTTTCAGAGCACATACGGATATGAGTGGCAGGGCGACAACCTGCTGATTGCCCGTGAGAACCTGCTTGCCACGTTCATGGATTACTATCGCGCAAAATTCGGCAGCGACCCGATGCTGAAATCCCTGCAATACATCGCCTATATCATTTCGTGGAACCTGTGGCAGATGGACGGGCTGAAAGGTGTGGTTCCTGACAGTTGCGGTGAACGCCGGAAGATTGTTGCCGACCTGTTCGGGACAAGGGAGGAAGTCAGCCAATGCGAAGGCTGCCAAAAAGACAACATCCGCAGGCACAACGGCATCTATTGCCAAATCAAGGACTGGCGGGCCAAAGACCCCAAAACGGGAAAGATGGGGAAACGAATCCGATTTATCGACCTTATAAAATAGTGCGGCATGAAATTCACCTCTTCACTAAAGCTGAAACTGATTTATGTGTTCCGCATCAATGATGCAGCGCACAGGGGTTGCCTGAAAGTGGGCGAGGCAACTTGTGACAATGACAATGTTTTCGGCCTTGCCCCGAACAGCAAGCCTCTCAACGAATCCGCGAAGAAGCGCATCAACCAATACACGCAGACGGCAGGCATCGCATACGACCTCCTATATACGGAGCTTACCATATACAACGGCAAGAACGGCTTGTGTTCTTTCAACGACAAGGAAGTGCATGGTGTTCTGGAACGTTCCGGAATCAAGAAAAAGACATTCGATACAGAGAACAAGGCCAACGAGTGGTTCATCACAGACCTTGAAACGGTCAAGCGGGCGATAACGGCAGTCAGGGAGGGACGGGAATCGCTCTCTTCCGCCGAAGTATCACACGACCGGATTCCAATTGTATTCCGACCGGAGCAACGGGAAGCCATCGAAAAGACCAAGAAGCAGTTCAGGAAAGGCAACCAAATGCTTTGGAACGCCAAGATGCGTTTCGGTAAAACGTTGTCTGCATTGCAGGTGGTGGAGGACATGGATTTCTGCCGCACCCTGATTCTTACCCATCGCCCCGTGGTCGATAGCGGCTGGTTCGAGGATTTCGGCAAGATATTCTATGACAGGGCGGATTTCGCGTATGGTTCAAAGAACAACGGCGACAGCCATGCCTCACTTGAAACGAGGGCGAAACAGGGCAAATGCCAATATGTCTATTTCGCTTCCATGCAGGACTTGCGCGGTTCCGAGCTTGTAGGAGGAAACTTTGACAAGAACAATGAGGTGTTTGCCACCGCATGGGATTGCATCATCGTGGACGAGGCGCACGAAGGGACACAGACGGAGCTTGGCAAGGCTGTCATGCAGGAACTGACAAAAGCAAATACCAAGATACTGCGTCTTTCCGGTACTCCGTTCAATCTGCTGGATGATTTCAAAGAAGATGAAATCTACACTTGGGACTATGTGATGGAGCAACGGGCAAAAGCGTCATGGGACGCCATCCATTTCGGCGCCCCCAATCCTTACGCCTCCCTGCCCACGATGAACATCTACACATACGACCTCGGGCGGCTGCTCCATGAGTTCGTGGATGAAGATGTGGCCTTCAATTTCCGCGAATTTTTCCGGATCAATGAAGCCGGGAACTTTATCCACGAAAAAGATGTAAAGGCGTTCCTGAACCTTCTGTGCGAGGTGGACAAGGAGAGTTGCTATCCGTTTGCCAATGAAGAATACCGCAACATATTCCGGCACACCTTATGGATGTTGCCGGGCGTGAAAGAAGCCCGCGCCATGAGTGCCATGCTGCAATCCCATCCCGTGTTCCAACATTTCAGGGTGGTGAATGTTGCCGGAGACGGTGACGAGGATGAAGAGAGCAAGGATGCCCTTGCCGCGGTGGAAGAAGCCATCGGTAAAGACCCTGATGCCACACGAACCGTCACCTTGTCCTGCGGAAGATTGACAACGGGTGTCAGCGTAAAGGCGTGGACGGGCGTATTTATGTTGTCAGGCTCTTATAATACCGCCGCGTCAAGTTATATGCAGACCATCTTCCGTGTGCAGACACCTGCCACCATCAACGGGAGGGTCAAGGAGCAATGTTATGTGTTTGACTTCGCACCGGACAGGACTTTGAAAGTCATTGCCGAAACAGCGAAGATTTCAGCAAAGGCAGGAAAGACAAGCGGCAACGACCGCAAAATCATGGGCGAGTTCCTGAACTTCTGCCCGATTATCTCCATTGAAGGCTCCAAAATGAGCCGGTTCGATGTCCCGAAGATGTTGGAGCAACTCAAACGTGTTTATGTGGAAAGGGTTGTCTGCAACGGCTTTGAGGACAGGAGCCTGTATAATGACGAGCTGATGAAACTGGGTGATTTGGAATTGCAGGAGTTTGACGACTTGAAGAAGATTATCGGTCAGACCAAGGCAATGCCCAAGACCAATCAGGTGGACATCAACAATCAGGGGCTGACCGATGAGCAATACGAGGAACTTGAAAGCCTTGAAAAGAAATCCAAGAAGAGAGGCAAGGACAAGCAGCCGTTGACGGAAGAGGAAAAGAGACGCCTTGAAGAGTTGAAAAAGAAAAAGGAGAACCGCGAAGCCGCCATTTCCATCCTCCGGGGTATTTCCATCCGTATGCCCTTGCTGATTTATGGCGCGGAGTTGAGCGATGAAAGCCAAGAGATAACGATTGACAACTTCGCTTCGCTCATCGACCCGCAATCGTGGGAGGAGTTCATGCCCAAAGGCGTTACCAAACAGAAGTTCAACAGCATCAAGAAATACTATGACCCGGAGATATTCTGTGCGGCAGGAAAACGCATCCGTGCCATGGCACGTGCCGCGGACAAGTTGAGTGTGGAAGAACGCATTGAACGTATCACCGATATTTTCAGCACTTTCCGCAATCCCGACAAGGAGACGGTACTCACGCCTTGGCGTGTGGTGAATATGCACCTTGGCGACTGTTTGGGCGGATATAACTTCTTTGAAAAAGGGTATGAAACCACATTGTCCGAGCCTCGTTTCATTGACCGTGGCGAAGTGACGGCAAACGTGTTTGCGGAAGATTCCCGGATCCTTGAAATCAACTCGAAGTCCGGATTATATCCTCTTTACATGGCATACAGCATTTACCGCACAAGGGTAAAGACCTCTTTGTTTTCGGTGTCAAGCATTGAGGATGAACAGAGGATATGGGACAAGGTGGTGGAGGAAAACATCTTTGTCATCTGCAAGACGCCGATGGCAAAGAGCATTACCAAACGGACGCTTATTGGTTTCCGCAAAGGTAAGACCAATATGTGGGCACCGGAAGATTTAATCAACAAAATTAAAAACCAGCCCGAACTCTTTATCAAGAAAGTGGGCGATTTAGTGGGAAAGACCGTGAAAATAAACGCAATAGTTGGTAACCCGCCGTATCAAGTTAATGATGGGAGCGGTGCCGCAGCTGATAGTGCAATTCCTGTTTACAATAAATTTGTAGATATGTCACGAACACTCAGGCCCATTTATGTTTCGTTAATAATGCCATCTAAGTGGATGGTAGGCGGTAGAGGACTTAGTAAATTTAGAGAGGATTTTTCATCAGATTCCCATCTTGAGAAATTATTTGATTTCGAATATGATTCATATATTTTCAATGGAATTCACATCGATGGTGGTGTTTGCTATTTTCTTTGGAATATAAATTACGAAGGAGTCCCTAAAACTCGATATATTAAAAAAGATGGTTTAGTTATTGAAGGTAATCACTCTCTAAAAAACCATTTTTTTGATTTTGTCATTCGAGACCGACGCATTGTATCTATTCTTGAAAAAACATCCACTGGATTAAGTTTTAATTCAATTGTTTCAAGTGTTCGCCCGTTTGGAATTCGCGGTTATCTTTTCAATGAGCCCAGTCGTTATCCCGAATCAAAACTATCTGAAGTCCCTTTCAATAATTCGCTTCGCGCCTATGGCGTTAAGGGAATAAAAGGTGGCGCAAGACGTACAATTGGTTACGTGACTCCAAAAACAGTTAGCTCAAATTATCATTTTGTAAACAAATATAAGATATTTTTCACCACAAGCTATTCTACCGGAGCTATTCTGCCTCCAGAACATATCGAGGGTTATCCTAATGATATTTGTACAGAAACATTCCTGTTAATTGGACCATTTGAATCTGGAGAGACCGGAGCATGCTGGGACAGCATGAGGGCTGAAAACGAATGCCTAAAACGGCAATTCGCCGTTGGAAGGCATAGCTGATTATCAGTTATTTGCATTTTTCGTTTATGGTATCAGGCCATA
>NZ_JAAKDT010000048.1 GCF_011038785.1 Parabacteroides sp. ZJ-118
CAACATCGAAGTTGTCTATCAGCACATCCGGCAGGATGGCTCGTAACAATTGTTCGGGTTTCATGCCCCTAAGTTAATCAATATAGTTGAGAACGTCATCCCCCCAACCGGAAAAATCCGCTGACCCTTTGTTTGCTGAATCGGCAACAATAAAGTTCATACCTTGCCGTTATATTAAGCGTTTACTGAATGATTCTGACTTATGAGCAGCATATACGATTCTCGTCAAAGATGGAAATTTGGCTTTATTTTCGCCGCGGTATTGATCGCTATGGCTTCTGTGGTAGTCTCGGATCTCTTGATTAAGGATCTGGCTCGAGAAGAGCGTCAGAAGATCGAGGTTTGGAGTGAGGCAACCCGGGTCATGACCAGTGAGAATCCAAGCCTGAATATGAATCTTATCCTGAAAATCATTCAAGGGAATACTTCCATCCCTGTTATATTGTGCAGTGAGACGGATAGCGTGGTTTCTTACAATAATATAGAGATCCCGGAAAAGAATGTGGCGCGGTTTATGACGAACAAGGTTAAGGAACTGAAAGCTAAAAATCCTCCGATCGTGATTGACATGGAGGATGGTACTTACCAATATTTGTATTACGATGATTCGATTATCTTAAAGCGATTGCTTGTTTATCCCTACGCGCAATTATCCGTTGTATTTGTTTTTATAGTAATCGCTTTTTTAGCCTTAGCCAGCACAAAGAAGGCGGAACAGAATAAAGTATGGGTCGGATTATCGAAAGAGACGGCTCATCAGTTAGGAACGCCTATATCATCGTTGATCGCGTGGGTCGAATATTTGCGAACGAAAGACATGGATCCTTCTCTATTGACAGAGATGGATAAGGACGTGAAGCGTTTGCAAACGATAGCGGAACGTTTCTCTAAGATCGGCTCGGATCCGGATCCGGTCCCGACAAATATCGTGGAGTCCATCCGTACGGCTTTGGGATATATGGAGACCCGTATTTCCTCGAAGGTGAAAATCAATACCTATTTACCGGAGCGACCGGTATTGGTCTTGATGAATGATTCCCTGTTCGCTTGGGTCATTGAGAATCTGACGAAAAACGCGGTGGACGCCATGGAAGGGCAGGGTGAGATTTCGCTGAAAGTAGAGGAAAGAGACAAGGTCGTGCTGATCGATCTGACAGATACCGGAAAAGGCATCCCGAAATCAAAATTCAAGACGGTTTTCAATCCGGGGTATACGACCAAGAAACGCGGCTGGGGGCTGGGCTTGTCCCTGGTAAAGCGTATTATCGAGTCCTTCCAAGGAGGAAGGATTTTCGTGAAGAGTTCCGAGCTGGGGAAAGGGACGACTTTTCGTATGAAATTGAGGAAATATAAAGGCTAAATCGCAGGATGGGAAAAAATAAGCATAAGGGTATTGTTTTTGTATTTAGTTTTTTCGTACCTTTGCAAGGTTTTTACACTAAAAGGCTTTGGGAAAATTTAAATTGTATAGTATAGATTTGAAGAATCTCTTTCCGGGAGTACACGAATTCGAGTATCTTTTGGAGAACAAGTTTTTTGTGGATATTGACGGAACCGAGGTCCAGAAGGGCAAAGTGAAGGTCCATCTTACCGTAAAGCGGTCGTCAATGATATTTGAGATGAACTTTCAGATAGAGGGGGTTGTTGTCGTTCCATGCGATAGATGCTTGGACGATATGGAAATTCCGATTGATACCCACAATCGTCTGGTGGTAAAATTCGGCAAGGAATATGCCGAGGAGAGTGATGAGGTTGTCGTGATACCGGAAGAGGAGGGCGCCATTAATCTGGCGTGGTTCTTGTATGAGTTTATCGCCTTGGCGGTTCCCATGAAGCATGTACATGCGCCGGGTAAATGTAACAAGGCAATGTCGTCTAAATTGAAGAAACATACCGCTAGAAGTTCGGACGAGACCGAAGACGATTTTGAGGATGACATGGACGGTGATGACAGGACGTCGGAAGGTGACGGGAGCGCTCGTCCTGCCGATCCTCGTTGGGATGCCCTGAAAGGTTTGCTGGAGAATGATAACAATTAAATAAATAAAACAATGGCACATCCTAAAAGAAGACAAGGTAAGACAAGAACAGCCAAGAGAAGAACGCATGACAAGGCTGTAGTTCCAACAATGGCAATTTGCCCGAACTGTGGCGCGTGGCACGTCTACCACACGGTATGTGGTGAGTGCGGTTATTACAGAGGTAAGTTAGCGATTGAAAAAGAAGTCGCCGTGTAAGTTTGTCAGCTGATATGGTTTGATGAACAAAAGAAATAGCCCTAAAAGTTTATTTTAGGGCTTTTTTTTAATAGCGATCAGTAGTCCTTTTATTTTTTAAGTTATGGATAAGATAAACGCGGTTATCACAGGAGTGGGTGGATACGTCCCCGAGGATGTATTGACAAATGAGGATATTTCCAAAATGGTCGATACGACGGACGAGTGGATCATGACCCGTGTAGGCATCAAGGAGCGCAGGATATTGAGAGGGGAGGGCGTAGGGCTCTCTTACATGGGAATACGGGCCGTGAGGCAGTTGCTCGAGAAAACGAACCTGGATCCGGAAGAAGTGGAGGTCCTCTTGATCGCTACGACCACCCCGGATCATCATTTCCCGACCACTTCTTCTATCATCGCCTACCATACAGGTTGTAAGAACGCGATGACGTTTGATATGCAAGGCGCGTGCGCGGGTTTCCTGTACGCGCTGGAGACGGGCGCTAATTATATTCGCTCGGGGCGTTACAAGAAGGTGGTGGTCGTAGCGGGCGATAAGATGACGGCCATCACGGATTACCAGGATCGCACGACCTGCCCCCTGTTCGGGGACGGTTGCGGGGCGGTCCTGCTGGAGCCGACTGCCGAGGCGCTCGGTGTCAGGGATACGATTTTGCGTACAGACGGCGTAGGCTATCCGCATCTGATCATGAAGTCGGGTGGCTCGGCCTATCCGCCTTCCCGCGAGACGGTGGATAACCGCGAGCATTTCGTTTACCAGGACGGACGGGTGGTGTTTAAGTATGCGGTCTCTTACATGGCGGACGTGGCCGCCGAGATCGCGGAGCGGAATGGCTTGACGCATGATGATATCGCGTGGATCGTCCCGCACCAAGCGAATCTGCGGATCATCGACGCTACGGCCAAACGCTTGGGCGTAACCATGGACAAGGTGATGGTCAATATCCAGAAATACGGTAACACGAGCGCCGGCACGATCCCAATCTGCCTATGGGAATGGGAGCGTCGGTTGAGGAAAGGTGATAACCTGATCCTCGCCGCTTTCGGGGCGGGCTTTACGTGGGGCGCGGTTTATCTGAAATGGGGGTATGATGGAGAAAAAGCATAAATCGGGTTTTGTCAATATCGTCGGAAACCCGAACGTGGGCAAGTCCACGTTGATGAACCGTCTGGTCGGCGAGCGGATCTCGATCATCACCTCGAAGGCGCAGACGACAAGGCATCGCATCATGGGTATCGTGAATACCGACGATATGCAAATCGTGTACTCTGACACGCCGGGAGTCTTGCGGCCGAATTACAAGCTGCAGGAATCCATGCTTAATTTCTCCCAATCCGCCTTGGGCGACGCCGACGTGCTGCTGTACGTGACGGATGTCGTCGAGACGATCGACAAGAACAACGAGTTCCTGGCGCGGGTGCAAGGCATGACCTGCCCGGTCCTCTTGCTGATCAATAAGATCGACCGGACCGATCAGCCGAGGCTGGAGGCGCTCGCGGACCGGTGGAGGGAATGGCTCCCGAAGGCCGAGATCATCCCGATCGCCGCGCTCTCCAACTTCAACGTCGATTACGTGAGGCGCCGGGTGGAGGAGCTGGTGCCCGACTCGCCGCCCTATTTCGAGAAAGACGCCCTGACCGACAAGCCGGCCCGTTTCTTCGTGACAGAGATCATCCGCGAGAAGATCCTGCTGTATTACCAGAAGGAGATCCCTTACGCGGTGGAGGTGGTGGTCGAGTTGTTCAAGGAAGAGGACGCGCTGATCCGTATCAAGGCGCTGATCATCGTGGAGCGCGATACCCAGAAGGGGATCATCATCGGGCATCAAGGGCAGGCGTTGAAGAAAGTAGGCGCCATGGCCCGGAAGGATATCGAACGTTTCTTCGGGAAGAAGGTGTTCCTGGAGATGTTTGTCAAAGTGGAGAAAGACTGGCGTAACCGCGACAACTTATTGAGGCGCTTCGGTTATCAGCTGGACTAATAATCATAGCATACGAAAGGAGAAATTATGGGAAATATAGTAGCGATAGTGGGGAGGCCCAACGTGGGTAAGTCTACCCTTTTCAACCGCTTGACGGGTACCCGCCAGGCGATCGTGAACGAGGAGGCGGGCACGACCCGCGACCGCCAGTACGGCAAGGTGGAGTGGACCGGCAGGGAGTTCTCGCTGATCGACACCGGCGGATGGGTGGTGAACTCGGAGGATGTCTTCGAGGAGGAGATCAACAAGCAGGTGAAAGTGGCGGTCGAGGAGGCGGACGCGATCCTGTTCGTCGTCGACGTGTCGAGCGGCGTCACGAGCCTGGACCTGGAGGTGGCGCGGATCTTGCGCCGTCGCGAGCGGCCGGTGATCGTGGTGGCGAACAAGGCGGACAATTACGCCCTGCATCCGGCCTCGGCGGAGTTTTACACGCTGGGCCTGGGCGACCCGCTCTGCGTCTCGGCCATCAACGGCTCGTATTCCGGGGACCTGCTGGACAAGATCGTGGCCACGTTGCCCGAGGAGAAGACGGAGCTGCCGGAGGAGGCGTTGCCCCGCCTCGCGGTCATCGGACGCCCGAACGCGGGAAAGTCTTCCCTCATCAACGCGTTCATCGGCGAGGAACGGCATATCGTCACCGATATCGCGGGCACGACCCGCGATTCCATCTACACGCGGTACAATAAGTTCGGCCAGAACTTTTATCTGGTGGACACGGCGGGCATCCGCAAGAAGGGGAAGGTGAACGAGGACCTGGAGTATTACTCGGTGATCCGTTCGATCCGCGCGATCGAGAACTCGGATGTCTGCGTGCTGATGCTGGACGCCACGCGGGGCATCGAGGGCCAGGATATGAATATCTTCTCGCTGGTGCAGAAGAACAAGAAGGGATTGGTGGTTTGCGTGAACAAGTGGGACCTGGTCGAGGACAAGAGCCAGAAGGTGATCGACTCGTACACGACCGCCATCCGCGCGCGCCTGGCGCCGTTCACCGACTTCCCGATCCTGTTTATCTCCGCGCTGACGAGGCAGCGTATCCTGAAGGTGCTGGAGATGGCCAGGAAGGTTTACGAGAACCGCTCGAAGCGTGTCCCCACGGCCAAGCTGAACGAGGTGATGCTCCCGGTCATCGAGAATTACCCCCCTCCCGCCTGGAAGGGCAAGTACATCAAGATCAAGTATATCACCCAGCTTCCGGCGGGCAGCGTGCCCTCCTTCGCGTTCTTCTGCAACTTGCCGCAATGGATCAAGGAGCCGTACAAACGTTTCCTGGAGAACAAGATCCGCGAGAACTGGGATTTTACCGGTACGCCGATCAACATCTTCATCCGGGAAAAGTAAACCCGATACGCGAGGTTCCGCCGGCGCGCTCACGGAAGGGAAAAACGGGGATGAACCTTGGTTTTATCCCTAAAAAAGCAGCGCGTTCGCGACGAATCCCCGTTAATAGTCGTATCTTCACGCCTCATTTGAAACCTTTAAAATAAAACGATCATGTTTACGCCAGCAATGACAAACGAGGAAATAGAGGCCGTGGCTTATAAGGACTTCCTGGAGATCCGGGGAAGGGTGGAAATCGCGAAGGACAAGTTCGTGCAAAGGGTGCGATGCACGCCCCCAGGCTTTTGGGCCTTGCACTCCCTGCAGGAGACGCATACCCTCCAGACCCGCTCCAAGAGTACATGGACCGTCTATTTCTATTACCTGTACACGACGCCGGCCGGCGCCGTGAAAGTCTCGTCGATACTCTACACCTCCCTGCCGGGAGAGGGGGGCACGGATTACCTGTTTATGAATAACCTCAACCGCTTCTGGCTGGAGCGGGTGAGCGCGGACTTCTCCCGGCAATACGAGGAGCGCTATGTCGCCCCGAACGGGATCCAGCTGAACGGGCTCCTGCCCGCGGTCTATTTCATGCGGACGGCCGGCGACCGGCAGATCCTCCCCTTCGCCCCCGATACGTGGACCGAGGAGGAGAGGCAGGAAAAAGTCCTCTTCGCCTCGGAGCAAGGCTTCATGGAGATGAAGCGGGAGGGACGCGTGGACATCTACCTCGCCTTCCGGGAGCTGAAAGGCGAGGACGACTCATAGGCGACGGGCAACAGCACCGCGTGCGTCTTCTCCGTCACCCGGCCCTTCACGCGGAAGGAACCCCGCAGGCGGATGTCGGCGGCGGAGGAGCCGACCCGCGCCTCGTAGCTGCCGGGCTCCACGACCCAATGGCTGGCGCGCTCGTCGAAGGAGGCCAGGTCCGAGTCCCTCACCTCGAAGAGGATCTCATCGCTCTCGCCCGGCTGGAGGAGCCGCGTCTTGGCGAAGCCTCTCAGCTCTTTCGCCGGCTTGTCCATGCTCTCGCCGGGGGCGGAGACGTAGAGCTGCGCCACCTCCTTCCCGGCCACCGGGCCGTTGTTCGTGACCGTGCAGCTGATGCGGTAGCCCGCGTCGCCCGCGAGGATCCGCAAGCCCGAGTAGTCGAAGGTCGTGTACGACAGTCCGTAGCCGAACGGGTAGGAGACGGGCACGCCGAACGTGTCGAAGTAACGATACCCCACGTAGATACCCTCCTCGTAGCAGGTATAGTCGATATTCCTCCGGTCCGTACGCTCCGGGCTCCCTCCCATGAATCCGGCCAGCATCTCTTTCGGGTCGAGGCTCGAGGCGTCCGGGAAATTCTTCGTGGAGGGCACGTCGGCGATGCTTGCGGGAAACGTCATCGGGAGCTTGCCGGACGGGTTCACCTTGCCCGACAGGATGTCGGCTACCGTGTTACCCCCTTCCTGCCCCGCCTGCCAGGCCAGCAGGATGGCGTCCGGGGCCGATTTCCAGCTGGCCGTCTCGATCACGCCCCCGATGTTCAGGATCACGACCACCTTCTTCCCCTCCCGGTGGAACGCGTCGCAGACCGATTGGATCAACGCCCGCTCATTCGCCGTCAGGTTGAAATCCCCCTCGACCTTCCGGTCCTGGAACTCGCCCGAGCTGCGCCCGATCGTGACGAAGGCGATATCCGCCTCCCGCGCCTTGGCGGCCAGCCCCGCGGCATCCGGCACGAACTCCGGGATACGGGGATGGTTGAAGAAAGCGGCCGCGGGATTCGCGTCCTTCGGCTGCCGGGCCTTCTCCTCGGCGCCGTAGCTCTCGTAGAGGGCTTTCACCTCGGCGTCCATGACGTAGCCGGCCCGCTCCAGGCCCTCCACGAGGGATACGGTATAGGCCTCGTTCACGTCGCCGCTGCCCGTGCCGCCGGCGATGAAATCGTACGAGGTCGTCCCGTAAGCCGCGATCTTCCGGATGCCCGGAGCCAGCGGCAAGGTGTTATCCGTGTTCTTCAACAAGACCATGCCCTCGGAGGCGGACGCGCGGGTCACCTCGGCGTGCGCCTTCAGGTCCGGTTGGTTGGAATAGGCGTAGCGGGCGAAGCGGGGCGACCGGAGAATCAGTCGCAAGACGCGGGTCACGTCCCGGTCCACCTCCTCGATGGCGAGCGAGCCCGTCTCGAGCGCCTTCAGCAGGGCCGCCTTCTGGTCCGGCCGCCCGGGCATCAGCAGGTCGTTTCCGGCGCGGATCTGGGCGGGAGCCTCCTTGCCGCCAAACCAGTCGGTCATGACAAGTCCGTCGAAGCCCCACTCGTCGCGGAGGATGGTCGTTAGCAAATCGCGGCTCTCGGAGGTATACTCGCCATTGATCTTGTTGTAGGAAGACATGACCGTCCACGGGCTCGCCTCTTTCACGACCCGCTCGAAACCCCTCAGGTAGATCTCCCGCAAGGCGCGGGCGGAGAGGCGGGCGTCCGTCCCCGTCCGGTTGGTCTCTTGGTTGTTGACGGCGAAGTGCTTGATGGAGGTCCCCACGCCATTGCTTTGGATGCCGTTTACCATCGCGGCCGCGATCCGGCCTGTCAGGTAGGGATCCTCGGAATAATACTCGAAGTTACGCCCGCAGAGAGGGCTTCGGTGGATGTTCAGCGCGGGGGCCAGGAGCACGTCGCAGCCGTATGCCTTCACCTCGTCGCCCATGGCCTTGCCCACGCTCTCGACCAATGCGGTGTTCCAGGTGGAGGCCAGCAAGGTGGCGACCGGGAATGCCGTGCAATAATAGGTCGCCTCGTCTCCCTCGCGCGTCGGGGAGATCCGCAGCCCGGCGGGGCCGTCGGCCACCACGATCGCGGGGATTCCCAGGCGTTCGATCGGGAAGGTCGTGCCGGCGGCCCCGGGCACGATGTCTTGCGTACTGCCCACTACGGCCGACTGGCCGCCGAAACCGGGCATTCCGGTCCCGATCAGCAGGGATACTTTCTCTTCGGTAGTCATGGCGGCCACGACTTTCTCGACAGGGTCTTCGCCCAATCGCGGCAAGGTCTGGGCCTGCCCCGCTCGCAGGGCCATCGTGAGGCACGCGAGCATGAATAGCTTGTTCATAATGGAATGATTTTTTAGAATGTGTTCAGCAATTGATGAATCTCGCGGACCATCCGCGTGGCGGATGTCTGGGTCTCGGATAATCCCTCCGGCGTGAACTTGGCGACCGCCCTGTCCAGCTTCTCGCGTTTGCCCTCGGCCCCCTTCGCGCTCAGCTCCTCCCGGAGGAGGCGGATCTTCTCGCAATCTTGCAGCCCCTCGACCAGACGCTCGAAGCGGATGCTGCTGCGCGGGCCGGGATAGATGCTGTAGGTGTCGCCCGCCGCCCAGGTGCGGAAACGCGAGTCGCGCAGGGGATCGGCGGTCCAGCTGTTGACCGACCAGCGCAGGTAGCCGTCGTAGCCCCCGGCCACGGCGTGCAAGACCGTCCACGCCGCCTCCGCCGGGTCGGAGAAGGTGAAGGTATTCGGGAAGGCTTCCGCGCAACAGGTGTAGACGGTGCTGATCTGGCCTTTGCGCTCGCGCTCGGCCTTCACCTCCTCGGGGAACTTGTGTCCGTAGGAAATGCTCAAGTAGTACAGGTCGGACTCGATTTCCGGATGGTAATTCCCGGCCAGCGAGATCTTGAAGGCCGGATCGGCTCGCTTGATGACCCGGATCGCCTCGCGCATCGCCTCCATCGGACGCTCGTCCATGGCGATGACGGTCTTCTCGAACCAGCCCTTCTCGCGCAGGTGGCGGGCGAAATCCTTCAGGAACGTATCCCAATAGCCGGCGTAGGCGGCGTCGCCGGGTTTCGCGTCGAGGAATCGTACGCGGTTTGTCGCCTCGTCGTAATAATCAAAAGACAAGGCCCAAGGGATCAGGGTATAGCAGCTGATCATGTCGTCGATGCCGATCTCGTCCATCATGAATCCCACCCATTTGTCGAAGACGGCGTAATCGTATCTCCACGTGCCGTCTATCTTCTTGATCCGGGTGATCATGCTGTCGAAATGATCCTCGGTCTGTCCGGCCCACGGTTTGTGCATGATGCTCGTGGTGATCGCGCGCTGCCCGGCGTTGGCCAGCATCCTCATGATCGGGCGCATGGCGTCGAAATGCGCCTCGCTCCAAAGCGGGACCTGGTAGTAACGGGCCACGGAATACGGGTTCTGCCACAAGTCCAGATGAAACGCCCAGTCTTTCGGGGCGGGAAGCGTGCGATCCAGCACGTCCACCTCTATTCGCAGCTCCAGGGGAGCGGCATTTTTCCCCGTGACGGTCAGGGTCCCCTTGTACCTACCGGCTTTCGCGGATTGGGGGATCCAGATATTCATCCAGATCGGCTGGGTCGTACGTGCCTGGATGTCGCGGATCTTTACGATATCCAAGACATCCGCCACGATCGAGGAGTCCCATTCCGCCTTGTTCTCGCGGTGCCCGCAACCGCCCTTACGGTCTTTGTTCAACTCATCGGTCATGACGTAACGGACGAAGTGCGTCGTGATCGCCGATGCCGGGATGCGGGAAGAGCCGCTCCTTAAGTCGCTCACGGCGATGGTGGCATCCTCGAGTCCCACCCGGGTCCATAACACGGCTTGCGCGTTTACCCGTTCCCCCTTCCAGGCTTTCGTCTGCCAGCGATCGCTTTTCCGCACATCCGGGATACGGAGTTTCGGATAGCGTATATCCGTCGTGCCCCAGCTCAATTGGGTCGGGGTTGATAGCTTGTCCCAGACCTCGTCGCTGTCACGCGGTTTCGTGTCGGTCAATTCCGTGTAGTCGCCCAGCGGGTATTTCTCGGATTGCTGGGCTACGGTAAAAAGGCTCAGTGCCAGGAAGGCACAAAGGATGAACGTGTTTCTCATACGATTGCTTGTTTTAGAATGTTAACTGAGGCAAAGATACGCATTATTTGTCAACTAACCGCTTGTAGTGGCACGCGAGCAGGTTCCCCCCGTCGTCGCGGAGGCGCATGCAGTTGCCCTCGCAATAGCGGAACATCTTGCAATCCGCGCATTCCCCTTTTCTCGCCCACCGGCGGTCGCGATACGGTTTAAACGCGTGATCCCAGGCATCGATGAAATCCTCCTTGTAGATGTTCCCCTGGTGGAAGTCCGCCCGTATGCCGGGACAACCGGAGATGGCGCCATCCGCGCGGATCGAGGCCGTGTGGATGCCGGCGTCGCATTGGAAAATCGAGTCCCTCACCTCCGCCTCGTAATTCCCGAGGAAGCCCTCGCAGCTGTAGCTGACGTGCATCTTGCCCTCTTTCCGGCAGAAGCGGATGAAGTTCATGACCCATGTGAACTGTTCGTTTGTCAGCCACAAGTCCCTCTCGCCCGCGGCGCGCCCGATCGGGAAGGTCGCGAAGAGACGCCACCGTTTTACGCCCATCTCGATCAGGAAATCCTTGAAGAGCATCAATTCCTTGAAGTTGCGTTGGTTCACGCAAGTCACCACGTCCCAGGCGATCTCCTTCTCCTCGGCCAGCATACAGAGGGCATCCACCGCTCTCTCGAAACTTCTCGGATCGCGGCGGAGCCAGTTGTGCGCCTCCTCGAGACCATCCAGGCTGATGGTCGCCGTGCGCAACCCGGAAGCCAAGAGCGAGTCGAGCCGTTCCCGGGTCATCAGGTAACCATTGGTGACGACCCCCCAGGGATATCCCCTGCGACACAGTTCCAAGCCGCATTCCTCGATATCCTCGCGAACCAGCGCCTCGCCTCCGGTAAAGAGGACGAGCACCTTGCCCGGCTCGACGTAAGGCGTGATACCGTCGATGACTTTCAGGAAGTCCTCGACCGGCATGTCCGGGACAGCGGGCGAGGCCGGGCAATCGCTTCCGCAATGGCGGCAGGACATGTTACAACGAAGCGTGCACTCCCAAAAGAGCGTATGCAACTCGTGGATTTTAGCCCTGTTCCTCTTGATGCTTCGGAAAAGCTCCAGGGCGATACGTTTCTTAATGTTCGGGTGTTTGTTCATAGGTATTGTTTTTTTCGCGGGCATTCCTGTCCATGCATTCAATTTCGCCGAAATTTACGACAATAGGATCAGATTTCCAAGGATATCGCCGATCATACGGGTGGATATAGCCGTACTTTTCGTATATTTGCCATCGCAATGCAACCGATCAATTTATGAGAGATTTCATACGTGTTTTAAAGCGTTTCGTGCCCCCATACAAGAAGTATATGGCCCTGAACATCGTGTTCAACGTGCTTTCCGCGATCTTGAACCTGTTTTCTTTCGCCTTGATTATCCCGATCCTTCAGATCTTGTTCAAGATGGATGAGGGGAATTACCTCTTCATGGATTGGAATTTTGACGCGGGAAGCTGGGAGTCGTGGAAGGCCTTGCCGGCGTTGATCAAGAATAACTTTTTTTGGTACGTGTCCGATTTAATACAGGTACACGGAGGCTCGTTCGCCTTGATTATGTTAGGACTCTTCCTGATCGTGGCGACTTTCTTGAAAGTGACGGCCCTGTATCTGGCTTTTTATACGATGATCCCGATCCGGACCGGAGTCGTTCGCGATATCCGTAACCGGATTAACCAAAAGATCACGCGGTTGCCGTTGGGCTTCTTCTCCGAGGAGCGGAAAGGGGATATTATCGCCCGCGTATCCGGAGACGTGAATGAGATAGAGACCTCCATCATGAGCTCGTTGGACATGTTGTTCAAGAACCCGATACTGATCGCGATCTATCTGGCGGGTATGGTCGCGATCAGCTGGCAACTTACCCTGTTCGTCTTGATCCTGCTGCCGTTGGCGGGTTATGTGATGGGACAAGTCGGCAAGAAGTTGAAACGGAAGTCCTTGGAAGGACAACAACAATGGGGATTCCTGATGAGCCAGATCGAGGAGACGTTAGGCGGGCTCCGTATTATCAAGGCCTTCAACGCCGAGAGAAAAATACAAGACCGCTTTGAGCGAAGCAATGATGCCTTCCGCCGGTTGACAAACCGCGTCTATCGCCGCCAACAGATGGCGCACCCGATGAGCGAGTTTTTGGGAACCGTTACGATCGCGATCGTACTTTGGTATGGAGGCACGCTGATCTTGAGCGCGCATAGCCCGATCGACGCTCCTACGTTCATTTATTACCTGGTTATTTTCTACAGCATCATCAATCCCGCGAAAGATCTGAGTAAGTCGGTTTACGCGATCCAGAAAGGCCTGGCCTCCATGGAACGCGTCGATAAGATCTTGAACGCGGAGACGGATATCCGGGATCCGGAACATCCGAAGGAAATCGCCTTGAAAGCGAAAATCAGTTACGAGAACGTTTGGTTTAAATACCAGGAAGCCTGGGTCCTGAAAGGGATCAATCTGGATATCCGGAAAGGAACGACCGTGGCTTTGGTCGGTCAGTCCGGTTCGGGTAAAAGTACCTTGGTAGACCTGTTGCCTCGCTTTTATGATGTGAATAAGGGGCGTATCCGTATTGATGATACGGATATCCGCGAGGCCACCCTGCTCGACCTTAGGGGATTGATGGGAAATGTCAATCAAGAGGCGATCTTGTTTAACGATACCTTCTTCAACAATATCGCTTTTGGCGTGGAAGGAGCTACGATGGAACAGGTGGAGGAGGCCGCGCGTATCGCCAACGCTCATGATTTTATCAAAGCGAGTGAGAAAGGGTACGACACCAATATCGGCGACCGGGGTGGCAAGCTGTCCGGCGGGCAACGCCAGCGCATCAGTATCGCCCGCGCGATCTTGAAGAATCCGCCGATCTTGATCTTGGATGAGGCCACATCCGCCTTGGATACGGAATCCGAACGTTTGGTACAAGAGGCGTTGGAGAACTTGATGAAGAACCGTACGACCGTGGTGATCGCCCACCGTCTCTCCACGATCCGCGGCGCGGACGAGATCTGTGTGATGCATGAGGGGGAGATCGTGGAACGGGGCAAACACGAGGAGTTGCTGGCCTTGAATGGCTATTATAAACGATTATGTGATATGCAAAGCTTTTAGGATGCTGCCGTGCGGACCCTCGGGTCGCCGCGGATCGTCTCTTCGGCTTTTGACAGAAAAACAATGACAAGGAACAATGGTATGAATGGGAAAGGAATTTATTTGATTTTGTTATCGCTCCTTTTCGGCTGTAATTTGCCGGACGCGAAAACCGGGAGGGAGCTGGCTTATCATTTTGACCAACCGGCGCGGATATGGGAAGAGACCTTGCCTCTGGGAAACGGCCGTATCGGTATGATGCCGGATGGCGGTATCGAGCGGGAGCATGTGGTCCTGAACGAGATCTCCCTGTGGTCCGGAAGCAAGCAAGATACGGACAATCCTCACGCGTATCGCGCTTTGGCGGATATTCGTCGCCTTTTATTTGAGGGACGGAATGACGAGGCACAGGATTTGATGTATAAGACGTTCGTCTGCGAAGGGGCCGGCAGTAATCTGGGCGACGGGGCGAACGCTCCGTACGGGAGTTACCAATTGTTCGGGAATCTGGTGCTGAGATATACCTATCCGGATGAATCGGATTCTATCGCGGGGTATCGCAGGCGGTTAAACCTAAGCGAGGCGATCGCTTCCGTCTCTTTCAAAAGAGGGGGCGTGAATTACCAACGGGAGATGTTTACCTCTTTTTCCGGAGATCTGGGAGTGATTCATCTGGTGGCGGACGCGGATCGGGCCTTGAATTTCTCGGTAGGCATGAATCGTCCGGAACATGCGACGGTCGCCGTGGACGGAAGGGACTTGCTGATGCGGGGACAATTGCCGGACGGAGTGGATACGCTGGAGATGAAAGGGACGCGTTTCGCTTCTCGTGTCCGTATCGTCTTGCCGAAGGGCGGAGATTTGGCAGCGACAGATAGCGGTCTGTCGGTGCGAAGTGCCTCGGAAGCGATCCTCCTGGTAAGTCTGGGGACGGATTATTTCGATAAAGACGGAGTCGGACCATCCTTGGAAGAATGCTTGTCGCGAGCGGAATCCAAGGATTTCGCCACCTTGCGCCGGGAACATACGCTCGCTTATCGCTCCCTGTTTGACCGGGTCTCTTTGAATTTGGGAAACGGCGAAAGGGATCATCTTCCGATCCCGGAGCGTTTGGCCGCGTTCGCCCAAGACAAGGACGATCCCGGATTGGCGGCTTTGTATTTCCAGTTCGGTCGATATTTGTTGATTTCCTCGACCCGGCAGGGGCTACTGCCCCCGAATTTGCAAGGCTTGTGGTGTAATACGATCCATACGCCCTGGAACGGGGATTATCACTTGAATATCAATTTGCAGATGAACCACTGGCCCGCGGAGGTAACGAACCTCTCCGAGTTGCACCTTCCGCTGATCGAATGGACGAAACAGCAAGTCCATAGCGGTGAACGCACGGCCAAGGCTTTTTATAACGCACGGGGATGGGTCACGCATATTTTAGGGAATGTCTGGGAATTTACCGCCCCGGGCGAACATCCCTCGTGGGGCGCCACGAATACATCCGCCGCGTGGCTATGCGAGCATTTGTATACGCATTATCAGTATACATTGGATCAGGCCTATTTGAGGGATGTCTATCCGACGATGAAGGGGGCTGCCCTATTCTTCGTGGATATGTTGGTACAAGATCCCCGCACCAAATACCTGGTGACGGCTCCTACGACCTCTCCGGAAAACGCGTATAAAATGCCAAACGGAAGTGTCGCGAGTATTTGTGCCGGATCGACGATGGATAACCAGATCGTGCGGGAATTATTTACGAATACGATCGAGGCCGCCGGGATTCTGGGCGTGGATAGCGCGTTCGCCGCTGAGTTGGCGATGAAACGAGATCGCTTGATGCCTACGACGATCGGTAAAGACGGCCGTATCCTGGAATGGCTCGAGGCGTATGAGGAGATAGAGCCTACCCATCGCCATGTCTCTCATTTATACGGGCTTTATCCCGGGAATGAGATCTCGGTGGCGCATACGCCGGAGTTGGCCGAGGCGGCCCGTAAATCCCTGCAGGTCCGTGGCGATCAAAGCACGGGCTGGTCTATGGCTTGGAAGATTAATTTCTGGGCGCGTCTACAGGAGGGCGATCATGCGTATAAATTGCTGGGTGATTTGTTACGTCCCTGCGTGGATGAGCATACGAGGGAGGTGAAGGGAGGCGGTTCGTATCCCAATCTGTTTTGCGCCCATCCTCCTTTCCAGATCGATGGCAATTTGGGAGGCACGGCGGGTATCGCGGAGATGCTGATACAGAGTCAGACCGGCTGGATCGAGTTTTTGCCGGCCCTGCCTTCCGCTTGGAAAAACGGAAGCTTTAGCGGTTTAAAAGTCCGGAATGGCGGGGAGGTGTCGGCTAAATGGACGGAAGGTCTGTTGACGGAAGCTCGATTGAAAGCGGTCGTTTCCGGTTCTTTCCAGATCAAGCTTCCGGCGAATACCGCGAACCTGAGTCTCAAGAAAAATCAGAAGCCGGTATCTTTACCCGTAATCGATGGCATGCTGACGGTGGACTTGCGGCAGGGCGATGAATTGGTAATCACCCTGTGAACCCTGTGCCGGCAGACCCATGCGGAGCGCGTCATTGCCCGGTTTTGTCCATGTGCTTCAAGACTTTGGCGTCCAGATAGAAAATGAGCTCTTCCGCTATGTTCGTGCAATGATCGCCGAAACGTTCCATTTTCCGGATAACGCCGGCCATATATAGCCCTGCCAACGCGCTGCCTTTATGCGTCTCTATATAGTTGGCGATAATAGCGCTGGAATTATGATTGATCTCATCGATCAAATTATCCTTCAAGAAGATCCGGGAAGCGATCTCCGAGCTCTCCTTCTCAAAAGCCTCTTTGGTGAGCGAGATCATGCTTAGTAGCTCCGACAGCATCTCTTCTACCCGGGTCTCCTTGATCAGTTGCGGATCGATCGGTTCCCCCTTGGGGAGGTTTCCGGCGAAGCGGGCGATGCTCTCGGCGAAATCCCCCAGACGCTCCAGGTTCGTATTAATCTTATACATAGCCAATACGAAACGCAGGTCGATCGCTACCGGCGCATACAAAGCGATGATGTCCTCGCAATCGCTGTCGATCTTTAGCTCGAAAGCATTTACCCGGCGTTCCCGGCTGATTACCTTATAAGCGAGTTCCCTATCTCCGGTGAGCATAGCCTCCCCCGCGTTGTATAATTGCTGGTGAACCAACGCCCACATCTCGCTGATACTATTTTTCAACGAATGAATCTCTTGCTCTATAACCTTCATACTCTTCAATGTTTCAATGTTTAATTCTCAATTATCCGAACCGTCCGGTAATGTAATTCTGTGTAGATTCCTTCTCCGGATTGGTGAATATCTTCCGGGTATTGTCGTATTCAATCAATTCCCCCAAATAGAAATATCCGGTCTTGTCGCTGACGCGGGCCGCTTGTTGCATATTATGGGTAACGATTACGATCGTATACTCATTTTTCAGCTCATGTATCAAATCCTCGATCTTGCTGGTCGAGATCGGGTCCAGCGCGGAAGTCGGCTCGTCCATCAAAAGGATGGAGGGCGAGATCGCCAAGGCACGGGCGATACACAGGCGTTGCTGCTGTCCGCCGGAAAGCGCGAAGGCCGATTCTTTCAGCTTATCCTTCACCTCCTCCCAGAGTACGACCTGCTTTAAGGTCTTGACCACCGTCTCCTCGATATAATTCTCATCGCTTACGCCGTTTACCCGCAGGCCGTAAGCGACATTCTCATAAATCGTCTTGGGAAAAGGGTTCGGCTTCTGGAAAACCATTCCCACGTTTTTACGTAAGCGATCCACTTTCTCGCTTTTCGTATAGATATCCCTTCCGTCGATCAGGATCTGGCCTTCCATGCGCGTGCCCGGTATCAGATCGTTCATGCGGTTGAACAGGCGGAGGAACGTGGACTTTCCGCAACCGGACGGTCCGATGAAAGCGGTGGACGTATTCGGCTCTATCTCCATGGAGATGTTCTTCAACGCATGGAAATCCCCATAATAAAAGTCTACGTTTTTAGCATCAATCTTTATCATAATGGTCTTGTTTTTTTAATTCATTTTTACCTTCTTGGCGAAATAACCGCGTAAGGCGTTCGCTAAAAGGTTTACCAATAATACGATGACAATCAGTACGAGCGCCGTGCCATAAGCCATTCCCCGGGAGGCCTCGATATCCGTACCGCTTGTAGAGATAACATATAAGTGGTACGGTAGCGCCATACATTGGTCGAAAATGCTTTTCGGCAATTGCGGCAAGAAATAAGCGGCCACCGTGAAAAGGATAGGGGCGGTCTCGCCGGAGACACGGCCGATCGAAAGGATCAATCCCGTGATAATGTTGGGGAACGCCATCGGCAGCACGACCCTGCGGATGGTCTGCAACTTCGTGGCTCCCAACGCCAGGCTGCCGTGGCGGAAAGAATCATCGATACTTTTCAGCGCCTCCTCCGTCGTGCGGATGATAAGCGGTAAAGACATCAGCGCCAAGGTAAACGAACCCGCTATGATGGAATCTCCCCAACCCAAGGTGCTTACGAATAGAGACATACCGAATAACCCGAAAACAACGGAAGGAACGCCGCTCAGATTATTCGTCATGATACGGATGAAGCGGATGAGTTTCCCGTTCGTGGCATACTCGTTCATATAAATACCACTCATGATGCCGATGGGAAAACTGATCAAGCTGCTTCCGAACACCAGATAGAGCGTACCTACGATAGCCGGAAAGATACCCCCGGAGGTCATGCCCTCCTGGGGCGCTTGTGTCAGGAAATCCCAACTGATCACGCTCGCTCCTTTTAGGATAATGAATCCCAGGATTACGAACAAGATCGCTACGACCAAATAACTCAGAAAAGAAAAGAAACCGAAAGCGACCTTCTGAGAGGCCCGTTTCCTCTTGTCTATATTCCCTAAATGTTGAATAGGTGCCATGTCTTGAATTAGATTTTACGTTTGGACGAAATATACTCTACGGCGATACTTAATGCCAAGGTGATGAGGAACAATACGGTTCCCAGCATAAACAGGGCTTGGTAATGCGCTCCACCCGCGGGAGCCTCCCCCAATTCCGCCGCGATCGTGGCGGGTATGGTCCGTACCGGTTCGAAGAACGAGGTCGGGATAACGGCGGCGTTTCCGGTTACCATCAACACGGCCATCGTCTCGCCGATCGCACGTCCGATACCCAATACGATGGCAGACGTGATACCGGATATGGAGTAGGGGATAATTACTTTATAGATGGTTTGCCATTGCGTGGCCCCCAAGGCCAAGCTGGCCTCCTTCATGGCTCGCGGGGTAGTCCGCATGGCATCTTCCGCCACCGTGATGATGGTCGGCAACGCCATGATCGCCAGGACCACGCTTCCGGCGAAAGCCGTCTCGCCTACCGGAAGGTCCAAGCTCTTTTGGATAAGGGGAACGATCACCACCAATCCGAAGAAGCCGTACACAACGGAGGGAATACCTGCCAGTAGCTCGATAATCGGCTTCAATAAATTACGGGTTTTTGTATTGGCGATCTCTGCCATATAGATCGCTACCGCTACTCCGAAAGGGAGGGACAAGACGATCGCTCCTATACTTACCAACAGCGTGCCCAGTAACAGAGGGGTCAGGCCAAAGATCGGGGCGGGAGCGGAGGTCGGATACCATTTCGTCCCTCCAAAGAACTCCGAAGGCTTGATCGCGGCTCCCGATATGATTTTCCCCGTAAAGTTCTCCGACTTGTATTGTTCCGGGAAGAACGCGATAATCCCCGGTTCTTTATGGATAAGCTCATTGATCTTCTCGGGAACATATTGAAACTCGTCACCCAGCTCTTCTTCCGTATAATAGTGGGTTAGGTCCGAGAACCGGAAGACTTGTATCGCTTGATCTTCTCCGTTTAGATTTTCCCAATTGGTGATATGGGCATCGAAGACATCCATGATTTGCTCGGGCGACAAACGCTCGACCGGATTCTCCCGGTTCACGGCCAATACATACCCTTCCTCTACCTCCGGACTGCTAAAAAGACCTGTGGCCTCTTTAAACAAGAAGACGATGATCAACAAGATCGTAAAGCTACTGACGCTTCCACTGATCAAGAATCCCCCTTCCACTAATTTTTCGATAAACTTTCTCACAATCTTTGCCTATTTGTTCCGACGCGAAGAACGGATATATATATTACAGCATGATTAAGATGGTTTGAAGGGGCTATTTCAAGGCGAAGGGGCGTCTCTTCTCCCTCCTTTCCCCTCCCTCAAAAAAGGCTTCTCAAGCGAATAACGGATCACTTCCTGACGCGTAAGCTTGCGGCGACATTCTGACATTTTGTAAACGGAAGTCCCGGAGAATCGATTCTTTCGGGCCAAGGGACAAGGCGCTTCCAATTCTACGTTAAAATATATTTAATCGATTCATCTTTAGCCGGATATCGAAAAGTGTCCTTTCATTCCAGCGAAAATCACTCATCCGAAAGCCTATCCATTGACCTCTTTGGGCGATTTCATGGGCTTACGACTGGGTTCTAACGAGGTTACAATGCCTATTCACGGCGGTTTACAACCCTATTCTTGATGGTTTATAATGCCCGGCGGCAGCATTTGTGTCGTCCGGCGCGGCTATATGCGTAGGTTTTTGCCCCCTTTTGTACTTGAAAACGGAGATATTCTCACCCAAAAGCGCCTTTCGCGGCACCTCTTGGCTTCCGGTTTGGCCGATCTTAGGAACGTGGCTGTCACGATTAGCCTATAAAACGAATCAGAAAGAAAGGAAAAGGACGATTTGGATGTCTTATCGATAACGGAGTTTAGGGTTGTAAGGAGCGACAAGCGAGCGGCTCCGGAGGAGGTCCGGGTCATTGGATCCTGAATGAAAGCGCCGTGAGGGAGTATCGTTACGATGGGAATACGCTATATATATGTACACGTACATTAAATGATACGATATGGGACAAAACGGCGAGTTTAAACGATCGTTTAAATTCGTCATTTGCAAAGGTACGCGTTTCTTTGATTCCTGCAACCCTTCCGTGTTATTTTTTTTATTCCTTATCCGCTTTCTTATCAATAGGATAGCCTATCGCTGACAAACCCGCCGCTTCCTCTGACAAACCCACCCTTTTTCCCTTTCGAAAACGCAAGATTTAAACGATCGTTTAGACTCGCCATTTTCGAAAGTCGGTAAGGCGATCGAAGAAGTGGATAAGTACTTAATTAACACTATTATTAATATTAAATTTTAGATTATGAACAAAAAGTTTTCTACTTTGCTTGTCGGTGCTATGTTGGCGACTGCGTTTTCCGCTGGCGCGCAAAAGGTAGGCGATCAGGTTTTATTGAAGGCCTCATCCCAATACTTGACTGTAGCCGCTGAGACAACATCTGCCGCACAGTTTGGTCAAGTGGGTTTAACTCCTTCGATCTCGACTTTGGATCTATTAAACCCGGCTACATGGAAGGTTTCCGCGAAGAAATCTTCTTTGGGAAAGACACTTTACTCTTTCACAAACCCGGCGAGTGGTCTTACATTGGCTGTTGATCCATCTTTGGCCGTGACTACCGCTCCTACGACTCCTTCTCCGTTGGTATTAGGTGGTAGCGCTACGGAATGGATTGTTGAGAACAACACTTTGGTCTCTTATTTCAAGTCCGACTCGGTTGTCTATATCGCTCAAACCGGTACCAAATTCTACTTGGCAAAAGATGCGGCTGCTACAACTTCTCATGCAGACGCTTTGAAACTTGATGTGAACACAAATGATTTCCCGACTGGTATCGTGTTGTCTGCCACTGATTTGAATACGTTGTTGAAATCTGTTTCTGTTGAAGGATTCTTTGGTTTGACAATGACTCCGCAAGTTTCTTCCGGCGAGGCTAATCATTTGAGCGATACTAAGCTGCAGGCTGAGCCTGGAGTTCAAATCGATCATGTGAAATTGTATAATGGAAAGAAAGTTGACAACAAGAAGCAATATGTGGTAGTTGATACCGCTTATTATACAGGAACAGAGTCTGATAAGTTTGTTAAGTTCACGTATGACGAGATGGACGCTAAAGGACGTGATAAAGGTTCTTATGAGTTCAAATTCACATATGATGCCAAAAACAATAATATCTTGGTACAAGTTTATAAAGTCGCTTACAAGATTGTAAAGGCTAGTTCTAGTGTAACGGATGTAGCTTTCAAGGCCGAATTGGCTAAGTACAACAATGCTGAATGGCCTGCTACTGACGTTACTCCTACGTCTGCTCTTACTACTACAGTGGCGAAATTGGATAAATGTACTGATGATCAGTACATTTATATGCCAGACTTGGCAGGTAAAAAAGTGTTGACGGTTAAGTATAGCAGCGTATCTCCTGCTGCTCCAGCAGATCAGAACGTGAAGATCGTATTGGGTACACAATTCTCCGGTTTGAAACCGACTTCTTTGGCTGAGGGTATTTATATGATCAAGGTGCGTACTTCTGGTTTAGATAAGTCTGGTGTTGAGAGACAGAACTGTGAGGATGGTGATTATCTGATCGCAAACTTGGGGGGATATTTTGGATATATGCCGCAGCAGAAGAATCAGGACTTCGATCATATGCCTGCCGCTCAGTGGGTGGTTAAGAAGAATGGAACTTCTGATACAGCTCCTGTGGAGATCTATAACCGTGAGTTCACAAGTCTAGATGTGGCTGCGGGAAATTATAATCGCAGTTTCAAGCTGAACGGCCAGTTGTTCAAGGCTGGAGATAACAACGTATTCTTCGCGGATGGTGACACCTTGGAGTTCATTCCGGTATCTAAGGAAAGCGTGGAGAACGATAAGCTGGGTTACAAGTATGTGACAGAAGATGATACGAAAGTTCAATCTTATTTGTTCAATTATTTGCACGGTTTATCTTCCGATAAATTCTTGTATGTTCCGTTTGATAAGGATTCTATCATCCGTGTAGATGAGAATGGAGAGAAGTCTATCTTCCGTTTGGAGATCGTTGTTAAGGACGATAAGTATGGTTACGACAATAGCTTGGTTCGTAACGTATATCGCATCAAGGATAATTATAATCGTAATTTAGGATATGATCACAACTTGAAGAAATATGTATTCTCAAAGACTGCCCACGGAACTTATTTCTTGAAAGAGAACAACGATAAGGATGGCAAGCATTTCTATACGATCATTCCGGCTATTATAGAACGGACATTTGATAAGGAAGGTAAGAATGGACAATATGTAGTATGGGATCATGATTTTGATGTTTATGATAATACAGGGACTAAAGTAAGGAACGTTAGCGCTAAGTCTAACGACTATGCTTCTTCTAAGGTATCTGTAGACGACAATACGTTGGATTTGGTAAAAGGTAACATCTATGATAAGTTTATAAACGGTGGCTATGAGGCTCGTACTTCCGCTTTCGCTGTTGAGATCTATGATTCTCCTCTGTACCGTCGTTTCAATAACGAGGCTTTGGGTGAGAGCAAGACGGATAGCGCACAATGCTTGGCATTCGTTGAGAATGTTCGTAACGAGTACTTGATGGATGAGATGAACGAGAACTTGCAAGACAGCCATGTTGACTACGCAGGTATCTGGAACGCGGAGAAGGCCGGTGGCAAGTTGTTCTTCCATGTAGATACGGCTTGGGTGAACCGTGGCTTGGGTTATATCAAACCGCAGTATTTGATCTCTGTCGCTCGTAATGATCAAGACGGTGTGGCCACAGAGCCTTGTACAGAGGCCGGTCCTCATATCGACGCTGAGGGTCATATCACGGACGATCCTTACAAGTGCGTACATGCGAACCGCGGCAAATTAGGCTTCGTTTATGGCAAGTACTTGGTTAACTTCTCTGATTCCGCTGCTGCAGTGGAAGAGACGGACGCTAAGGTTAATCCGTACAGGATCAACTCTCAGAATAATGGTACTTATAGCTACACTCGCGTAGGTTTCGTACCGGCTATCAAGGTGGGTGACTCTTTGGTTGTCTTGACAAACGGCTTCGAGAAGATGGAACCGGCCAAGTTGGATACCGCTACGATCTTCAAGAACTACCGCGACAATAAGTTGACGAAATTTATCGTAGACTTGGTTGGTGATAAGCACAAGAATGTTACTTGGTCATTCCGTCACGTGAATCCGGATAAGGCTGCAGGCGTTGAGGCTGAAGGCGAGGCAAATGCGTTCTTGATTGAGTCCAATGTTTATGCTCATGATTATGAGAATGATGTAGTAGATGGTAAATACACGACCGTTTATGGTTGCGAGGAACATCGTATCGCTCCTGCTTCTAAGGCTGCTTGGTTGAAGATGCAGAACGGTTGCTTGGTATTGACTGATAATTCCGCTACGTTCGGCAACGCTAAGACAAACGCTGACGGTGCCTTGGTATTCAACGTAGAGCAAATGGCCGAAGGTGATGAGTTCGTCACTTCCAACGACGAGATCGCCGCTGAGGGTATCGCTATCGTAGCCGGCAACGGTGTCGTAACGATCCAGGGC
>NZ_JAAKDT010000049.1 GCF_011038785.1 Parabacteroides sp. ZJ-118
CCGGCCGGGTCCCGGTGGGAGACGAACGAGGAGAGCAGGGCGCAAAGGGCGCATCTTTACGTGCCTTTATAAAAACTTTTATATATATATAAATTTACATCGTACTTACACAGTAAGATGAATATTTTTATATATATATATTTTTTAGCGGAGGTCTTGTTTTTGCGCCCTTTGCGCCCTGGCTCCCTTTAGGGAGGCGGCGTTGATCCCGGCTTATCCTTTTGATCCTCAGTGTTCTCGGGTTTCTCAGGGTCGCTGTTCCCCTTCTCCTGCCCAGGGCGCAAGAAATTGGCTTTTACCTGTTCCGACGTGATCTCCGTGATCGCGAAAAGGCGTTTTTTCCGGCGATTCCGTGAGCGAAAAACCTGCTTTTTCGGCATCTTGCTCCAACGTAAGTACACGAAAACGCGTCGGCGTGATACGTAAAAACGCTCTTGTTTTCGCCTTAATTCCGGTCTGCGCAAGATACAGTGGCGCGTCGAGGCGCTCCGGCTCGCGGAAGCAGGAGACAGTGGTGGGAAATAACTGAACTTTTGCGCTTTTCACTGAAAAAACTCTTTATTCCGACGGAATATTTGTAATTTTGCTCATGGCTAATTTGAACAGACTAAAAGTGGTACTTGCAGAGCAACAGAAAACAGGGAAATGGCTTATAAGCGATGAAGTCGGAGAAAAGAGTCGTGTGTTTACTGCTCAAACAATATTTTGAGAAGCGTGCCGCACTCGATCATGAGAGTGAGAAAGCTAAGAAAGTCCGTAATCTTATCTTGGATTTTGTGATTACTACCATCAATGAAAAGACAGGTGGAGGAACAAAATATATTAATCGTAGAGATGTGAATTATCTTCCTGCCGCAATCACAGAAGAAAACTATCGGAAAAATCTCACTTCTGCCATCAATCAATATGTGGATGGACATCATACATATAAGTATTCTCAGATTACAGATTTTATCTACAAGGCTGTGTTCAAAGAGAATGCTAAAGGAATGATGCCAGGACCAAAATGGCTTCAAGGGATTTCAGTTTCCGGGATGCGTATCATGGTAATATAGCAGATTACCTGCAAGCGTATTGCTTGAAAAGATTCATCAGGAGAAAGAACGCTTGATGATGCTCTTAATCTAATGAAAAACGTATGGCACAGTGCACCATCCGGTCGAGTATTGCGTCGGCGGCGGTGGCGCTTCATTGCTTTGCCACAATGTGGTAACTCTTGATGCTAGAAAGTTTTATTCAATCTTATCAATCTCTTTTTGGATATACCCCAAGAATTTGGATGCATGTGCTCCATCCATTTGAGTATGGTGAAACTGGAAAGATACGGTCAGAGTAGTTTTAAACCATGCACGCTTGTACTTGCCCCAAATCATAAACGGATTATTGAAAATGCCACTATACATACCCACTGCACCATCAATTTCATATTGTGCCAATGCCGAGGTGCCGATAACCATACTCTCTGCCGAGAGGTCGAGGTCAACGCAGTTCTCCGCCACCTGTTTTGTAAGTCGCAGATAGTCGCTATTAAACTGTGCCAAGTCCTTGCTAAAAGGGAGGTCGCACGAACTTACCTCGCCAACACTATTAGCAACTATGGTGTTTACTGCAATAGTATCGAACTGCATCAACTTACCACTCACGGGAAGCATATAAAATTCTTTGACTTTACTTGCAGCCATTCCAATGCAATAGCACATCAGCATATTGAATTTCAGTCTTTTCTTTTTGCTGGTTTTTAAAAGATTTGACACATCAAGTGTCTTGAAAAATGTTACCATCGGCATTGGGGCGTTCATCCACATTTCAAAAGCGTGTGCACGAGTGGTTGTCTGAGGATTGACTTCTTTCATACTTTTCTGTTATTAAGTTCGTAAATGAAACCGCAAAAGTAGATGATATCTGTTTTTTAACGAACGATTGAGAATAAGAATTTGCCATTTTTCCCTATATTTGAAGTCTCATCTAAATATAAATAAAAATGAAGTACTTGAGTTCCTCTATTTTATTGGGGCTCGGATTGTCCTCCTTCTTCTCCTGTAAAGAAGCGACAGCACCCGCCCCTATCCTGCCCGTTCCCACGCCGGCACAGGTTGAATGGCATAAGATGGAAACATACGCCTTTGTCCATTTCGGATTAAACACGTTCAATGATCTGGAATGGGGATACGGAAACACTCCCGCCTCCACATTCAATCCAACGGATCTGGATTGTGATCAATGGGCGCAAACGATCAAAGCCGCCGGATTGAAAGGTGTAATCCTAACCACCAAGCATCACGACGGGTTCTGTCTATGGCCCACCGCCACAACCGAATATAGCGTAAAGAATTCTCCATGGAAAGATGGCAACGGGGATATGGTGAAAGAACTATCCGACGCTTGTAAGAAACACGGGCTGAAATTTGGTGTTTATCTCTCCCCTTGGGACAGGAACAGCGAGAATTACGGGCAACCGGGATATGTTGAGAAATTCCATGCCCAATTACATGAATTGGTTTCCAACTATGGCCCGTTGTTCGAATATTGGTTTGATGGGGCAAACGGTGGCAATGGTTGGTATGGCGGCGCGAATGAAACCCGTGCTATCGATGCCAAGACCTATTATCAATATGAACGAGCACGTGACACGATCAAGGCGCACCACCCGGACATCATGGTTTTCGGAGGGACAGTACCCGATATCCGCTGGATCGGTAATGAGGAAGGTTGGGCGGGTGATACCCAATGGAGCATCTTCGCTCCGGAACCCTCCATGCCTACTTTCCAACAGAGTGTATGGGGGGATGAGAACGGGCCGATGTGGCTAGGTGGAGAATGCGACGTATCTATCCGTCCGGGATGGTTCTATCACTCTCGAGAAGATCACCAAGTCAAATCTCTGGCAAGATTAGTCGATCTTTATTACCGAAGTGTCGGGCATAACGCCAATTTCTTATTGAACTTCCCCGTAGCGTTGAACGGGAAAATAAGTCCGGTAGACTCCGCCCGTGCCGTACAATGGTATCAAACCATCCAAAACGACTTTAAGGAGAATCTTTTGAAAGGATGCTATGTGCAAGCTAGCAATAAAAGGGGGCGTAACTTCAGTCCCAATAAGACAGTAGATGGAGATTGGGATACCTATTGGGCTACAGATGATGGAGTGACCAGTGGTTCATTGACTTTTACGTTAACCCATCCTACCGATGTAAACCGCTTGGTAATACAAGAATATATCCCGTTAGGACAGCGCGTGCGCTCGTTCAACATCGAACTCGAGCAAGAGGGAAAGTGGATTCCGGCACAGACCGTAGACTCTACGACAACTGTCGGATATAAGCGAATTGTCCGTTTCCGGACCGAGAAAGTGGAAAAGATACGGATCAACTTCACGGACGCACGCGGACCGCTTTGTATCAATAACGTGGAGGCATACCTTGCCCCCGCTCTGGCGACCGAGCCGACGATTGCCCGTAATATCAATGACGAGGTAACCATACTGGCAGGAGATAAAGGCTCCGAGCTTCATTATACCACCGACGGTTCAGATCCGACTAAGGGCTCACCGCTTTACCAGGCTCCATTCGCTTTCGCGCAAAAAGGAACTGTCAAGGCGATTGCCTATGATCCGACTTTCGATACAGTCAGCCCGGTTTCCACGCAAACGTTCGATATTCCCGCTTGTGATTACACGATCGTGTCCCCGAAAGATGAGAAAAGCAGCGTGATCCTAGACGGAGATGGCTACACGACCTACTATTTACCTCAAGGGAAACAGGAGCTGGTCGTACAATTAGCGAAAGAAATGCCTATATCCGGATTCCGCTACACCCCAAACCAAGGGCGTGACGCAAGCGGCCATATCTCCAACTATCAATTGTATATTAATGGGAAGAAGGTAGCCGAAGGCGAATTCTCCAATATCAAGGCTAACCCTATCGAGCAAGTCGTACATTTCCCGATAACGAAAGGGGATCAAATCCGTTTGGTAGCGACTCGTATCGTAGATAATAAAAAACAAGCGGGTATCGGTGAATTTTCGGTAATTACGGGAGAATAAGGAATATCTAATAAATCCGATAAGACAGAAGCCCGCTAACGCCCGGAATACTCCGGAAACCGTGCACGATGCAACTGGGTAACTGATTGAGCGGGGATCGGGCGAAAAATTTTTCGCCTGATCCCCGCTACCCTCTCTATATCATATCGCATCTGGGTTAAGCCCTCCTTCCGTTTCGAAGGATCATCGGCAAACCCACGAGGCGACACATCAAACCTCCAAAGATTTACGGGCTTCCCGATCCGGATCATTCCGGGCCTCACACGTATTATCCAGGATCATCACCTCTCCATTTTCTTCCGTGTATTTCGGCCAAACGGGCAGCTCTCCTCCGTTCGGATCTCCTGTCCGCATGAAATTCAACAAAGCGCCAGACATCTTATCCGACAACGCACGAGGCACCTTACCTCCACCCGTATGGGTAAACATCCGATCCGTATTTTTAAACCAGAAACAGATATCCGAGCAATGGAACGCACGCATACGGTTATTAAACAAGGGCGAACACCAGCCGAACCAAGCCACATATACTGGCTGGCCTTGCTTTAATTTTGCGTTAGCCGCCTCAACCACTCGTTGACGGGAAGACAAAATCATCGCCCAAAGCTCCACCGGAGTCTTATCCGGGAAACTCTTAGCGTAAGCCTTCACGATCGATTCTGCTTTATCTCCATATCGACTTCTCAGTTTCTCGATCACACCGTCTTGAGTAATTTTTTCCAAAGCCGCATCCAACCTGTTTGGATTCCACTCATGGAAAGTCGTGCAGAATATCATCGGGACGACAGGAGACTCCAAATGGTTCTCTCCGGAGTAGAATACACTAGCCGGGATATTCCGGTCATCGGCAACAGGACCGAAAGAGCGTCTCATGCTAATTCCTTGATCTTCCCAGCACTTTTTACAAGCCCTATCCGCTATATCCAAATATTCCCGCCAAGGTATTTTCTGCAATTCATCCAGCTGGGAAGCGGTCAGTCCCGCTTCTTTCAAGATATATTCTCCCACTTTCCGGGTCATTGACTGATCGGAAGCTCCTATCGCAGATCCACTTAAAGCCACAGCTCTATGGATCAACCCTTTTGCCGCCGGCATGGCGGCAACCGTACAGACCTTGGCACCTCCTCCGGACTGTCCCATAATCGTCACATTCCCGGGATCCCCACCGAAATTGGCGATATTATCATGTACCCATCGCAAGGCGGCAATGATATCTAACATCCCCACATTGCCGGAATCCTTATACGCTTCTCCTCCAACACTAGAGAAGTCTGAGAAACCGATCGGCCCCAACCGATGGTTAATAGAACAGAATACGATATCTCCTTCCCGGCTTATATTCTCTCCATGATATCCATCCTGCTCGATCCCACTACCATTTGTAAAACCGCCGCCATGCAGCCACACCAACACGGGACGTTTCTTACCATCCGCAATGCCCGGTGTCCATACATTCAAACACAAGCAATCCTCACTCACATCCCAGTAGTTCCAATGATCGGCAAACGTTCCGTAATTATTGGGCCACCGGTTCTCCATACGTTGCGGCGCCGTATTCCCATAAAAAACCGCCGGTCTCACATCAGTCCACGGCTCTGGCTTTTGAGGAGGCATAAAGCGATTTTTTCCCGATGTATCAGCCCCATAGGGAACTCCCAAGAATGTATACACATGATTCAACAGATATCCCCTCACCTTCCCATACTCTGTCTGGGCAATAGCGATATCGTCACCGATAAATAAAAACTGTCCATCCTCTCCTTCCTTACCATTTTGTTTAAGGGAGGAATCCCCGGACGGAACACATGAGGAAGCCGTTACCAAGCTTCCCATACCTAAAGAGGCTGTTCCCAGCCCTAGGTTTTTCACGAATTGTCGTCTATCCATCTGCATAAAAACACAACTATTAATGTTAGAAACTGTTTTGAATTCATTTAAAAGTTTATCAGCCGGTAGTTCTTAATCCATTTTCATCTTTGGATATAGCAATCGTATTTATAGAGCAATAAAATGGGCTACCGCGCTGATCTGACTGATAAACAGCGGCAAGTTACAGAAAATTTTTCAGAAGACAAAGAACGTAAACGTAAACATTCTCTCTTTCAGCTTTAACGCCCATTTTTACTTGGCAAAGACCGCTTCCAATGGCGACACTGCACGCAGGACAGATGGAGGGAAAAAGATATAAGAGAATGCCTCACGATATCCTGCTTACCGTATGCTCCTAAGAAAGCCTGTTTAAACCATTTATTCTGAAGAGATGTTATCCTATTGTTTGTTTGCAGTAAAAAAAACAGAAGATTATGGATATTTCACTTCGTACAAAGCAGCTGAACAGCCTTTTCTCTTATGACAAAAAGACTGAATTGGGAGAGAGCCATCTGGAGATCATCCCGTTTCGATTCATCCAGACCCGCGGTGCCAGCGAGATCGACGAGTTCCAAAAGGGACTTACCCCCACCGGATTCTGTCCGATGACAGACGATCGTATCCAAGAGAACAAATCTTTCTCGTATGTCGTATTCACGCCCTCGAGACGTAAAAAGAATAATGAGGCGATTATCCTGCTGCACGGTCTGAACGAGCGGACTTGGGGAAAATACCTCACATGGGCGGAATACCTCACCCATACGACCGGCAAGCCCGTTATTCTCTTCCCGATCGCTTTCCACATGAACCGTACTCCGGGACTATGGGTCAATCCCCGCGCGATCCTCCCTTGGGTACGCAAACGCAAGGAGGAGATAGTGAACGTGACGAACTCCACCTTCGCCAACGTGGCCCTCAGCAGCCGGCTATCCCAAAACCCGTTACGCTTTTACGCCTCGGGCAGAGAGTCCGTTTATAATCTGTGTCAATTGGTTCATGAGATCAAAAACGGCGAGCATCCTTTGTTCAAGGAAGATACGATCATCAACTTATTCGCTTACTCCATCGGAGCGTTACTCTCGCAGGTCTTGCTATTGGCGAATCCGGACAAGATGTTTACGGACACCCGTCTATTCATGTTTTGCGGTGGCTCCATCTTCAGTGAGATGAATGGCAATGCCCGTGATATCATGGACAAGGAGGCATTCGCCAAAGTACGCCATTACTTCCGACATGATTTCTTGGAGAATCGTACGCTTCCCACCTCGTTCAAGAATGATTCTCTGGAGCAAGCCTTTAAAGCCATGGTACATGAGGATGTCTTACGAAATTACCGGGAGTCGTTCTTCCAACGAGCTTGCAATCGTATTCGTGCGATCTCTTTGAGAAAGGATATCGTTATGCCTACCGGTGGGGTGATCAAGGCTTTAGGGAAAGCGTCCGGCAAAATATTGGAAGAGTTGGATTTCCCGTTCACATACTCCCATCAAATACCCTTCCCGACACACTCCCGTATCGATCCGGGCTTGATCAACAAAGCCTTTCATTCCATATTCACGAGGGCAGCGGCATTTCTCTAAAGCAAAAAAAGTCGCTAAATAACTGCCATCACGTTATTTAGCGATCACTCATCGTGGTCCCACTTGGGCTTGAACCAAGGACTCCCTGATTATGAGTCAGGTGCTCTAACCAACTGAGCTATAGGACCTGTTCGGAGCCTAGCTCCGAAATCGGGTGCAATATTACGATTTATTATCGAGATATACAAATGCAAAAGGGGAAAACTTATTTTTCCACACTTTCTTCTCCGGCGAACTCCATCAAGTATGCTTTGATGAAATCGTCGATCTTTCCATCCATCACACCATTCACGTCGGAAGTCTGGTAGTTCGTACGATGATCTTTTACACGGCGGTCATCAAATACGTAACTACGGATCTGTGAACCCCACTCGATCTTTTTCTTTCCGGCCTCCACCTTGGCTTGCTCGGCCATACGATGCCGCAACTCCTTGTCATAAAGGATAGAGCGCAATTGACGCATAGCGTTCTCTCGATTCTTGGGTTGGTCGCGAGTCTCTGTATTCTCGATCAAGATCTCTTCTTCCTCACCTGTATACGGATCCTTGAACTGATAACGCAAGCGAACTCCGGATTCCACCTTGTTCACGTTCTGTCCTCCAGCACCGCCCGAACGGAACGTATCCCAAGAGATAGCCGCCGTCTCTACCTTTACCTCGATCGTATCATCCACCAACGGGGTGACGAATACGGAGGCGAAAGAGGTCATTCGTTTACCTTGAGCGTTGTAAGGAGATACACGGACCAAACGATGCACGCCATTCTCGCTCTTCAGATAGCCATAGGCGTAATCACCCTCGATATTGAAAGTCACGGTCTTGATGCCGGCCTCATCCCCCTCCTGATAGTTGGCGACAGAGATCTTATAACCGTTATTCTCAGCCCAACGCTGATACATACGCATCAACATGGAAGCCCAATCCTGGCTCTCGGTACCACCGGCACCCGAGTTGATCTTAAGCACGCAGCTCATTTGATCAGCCTCGTCACGAAGCATATTACGGAACTCCAAGTCTTCCAGTAAATGAAAGGCCTTCTTATAAGCCGCATCCACCTCTTCCTCGGTAATAATCTCTTCCTTTACATATTCGTAAGCCAGCTCTAGCTCTTCAGCCGCCGCATGCACCTCACCGTAAAGCTCGATCCACTTCTTTAGCTCCTTTACTTTCTTCATCTGGACTTCCGCACGTTTGGCGTCTTCCCAGAAACCGGGGTCTTGCGTACGTAGCTCCTCCTCTTCTAACTGAATGGTCTTGCTATCGATGTCAAAGATACCCCCTCAGCGCCTTATCGCGCTCCAATACGTCATGTAGTTGGTCTGATGTGATCATATATTCTTTTTTTTAAACTCACCGCGAAGATACGAAATAGTTGATAGCCGGCAAACTCGTTATTCCTCGTACATCGTCTCTATCTGATTAGCGTACTTCTGTAATACGATCGGACGCCGCAATTTAAGCGTATCCGTCAGCTCACATCCCATCACAAAGGGTTCTGGCAACAAGGTAAAGCGCTTGATCTTCTCGTAGGGAGCCAAGTTCTTCTGGTGCTCCTCCACTCTTGCCTCGATGAAACGAATGATATCCTTGTTTTTCACCAACTCCTCCCGGTTCTCGAACGAGATACCTTTTTCTCCGGCATACTTCTCCAACAATGGATAAGCCGGCACGATCAAAGCGCTCACGAACTTACGTTGATCGCCAATAACAGCGATTTGCTCGATATAATTATCACCGTTCATCACCATCTCGATCGCTTGCGGCGCGATGTATTTCCCGTTAGAAGTCTTATACAAATCCTTGATTCTTTCCGTAAAGAATAGCGTACTACCTTCCAAACGACCAGCGTCGCCGGTGCGGAAGAAACCATCCTCGGTAAAAGCCTTCTTCGTCTCTTTCGGTTTATTATAATAACCGGACATCACAGTCTTGCCTTTCACCAAGATCTCGCTATTCTCCGGATCTATTTTCACTTGAACTCCCGGCATCACCTCACCAATAGAACCAAATTGAAATCCGATCTCCGGGTAGAAACAAACCGTAGCCGTCGTCTCGCTCAGTCCATAACCATAGGCGATCGGGATATTTACGGACTGCAAGAACTCATTAATCGTGTCCGATAGCGGAGCGCCCGCCACCGGGAAAAACCGTCCACGCTCAATACCCAATACCTTCTTCAATAAGGTGAAAACCGTTTTATTGTAAAATTGGAACTTCAGTTTCAGACTATGCGGGGCTGGAATACCTTTATTCTTATACATCAGATTGTACCTTCGCCCGGTCTCGATCGCATCCAAGAAAATCTTCTTCATGGAAGGAGAAGAAGAATTGATCTTCTCATGTACGCCCGCATACACCTTCTCCCAAAAACGAGGCACATTGCACATCAGTGTAGGATGGACCTCCGGCAATGTCTTCTGGATCATTTTCGGGTCTTGATTAATGGCGATCGTGATCCCTCTGTGGAGACAATAATAACACCAAGCTTTCTCGAAGATATGTGTCATTGGCAAGAAACTCATAGATAGATCCTTGTCGGTTACCAGAGGCAGACGGATATCGTGTATCCGCATCGCCTCCAAATAGCAGGAATGAGGAAGCATTACGCCTTTCGACTCCCCCGTCGTACCGGACGTATATATAATGGTAGCCAGATCGTTTGGAATGGCTTCCGTCATACGTATTTTCACCATACTCTCCGCATGCGCATTATCTCCCAAGCGCAAGAAATCATCAAAATAAATAGATGTTTTATCTTCCGGATTCATCTTGACCGCCGGGTCGAAGACAACCAGACGCTCCAGATACTTAGAGTCCTTCTGTACCTTGAAAGCGTTATTATACTGCAATTGCTCACCCACAAACAACGTGCGGATCTTAGCGTCATTGATGATGTACTCGATTTGTCCCGGAGAATTCGTCGCATACATCGGGATGGAAACCACCCGGTTACCATACGCACCAAAGTCCGTATATAAACACTGAGGCATATTTTGGGAATAAACCCCAATATTCTCTTGGACCTTTATCCCGAACTCAGCCATTGCCTTGGCCGTAAGCATAACCTTATCGGAAAATTCCCTCCAAGAAATCTTCAGCCATTTCCCTGTAGCGCTATCTCTGTGTTTCAACGCTGTACGGTTCCCATATTTCTCTGCCTGACGGTGTATTAGCTCGGCAAAATGATAATAAATCATAATTCCTTATTTTGAATTGATGCCGCAAAAGTACGTTTTTCTCTTCTAAAAGACACGACATCAGCCTTTTTTTTACACATAATTGCTCTTTATGTGCAAGCATTCAGTTAAATAATGATAATTCATAGTAGTATGTATTGCATAGTACATATGTAATACATACATTTGTAGCATAAAATTAAAAGAGATGAATGCAGAGAACGTAAAATCACAGATGAGGAAAGGAACGCTGGAATATTGCATCCTCCTGCTTCTCAAAAAGGAACCCGCTTACACCTCTGATATCATTCAGAAGTTACAAGAAGCGAAGTTGATCGTTGTGGAAGGCACTTTATATCCTCTTTTAACCCGATTAAAAAATAGCGAGCTATTAAGTTATCAGTGGATAGAATCTACGCAAGGGCCACCACGCAAGTATTACCAACTAACCGAGAAAGGAGAACTATTCCTCGGCGAGCTGGAGACTTCATGGCAGGAACTAAATGATACAATAAACCACATCAGAAACAATTAAAACAAAAGAGTGATGAAGAAGACACTTACTGTTAATCTGGGAGGCACAGTTTTCCACATTGACGAAGACGCATACCAATTACTAGACGGATATCTGTCTAACCTACACATCCTCTTTCGCAAAGAAGAGGGTTCGGATGAGATCATGGATGATTTCGAGATGCGTATCTCGGAGCTTCTCAACGAGCGTATTCGCTTAGGCTACGAGGTCATCACGATCGAGCAAGTAGAGGAAGTGATCAAACGAATGGGTAAACCGGAAGAAATTTTCGAGGAGGAAGAAAAAAACACCGACCACGGGGATAATTACCGGACGCAACAACAAGATACTCATACCCAGACGACCAAGAAACGATTGATGCGCGATCCGGACAACCGTATTCTAGGAGGTGTCGCCGGAGGTGTCGCCGCCTACATGGATTGGGACCCAACTGCCGTACGTATCGTGCTTTTCCTTCTGATGTTCTTCTATGGAGTCACGGTTCCACTTTACTTTTCGTTGTGGATCATCGTACCGATGGCACGTACAGCGACTGAAAAACTCGAGATGCGCGGACAAAGCGTCACGGTGGAGAATATCGGAAAGACCGTAACAGATGGATTCGAGAAAGTCAGCAATAACGTGAACGACTTTATCTGCTCGGATAAGCCGAGAAACTTCTTCCAGAAGCTGGCAGATGTTTTCGTCCTGGTCATCGGATTCATCTTGAAGTTTTTCATCATATTAGCCGGAATCTTCTTGTTGCCACCGCTAGTATTAGTCGTATTCATTCTGGTAGTCGTAACATTCGCGTTACTCATGGGTGGAGCCGGATTCATCTATAACCTCTCTCCGTTCGGGGCGGACTTGATAAACGGGGCACCGTTGTCAATGGCGATCATGGGATGCATAGGGACGATCTTATTCATCGGTATCCCCATATTCTCCCTGATATATGCGATTTGCAGCCAATTGTTCAAGATACGCCCCTTACCGACGCAAGCAAGGTGGATATTATTAGCCATATGGTTCATCTCCCTTGTATTATGTGGCGTATATATCCATCAATCCGGTATGCTGTATGACTGGCATAATTACTGGGACGGTGTACACGGTTGGAACAGGCATGCCGTTTGGCTCCCTTAACCCTATTCAGAGATGTAAGATGAATGTATAAATTTAGCCAGTTTATTATTGTGTGTTAAAAAGAGGGCCGCTCTGTCACAGAGGGGCCTTTCTTCTAAGGTTAACAAATTTATGAGTAAAAACCACTAATGAATCATATTAATGATTGCTGCTCTCTCTGCGTGGTATTGTCACGCATAAGACAACAGGTGCAAATGTAACCAATTTTTTATAATTAAAAAATTATATTCCATTATTTAAATTCTTTTCTAATCTTAGCGGCGACCTCGGCCAGCCCTTCTTGACTTACAGTCAATTTCTTCCCGCCGAAATACATATCGGACTCCTTCGTGATAGGAATCAGATGGATATGCGCATGGGGCACTTCCAAACCCATGACGGCCAATCCTACACGCTTACACACAATAGCAGCCTCTTGGGCACGAGCTACCCGTTTAGCGAAAGCGACCATCCGTCCTAGCATCGGATCATCCATATCAAAGATATAATCGACCTCCTTCTTGGGAATTACCAAGGTATGCCCCAAGGCTACCGGATTGATATCGAGGAAAGCAAAAAACTCATCGTCTTCCGCGACCTTGTGGCTAGGGATCTCACCCGCCACGATTCTGCTGAAAATAGTTGCCATACGTCTTTCTTATTTAAATTGAAATATCCATAATCTCAAACGTCATCAAGCCAGAAGGCACACGGATCTCAACGACATCCCCTACCTTCTTCCCCATCAAACCTTGGGCGATCGGAGTGCTTACAGAGATCTTACCTTCTTTTAAGTTAGCCTCCGAATCCGATACCAACGTATAGGTCATGACAGCGTTATTCTTCGTATTCTTGATTTTCACCTTGTTCAAAATCTGAACCTCATCTGTTTTCACACGACTCTCATCGATCAGACGGGCGTTTGAGATCAAACCTTTCAACTGCGCAAGCTTCGCCTCCATGATACCTTGAGCCTCTTTAGCGGCATCGTACTCGGCGTTCTCGGATAAGTCACCCTTATCCCTCGCCTCAGCGATCTGAGCCGATATTTCAGGGCGCTTCACAGTCTCCAGATAGTTGATTTCAGCTAAAATCTTATCGTAGCCATCTTTTGTCATATAACTAGCAGCCATATTAAATCCTCCTTATTCTTTATATTAATATTGATTGATTATCGCATAATAAAAAAGAATCCCGACCACGTCATATGGCCGGAACTCCCCCTCTTTATCAGTTCAAGACTTTGCAAAGTTAGATCATCTTTCTCAGATAGACAAACTTGCGAAAGTGCTTTATAACATACAAGCCGGATGATTGAATCATGAACAATTTACAATACCGACTTGATGTCAGCCTCAAGTTTCTTCACGTCGTCCACCCGTTTAACCAAGTTCCCCTTACGATCCAAGACAAAGATCGCAGGAAGCTGTTTCACGTTGTACAACGCCGCAGCCTGGGAGTAAGCAGACTGTGGATCACGCACGCAAGTCCAAGGTAAATTAGAAGCTGCGTTCTTCCAGAAGTGGAGATCATTATCCAAAGAGATCTGATAAATCGCCAAGCCCTTGTCGTGGTACTTCATATATAAATCGCCAAATTCCATATTCAAGGCAGGAGACCATTCGGACACATAGGCCGTAAAGTTGATCAACACCACCTTACCTGTAGCGACAGAAGACAATTTCGTGTTTTCCCCCTGTATATTCGGCAACTCGATATCCAAGAAGCTAATCTCTTTCTTCTCCACCTTATCCAAATCCACCGGGCGCTGGCTACGAATCACCTTTATCGATTGAAGAGCCAAGTTATACAGATGCTTAGCACGAGGGCTTTCCGGATAATAATGATCAAAACTGGTGGCTACGGCACCATAAGCCTTCGAGTCGTTCTTGTCATACAAATCGAAAAACAACAAGCCATCAATTTGCTGGAACAAGGCAAAGTAAGCAGCAGCGGACATCGGAGCGGAATAAATATACTTACGCGCCACGTTCTTATAGTCCTCAGCGGCCTCGAGCAGCTGACGGGAATATGCAGAATCCGCCACCAGACCGGACTCTAACTCTTTCCGTAAGCGATGGATCGCTTGGTTAGCGTCTAATTGAGCCAAGGTAATACTCTTGATCGCCTTGCAATTCTCGGAGCCCTCCACGCTATAAGAAGTAGCGAAAGTCCCGGCATCGGCCACGAACGAGATCGTCTCCGTAGAATCAACCGAGAAGTTTATCAATTGATTATTCAGGCGCAAGCGATAAAAATCAGGAAATGCCGGACGAGGTTTCGTAAAGCTGAACCTACCCGCCGCTGTCAGCTTTACAGAATCCATCAGTTCTACCGTCGAAACGCCTACGTTCTCCAGATACATCATCTGGCCGTCAGCGCCGGATACCACACCTTCCACCGTAAAATCAGAATTCTTCTTACAAGCCGTGAACAAAAGCGACATAACACACAGCACTGCCAGTAAATTCGTAGATATTTGTTTCATTACTCCAATTTGTCTATGTTACTAATCCGGTGCAAATATACATTATTTTACAATTGTGGCACTATTATTCCATATTTCTTCAAGGCTTTTTCCCAAAAAAGTACTTTAAGACTATTATTTCTTTTCATTTTCATGCAATTACAGGCAAACTTTCACTACATTTGCACCAATTTTTGACAGATAGAAAAATAAGAAAAAAGATTATGCTTAATCCAATTAACAAGACGATCGAGTTAGGTGATGGAAGAACCATTACCATCGAAACCGGGAAATTGGCGAAACAGGCGGACGGAGCGGTTACTGTCCGCATGAACAACACCGTGTTGCTCGCCACTGTTTGCGCCGCTAAAGACGCGAACCCGGGTGTTGACTTCATGCCGTTGCAAGTGGAATACAAGGAGAAATACTCCGCTTTTGGACGTTTCCCCGGAGGTTTCACAAAAAGAGAAGGAAAAGCTTCTGATTATGAAATCCTCACAGCCCGTTTAGTAGACCGTGCGTTGCGCCCTCTTTTCCCGGACAACTACCACGCTGAGGTATATGTAAATATTATATTGTTCTCCGCGGATGGCGAAGATTTGCCGGACGCATTAGCAGGCTTGGCCGCTTCCGCCGCTTTGGCAGTTTCTGATATTCCTTTCAACGGGCCGATCTCTGAGGTTCGTGTGGCTCGTACGGATGGGAAATTCATCGTCAACCCAACTTCCGCAGAATTGGAGAAAGCTGATATCGACATCATGGTTGCCGCTACTATAGACAACATCATGATGGTTGAGGGCGAAATGAACGAGGTTCAAGAATCTGAGATGCTTGAAGCTATCAAAGTGGCTCACGAGGCTATCAAAGTACAATGCAAGGCCCAATTGGAATTATCCGAGACTTGCGGAAAACTGGTAAAACGTGAATATTGCCACGAGGTAAACGATGACGAGTTGCGCAAGGATGTACACGACAAATGCTACGCCAAGGTTTACGCCGTAGCCACATCCGGTAGCGGCAAGCACGAACGCAGCGAGGCTTTCGAGAAAATCGTGGAGGAATACAAGGCTCAATTCTCCGAGGAGGAGTTGACGGACGAGAAACTGGAAATGATCGGTCGTTATTATCATGATGTAGAAAAAGAGGCTATGCGCCGTGCCATCCTTGATGAGGGCAAGCGTTTGGATGGTCGTAAGACTACCGAGATACGTCCGATCTGGATCGAGACGGATTGCCTGCCGGGTCCTCACGGTTCCGCAATCTTTACACGTGGTGAGACTCAGTCTTTATCTACGGTAACTTTAGGTACGAAGGCTGATGAGAAAATGGTAGACGACGTATTGAACCATGGATACGAGCGTTTCCTTCTGCATTACAACTTCCCCCCGTTTTCCACAGGCGAGGCTAAAGCCACGCGTGGCGTAGGGCGTCGTGAGATCGGACACGGTAACTTGGCTCACCGTGCGCTGAAACGCATGATTCCGGACAACTATCCGTATGTAGTACGTGTAATCTCCGACATCTTGGAGTCTAACGGCTCTTCTTCTATGGCTACGGTTTGTGCCGGCACCTTGGCATTGAGAGACGCAGGTGTTCCGATGAAGAAACCGGTATCTGGTATCGCTATGGGATTGATCTCTGAGAACAAGGGTACGAACTACGCCATCTTGTCTGATATCTTGGGCGACGAGGATCACTTGGGTGATATGGACTTCAAGGTAACGGGTACGAAAGACGGTATCACGGCTACTCAGATGGATATCAAGGTAGACGGTTTGTCTTACGAGATCCTTGAGAACGCTTTGGCTCAAGCGAAAGAGGGCCGTATGCATATCTTGGGCAAGATCTTGGAGGCTCAACCGGAAGCTCGTGAAGATTTAAAACCTCATGCACCTCGTATCGAGACGATGATTATCGGTAAAGAGTTCATCGGTGCGGTAATCGGCCCGGGCGGTAAGATTATCCAAGGTATCCAAGAGAAGACGGGAGCTACGGTTTCTATCGATGAGATAGACGGCGTAGGAAAGGTCGAGATCTCCGGCACGAATAAGGCTACGATCGATGCAGCTGTCAAAGCGATCAAGGCTATCGTCGCTGTTCCTGAGATCGGTGAGGTTTATGAAGGAAAGATTTCCTCTATCATGCCTTATGGTGCGTTCGTTGAGTTCATGCCGGGCAAGGATGGTTTGCTACACATTTCCGAGATGGACTGGAAACGTCTGGAGACCGTTGAGCAAGCTGGTTTGAAGGAAGGCGATACGGTTTCTGTCAAGTTGGTTGATATCGATCCGAAAACAGGCAAGTTCAAACTTTCCCGCAAGGTGTTGCTTCCGAAACCGGAAGGTTACGAGGAACGTCCGCCAAGACCAGAAAGAGGAGATCGCGGACCTCGTCCAGACCGTGGTGATCGTGGGAACCGTGGTGATCGCGGACCTCGCAGGGAGTACAGAGACTAAGATAAGGTCTTATACATTATATATTATCCCGGGTAGATTAAACGCTATCCGGGATTTTATTTTATAGGACGTTCCATCTCCTAAGAAGTTCTTATAGCTCGTTCTCCCAACGAATTTAGTCTTCATACTCCGTCGAACGATGTATCAAATGACCTATTAAAACTTATAGGCTACACCTGCCGCCAAAGCAAATTGCTGGAAATCTTTCGTAAGCTGGTATTTCCCTTCGGCACTTACATAAAAAGACGAGGAAATCGGATATTCCACACCAGCTCCAATATTTCCCCCAAATTCATTACTCATGAAATGAGTATAAGTGACTCCCAGCAAAGGATAAACCTGCCATGTGTTTTTTATCGGAAATAAATAATGTACATCCGCACTAACCACATAAGAGGTACTACTGGCAAAATAGCAATCGAAAGAAGGCGACAAACGAATATGATCCGTTGCGTTCCAATTGAACTCAGCACCTAAGCGAAACGACTCAAAACTACTTGCTGTACCGTAACCCACATTTATCCCGACACTTTTCTCTCCTTGTTGGGCAAAAACACTCAATGAGACCAAAAGCATACACAAACAAAAAAAGCAGACCAAAGTTTTCTCATATACAATACTATTTATAATGAAATAAAAACAAGAGTCAACAAAGTTATTTAAATTATCTTTGCTGCTCTTGTAAAACGATCTAATCTTTATCTAGAATGAGGGCTTTGAGTGTATTTTCCTACTTCCTCTATAGAAAAAGTAAATGATGTAATTTTATCACTCCAAGAATCATCACCACAAGGGACATTATCCAAATTTGAATCCGAATGAGTTTTCCCCTTAAATGTTTCATCTAAGTAGATAATAGAGTCATTCCTGCGTTCACAACTGACAGTGTAGTCCGTACCTTTATAAGAAGCATAAAGAGTAAAAGATTGACTTTCCCCCTCTAAGCTTTTAGTCTCTACATTTTCTTGGGTTGAATTAGACAACATCAAGTTATCCTCATCCAAAGAACTCTCACAAGAAGCAAATCCACATAGTACCGCTCCTAAAACAAATAAACTTTTGAAATTCACTTTAATAAAATTAAATTATAAATTAATTGGAAATTCTTGATACACATCATCCCCGCTTACAATTAAAAGGTATGGGTTTTCACGGGTGCTTACAGGAATATAATAACTTTGCGGAGAACTTATCGATAATAATCTCTCAAAGAGGGGAATCCCACTATCATCAACAACCTGTATAAACACATTGTCAAAAGAAACCATAAAATGAAGCATTACCCCATCATTTACAATTTCCACTTTTACCGGAGCATGAGATATAGAACGTTCTTCTTCTTTATCATGATCCCCTTTCTTCTCTTCAGCCATCACATGTGTACACAGCCCCACGCAACTTAGCAAAGTCAAAAATAAAATTCTTTTCATCCCATTCATTTTTTGATTGCAAAAGTATCCGATAAGGTTGGATTCGGGGTTAAAACTTTGTTCGCTTTTTGTTCGCTTTTTGTTCGCAGAGTTGTATAAGGCTAAAGACCAGCGATTAATTCATCCAGTTCATTCGGGGTTCCATCCTCTCCCTTTATTTTTTTATAAAGCCGTTTACGGGATGAGGATACGGAGGGTTTGGAGCGACCCAAGATTTTTGCCATATCAGTTACCTTGACTGATATCTTTATCAAGTAACAAATCCGGAGTTCTATCAATGACATTCCCGAATATAACTGATATAGACGATTCGTAAAATTATTGTATGTCTTATCTAACTCCTTCCGTAAAGCATTCCAATCTTCTTCCCTGATTATCTGATCTGCCTCATTCGTGGAATGGAATTTCATATAGATATCCGAATGCCTTAAATCCGACTCTAACAAATCACGCTCGGTACGCCGCAACTGTATTTGTTCATTGGTCACTTGCAAAAGTTCTTTTCGCACATGAAGCAATGAATTTGTATCTTCATGGTCTTTAGATAGTAAGGTTCCCAATTCATTCAATTTCGCGTTATTCGCTTCTACATATTGAAAACTTCTCTCATATTGTTCTTGCTTTTCCCGCTGAAGCGCCTCAAACTGCCTAGCCAACCGCTCTTTCTGCCGTTTTAGTCTATATATAAACAATAAGGTTATCGAAAGCCCCAATCCGAACAAGGATAATATCCGGCAAATACGAATCTGCATCCGGTCATTCTCGCCCTTTAGCCGTAAATTCTCAGTTTCCCGCTTTTGATAATTATATAAAGAGGTCATTTTACGGATTTCCTCCGAATCGGTTATCTTGCGGATGGAATCTTGCACTTGCTGGCCAAGACGGACATAGCGAATAGCCTCCCGATAATTCAACCGACGCTCATACAAAAGCGACAAGTACTCATAAATAGCGTCTCTCACATATAAATCAGGACTATCCAAACATCTCCTTAAATAGTAGTCGGCAGAGTCCAATCTTCCCACCTCTAAATAAATATGTCCCAATGTAGAATAAGTAGGATACATATTCCGGCCTACGGAATCTTTTAATGATTCAAACAAACATTCCAAAGCCTTATCATAAAGTCCCATTTCCCGGTGAAGATCTCCTAATTCTGTTGATATACCGGAATAGCGATGCACCAAGCCTATCTCTTTCGCTATATCGGCGGCCTTTTGATAATACAAAACCGCACTATCATTCTTATTAATCGCATCATACACCCGTGCGATGTCTCTCATCACAAGAGACAAGCTAGTGCTATCCCCCTTTAATAACTTGTATTGGGCCGCTTTCTCATACATACGGATCGCCTCTTCATATACATTCTGATAATCATAAAGCATCCCCATCTGCGAATAGACATTTGACAATAATTGGTACTTCTTCGTATCCCCCGCCACATCCAACGCCTTTTGGAAATACTTCAACGCTTCCGGAGCATCATTCAAATCCCGGTAGACACGGCCCATATAGTAATAAGACTCCAGTAATTTATCCCGATCGCCATATACCTCATAAAAAGCGGTGATTCGCTTGATCAGGGAATCGGAAGTATGCCGGACATACATCTTATCATTGACCTTCAAGTCGAGCAAGTCATAATACATACGCTGTTCCTCATCAAAGGACGAAAGGCTGTCCCGCAATCGATCCAGCAAAGGGCGGGCTTCCTCCGGATTTGTATCCGCAAGGGATTCGATCTGCGACAGGGTAGCGGGATAAGGCCTCCCCCGATGATCGCAAGCATAAAAAGCCGAGATCAAGACCGACATCAAGAGGATGTATATACGAGGCATGGATATATGTTTTATCACTTAACAATCACAAAGGTAAAAAATTAAAGTGTAATAGTTTCATTGATATTTGCACAAACTTTCAAGTTTGTTTCCTTCCCTCTCACACCACCGTACGTGCCGTTCGGCATACGGCGGTTTAATTTGTTTTCAAAGAGTGTCTAATCGTGTAGTAATCAAGGCAACTTACAAGGCCTTTGCGTGTGAGGATGTCTATGGCCAGCTTGTCCGCTTGCTGCGCCTTAGTATTAGGTTTCTGTTCGTCAGGCCACGATTTCGCTATTGCTTCTTCTCTCCCAAGCGTCGCCGCTTGAAACTTGCAAGTCGCTTTAGGGTTCGTCGGCAACTACGCCCCTTATGGACTTTCACCACAGATGTATGGCATGCCCGTCATACTACCAAAAAAGCGGTATCCAGCCTACCACCGGATACCGCTTTTCATTATCTTACCGATCAATGCGAATCAGCAACGAGGTTTGATCTGTTTGAAGAAGTCATTACCCTTGTTATCTACCAAGATAAACGCGGGGAAGTTCTCTACCTCGATCTTCCAGATCGCTTCCATACCCAATTCCGGATATTCCACGCACTCGATGCTCTTGATATTGTTCTGAGCCAGGATAGCCGCAGGGCCGCCGATAGATCCTAGGTAGAAACCACCGTGGTTCTTACAAGCGTCCGTAACTTGCTGGCTACGGTTACCCTTCGCCAACATGATCATGCTACCGCCATGGCTCTGGAACAAGTCAACGTATGAGTCCATACGTCCCGCGGTCGTCGGGCCCATAGAGCCACAAGCCATACCTGCCGGAGTCTTAGCCGGGCCCGCGTAATAAATCGGATGATCCTTGATGTATTGGGGAAGATCCTCGCCACGATCCAGACGCTCCTTCAACTTAGCGTGAGCGATATCGCGACCCACGATGATCGTTCCGTTCAATGACAAACGAGTAGACACCGGATATTTATCCAATTCCTTCAAGATATCCGCCATCGGTTGGTTCAAGTCGATCTTGACAGCGTCTCCCTCACCCGCTTGGCGAAGTTCCTCCGGAATCAATTCGCCGGGATGGCTATCCAACTTCTCGATCCAGATACCTTCCTTATTGATCTTACATTTGATATTACGGTCCGCGGAGCAACTTACACCCAAACCTACCGGGCAAGAAGCGCCATGGCGAGGCAAACGGATGATACGGACATCGTGAGCCAAATATTTACCGCCGAACTGAGCGCCCAAGCCAATATTCTGGGCAGCGGCCAATACCTCTTTCTCCAACTCCACGTCGCGGAAAGCACGGCCACCCTCGCTACCGGTCGTAGGCAAGCTATCGTAGAAACGAGTAGAGGCCAACTTCACCGTCAATAAATTCTTCTCAGCGGAAGTACCGCCAATCACGATCGCGATATGGTACGGAGGACAAGCGGCCGTACCCAACGTCTTGATCTTCTCTACGAGGAAGGGAACCAATGTACCCGGGTTCAAGATCGCTTTTGTCTCTTGGTATAAATAAGTCTTATTAGCGGAACCACCTCCCTTTGTCACGCAAAGGAACTCATACTCCATGCCCTCCGTAGCCTCAATATCGATCTGGGCCGGTAAGTTACATTTCGTATTTACCTCGTCGTACATAGTAAGCGGGGCATTCTGGGAGTAACGAAGATTCTCTTCCGTGTAGGTCTTGTACACTCCTAAGGAAAGCGCTTCCTCATCGCAATAACCCGTCCAGACCTGCTGCCCTTTCTCGCCGTGGATAATAGCCGTACCGGTATCTTGGCAGAAAGGAAGTACGCCTTTAGCCGCTACCTCGGCGTTACGAAGAAATGTCAGGGCCACGTATTTATCGTTGTCCGTAGCTTCCGGATCGTTTAAGATCTGTGCGACCTGCTCGTTATGAGAACGGCGAAGCATGAAGGATACATCACGGAAAGCGGCGTTAGCCATAGCGGTCAAACCTTCTTTAGCGACTTTCAAGATCGGTTTCCCTTCAAACTCAGAAACGGAAACATGATCTTTTGTAAGCAAATAATACTCTGTTGTGTCCGGTCCCTTTTGGAACATCGGCTCGTAATGAAACGGAGGTGTTGCCATATCTTTAAAATTTAATTATATATTGGTTTTATGTAACAATAGTTCGTTAATTTTTTGATTCTTGGCAGATATGCTACAAAACACATTAAACCCTTTGATTATCAGTAAAATAGTCGCCTAAAAAGATGGTCAAGTGGCGAATTTTTCGTAACTTTATAGTTGA
>NZ_JAAKDT010000050.1 GCF_011038785.1 Parabacteroides sp. ZJ-118
GACCCTCCGCCTTGTAGCGAATGTAAAAGTTTTCAAAATCTTCGTTGCTGTAATACATAATTTATCAAGATTAATGTTACAGCCGCGAATGTAGTCGGTTTTACTCAGGCTGTGCTTGGACGCTTACGAAGCGGGCATCCGAAGTCATCCCCAATGTCCAATCAGCCTCAGTCATCTACGATGGCGAGACGAATTTAAGCACTACTGCATTTTACCAAATACTTCGGATCAGCATAAAAGCCTCAGCTCTTTCTACGCTAATTGTGGCACCTCTATACTTCGCCAAAGCTTCCAAAGCCTCCAAAGAACGAGAACCGGGGAACCGCCTTAGTTGAGATTGATAACACTCCATCGCCCTCAATTTCATTTTCATTCCATCCTGACAACAAGGAATGAATACTGTGGGAATAAAAGCATCATTCGCATAAGGCGCAGCCCATTCAGTCTCAGATAACGTTTCATAGGTATAAACTCGCTTAACCGTATAATCTCCAACAGGACGACAAGCGACTAATACACTGTCAAAGACCATCCGATGATCTTTATGTATATCTCCCCTATGGGGCATAAACACTGTATCTATTTGATTCTCGGATATACATTTTGAAACTTCACGAGACATGATATAACCTGGATATTGATCTAATGCAGGAGCCGGGAAATCAAAGAAAAAAGTCTGTTTTACACCCAGTAAACGATGAGCCTCCAACGCCTCTGTCCTAACACGCTGAATACCTTTTTCGGGAAAAATATTTGGATCAGATTTACTGGCATTCGTCATAATCAGCACATACACGTTATGACCTTCTTGTATCATCTTGTAAATAGTTGCCCCACACCCCAATATCTCATCATCCGCATGAGGCGCGATAAACAAAACATTATTTCTCATCTTTCAACAACGCTAAATCTTGCTTTATCATTTCTATCTCATTCCGCAAGCGAAAAATCTCATATTGATCATAATAACCTAATCTAGAACCTATAATCAAATGCTCATCAACAGGTCTATCCAAATAATCGACCATGTCATATTTCACCAATTCAACATAGCCATCAACTGTTTGAACAACAGGATTATCATTATTGAAATTCACGACACGGCCAATAACACCTTTCGCATAGCCGGAAGCATAATAATTAGATTTCCATATCAGAACCTTATAATTACCATAAAAAGAGAAAGCCCCTGGATGAGGCGATGTACTAGCCTTTATCAAACGATCAATATCTCTCGCCGTGTCCGACCAATCTATACAACCATCCAAAGGAGCCCGCCTAGCATAGAAAGTAGCAGCCTCCCTGTCTTGAGGAACCCCTTTTAATCCAACGGAAGACAAAGAAGGGAGCCAACGATCCAAAGCCCGTACCATAGCCTCTTTCAGCTTCATGCCAATAGAAGCGACATCATCATCTTCCTCTATGGGAAAAGGCTCCTGCACAAAAATATCCCCTTCATCAGCCTTTGTATCTATTTTAAAAAAAGTAGCCGCACCTTCTCCCTTGTCTAATATCAGCCAAGCCATGGGAGCCCGGCCACGTCCTTTCGGCAACCTCGTTGGATGAAATCCCACGCAACCTAATCGAGGTAATCTTATCATATCCTCATCAACCAACTGAGAGACACCGACCACAAAAAGAATATCGACCGAAGCGTTCCTAATTTGCGACTTAATATCATCAGAATTTATTTTTATGAAAGGATGATAAGAAAGATGATTCTCTTCCGCAAACCTACGCATCGAGCAATAGCCACTTACATTTATAGTCGAGCACGGCTCATACCCCCAAACTCCAACAACATTAAATGAATGTTCTACCAACTTTTGCAATGTCAGTAAACTACTGCCAACACTACCTATTAACCCGACCCTCATTTCTTAATATATTTTTCTTCTCCAAACAAAACAATCGCTACAGTCTTAATAAGAATCCTCAAATCTAGCGGGAACGACACTCTATCAACATACTCACTATCCAAACGCAAACGCTTTTCCCATGGAAGATAAATATTGCCATTAACTTGCGCCCAACCTGTCATTCCAGGTCTAACACTGCACCGCTTATTTGCTAACTCTCCATACTTTTCATATAAACCGGGCAAAGCTGGGCGGGGTCCGACCAATGACATATCCCCGACAAACACATTCCATATTTGAGGTAACTCATCAATTTTGAAACGTCTTAGAAAACCACCCATTCTTGTAATATCAGGATCATCCAAGAAAGTTTGCTTAGCATTCGGATCTCTCCGTTTATTTGTCATTGTACGGAACTTATATACCCTAAAAAGATGTCCATTTTTACCTACTCTGTTCTGCAAATAAAAGATAGGGCCTCTCGAATCCAGCTTTATTAAAACAGCGACTACGATTAAAAGAGGGAATAAAAACAACAAGGTAGCGAATGAAATGAAAAAGTCAAAGAAACGCTTAATTACCAAGTACATAACAAAACACAAAAATTAAATACATAAACCACCAATAGAGCGTGTCCACTGTTTATCAATGGGACAACCATATAGGCTGGTTTTAATAAAATACAGATTTTACTTCCTTTAACTATCAGGCGACAGTCTGGGTTAGTTTTGATATGTCGGCATCCATGCCGCTTTCTTAACGACGGACCAAAGTCTCGTATAAAAAGTATCTTAGATCCATCCCCCAAGTATCTTAGGTGCGTTGGCAAAGTATCTTAGGTGCGTGGCGCAAGTCTCCTAACATATCTTTTTTTGCTCAGCCTTCGTCGCATTGGGGGTGTGTTGATGGACTGTAAGCACTAAAATGGTCATGGGCTAAAACCATAGAATCTCTCAACAGCCAGGTATTGTTCCCTATATGAATTCCACGAGGATTTATCGATTTATCAAGTTGAACCCTCAATGCTATACGACACCCTGCACCAATATCCATGTGGTACACTTTACAAAGATACCAAGGATATAATTGAGTATACATTCTCCAAAGCCACTTTCTCATATCCTAAAGCTCAATATCTTGTTTTGATAATATTTGCTTGCCTTCCGCATAGGAAGTAAAGCCCATGATGTCTTCCGGATCAAGCATGATGTCGAAAGTTTCCTCGGCAAGGGTCACGAGATTAAGTTGGTGAACCGAGTCCCACTGATCTACGGTCTCTTTACTGAAATCATCACAAAGAGCTGATGCATCAACACCAAACACCTCAATGAACACATTGTTGTATTTTTCCAAGTTTGTCATATTTATTTATTATTTAGTTTGCTGAAAAGAATTTTGCCGGTCTCGTTTTTAGGCAGCTCCTCAATAATGCGGACTTCAATCACGTTTGCCGGAAGATGCACTGCCTCCACTATGGCCGCCTTTGCTCTAACCGCCTTGCTAATGTCGGTGAGGTAGATAATGAGCCGATTGTCATTGCCGGTACAAGCACATTGGCAATTAACAGCCGTAGTGACTATTCGGTCACATTCATCAAGTCCTACGCGATTACCGAAAATTTTAAGGAATCTACTCATACGCCCTTTGATGTAGTAAAAACCATCCTCGTCACGGTAAGCAATGTCGCCGGTGGAGAGGAATCCGTTCCGTTCATCACCAAGTACCAAATCCTCCGGGCATCTAGCATAACCCATAGTTACATTTCTGCCTGCATAGCACATCTCGCCGGTCGCAGGCGACTCTTTAATTTCACGTCCTTCGGCATCACGCAGCGATAGCTTGCCGTTCGGAACAGCTATGCCGATACTCCCCATTTTTGAAAGTGCATATTCTTCAGGAAGCCACGCCATGCGAGCTGTACCCTCCGACTGACCATAGGTCGCCACCCAACGCTTTCCATTGTCGCAACAGTATTCCACGAATTTTAGATTCAGCTCTGCCGGCATCTTTCCGCCGCCCTGGGTGAGCAATGTGAGGTCGGGTAGATTCATGCGCGTGAAGCGCATCTTGTCGAGAATCTCATAACTGAACGGCACGCCGGTGAAGCTTGTGGCTTTCTCCTCCTTGATAAATTTCCAAAAGCGGGCGTCAGTCATGCTCAGGTCAGTAATCAGAATTGTGGCGCCGACTTTCAGATGGCTGAAAACCATCGATAACCCCATTGTGTAATGGAGAGGTAGCACCATCAACGGACGATCAGCTTCCGTCAATCGGAAGAAGGTGGAGATATTCAGCCCTGCAGCCTCGATGTTGTCATATTTATGACGCACAAGCTTCGGGCTTCCTGTAGAGCCAGAGGTGGGAAGGAGGTGGCTGAGTTCGCTGTGCATCTCACATTTATCCTCACCTGTGGCAGTTATCTTATATCCTAAAATGCCATCAGTGACATCCGACGGTTTACAGATATATTGCGGATGATACGTGTCGATAAGATTCTCCAGCAACTGCGGCTCAATATTGGCACTGAGTATCAATGGCACATTACCGGAAAGAATTGTCGCCATTACCCATGCGACTCCTCCGACATTATTCTTCGTCAAAATGAAGAATAGTGAACGTGGGCAAATATTGTGTTCAATATGATCGCTCAATTCGATAATCTCACCATAAGAAAGTTTTTTGCCGTAGGAATCAATGGCGGCGACCGCTTCAGGATTACGCAAACTGATGCCAAGTAATTTTTTATAATTACGCATTATGAATTGTGAATTATGAATGATCATATCGAGGCGCAACCGTCTACTCCAAGAATCTGACCCGAGATATAGGAGGCATTGTCGGAAGCAAGGAAACAGCAAGCATTAGCCACATCTTCGGGTGTTCCAAGCCTACCGAGCGCAATGCGTCCTATTCGGGCATCAATCTTGTCACCGGAAGCTTCATACAATTCCTCGAATCGTTCGGTTTTCACTATGCCCGGAGCTACCGCATTCACACGAATTCCCTGAGATGCCAGCTCCTTGGCGGCAGACTTGGTGAAAGATATGATCGCCCCCTTGGTTGCAGAATAAGCGGATTGCCCCGGTGAACCCAATACAGCCGTAACAGATGCGATATTCACAATAGACCCACCGCCATTACGAGCCATCAAACGAGATACCAACTGCACCATTTCTATGACCGCAATCACATTTACCCGGAACATCAGTTCAGTTTCCGGTCGAACAATCATGCCGATTTTCTTATTAAACACCACACCCGCATTGTTTACCAGTGCATCTATACGGCCTTGTTCTTTTTTTACTCGCATCATGGACTCTTTGGTTGCTTGCGCATCTGTTATGTCAAAGTATAGTGCATGAAATCTTTCATTCTCAAATTCCATCTCACACATGGAATCTGATAAACGATCACATCCATATACTATGGCACCATCTTCCAGCATTCTCAAAGCAATAGATTTACCTATACCTTGAGCCGCACCTGTTACGACACAAACTTTATCTTTCAGAAATTCATTCATCATTTTAATCTTCTTGCAGGTGAAGAAAACAATGTTGAACCTGACTCAACATCCATCGTCACAAACGAGCATGCCCCAATAATACAATCAGAACCTATATGCACATTGTGATTTATCATTGTTCCTGTATGGATCATATTCCGGTTTCCAATCGTAGTAGCTCCAACTATCATCACTTGTGAGTCGATACGATTCCAATCACCGATCTTCACGTCATGCCCAATTATCGAATAAGATTGAATAAAATTGTAATCCCCAATTTGAGCATCAGCAGCAACAGTCGTAAAAGCACCTATCATGTTTCCTTTACCCAATTTTACATTAGATCCAATCCTTGCCGTATTATGAATGAGCGAAATAAACGTTCCCCTCCGTTTTAATATGGAATTCATACATATCTTGCGGTATTCCCCTCCTATAGAACAAATGAAGGCTTCATCATCCTGTGGTTGATAATCTATGATACGCCCAAGTATTTGAGGATAATTATAAAAATTGTCTAGAGCATGAACATTATCATCAATAAAGCCTTTAATGATAAATTCTGTATTATATCCCACAGACTCACGAGCCATATCAAACATTGTTCGTCCCATACCACCCGCACCTATGACAATTAAATTTTTCATATTCTATTTTCAATTACATCTTGAAATACGTTAGTTAATTGAGCAGCTATTACATTTGGAGAAAATCGAGCGTGACTTTCCTCTGCGATTATCTTGTGATCATATCGATGACAATTCTCATACATATCTTTTATCGCAGAAGAAAGTGCCTCAACATCATCAACAGGGAAAAGCGAACCATTAGAAACATCCACACACTCCCTAATTCCTCCACATATAGAAGCAATTACAGGTAGTCCTACGCACAAAGCTTCTAAAACTGCCACTGAAAAATTCTCACTACGCGATGGCAACACAAAAACATCACTATTACATAATATAGTGCTAATCTCCTTTTTCCCTTTTCTTCCTAACAAATGAATATTATTCTTCAATCCTACCCGGTCTATCTGCCGCTCCAAATTTGCACGCTCCTTACCTTCGCCTATAATAACCAACTCCCATTTATCCAAAGGAAGTTTGATCCGATCAAAAGCAGAGATTAACAAGTCATATCCTTTACCATAAAGTAGGCTCCCCGTTGAGACAAAACGAACCTTATCATACGAACCACCATTAGAATAGCGTCCACAAAATTCCGTCCCTACCATATTATGAATCACGATACTATTTGTCTGAAAATGTTGAAGTAAACGTTGTCTTAAAGATTCTGAGACGGAAATAATCGCATCACATTTGGAATACGTTGATTGCCCTAACCAAACAACATAATCAGACAAAACATCCTTATTAAGCTGACTCCAATGCTCAATTGCGACCAAAGGTAAACTGTACTTTTTCTTCAAAGTAAGCGCAACATAAGAGTTTGTCAAATAATGAGAATAAAGCACATCCGGTAGGCCATGTTCCCGAATCACTCGATTAAACAACCTCTTAAGCTGCATTCTTTTAATTGAAAAATCACCTCTTTTTCCCAATAATATACGGGTGATAATCCCAGGTATCCAAAAACAATCATAATAATCAATGTCATTCAAACGATAATGAGAAATACCTGGTTTCCTCCAATAGAACCGGAAACGGCTATCCACACTAATCACGACAACCTTATGTCCGATTGCCACAAGAGCTTCCGCTTGATCCTTTTCAAAACAACCCCATTGAGGATCACGTTTTGAAGGGACACCTCGAGATATCAATGCAATAAACATAAACTTATTTGTTTTCTATAATACATTCTCGTAAGACATCCAAATATCCATGACCATATTTTAAATCAGGCTCTACATAATTACCTTCAGCCCATTCGTTCCACGACATTAAAAAAGCTATCTGATGCTCCTTCTTCTTCCTTGATAATAAGTCTAAAACTTTATATAATTGCTGACTAAACACCTTTGGCGTACTGCCTGTATAAATCCTTGCTTTTGCTCCACTGCGAGCAGTTCTATCCCAATTAGGCAACAAAGTTGGAAATACATTCTCCCAACAATCTTCCTCTGTATAAAGATATTTATTAATCATCTTTTGGTCACATTTAGAAATTGGAGCATACTTAAAGAAACGCATACAGATACCACGCCAAATCACATCGTTTAAAGATCTAGAATAATAATCAGCCCTATTATAGCCACGGGAATTAACAGCATCATAACCAGCATTTAAAATAGTCTTATAATAAGTAGCTGCTTTGTTTGGTGCATTTTTTAATAGAATATTTAATATATTTCGTTCCTGTGGAAGCATATTATGTGCGATACCAACAAAATAAACACCTTTAAACCCATTCTTGATAGCAAGAGATTGCCAAAGTTCAATAAAACGATTTGGATAAGGAATCTCAAGAGGTCTAAAAACCAAAAACAGAGGCTTCCCATCTACAGTAATATAACGTTTATCTTTAAAAGCCGGAAGAACATCATAGAAATGTTTAATATATTCTTCTTCATTATAGACCATCTCCATTAAAACAGACTCTTTCACCTTACGAGTCCCAACATCCCAGGATTTGTTAGTCCAACTATGATTAGCCCACCCCAAACAAAAAGGGAAGTCCGGTTTCCCACTTGCTAAAACCTCATTGAAAGGACGCTCTAACAATTGCTTCCCATTGCCAAACCAATAATGCCAATAACAGAATCCCTCGATTCCTGCTTCACGAGCCATCTCCGCCTGAGCCTCACGTACCTCCGGCATCCGAAGATCATAATATCCCAGATCAGCAGGCACACGTGGCTGATAATGCCCTTTAAACAAGGGCTTAGCTTTTCCTACATTCGTCCATTCTGTGAATCCCTTACCCCACCACTTATCATTTTCCGGTATAGGATGAAATTGAGGAAGATAAAAGGCTATAACACGAGCTTTTCGATTTTCTTGTCTCATAAAATCTATTACTGAAAAACAAAATATTTTATTGATATTAGTTCTATGCCGAAAGAAGACACCTATTAATTACAAAAAAACGTTCTCATTCTTTTAATACATATATAGGAGATACTAACAAAAACAAATACAAATAAATAAAAATAAATGGTCGTTGATAAATCAAAGAAAAAAACACAATAGATATAATCAAGAATTTTTTAGACACAGAATGGTTCCTCCAGATAAGATAAAGAAATGAGAACATATAAATAGCAAACATGATAAAACCATAATCCACTATTAGATGTTTATAAGAAGCACCACCCAAATCTACTATGTTTGCCATACCTTTTCCACATCCTATCCAAAAATCCGTCGTGAACAAAAAATCCCTATACCAACTATCAAAGAGAGCTGTTGTACGATTATCGCCTGAAAAATCTCCGCCTGAAAAATCCAAACGAGCGAGAAGGAACTCATTGACTAACTCATCATTCTGCAAATAGAAAAATAAACCTATCAGAAGAAAGGAAGCTACTATTTTATATCTTAGTCTCGCATAAAACAGAAAATACAAGAATTGGAGCAGATAGAAATATAAGGAAAAACTAAAAATTCCACTTATCAACAAAACTATATTCTTCCAATTACGCATATCCCATCGGTTCGTAACGAGCATAACCCCGGCAATAGTACCTACTACACCTGGTTCATCATAACAACCACAAAAACGGAAATGAGAGAAATAGCTCTCATCCGGAATCACACAAAACGGGTAGGCTAGATAATTATATGTTTTTACTTTATTCAAAGGTTCTATTACAGAATAAGGCAAATCAAATTGCATCCATATCACTAAAAAATAGACAGCCAATGAAATCGTTATCGTATATACAAAAAAATCTTGGTATAGAGTATAAATCTTCTGTACATCTCTCTTCTTCAAGAAGAAGACAAAAAATGGCAAAAAAGAGAATAATCTACCCAATAGATTAAGATCTAATACATATAAAGAAGCATATAAATAGAAAAGAAAAAACAACAAGCAAGAAGTAAAACTCTTTTCTTCAACCTTCATACCGGATAGAATCAAAGCCGATATTGCACATATTAACTGCCCATACTTACCAACTTCTAATCCCCAAAAGAAGTATAACTCTGAAGATAAAATTATCCCAAAAAGGAATATATATTGAGCGTATTTACGCATTTGCAAAACCTTTTATCTTATCAACTTACCCCATTTCTTTCACCACTTTAGCTGGAACACCAGCCACAACACAATAAGGGGGTACATCTTTTGTGACTACTGAATTAGCGGCCACAATAACGCCTTTCCCAATATGAACTCCAGGCATTATTGAAGATTTTTCACCTATCCAAACATTATCATCAATAACAACAGGACCTTTACTATACAAAGGTCTGAAATTAGGTGCCGTATTTAACAATTCTCTCACAGACTCACCGTGAGAATTATCCGTAATCAAAATATTCTTACCCAAGCGAACATTATTCCCGAATTTTATAGAATTAATAGCAGTAATATGAGAACCTTCTCCTATCGAACAATTATTACCAATTGTTATTTCCGGATGAAATAATTGCCCCTTATAAGTATCATAAGCTGTCAATGTAACTCTTGGACGGATTACAGATCTTTCTCCTATCGAAATATAATTAGCTCCTTTCAATTCTGACAAGAAAGGCATTATATAAGAATTACTTCCAAACGAATTAAATTCACGACAAACCCACCCAGTGTATAATAAACGCCCTAAAAAACGATTTAGTAAAAAAACATAAGAATAAGGACACATATAAGACATTAGACAGCCTATACGCAATAAAACTGAGCGAACAAAACTTTTAATCATCTTTATCTCTATTGGTGGTTTACTAGTTTTCGGACAACTTGTGGTTTGGAGACTACAGACATCCTGCTAAAACTTGGATTCTTTGTCTTCTCTGATGTTTCCATTTTACTACGATTTTGATCGGTTTCTAATCACCATCTTATTCCAAAACAATTTGTATGAAAAAGGAGAAAAAAAATACAGCAAAACGGAAAATTTGTAAATCAATTTAAACGATTTATTATAACACAATGATTGTCTAAAGTATCTTATTAAAATATGCAACGCCATGAAAGGAAAACCATATAGTAACATTTTCTTTATATGGATATTCTTAATGTATCTATAAGCATCATTAAACACACGTATATCCATTCCTAACTCAGTTCTACACAAAGAGTTTTTTCTTATTTGATAGCCATAAAGTTCTTCATCTATAAAAAAGATTTTATTGCCACTTTCTAATATTCTATAAGTAAAAGGATATTCATCAGCAAAAGGAAATCTTTCATCAAGGCCTCCTACTTCTTCATAAAGAGATTTCCGAATGAACAAACCAGGACCAGGGACAAATAATCTATATTGTATCTCCTTAAACTGTGTTTCATAATCCGCATTTATAAAAGGATAATAAAATTGCTCATATTTAGACCTCTGGTCATCTACATATCGCTTGTCATCACCAAAAAAATACAACTTTGCAAAACAAACATTACACTGAGGATGATTTACAATATATTTAACATAACTTTCTATTGAATTTGGAAGAAGAATATCATCACCAGCCACAAATTTTATCCAATCTCCTTTGGCGCATTTTGCTCCACGATTTACATTAATGGAAACTCCTGTGTTTACAGCAGATTCTTTCAAAACAGCCCTAATAAACTTTTTACCATTTATTAACATCCAGTTTTTCACCAAGGAACAAGTATCATCTGTTGAGCAATCATCGCTAACTATCAACTCTATATTTAAATAACTTTGATTTTTTACACTTTCAAGAGTATCAATAATATATTTTGCCGAATTATACGTCATAACAATCACAGACACCAGCGGACTAAAGCTATTCATCTTAACGTATTTTATTATTTACTTATAAAAATTATTTTCCTAAAAACAACTATCATACAAATCAAATACACCACATAATTCAGCAAGTACGCCTGATTGATTCCTACCACACCATTCATTCGCATGAACAAGAATCCCAACGCCACAAAGCTCAAAGCAAACAAGACTTCTGTTGATACAAATGCTTTTGTCATAGATTTAGCGACCATCAAGAAGGAGAACAGCCAACTACATATCTTAAAAAAATCTCCGGTCAATTGCCAAAAGAACAGATTCTCCATCGGCAAGAACTCCGGCGTGAAAAGGATACGGATCACGACCGTACGCAGCAGGTAAACCAAAGTAAAAGCGACCAACAACATCGGAACGATCACTTTGTAAGCCTTCACTATTTCCCGCTTGATCTCAACAGGATCCTTCAATTCCGAAAGGCGCGGTAAATAATAAACAGAAAACGAACTTGTAATCACCATCAGATACATGTGAGAGATCCGGTTCATGCCTTCCCACCAACCTGCTTCTATGGGTGATATCTCTGAAATCACATACCCCCTCAACAACATTTGGGACACCGGTAGCGTTGCCGCCGTAGTAAGCGTCATCAAAGTATAGTGCATATATTTCCTCGACAAGGCACCGTTTATCTTCCGCTTAAAATTGCCCCATGTAAACCAAGGTAATTCCCGCATCATCCAAAGCGTAATAAAGAACATAACGCTTTGATAGGTCACGGCACTGATCAAAGCGCCGGGCAATCTTAAAACAAAAACGAATGACAACGTGAAAATCAAGCCTACTACACTATTGGCGATATTAATCTTTACATACCTCTTAAATTCCTTAAACCCGTTAAGAATCGAGATTAACATTAGGTTTAAAGCATACAGCAGGATTGTAAAACCAAATATGATAAAAACATAATTATAATCCGGTGATAATAAGATGACCTTGCTTAGATAAGAGTTGAAGAGAACCAGAAAAACACCAACAAGTAATGAACAAACGGACGTGATCCGCAACGCCGTCGATAAGCAGTCCTTGATTCTCTCCTCATTCTCTTTGTATTCAGCCACGTATTTGGTGATACCGTTATTGATACCTCCACTGGCTAATGACATCGCTATCGTAGCGAAATTATTCAATTGTCCTACCAATGCCACCCCGGAAGGGCCAATTATCGAAGCTACCACTTTAACGCTAATCAGCCCCGTAAGCATCTTTACCACGGTAGACATGGCCGTAAAGGAAAAGACCTTTACGATGTCCGCCCTCAATGTCCGCTGGCTGAAAGAGAGAATTTTATGAACTATTCCCATTTATTCAACACATTTACCACATAAGCCGCCTCCTCTATTGTCAATACAGGACTTATGGGCAAACTCAATTCTTGCGAGGCTATTCGTTCTGTTATCGGGAATGACAGCTCATTCCATTGCTTATAACATTCCTGCTTATGAGGAGGAATCGGATAATGTATAACCGTACCTACCCCATTCCGGGTTAAATAAGCTTGGAGTTCATCCCGTCTTTCGCAAAATACCGGAAAAAGATGAAATACATTTTGCTCTTCAGGAAGCGTATTCGGAAGATAGATATGCGGATTGTTTATATGATCTATATAATATTTCCCGATCATCTTTCTGTGAGCGTTGTCTTCCTCTAAGTATTTTAGCTTCACGTCCAGCACGGCCGCTTGGATTTCATCCAAACGGCTATTACGCCCCATATATTTAAACACGTATTTCTTTTGGCTTCCATAATTAGCCAACGCCCGGATGGCTACCGCCAGTTCCTCATCATTCGTCGTCACCGCACCGCCATCACCTAACGCTCCTAAATTCTTACCCGGATAAAAGCTATGACCTGCAGCGTCTCCCAATGAGCCAGTCTTCCGTCCCTTAAACATGCAACCATGTGCCTGCGCATTGTCTTCCACCAACTTCAAATTGTATTTCTTGCATAACGCTCCGATTTTCTCCGTATAAGCGATACGTCCATACAAATGGACAATGACTATAGCCTTGGTTCTTGGCGTAATGACCTCTTCTATCAAGTCTTCATCAATCTCAAGCGTATTGAGTTTCGGTTCTACCAAAATCGGCTTCAAGCCATTTTCTGTTATTGCCAAAATCGTAGCTATATAGGTATTAGCCGGCACGATCACCTCATCACCCGGTCGCATCACCCCCATCTCCACATAGGCGCGAAAAATCCAGATCAAGGCATCAAGGCCATTGGCGCAACCTATCGTGTACTTACAACCGATAAACTCTGAATAACGCTTCTCGAATTGATCATTCTCCTCGCCCTGTAAGTACCAGCCGCTATCTATCACACGGCTAACGGCATCATGGATCTCCCCACTGTATTTCTGAGTGACCTTTTGTAAATCTAAAAACTTTATCATCTTATTCAATTCTTAAGATACAACCACCATAGCTCAATCCCACTCCGAAACCAGTAATCATAACCTGATTAGCGGAAGTAATGAGTTCTTTCTCTAAAGCGTCTTTTAAACCGATCATTACCGTAGAAGAAACAGTATTGCCAGTCTCTTCCATATTGATGTAGAATTTATCTTTAGAAATGGCGCAAACCTTGCGGATTGTATTTAACATAAACTTATTGGCTTGGTGGAAAACGTAATAGTCTATTTCATCTTTCCGCACCTGATTCTTTTCCAAAATCTGTTGTATCAATGTAGGAACGACCTCGAGTGTAAAGTTGAATATAGCTCCCCCGTTCATGTACAGATAATCATCATATCTTGCATGGCCTTCTTCATCAATTTCGCTTACGCCTGTTTGTTCCTTATGACGAGATCCACCTGTCTTAACAATTAGATCCTCAGCCCCACTGCCATCAGTTCCCAAAACGAACTCGCCAATTTCAGCTAATCCCTCTGTAGAGACTAAACAAGCGGCAGCCCCATCACCGAAAATGGAACGATTGCTCTTATCCGTTGGGTGAAGGTACTTGTTATAGGTCTCCGAGGTCAATATCAATACATTTTTGGCAATGTTGCCCATAATGAGTCCTTTCGCTACGGCAAGCCCATAAATACATCCCGAACAGCCTAAGTTATAATCAAATGCACCGCTGGTAGAGGAAATACCTAAACGATGCTGTAAGACGCAAGAGGTAGAAGGCAAAAAGTAATCAGGACTTTGGGTACATAGTAGCAAGAAATCAATCTCTTTCGGATCGATATTATATTCCTGAAATAATGACCTTGCCGCTTTCTCGGCCATATCGCCGGCCGTTTCTTCTTTCGCTGCAAGATGACGGCTATACACCCCTACCTTGGCAGCCACTTTTTCCACACTCCACTCCGGAAACTCTCGAACCAGATCATCATTGGTCACAACCCGCTCCGGCAAATAATAGGAAATGCCTTTTATATATGCCTTCATTCAAAATATGGTTATAAGTTACTCGCCCCCCCCCGTGATATCAACACAAGTTCCGGTCATCCAAGAAGAAACGTTCGACAAGAGATAGACAGTTAAATAGGCTACATCATCGGGAGTACCATAGCGTTTCAACGGATAATTAAGTTGTGCTTGTTCTAATTCCTCTTTGGAAATCCCCCCTTGCAAGATTAAATCAGTCCAAACCATGGCCGGACAAATACAATTCACCCGTATCAATCGTGGAGCTAACTCCAAAGCCAAACATTTGGCATAAGAGATAATCGCTCCTTTGGAGGCACTATATACCGCATTGCCAATACTGGGAGAAGAGGCAGCCCTAGAGGCTACAAAAACTATAGAAGCCGATTTCTTGATCTTTTTTTGAGACAGTAAAGTAGACTGAAGTAGAACCGGAGCCCCAAAATTAACTTCCATCACTTCTTCCACATCCACCCGGTCAATCTGTTTGCAGACTTTACGATGGCCTATGCCCGCACAATGGACTACGCCATCTAACATCGGCAGTTGATTGACTATTGAAACCCGATGCTCATCAATAGTCAGGTCACCCGCAATAATCCGGTGGTTACGATCAGAAAGCAGCGAGAGGGTTTCTTGCAGCCGTTTTTCATTACGCCCTTGCAGATATACTTCTGCCCCCATCTTCGCACAACAAATTGCTATGGCACGACCTATGCCGGAGGAAGCTCCTGTGACCAAGACCTTCTTGCCTAAAAGAGAAAACGGGCTAAATTCCTCAGTCATTTTACTTAGAAGCAATCAAAGAATACAACTCCTCAACAGTGTCACAAGAACGAATTTCTTTCCCGGTCACCGCTTTATTGTATTGTGTCTTTACAAAAGCGATCACAGACATGGCAACTAATGATGACCACTCTTCCAACTCTTGGAAACAAGTATCTGATTGGATTTCAGAAGCATCCGTTTCATCAAACTGCTCAGCAAAATTTTTAATAAAATCTTGTAATTCCATGTTATATTGTCAAATTTAGTAATTCAATGATTGAGTTTCTACGTACAAAGTAATCTTCTTTGAACAAAGAGTATAAGTAATCCAAGTCGGTTTCCCCAACTTTTTCCGCTCCCATCATTTTGTGGATCTTCTGTACTTGTTTATTGCCTTTACGAACATCGAATTTGTCATAATCCAACCCCAATATCTCAAACATAACATCTCGCATGATCAGCAAAGAAGATACAGAGCATTCAGCCTCAGTACCGGGTTTGCAAACCCAGCTGCCACCTGTAGCGCATGTTTCGTTTATATCATAGATACGGTTGGCGGCAAAGGGAATATTTTCAAAGCTATAGATAAAATAGTAATCCAAACCTTCCACTTCACGTTTCTTGTAATCCCTCATCCACTTGCGTTGTTTTTCTAGATCATTGTCTGTCGGATGGATAAAACGGGAGAGTTTTTCATTCGTACGAAGAGATAAAAGAAACTCCGAATCGTCTTCATTTGCCAACCGTACGTCTATGCCATAACGATAAAAAGTGAAATCTTTATTCAATTTCATGTTTATATGTGATAAAATCGTTATAATCCCGGATGTAATCATCCTCATCATACCCCTGCGAGGCCAAGACCAAGCACACGGAACCCGAAGAAAAATCATCCAACGTACGCCATATGCCCGGAACGATATAAAGTCCTTGATAAGGACGGTTCAAATGGAAAGTACGTTTCACATTCCCGTCATCCAATGTAACCGTAAAACTACCGCTTGCAGCAATAATCAACTGGCTGAGCTCCTTATGCGCATGACCACCACGACTCTCGCCACCAGGAACATCATACAGATAGTAAGTACGACGCACGTCAAATGGAACAGTCTTTAGATTCTCTACCACCGTCAAGTTTCCCTTACGGTCGCTATGATGTTTATCAAGCTCGATCATCGTACAATCATAAACACTGGATGTCCGCATGGATATATTTTTTAAATTCTTGATAATCGTGTATATAATCATCCACATTATATGGAGTGGACGCTAGTACCAAAGCCAATGAGTTTGTTGAGAAATTGACCATTTCCCTCCAAGCCCCTTTCGGCACATAAAGTCCGTAATAGGATCGATTCAATAGGAATGTCTGTTGATGTATTCCATCATCAATATGAACCTCGAAACTACCCGACAATGCGATGATAAACTCCTCATTCTTTTTATAGGCATGACCTCCACGCACTTCTCCTCCCGGCACATCGTATATCCAATAGCTACGTACGATTTTGAATGGTACATGCCGGAATTCCTCCACAAAGGAAAGATTACCTCGCTTATCTAAGAACTTGGGTAGCTCTATTATTATCGGCTTGTTATCCATATATTTTCTCACCTATCGTTGTACATGGAATCATAATACCTCTCATACTCCCCACTCGTTATGTTGTCCATCCATTCCTGATTCTCCAAATACCATCTCACAGTCTTTTCAATACCCTCTTCAAATTGGTATAAAGGTTCCCACCCCAGTTCTTTCTGCAGCTTGGTGGAATCGATGGCATACCGGGCATCATGTCCCAAACGATCGCTTACATAAGTGATGAGATCCATGTCCTCTCCTTCCCTACGTCCCAACAAACGGTCTACGGTACGAATGACCACCTTGATGAGGTCGATGTTCTTCCACTCGTTGAAGCCCCCTATGTTATAGGTATCCGCGACCTTACCCTGATGAAATATCAAATCAATGGCACGAGCATGATCCTCCACGAACAACCAATCACGCACATTCTCGCCTTTGCCGTAAACCGGAAGGGGTTTACGATGGCGAATATTGTTAACGAATAAGGGGATCAGCTTCTCCGGAAACTGATACGGACCATAATTGTTGCTACAATTAGTCACGATAGTCGGCATCCCGTAGGTATCATGGAACGCACGAACAAAATGGTCACTGCTCGCCTTACTCGCGGAGTATGGGCTATGTGGGTCATACTTGGTATCCTCATAAAAGAAATCCTTTCCGTAAGCATGGTGATGTCCACCCGAGGAAGCGGTAGTGGTAAACGGCGGTTCTATTCCCTCCGGGTGACTCATGGTTAACGCACCATAGACCTCATCCGTCGAGATATGATAAAACATCTTGCCCGCATATTTTTCGGGTAGTAATTCCCAATATAATTTGGCTGCTTGTAACAAGGAAAGGGTTCCCATCACATTCGTTCGAGCGAAAGTGAACGGATCCTTGATACTCCGATCCACATGGCTTTCCGCAGCCAAATGGATAATACCATCAATTCGTTCCTCTTGCATCAGTTTATAAAACGCCTCAAAATCGCAAATATCCATCTTCACGAACTTGTAATTGGGCTTATCCTCGATATCCCTCAAGTTTTCCAAGTTGCCAGCATACGTCAACTTATCCAAATTGATCATATTGTACTCGGGATATTTGTTTACAAACAGACGTACAACATGAGAGCCGATGAAGCCAGCTCCACCGGTGATTACTATATTCCGTTTTGACATGATTCTGTTTATTTATTTTTTTAGCGAAACTTTCAAAGGTAAGCAGTCACTCTAGACCCGTTAAGGAGCTAAAGAGGCTGTTTTTTATTAAGTTTCAAGAATTATGTTGGATTTAAACATCAGATTACAGGGTCAGGGGTTGCCATTTGTGTGGCTGAGCAACTCCCCGGATGGGTAGAAATGATTTCCCTTACCGGGGAAACCACCTTTCCCTGATAAGGGAAGAGACTATTCCCCGATCAGGGAAGAGTGACTTCCCGATTGTAATCCTGCATGACCTTCTCAAAATATTCTTTGCTTTCCATTTCTGTTGATTTTTAAAACGGAAACAAAAGTAGAAGTTTGCATTCTGCCTGCCATACGCCCTATGGGTGGTTTACAAAAGAATGTAAACCACCACTACAGCGTACTCTTGTCAACCAACAAGTTACGTCCATGATAAAGTAAAAAACTTTTTGATTTCATGTTTTGCCCTGTCAGGCAGCTTTCTCCTGTCCCTGTTTTGGACGGGGAACGTATTTATTGGGAAGGAAAGACGCATCCGCTTTCTCACCCTTCATCAACCGGGTGAGTATATCCTCGATGTACTCTCCGAAATTTACAGCGTTGAGCTTGCAGCTTTCAAGCAACGAATACATGAAAGCCATGTTTTCGGCCGCGAAGTGGCTGCCGGTATGCAACCAGTTGCGCCTGCCGATGGCGATGTACCGGAACATACGCTCTATGGCGTTGTTGTGCATCTCGATGCGATCGTCCGGGTCAAGCTCGCCATTGAGGAAACGGGAGGCGTCACTGTTATGGTTAAACTGCCGGTGACGTATCAAGTCAATGACGCTCTTGTAATCCACGTTGCTTACCCTTGGAAGACTGTTCGAACCGGTCCGCACGCTCATTGGCCTCCTTGACAGATTGCAGCACAGATTCGTACAGGGATTTCCAATGTTCGATCTCAGCCTTGTACTCTTCGCGGGTTTCATCCTCGATGGACCTGTTCTCCTCCGTAAGGAAGTCGACATGGGCCCTCAAACGTGCGTTCTCGTTCGTGAGCCTGACGTTTTCCATCACCAAATGGCGGAATTGTATGTCCCTGTTATCTTCCTTTTTCATAGTATAAAGATACCGAAATTCCGCGAATCAGGTAACTCCAAAGAGTTAATAAAAGTTATCAATTATCCGATTCACAAATATTTATACCATAATTGGATTTCAGGTCTTCTTTCAATGCGGCAACCTGTTTCCTTAACTCGGAAGCTTCCTTCTCCTTGCGCTCACACTCCAACGCGAGACTGTCCGCATAGGCATTCACTTGGGCTGTATAACGCTCAATCGCGGCAACAAGGGTTTTCAACCGTTCAATCTCTGATCGTGCATCCATATCAAATGATTAGTTTATGTTGTACTCTATGAGCCAAGCATAGTCAACCCCTTCACCCTTGCAGTACTTTCTCAGGCTGCGACCGGTACGGTGCTGATTGTAGTCTTGCATCACTTTCTCAAAGTATTCTTTCGTCTCCATATGAATTGTGTTTTGATTCGCAGAGGCGAAAGTAGAGAGAATCAAGGAACCTGCCTTACGCTACAACGGTGGTTTACCCGTCACGCGATTAGGCTTTGGTTTCGTATAAAAAGTATCTTAGGTCCATTCCCCAAGTATCTTAGGTACGTTGGTAAAGTATCTTAGGTGCGTGGCGCAAGTCTCCTAACCTACTTTTTTGCTCAGCCTTCGTCGCGTTGGGGGCGTGTTGGTAAGCATGACCTTCTCAAAAGATAGCCCACCACCCTCACAACTTTTCTATAGAGTCTCTGGTAAGACCCGTGCAAGCCACAATCGTATCAATGGGCAGTCCCTGCTTCAGCATATTACGGGCTATCTCCTTGTTACGCTTTTCTCGGCCCTCCGCACGGCCCTCCGCACGGCCTTCCGCACGGCCTTCCTCAAGACCTTCCGCACGACCTTCCGCACGACCTTCCGCACGACCTTCCGCACGGCCCTCCGCACGACCTTCCGCCCAGCCTTCGTCTCTACTCGTATCCAACACACTCCGTTGATAACGGAGATTCTCCATATGACGGATATAATCATTCCGATCCGCCACGTCCAAAGAGTCCACCCGAAGGCATTCCCGAGCCTCCGCCAAGCCGGGAGCCGTAGCGCCCGACGGGATCTCGCCCGTCTTCAAGAAACCGATCCACTCATCCAATG
>NZ_JAAKDT010000004.1 GCF_011038785.1 Parabacteroides sp. ZJ-118
CGCGCTGAGAATACGCTCCAAGTGGTTGCGGGCTTGGCCTTTCAGGTAGGGTATCTGCACGATGATGCTGTCATGGGTCAGGCTCTCGATGAATGGGTCGGGAACGCCCTCCTCTATCCGGCAGTCGTCATAGTCAAAGTAGTGGCGGCGGACATACACCACCGGCTCACGCAGGTCACCCACCTTGTGCCCCAGCAGGTAAATGGAAATAATGGGAAGGCCGAAACCTTTGGAAGAGTCGTCTTCGCGCAGGTTCTCCTTGTCCAGGTACTGCACACCTAAGTATTGCCGGAAGCGCAAGGTCTCCGTGATGAGCCACGTCTTCTGTATCTCGATGAGCACCAGCCGCTCCGCGCCCGAGGCGTCGCGCACCTTGGCGGAGAAGTCGATGCGGAACAGCGAGATGCGAGTCTGCTGCATGTTGGTGTACTCGTTGCGGCGCATCTCCAGCTCCGTGATCTCCTGCTTCAACAGGGCGGAAAGGAGTATCTTCGCCACACGGTTGTCTTCCATCAGAAACTTGAACACCGAGTCGTATATGGGATTTGCTATCAGTAACATGGCTCTATTTTTTTAGGGATTACCGAACAAAGAAACGAATATCTTTCCGCTTTTCCTAATCTTTCTTCCTTTTTCTCGGCCACATGATTATTCATCTCCTCGAAAATGTCTCATGATAGCCTGATAGCTCCTATTCACCGTATAATTTTCACACAAGAATCTGTACCCCTTTTCCCCCATCTCCCTCATCCGCTTGTCGTCCTCTACCATACACTCGACCCTCTCCATGAAGGCATCTATCTTTCCATTCTCTGTCCACAGGCCGAAGCCTTCGCGTTCGGCAATGCGGCCCATATCGGTGTTTTCATCGGTAGCGAGGAGCACAGGCATACGGTTTTCGAGGTAGCTGAGCAGGCGCGAGGGAAAGTTCGGTATGGAGAAGCGCGGGTCGAGGAATATCAAGCCGACATGGCACGCCCGAACCAGGCTGTCATATTCCTGCTTGGGAAGAGCCGAAAGCAATCCGGCGTTTTTCGGGGCATGCTCTTCAAACCAACGGGCTATCTTTGGATATTCCGTGCCGCTGCCGACCACCACCATATAGCTGTTGTCCCGCCCTTCATTGGCTTCTATCACCCGGAGCAGGAAATCAATCCCTTGCGGTTTGCCGAGGTTGCCGCCGTAGATGAACAGTGTCTTGTCGACAGGAATATTGAACTTTTCAAGTAACTCCGAGCGTTCTGCCTGCGTCGGTTGGGGAATGTCGGTGACCTCTATCGCGTTAGGGCAAAGCTCGACTTTGGCAGGATCAACCGCCGGGTTATGCTTGATGACGTACGCGCAGTTTGCCGGCGACATACATCCGATTTTGTCGGAAATCTCATACAGTCGTTCCTCTTTTTTACGGAACATCTTATGTAGAAAACCGCCCTGCTTCATCATGCCGAGGTCGACAGCATTCTGCGGGAATATATCCTTCAGCATAAGGTAACTCCGGCAGCCGCACCGCCCCTTCACCCGTTCGATTACTTTGTTGAAAGTAATCGGCGGAGTGGAATAAAGGACAAGGTCAAACCGGACATCCCCCCAATATTTCCGGATCGCCTTGTCAAACTGCCGTTCGAGTAACAGTGTGCCTATTCCTTTCTCTACAACATTGGTTTTCTGAATATTGAGCGTTCTTATCTTAAGAATACGGCAATGCGACTGTTCGATAAGATGCGTAGGCTTGCCAAATCGCCGCTCCGTGGGCGAAGCGATATAAACATCATTGCCGCGATTTATAAACTCGCGCATGAGGTCGGAGTAGATACCGCGACTGTTCATGTTTTCGATGCGCGAAAGAGACAGGAACAGGATATTCATAGATTAAAACTTGCGCCAGACCATCTTGTTGACCACGCCGGTGTAGGACTGGATGAGTTTGACGATTTTGGTGGAGACGTTGGTGTCGGTGTAGTTGGGAACCGTGAGGCCGAGGTGACCATTGCGGTTCATCTCCACAGCTACATCGACGGCTTGCAGCAACGAGTGCTCATCAATGCCGGCAAGAATAAAGTCGCCTTTGTCGAGGGCCTCGGGGCGCTCGGTTGAGGTGCGGATGCAGACGGCGGCAATAGGTTTGCCGATACTCAGGAAGAAGCTCGATTCTTCAGGCAATGTACCGGAATCGCTGACTACGGCGAAGGAGTTCATCTGCAAATTGTTGTAGTCATGGAAGCCGAGCGGCTCGTGGGCAATCACGCGGCGGTCAAGTTTGAAACCGCTTGCTTCAAGGCGTTTGCGGCTGCGCGGGTGGCAACTGTAGAGTATCGGCATATCGTACTTGTCTGCCATGGCGTTGATGGCGTTGAAGAGCGACAGGAAGTTCTTCTCCGTATCGATATTCTCTTCCCGGTGGGCAGACAAAAGAATGTATTTGCCCTTTTCAAGACCGAGACGAGTGAGGATATCGGAGGCTTCGATGTCGGTGAGGTTGTTGTGCAACACCTCGGCCATAGGCGAACCGCAAACGTAGGTGCGCTGCGGCGCAACGTTCGAGGCGTTCAGATAGCGGCGGGCGTGTTCGGAGTAGCAGATGTTCACATCAGAGATGATATCGACAATACGGCGGTTGGTCTCCTCCGGCAGACATTCGTCGAAACAGCGGTTGCCGGCCTCCATGTGGAAGATGGGAATGTGGAGACGCTTGGCACCGATAACGCTCAGGCAGGAGTTGGTATCACCGAGGACAAGCACTGCATCGGGCTGGGTCTCGACCATCAGCCGATAAGAGGCGGCGATGATATTACCCATTGTCTCGCCAAGATCTTTGCCGACGGCATCCATATACACTTCGGGGTCTTTCAGCTTCAAGTCCTTGAAGAAAACGCCGTTGAGGTTGTAGTCGTAATTCTGCCCCGTATGGGCAAGGATCACATCAAAATACGCGCGGCAACGGTTGATTACCGCCGCAAGGCGGATAATCTCGGGGCGTGTGCCGACGATAATCAGCAGTTTGAGTTTGCCGTTATTCTTAAATTCAGCCATTTACTTTTTCGAAGAATGTGTCGGGACGATTGGGGTCGAAGCACTCGTTACAGTACATGACAGTCACGAGCTCTTCGGTGTCCGACAGGTTAATAATATTGTGCGTATAGCCGGGGAGCATGTGGACGGCCTCGATTTTGTCGCCGTTGACCTCAAACTCGATTACCTCGTCTGTGCCGAGTTTGCGCTGTTGGATAAGTCCATGGCCTTTCACGACGATGAACTGTTCCCACTTGGTGTTGTGCCAGTGTTCGCCTTTGGTGATACCCGGCTTGGAGATGTTGATGCTGACCTGCCCGACATTGGTACTTTTAACGAGTTCGGTAAACGAACCGCGAGGATCCACATTCATCTTCAGCGGAAATGCCACTTTCTCCTTTGGCAGATAGCTCAGATAGGTGGAATAAAGCGCCTTGGCGAACGAGCCGTCGGGTATCTCAGGGATAACAAGCGTCTGCGGTTGTGCCTTGAATTGGTTCAGCAAGTCGACAATCTGTCCGAGCGTCACCTTATGGGTGTGCGGCACATAACAGTAACGTCCATCAGCCCCACCCTTGCCCTCCCCACAGGGAGAGGGATTTATGCCGTCATAGTCACAATGGTGCTCCTTACCCTGCAGGGCGGCGATCATCTCATCAACGAGGTCGTCGATATAGAGCAGCTCCAACTCCACCGCCGGGTCGTTGACCTGTATCGGCAGGTCGTTGGCGATGTTGTGGCAGAAGGTGGCGACAGCGGAATTGTAGTTCGGGCGGCACCACTTGCCGAACAGGTTCGGGAAGCGGTAGACCAGCACCTTCGTGCCGGTCTCTTTGGCATACTCGAAGAATAGCTCCTCGCCGGCCTTCTTGCTCTCGCCGTAGGGATGTCCGGCATAGCGGCCTATCAGTGTCGCTTGAATGGAACTTGACAGCATCACCGGGCAGCGATTGCCGTGCTTCTTCAGCGTGTCGAGCAATGTCGAGGCGAAGCCGAAGTTTCCCTTACGGAAGTCTTCGGGATTCTCCGGGCGATTGACTCCGGCAAGATTGAAGACGAAGTCGGCCTCTGCACAGTAGCGGTCAAGCTCTTCCGGTGTGGAGTCGATGTCGTACTCAAAGACTTCAAGCCCCCCTCCGGCTTCCCCCACAAGGGGGAGGGTCAAGACACGGCGGTCTTTGCCGTCCCGGATAGTGTGCAATTGGGACACAAGGTTTCGACCGACGAACCCCCGGGCGCCGGTCACTAAGATTTTCATGATATTCGTACTTATCTTTTAAGCAGAAAGAAACTAATCGAAGTAATTGTAAAGTCGGATAAACTTATCTGTAAAAAGTTGCAATAACTGAGGTTGCTTCTCTAATTCTGATTTTCTCACCATAATATAAGCACTCTTCTGTACAATTTGATAGTGCTCAAATACATCTTCAGTGAAACGGGTAGCCATTATTCTACAATAGACTCTGAAACGTTTTGTAAGATATTCGCTTTCGCCCCTCATGTTCGCACTTATAAAACCAAACGAAGCACGAGGATTCTGATTGGCAATTTCCTGCATGATAGCTATACAAGTATTAATGACCGGACGCACCTCATTCAATCCAGTCATCAGACTATATTTATCTTTACTGTCCCGATGGGCTTTCAAGTGAAATTTTATCGCATACATATCATGCTCATACGCCTCCACCCACACCCAATACCATTGATGTGACTTTGGCGATCTAAATGCATAAAGCAACTTGTACCTTAAAAAAGGTATTTTCGTCACGAGCCTCATCAAACCGTTGTACAAACCGATAGTTATAATGCGAAACTTTCATTCCAACCCCCAAAGCCTACATTAGGTAAGGGTAAACATCAATACGCAAACGTTCCAGCTCTTCGGAGGGCACCTTTACGAATTCATTCCCATAAATCAATTTATCTCTTTCGCTTTTAGGAAGATAAGAGAAACGCTCCTCCAATATGGTTTGCCATTCTTCAGGAGTTTTGAACTTACGCCTTGCAACTTTATTCTTTCCCATAATCTCATAATATGATGATGCCACAAAAGTAATCACTTTTCCTACAGAAGCAAACGATTTTCCCTTTTTCCGTTCATTATTACTATTTTATTCCTTATTTGCTCTTGATCTCAGCGTTCGAAGAGTTCAGCCCCCCTCCCCCCACAAGGAGGGGGAATAGATTATTAACAACCTACAAAATTAAATTCAAAAATTCACCGGGAGTCAACACTTGGATACTGGAAAAACTAAAATCCCTCGCGTTACGAGTGATAATATAATTCACGTTTTTCCTTGCAGCCGCGAAATACTGCACGGCATCTTCAAAATCATTATACCGACAATCTATCGCGTTATCAATAGCGTTACATCCGATTTCCACGATCGTTACAAATTTTCGCAAACGGACCAACGCATCATACAATCGCTCTTTAGAATACGATTTACGTGTAATATATGCAAGGTTGACAATTGTCAAATCAGAAACCAACAATTCCACTTTTTTCTCAACAGCGAGCTGAAATAAAATCATCACGTCTTGAACCCAAGGCTCCCGATCTTCAAGCAAATCGACAATCACGTTCGTGTCAAGAAAAAGTTTCATTTATTCTCTATATTTTGATTCCAAGCAATCACTTTTACGCTCCCTCCAGCTCTTGTCATTTTTGTCCGATGACAAAATTCCCGCTAACGCTCTCACCTCGTCAGAAACCTGTATTTTTCTCGTTCTGTCCTCTTTGCCCGAAATAAATTTCAAAAGGAATTTCTCGACCATGTCAGATAAATCGATCCCTTTTATCCTTGCATAGTCAAAAGCCTCACGCAACGTGTGTTCGTCAATATTTAAAACAGAGTTTCCTTTCATACAAATTCATTTTCTGCAAACGTACGAAATAAAAACAAGAATCGCAACTCACTCCGACTTGATGTCCATCGCTTTCACCCGCTTGTCCAATCCGAGGTCTTCGCGGATAAAGCGCAAGCGCATCAGTTGCTCTTTCATTCCCTCCACATCGAGGCGGCGCGTGTTGTGGCTGTGATAGTCTTCGATCCTGCTCACCGCCTCGTTGCCCTGTAATCGTTGTTATGGGGTTGCCAATGTGAATCTTCAAAAGCTTCCTGTAAGGGGAAGAGCCCTTGTCTTGGCACTCCTATTCCAGAAACGGACGGACATTCCCCTCCTCCATGGAAAGGAGGTCGGCTATTTCCCGGACGGACATTCCACGTTCGTGCAGGCTACGTATCGTGGCAGACAAGGCCTTGTTCTGTTGCTCTATTTCACGAGCCTGCCGTTCAAGCTCCTTGTCTTTTTGCTCTATTACCTTATCTCTCTGCTCAATCTCATGGTCTTTTGCCATGATGACGGTGTCACGCCTCTCTATCTCCGAAAGGATTTCATCTTCCACCTCCATGTCTCGACGTATTTCCGGGGTGGCAGCCGCCTGTGCCAAACGGTTGAACACCAGATGTTCGTCGCCTTGCAGGTGAGTATCGCTGACTCCTAACAGGTGATCGTCCGTGGGGATGCGGTACTCTTGGTCGAACGCGCTGAGAATACGCTCCAAGTGGTTGCGGGCTTGGCCTTTCAGGTAGGGTATCTGCACGATGATGCTGTCATGGGTCAGGCTCTCGATGAATGGGTCGGGAACGCCCTCCTCTATCCGGCAGTCGTCATAGTCAAAGTAGTGGCGGCGGACATACACCACCGGCTCACGCAGGTCACCCACCTTGTGCCCCAGCAGGTAAATGGAAATAATGGGAAGGCCGAAACCTTTGGAAGAGTCGTCTTCACGCAGGTTCTCCTTGTCCAGGTACTGCACACCTAAGTATTGCCGGAAGCGCAAGGTCTCCGTGATGAGCCACGTCTTCTGTATCTCGATGAGCACCAACCGCTCCGCGCCCGAGGCGTCGCGCACCTTGGCGGAGAAGTCGATGCGGAACAGCGAGATGCGCGTCTGCTGCATGTTGGTGTATTCGTTGCGGCGCATCTCCAGCTCCGTGATCTCCTGCTTCAACAAGGCGGAAAGGAGTATCTTCGCCACACGGTTGTCTTCCATCAGAAACTTGAACACCGAGTCATATATGGGATTTGCTATCAGTAGCATGGCTTTATTTTTAGGGATTACCGAACAAAGAAACGAATATCTTTCCGCTTTTCCTAATCTTTCTTCCTTTTTCTCGGCCACATGATTATTCTTATTTCTTATTCGCTCCTGATCTCCGTATTCGAAGAGTTCAAAGCCCCCCTCCGGCTCCCCCCACAAGGGGGAGGGACAAGACACGTGCCGTCCTTAATGGCGTTGAATTGAGCGCAAAGGTTCTTGCCGACAAAACCTTTAGCTCCTGTTACTATAATTTTCATTCCGAACGTATCTCCCTCTTGGTGTCCGCTTCAATCAGTCCGAGGTCTTCGCGGATAAAGCGAAGGCGCATCAGTTGCTCTTTCATTCCCTCCACATCGAGGCGATGCGTATTGTGGCTGTGGTAATCCTCAATCCGGCTGACCGCTTCGTTGCCCTGCGTGAAGAACTTGTCATAGTTCAGGTCGCGAGTATCGCAAGGGATACGGAAGTAGTTACCCATGTCGATAGCCTTCGCCATCTCCTCGCGTGTCACGAGCGTTTCGTACAGCTTCTCACCATGGCGTGTGCCGATCACCTTGACCTCGGTTTCGCCATACTTCGGGTCCACCTTGGCATAGATTTCTTTCAGTGCCTGCGCAAGAGTGGCAAGCGTCGCTGCCGGAGCTTTCTGCACAAACAGATCGCCGTTATGACCATGCGTAAATGCGTAGACAACGAGGTCGACAGCATCGTCGAGCGTCATCATAAAGCGCGTCATCTCCGGGTCGGTGATCGTAATCGGCTGGCCGTTCATCATCTGGTCGACCCACAAGGGAATCACCGAACCGCGACTTGCCATCACATTGCCGTAGCGGGTACAGCAGATGGTGGTAGTTGCCCCCTCGCCCAACTCACGCCCTTTGGCAATGGCAATCTTCTCCATCAACGCCTTGGAAATACCCATAGCATTAATAGGATAGGCGGCCTTGTCGGTCGAGAGCACAACAACATTCTTCACACCATGCTCAATGGCTGAAAGCAGCACATTGTTAGTTCCCTCCACATTGGTGCGAGTGGCCTCCATCGGAAAAAACTCGCACGACGGCACCTGCTTCAATGCCGCAGCCGAGAAGACATAATCCACGCCGCGCATGGCGATGTCGACCGACTCCTTGTTGCGCACGTTGCCGATATAATACTTCACCTTCGGATTTTGCAGCTTGTGCCGCATATCGTCCTGCTTCTTTTCATCGCGACTGAAAATGCGGATCTCACGGATATCGCTGTCAAGAAACCGCCGCAACACGGCATTGCCGAACGATCCGGTTCCGCCGGTTATCAAAAGAGTTTTATCTTTGAATACTGACATATTATGTTGTTATATTATTTCGAAAGTAAGGATTCATACAAATCGACATATTTACCGAATTGGATATCTTTATTAAAGCACTGTTCTGCTCGCTTACGACAAGTGTCCGAGCTAAAGTTGCCGGGATTATTCAATATCTTCATTATCGCTTTAGCAAGAGCCTTCACATTCCCTTTCTCAACGACAATTCCGGTATGTTCATCAACCGCCTCGGGGCTACCTCCGGTACGATAAGTAGCCACAGGCGTTCCGCAAGCAAGGGCTTCAAGATTAGTCGTGGGAAAGTTGTCAGCATACGTCGGATTTACAAACACTGCTGCTTCACTGTAGTGCTTAACCAACTCATCAATATTTTGGGTACGCTTTATTCCGACAATGCCTTTGGGTAATTTCTCCAATTGTCCATCATTCAAACCTATTAGCTTAATTTCAATGTCTTGCGGAAGCAATTGTCTTAACTTAACCATATCAGGCAAGCCCTTGCGAGGAGACCATGGAAGCGCCACTCCCAAAACGACTTTCTTTTTCTTGTATTTAGGCTCGAACTTCGTGGTATCTATACCGTTGTGTATCATCCGTATCGAGCAGTTCTTCATAGACTGTTTTACGAAGTTTCCAAGCCAATTAGATACTGGCACAATAGTAAGTCTTTCATGAATCCGTGAAAACAAATCCTTTCTGAGAATGAAATTAGCTCTGCTTCTATCTGCGAATGTTTTTTGTGGGCATCTATTACACTTGGTTTGCCATTGATTACAATTCACATCATCAAAGTAAGCGCAACCACCGGTAAACGCCCAACAATCGTGAAAAGTCCATACAACAGATGTTTCAATCGTTGCGAGATATTGAAACAACAATGGATAGTTGAGCCAATGGTCATGAATGTTATGTAGATGAATAATATCCGGCTTGTAACTGTCAATCCACTTAATCAGACGCTTGGTCGGTCTTTTGCTACCCAATCCTTCACGGTCAAAAAGCCGATGTTGCGCATAATGCGCATATACATCGAAACGATTACCGACCTTAACAAGTTGCGACTGCGAAGGATTCATTTCTCGACCGTAAGCAATCGCCGATTCCCAACCACGAGCCATCGCCGCCTGACCTATTCCCTCGGCAATCCGACCTGTCGATCCCCAGTTCGCTGTCACATTCAGTTGAAGTAATCTTGGCATTACGCACACCTCCTTTCTTTTGCGAAGAAGAGATGCGAGTAACACTTTAAGTTATAATAACTTAGACTAGTGCCGCAATGGGGGGGGGGTAATTATTTGATTGTCAACGCTTAACAATTCAGAATACAGATCAACGTATTTATCGTATTGAATATCCTTATTGAAAAACTGTTCAGCACGCTTGCGACAGACTCCCGAATCAAAACAAATTTTACTTTCAGCCAATGAAAACAATGCTTTAGACAATTCGTCAATGTCTCCTGGTCTTACGGGTATCCCAACTTTTGGAGAAAGCAATTCTTTAATAGCTGTGTCAGCATAGCCAATTGATGGAGTGCCACAAGCCAAACCTTCAACTAAAGTCAACCCAAATGTTTCTGCTTTTGACAGGCATAAAACAGCATCAGCCCGACTATACAATGTGGCAAGTTCGCCAACACTATTGGTGCGAGGTATACCAATTATTCTCGGAGGAAGTGATTTTATCTGTCTTGGAGAAAGTCCCACAAGTATAATTACAAATTTTTCAGGCAATCTTTGACAAAGAGCCACGTAATCGTTTAATCCTTTCCTTTCCGTCCAGACATTTGAAACCCCTATCAAAACGCACTTTCCCTCAAGTGTAAACTTTTGATTTATCTCGTCAACTGCTCGTGGATAGAATACTGAAGTGTCGATACCGTTGTATATTACCCGATGATCCAAATCTTTAAATATCGATTTGGCGACAAGCGAATCAAGCCAATGCGATACCGAAACTATTGTAAGATTCTGCGATAGGTCTCGAAGCAGTCTTTTTTTTAGCTGGAAGTTATTATGTGTGTTGTCGATTAAAGCTCGTGGAATCTTGCACTCCCTACCACATTCGGTTTGCCATTTACTGCAATTCACATCATTAAAGTGAGCACATCCGCCGGTAAATGCCCAACAATCATGAAAAGTCCAAACTATCGGCGTGTCGATCGTCGACAGATATTGAAATAGTATTGGATAGTTGAGCCAATGGTCATGAATATTATGTAGATGAATAATATCCGGACAGTAGCTATCAATCCACTTTATCAAGCGCTTGGTCGGTCTTTTGCTACCCAATCCCTCACGGTCAAAAAGGCGATGTTGAGCATAATGCGCATAAACATCGTATTTATTACCGACCTTAACAAGCTGCGACTGCGAAGGATTCATATTCCGACCGTAAGCAATCGTCGACTCCCATCCGCGAGCCATAGCCGCCTGACCGATACCTTCGGCAATCTTTCCTGTTGATCCCCAGTTGGCGGTTACGTTTAGTTGCAAGAACTTCATTGCAGTACATATTTCTTTGATGTATTTGAGAATAGCATCAATGTCATAATAAAGAAAAGAAAAAAATTTGCGTGAAGAAAAACACGATATATCTATCCATTTACTAAGCTAATCTTGAATTTAGAAAATTCAGTAACCTGCCAATCTGGTGTTCGGCAGTTTTATGCTGGTAGATAAAAGTTCGAGCATGTTCCGCCATCAAGGATCTATCTTCATCAGGTAATGAAAGTACTTCCTGCAATCTATCAGCCAAGCCACATATTGTAAGATCATTAACTGTATAGAAATAATCATAATATTCACACGGAATCCCTTCTAACTTATACCCAAGCATAGGAGTACCCGAAGAAAGATATTCTATTGTTTTTGAAGGAAAAGAAAAACGGGTGATAGCCTCTGTCGGCTTACGTGGATTAACCAACAGCGTAGCCTCCTTCTGTAAAAGCAAAAAATCACTTCGCAAAATCATTCCTCTATAATCTATCCGATTATCCTTTTGGGCACACTCTTTTATATAAGTCTCGCAAAAACCAGAACCACATATAACCAATCGATAATTTACATTCTTTAGTAGCATGAAAGCATCAACAAGGTCCTTAATACCTGAAAATTCCTCTAATGTACCGCCATAAAGAATCTGCTTCAATTTTTCTTCCTTCTGTCTATTCTCTACAAAAGATAATTCATGTTGACCATAAATACCTTCAATTACAATATTATTTCCTATTGCCTCCGGAATCTTTTCTTCCATCGCCTTTGAAAGCAACACAAAATAATCAATATTCTTATATAATTTCTTTTGCCTTCTTTTTTCTATTACTATTTGAATGTGTTTTAAAAAGAATCTGTTTGAATTAAAATTCATCGCATCATCAATCAAATCTGTAATGACACAACAGATATGCAAATTAGGATACACACATTTCAATTGAACCAAAGGCTCAACAAACATGGCAGCAGACGTATAGACCAAAGCGACTAAAGGTTCATTGGTAGTACAATTCACTCCTGCAATCCATTTCTTTACATATTTCTTCAACCGTTTTTGTATATTCCATTCCTTATAAACAGGCAGTGCTGAGTATTTCAAAGATAAACCATAAGATTTATCTTCATATACAACATCTGACTCCGGCACAATACATTTCTTAAAATGAAAAGGAAATGTCCCCAAAGCAGGAAAAGATACCACGCTAAAATCCGTATCATTTTTAATTAGCCCCTCTAAAATAGCCCATTGAAAAGCATCCACTTGGTTCAACAACGATGCACCATGAGCACAATTATCAGCAAAATACGCCTTAGAAACAGATGAATATAATGACGAAATAAATAAAATTCTCATAAAAACAGGAAAAACAGATTACATCCACATTGGCGCGCTAAATATGGACTTATATTCAAACATTGAATCATACCATATTTCTGAATAAAAAAAAGTAAAAAACAAATAAAGAGTAAAAACTATTGTAACAACAAGGAATACATTTATCCACCATTTTCCATACATTTTTTCAAACATAACAGGAAATGACAAAACACTTAAATAACTAAAATAATACCCCACACGACCTACGAGGGGAGCAACGGTTACAAAAGGGACAAACAAGATATAAAGAGAACTAAGTACTGCTATTACATACATACTATGTTCCACATATTTACCAGAGCGTAATGCTACAAAGAATATACCACAATAATACATAACTCCTAATCCGATAGAAGCGGTAACTGATTCTGTTTCCAAATAAGTTTCATAGCGTTCAAAATTACCAAATTCCAAAAACACAGGTAAAAATTCAGCAGCAATTAAAGAAGCTAACATGAAATAGAACAGGCTTCCCAAAACAGCTCCGAATATTGCTTTTTGTGAATACAAACTTGGAAGTAATCTGATAAAATAAATAGGTAACATTATTAATGCTGATGTATGGATAGTAGAAGCAAGAAAAATACAAGCTGAGTACTTCCATCCATTACCATTAATAATATACTTTATAGCCATCACGACAATGCTCATTGATAAATATTGTCGCATCATAGAACAGCCTGTCAGCATAAATCCACTATTAAATGTAAACAAAAATACCGCCAACCAATACCACTTGGGACTGACATATCTCTTTATCGCCTTATAAAGTATATAATATTCCAAACTGGTCAGAACAAAAACCATTGCAAAAAAACCAAAATCTTTAAATAACATATTTAGAATTTTCCAACCAAATTCAGAATTTTCATCAGTAAATATATCTACAAAATAATCTTTAGAAAAATCATTTGTCAATGTGTTCTTATAAAACATCTTTAAATAAGCCGGATAGTCATTGCCCCAATCATACCTGATACCCATAAAAATAGTCAACACAAAAAAAGACAGCTCCAATCCAATTTTAAAGAACTTATAACGAGCCAAATATGCCAAAAGGACAGCTATTAAACCAAAAAAGATTGTATAAGTCATCAGCCTACGATCTTTCTATAAATTTCGATTGTCCGTACTGCATTCTCAATGGGTTCATGTCTTCTATGCGCTATTTCACCTCCACCACTACCCGTATATTCACTGCGACTAAAAAAATCACATATCAATTTAGCCAACATTTCCACTTCCTCAAACCGATACATTCCTCCTCGTTCATATCCATTCATCATGCCCGGTATTCCTCCTACATACGAAGCTATGCAAGGCACTCCCATTATCTGAGCCTCGCCGAGTGAATTTGGACTATTCTCAATGGCTGACGGGCAGACAAACAGGTTAGCCCGTAAGTATGCGCTGCACATATCCTCCTCCGAAAGCATCCCGGTGAAAGTTATATGAGGTCTAAGACCGAGCTTGTTGATTAGATGAAGCAGATACTTCCCATATCCGGTTATGCGCCACCATGGCTTCGCCGTAGGGTCGTCTCCTGCTACATATATTTTTGTGTCAGGATACTCTCGTAATACCAAAGGCATTGCCTCAAGCAATTTATGCAGTCCCTTTATCGGATAGCTCGCCTGCGAAACAAATATCGTATGCGGTTCACATTTATCGTATGACCATTTATGATTGTAGAATGAATCGCGAAGCGTTTCGCCACAGTAATGGTATTGCGCATCCGGATTAATAGCCCATGCATGCGCCTTGTCCCAATCAGTACGTCCGATTATGTGCCCGACACTTTGCAAAAGCCTGATTTCGTCTTGTCCCCGCTTTTCAAAGCTTTTCTGTCCTTTCAGCAAATTGTCGCATTTGACAATATCCCGAAATGTTAAACACTTCTTTACGCTCGTAGAATCAATACCTGCGGCATAATATCGCGCATAGCGCGATATTATGCCCTGTATTGATACTACAACACCGGATGATCCACAAGCATTGACATAAGCCAATCCATGCGGATATTCAGAACCATGTATATGCACCACATCAGGTTTAAATTCTTCTTTGACAGTTTTCCAATAACTTTCAAGATGGGTATTGTAGCTAATGTAAGATTTACCTCTGAGAGGAAGATTGTACCATGTTATTCCATTGACTTCCTGCCGAATAAAATCATTGCCACTATAGACGGTAGCGACTGCAAATTCGTGCTTCGAACCGGCCGCTAATCGCTTCAAAGAAGAATACATCCACCCTCCTACCGCAGGAACCGGCATCTGCATGGCTTTGCAAATCGGGGGCAACATGATATTGGTAATCCACAATATTTTCATGACATTTTGGCAATTTTCTGTCGTTCCTTTGGAGGCCGATGGGTAAATAAGAGCAATATGATGTTGACTATACCGAACACTATATAAGATATTACCGTCATCCAAGCACCACCGTAAAAGCTCCATTTGTCGACAAGCATCGGCAGACATGCCACTATGAAGAGACTGCCGATAATCGAAGTGTAAAGATACAGCCGAGGCCGGTCGGTAACTATCGAATAATTGTTTATAAGATAATAGATGCCGCTCGTCACCGTACTCAGTGCTATGATACGCGCATAGGGCGTCGAAGCGAGGTATCGTCCGGCGGTGAGCAATGAGATTATATAGGGGGCCAAAGCTATAAACGCCGTTGCAATAAGGATAAAGCAACATATTTCCAAAGCGCATATGCCGGCATAGCGGCGGTATTGGCCTTTGATGACAGTTTCGTATAAATCGGGCTGGAATGTGTTGCCGACAGCGGTAGAGAATGTGGTGAGGTACGCTGCTATAGATGCCCCGACTATATAATAACCATATTCAGAGGTTTCTCCCACCGATTCGAGGTATGTCGTTGTGAATCCGCTGGTAAAATATCCAAGCATTGCACTAAGAGCCAAAGGGAAACAAAATATTAAAACTTTGCGGACATCTGAAAAATTTGTCCGTACATGCCATGAATCCCGGAAGAAATACAGCATTGTGCAGAAAACTGAGGCATTGCACACCAATGGTCCAAGTAATTTGCCAAAGGCTCCCCATTTCAGCCAAACTACAAAGAGGAGCGTACATAGAATGTTCAGCAATCCATTGGCCGAGGACAACCAAAAATAAGCCTTGGCTTTTTTCTCCATGCGGTATTGAGCCAGCTGAAGGTTAAGAAGTCCTGTAAGGGGCAAAGCGAATACCATAAGCGCCAGATATGGCATTATGGGAAATGACAGGTCGATTGCGAAATAAGCCAGATAGATATACAGCAATACGAAACATACTATCGAAACTGTACCTGAAAACCAGATGGTAGCCTTTGCAATGACGGCATACAACCGGCGGCGCTCTTCTTCATTGCGCCTGAAGTACTCTTTTATATAATAGTGAATCATATAAAAGATAATGACCGGACTTATGAGCGATGAAAAGGATACATAATACCCCGAAGTTGCGTAGTCTTCGGGACTCATGTTCTTAGCAACCCACGGATTTGAGACCAAACCCAACAGCATCGGAACTATCGATGCACCAAAATAGGTGGTCAGATTACGTCCGTATGCCAATACCTTACTCTTATATCCCATAAGCATAAATCGAAGTGCGGTATATTTAATGAATTGATTACTGTTTTGAGACTTTAGCGATAAAGTCCGTACAACGTTTAATCATTTTTTTTGCAATTGGCTTGTAATCATATTTATTACAGAAATTAAAATCTAATCCAATTTTTGCATTAGTGATGTCGCACTTTATCGAATCGCCGTCGATTCTAATTACATGAAACAACTCAACAAGTCCGTTCATGCGACAATTGTGAACAAGTCCTAAATTTTGGTTGTGGACAAAAAGAACCGGAGTGTTTAAGGCTAAGCATGGCAAGGCGCAATGGATTCTACTGGTCACGACATATTTTGCCGTAGCATATTCTTTGAGCAAGCTATCTGCGTAATCAAATTTCTCTTTATCCGACTTGAATTTGTCATAAATTTCATGCTGTTTGTAGTGCGCCTGAACTAGTACTTCATCCTTAAATATTTTAGAATACGTCGTGTAGAAAGCGGCAAGCCTACTGCTTTGTAGCTGAATACCAAATTCAAGCATACTATTGGCTATCTGCTTCAAAATTCTTCTTTTGAATAAAAGATTCATGATACATTTTACCATGAATCTTGGGGTACGTGCAAGATGAGAATTTACATCCGTAAATATTATTTTTTCTTTATCCACATATTCACGTTTGTAGGTTTCGCCTAAAGTCAATGTTAAACATCCACTGAAATATGCATTTACGCCATGCTTTTTTAAATTCTCAACTGTATAATAGTCTCGACAACCTATAGGTTCATGAGATTTAAGGTAATTAATACTTTCAAGCGAAAGCATACTCTTTTCTGCCAACTTATTGATGTGCAAGGCGACAAACAATGGATGAATTCTATTATGTGGCGGCCAGTTTTCCGGATTGTGCATATACCATCCATTTGCTATCAATGCGATGTCATCGCCAGGATTATCATTAAGGTGCTCTCTATTTAGATATGCATTAACTTGCGGTAGGAACTGTGCTGCCGCAATACTTTGGATATAATCTCCGATATTGAAGATTCCACTTTTGTTGTGTGGATAGACTAATAACCCGTATCTCATTTTTTGTATCTTTGAAGTCTTTGAAGAACTATCAATTTTATCTTTTGCAAAAAATTCACATTTGGAGAAACAAAAGATTTAAAGTGGTCTCGTTCGTATCTCAGATCTATTTCTATTTTGGACGGATGTCTATTTGCCTTAAATCCTTCATCAACAGTTAGCGTTACATACGAGGATTCTTCAGTAGCTGGATGTGTGCCTTCTACGCCGATATACTGAATAAGATTTTTTGCAGGTACAATCGCCAATGAATTATTTGCCCGTGAATGTAGTCCATATTGAAAATCCCAAACATGGAAAACCATAGAAGTATCGGCGATGGTGTTTTTATAGCGTTTGTTGAAGAACTTGACCTCTTCTTCTGATGCAAACTGATTTGAATAGCCTCCAGTTTCAAAAAAGTTTTTAAGTTCCCTCATCTGCATATCAAAACCATCCCATGTTCGTTTCCAAGTAGCCCAACCCCAAGTCGGTGCGTATTGAGTAAATATATAGTCTGCTTTTTCAAAACACTTATGACCGGTCAAATGAGAACGTCCACTTATATGTCTAACATTCTTATTTTCACGATACTTATGTAGCATTTCCGCACAGAATAGGAAAAAAGCTTCTGTAGGGATGCAATCATCCTCAAGAATTATTAACTCATCAACCAGCCCAAAAGCCCAAGAGATTGCAGTGTATGGTCCATATCCACAGCCAAGATTATTATTAAGAAACAGTTTATTGACATTACAATCCCAATCAATTGCATTAACCAAGTTTTCAATTTCTTTAGATGCGTCCTTGTCTGATTGAGAGTTGGGGCGAGGTCCATCCTTAAAGACATACAAATTTGATACTTTACATCTTTTCAAAGCATCAAGCATACGTACCGTATAATCCGGACGATTGAATGTTATTAGCAATACAGGAGTATCCATTCTATTTTCTCATATTAGTAAGTGTCCAAGCACAAAATTCAGCCATTGATAAGCCTCGGTGTCAGCGATACGTAAACCACCACTACAGCGTACTCTTGTCAATCAACAAGTTACGTCCATGATAAAGTAAAAAACTTTTTGATTTCATGTTTTGCCCTGTCAGGCAGCTTTCTCCTGTCCCTGTTTTGGACGGGGAACGTATTTATTGTTCACAGGCTTGACAGAGCCAGGTTGGGAAAGATGGTTTTCCTTACCAGGGAAACCACCTTTCCCTGATAAGGGAAGACACTATTCCCCGATAAGGTAAAAATGATTTACCAACTCTATCCAATCCTTGCTGCATTGTCTTCTATCTTCCACTCTTCGATCGTACGCTTCTCCGTACTGAAATTGATCTCCACCTTCACCACCGGAAGACCGCAGAGCGTAGCATACTTCATCCCTAATCGCACCACGTATTACTTAGAGCAACGAGGAGAAAGACTTTTATAGACATTCAGTCCCCCTTTATTGGTCGGATAAATAATAGTATCTATGAAATAGCATTTCCCATCTATGCCATAAAGGACATTATTAGGTACCGCATCAAATATATCATAGACCCCATTCGTATAATATTCTCCATCCAACTCGGCAGTAAAACCGTAAGACAATAGTGAAGTACGAATCTCTTCCTCTGTAGCCTCTCGCTCTGATCGAACAAAAGGCTGCGTCAATACGGCACAGACATTTTCTGAGGTATTCAATGAAAATCCAATTAGATCGTATGCACAATCAGGAAAATAGTAATTATGAACGTTGATTCTTTCCGGAGGGCTTCAATTTGGACTCCCTTGCAATACGTTGTTCCCGCAAGCGCTTGAATTGACTCAAACGTTCGGTAAGAGATAGAGGCTGCCTCTGCCAAGACGCTATGGAACGCTTCTTTGCCTCTATATCCAAAAGGTGACGTTCGTTTAATTGAGTCATAATCGTTCATTTCTATAATGATTCTGAGACAAAGATAGATTTTTTTGGCACATAACAACAGGGAGCCCATTATTTGATTCGTCCGTACTTTCACCCTTGCATTTCTGAGACCTTTCAATTGTCAAGACCCAGCCTTACTCTCTATGGTAATTAAACGAGATTGAGATGCCAAATAGGATGCCATCATGACAAACTCCGGAGCGTACGAAGCACCAATCATCGGCTTCTCGTCACGATAATAATATATCCCCGCATGATACTGATTAGGGGAATGTGGATTCACCATGACCTTGCAATGATACCCTTGCGTTTTCACTCTATGACATGAACCAACTGATAATTCAGCATAGCCATATAGCGTATCTCCCTCTTTGCGTGGCTTGAATTTTACGTTTTCCCTTGACGGAACCTTGAGTGCAATTCTCCAAACAGAAAGGTAGCTTTCAGGATCACCACTCTTTAATATCGCAAGAAAAAAAGCGGATGGAGAAATCGCTCCGTCCAGAATCATCGACGGTGAGAAGAGAATACGAGCTATCATTTCCTCATCAACCAATGTTTGAAGTTCCGGCGAATTACCCATTGTAATCGAGCAGCAAATGTATATTCTCAATCACTTTCACTACTCGATTTGCCTCAAATGACTCTTGCCCCATCATTTTGCTCTCACCTTTCAGTGCGGCATAAGAAAAGTCATTATTGCCAATGCTTAAAGAGGCGACATCGCCATTTTTGATGGACAGAAGCAGGGTTCCATTAGGACTGGGGAATAAATTCCAACATTTAAGTTCCAATCCGGAAAGAGAATCAATTACCCTCTTCGTGTTCTCGTATGCCTGTTTTTCCAACGGTGAAGCCCCATAACCATCCCAATTATCATATTGGAGGTTTGAATATAGTGACTCAAGACGTTGTAACATCCGTGTTTTTGAAACAAAATCATCTGATAATTCAGCTGCTAATCCTACCTTTAACGAATAATCATGAAAGGAAGAGCCACTCTGTTCCACAACACATTCCGGAGCAGAAGATGCAGCCGTAGCCTCATAGGTCCCCATGCTAATGGACAGCGCAGACATAACGGTCAGTACGAAAGTACTGTGTAAACTATGAGAATGCGAAATCGGATCCGCCAATTTGAAATTCATCTCGTTCATTTTGACCTATCCATTAGTCCGATGATATCGGGTGTTATTAAATCATGGAACGCCCCATATATAACATCATTCAGCATTGAAGAAACACTGAGAACGTCCGAAGTTTTTACATTTGCAGCTGTTGCCTTCAGTTCCAAAACCAAACGCAGATTATGCTCATCGATAATCTCTACGAAGAAATATACAACAAGACGGCCATCACCCAAATCGACATTTGCCTCTCGGCTCAATTTTATAGGCTTTGGGCTGTCATCCGGCACATTGAGTTTAGCGACCTCTCGGATGTTTTCATCAGCGAAAGTATACGGAATTGCCGATTTGTACGCATTCATAATATCTTCAGCACTCAAATCCCATTGATTATTTTTCTTGATTGAGAGAGAACTGACGTTGCTAATCCGCATTATTTGCAGGAAAGAGACCAGTTTGCCAATGTTCGGCTGCATAGTGTCGGCAAAAGACTTGTAATCCTCTGCTCCAACTAAAACGGATGAATTAGTGTTGTGAAAATCAAATGACAACGGCTTTCCCTCAGCTGTTAATTTAATCGATGCAAGTTCAGGATTATCATGCGGGTTAAAATCGACACCAAAATTATCCTTGAAAAACGTTGTAAGGGCTTCTGTTTGGGATGACAACGATATATCCGCATACTCTACATCAGCAGACGCACTTCGCATAAAGGTTCTATTGTAGACTTTATGCTCACTATTTTGATATGGATTATGTATCGAAACCATCGTTTTATGGCACAAAGATAGATTTTTTTTGGCACATAACAACAGGAAACCCATTATTTGATTCGTCCTTTAGCCCCTCCTAAAAATATCCCTCTCATAGACCTGCCCTTTAAGGCGACTGCCATAGCGGTTGGCGATGATGGCGCGGGGCTGCTTACGGATAGAGCCAAATAATCCTGCATGACCTTCTCAAAGTAATCTTTGCTTTCCATTTCTAGGGGTGGTTTGTCTCATCCTTCCCCTAGCACATACTTCCTGATCCCATACCGGATGCTCGGTACATTCGCCCCGTTCACGAACGTGAGGTGGGGCAGGATGGCGTTGATGAAGGCCCGGCTCTTGACCAGCTTACGGGGAGACGAGTAGTCGGCCAGGATATCGTTGTAAAGGTCCGTCAATACCGTCTGGCAAAGGACGACCGTGTCCGGGCAGGCGCATAGGCGAGCCTCGTAGGCAAGACGGACCGCCTCGTCCGGGATGAACAAGGCCAACGAGGAGGGTTCAGCCGTCGCCGAAGGGGCGGGAGATTTTACCGGAGGAGAGGGTGACTCATGAAGTCCCGACTCCGCGGGCGTAATCCAGCGTTCCGTCCGCGTCACCGTCCCGTCACCACAATGGATGTTCTGGATGGCGATGGTGGCATTGGGCAGGATCTGCACGTTACCTCCATTGATAGTATAGCCAGAACGTGCCTTTTCCGCCCGCTCTTGATTTTCTGTCATATCTGTTTCAAAATATTAAGTATTAACAATAATCGCCCCTTTCACGGGAGCCTATTTATCTCACACAAGCCTGTACCGCCCGGATACGATCGCAAAACCGACAAAAGGACGGGGAATCTTTCAAATCTTGCAATCTTGCAAATCTTGCAGGCGACAATTTCCTCACACACACGAGCGCGCATGACGCGTACATTATAAAGGGTCCGTAAGCAGTTTGATTTAAACATCAGATATGCTGACATAGCACAGGGGGCTGTGAAAGACTCCCTTCTTTCATGTGGTTGACGGATGATATTCTTCTATCCTCCAATCTCCCAAGGTTCTTCGCTCACTGTCAAAGTTTATGCCTACCTTCACCACCGGCAGTCCGCACAACGCGAAGCGATCGGGATAGTTTTTCAAGTCAATCTGCCGCATGGCGGCATCCGCCGTTTTATCCAGTTTCAGCTCTATCACATAGAGCGTGGCCTGCGTGCGCATCACCATATCCACACGCCCGCGCGGAGTGCGCACCTCCACATCCACATACATGCCCAGCAAACTGAAGATGGTGTAGAGCAACGATTGGTAATGCCCCTCGTAATCGGTATTGTCGCACTGCGGCACGGTGGCAAGAAATGTCTGCAGCAAGCGCAAGCCATCGTCCAACCGTTCCTCGGAAATGGCTTCAAACAAAAGTGCCACGGTCGTAAGCCCGTCCATGGTGTATTGATGCAGATATCCGGGCAACAAGCTCTTCATCAACCCCATGCGCACTTCTTTATTGGGGATATCCAACGTATAGAGCTGTGTAAGCGGAGAATAATCCTTTATCGTCACATACCCGCTTTGATAAAGCAACGGGGCGATATTGGTCATCCGTTCCGTAGGGGCGTCGAACGATTCGGCAAGCGCTTTCCGTTCGCCTACCTGCTGCGGTTTTACATGGAACTTGTTCAGCATCTCTATCAGATAGACGGGAGTTCCGCTACCAAACCAGTAAGAATTCATCTTGCCGTCGGCAAAAGCGTTCAGCAGGCTGAAAGGATTGTAAATATCGGGCGACGGCCAAGTGAAATGATAACCGTCATAATTTTTTTTCAATTCGGCAAGCACCTCCTCGCGGGTCAACCCCATGCGCATGGCCAGCAGATTCAAATCACGGTCCATCTGCGTCTGCATTTCCTCTTCGCTTATACCGCAGATAGCGGCATAAGGTTCGTCCATGCTGATATTCTTGATATTGTTCAGTTCGCTGAAGATGCTTAGCTGGGAGAACTTCGTGATGCCGGTCAGGAAAACGTAACGCAGATAAGGGTCGCAAGCCTTCAGTGGACTGTAAAAATTACGCATCATATTGCGCAATGCAGGCAAGTCCTTCTCTTCGTGCACCACATCGAGGAGCGGGGCGTCGTATTCGTCAATGAGGACTACCACCTGCTTGCCGGTCTGCCCAAAGGCACGCAAGATAAGTCCGGAAAAGCGGTCATTCAGAGTCACCTCCTCCTCTTTATGCCCATACACCTCTTCATATCTGGACAATTGGACACGCAGCATCTGTTCCAGCCGTTCCTCATCCACATGTTTCGCCAGGCTCATGTCAAAGTGAAGCACCGGATACTTGTTCCATTCCGTCTCCAGCTTCTCCATGGCAAGCCCTTCAAACAGTTCCCGGCAGCCCTCGAAATAAGCGTGTAACGTGCTGGTGAGCAAACTTTTGCCAAAACGTCGCGGACGGCTCAGGAACAGATATTTGGCATCGGAATGCGTCATACGATACACATATTCCGTCTTGTCAATATATAAATAGTTCTTCCTGCGGATTTCCGAGAAAGTTTGTATTCCTATCGGGTAAAGTTGCCGTTGCTGCGTCATATATGTCCCTCCCTCGCGCATTGTTTACTTATCTTATCGACCCGAAGAATGGCCTGTATTTCTTTTGACTGTAAGCGCATAATCCCACTTTTTTCACAAAGATAGGAAGAAATATCGAAAACGGAAATTATTTACGCAATAACGCATACTTCATCTCCGCCCGCCATACGCCCCAGGGGTGGTTTATATTTATTTTTATCCTCTTCTCATCCACCGTACGTCCGTTTTCGTACCCGTCTCGTCCATCGCTATTCCGGGACCGGGCGGAAACGCATTCCTTTACCGGCGATAACCAAATCATCAATTAATTTTATCCGATCATGAAAGAGTCTATCTTTTCCTTTTTCAATGCCCCCGTCACCAATCAGGTGCCGAACGGGGTTGTCTGTGTCAGCCAATTGCACGCCTATATCACCGCCAACGAGTGGCTGCGCGAGCGTACCGACCGGGTACGTGCCGCATCAAGCGACGAGAAGCGATTCAGGCGACTGAAACAAAGTTTGCTACCTTATGTCACCCCCGCCGGGGTCTTCTCCTACCGCAAGGAAGACTTCCTGCTCGTGCCCTCGGGCGAGTTCGTCATCGACATCGACCATCTCCCCTCGCCCGAGGAGGCGATCCGTTGGCGAGACACGCTGTTCGCCGACGAGCGGCTGCGCCCCGACCTCGCCTTCGTCAGCCCCAGCACCACGGGCGTAAAACTCATCGTGCCTTACCGCCTGTCCGTTACCGCCACGATCGAGTGGGCTTTCGACGAGGCTCGACGATCGGCATGGGAATACCTCAAGTGGAGATACGGCTTGGAAGCCGATGCCTCGAACGCCGACCTCTCACGGGCTTGCTTCCTTTGCCACGATCCCTCGGCGAGGCTACGAGACCGGAATCGCTGATAGCGAACAAGTGACAGTTATCGTTTATAAATCCATATTCACCATTTATTATTCATTATGAATCCTTTATCTGATCTGGAGCGGCTCGTGGCCGCCATCGAGAAACAGGGGGCGAACATCGCTCCCACCTATCAAGCGTATATGCCGATCGCCTTCGCCATCGCCAACGATTGCGGAGAGGCGGGACGGCCGTTCTTCCACCGCATCTGCCGCTTGTCGGAAAAGTACGTGTCCGACGAGGCGGACAAGCTCTTCGACCACGCCCTCAAGGAGGGCAACGGACGGAACGGGCTGGGATCCGTATTCCACTGGGCCGAGATCGCCGGTGTAAAGCCGGACAAACAGCTCGCCGAGACCGCACGAGCCTATACCGCCGGATGCGATTCCCTCACTCCTGAGCGTGCGCATGACGCGCACACCATAGAGAGCCCGGAAACTCTCCCCGCTTGCTTCCCCGAGAGGCCCTGGCCCGCCTTCCTGAGGCGACTGCTGGATTGCGGGAACTCGCCCGCGCAACGAGACATCCTGCTGCTGGGAGCCGTCACCGTGCTGGGAGCGACGCTCAACAAGCGACTGAGGATCCTCTACGGAAGGAAGTTCCAGTATCCCTGCCTGCAAACTTTCATCGTGGCGCCACCCGCCTCCGGAAAGGGGGCGCTCACCTGGGTACGCCGGCTGGCCGAACCCTTCCATGACGCGTTGATGGCCGATTACCGGGAGAAATACGATCGCTTTCGCACGGAAAAGGCGGAATGGGACGCGCTGGGCAAGCAACGCTCCAAGGTACCGGAACCGAAACAACCCCCCTTGAGGATGTTCCTCATCGCGGGAAACAACTCCGGGACGGGTATCCTGGAGAACTTGATCGAGGCCGAGGGGATCGGGCTGATCTGCGAGACCGAGGCCGATACCGTGAGCGCGGCGATCGACACCGAGCACGGCCATTGGAGCGATACCTTGCGCAAATGCCACGACCATGAGCGCCTGTCGTTCAACCGACGCACGAACAAGGAGTACCGGGAATGCGCCGCCGCCTACCTGAGCGTATTGCTGAGCGGAACGCCCGCGCAGGTCAAGCCTCTCATTCCTTCGGCCGAGAACGGCTTGTTCTCTCGCCAGCTGTTCTATTTCATGCCTTCCATCAATGAGTGGACGAGCCAGTTCCATGCGGACGAGGTGGATTACGACCAGCGTTTCATCGAATGGGGCCGCCAGTGGAAACAGGTCGTAGACCGGATCGCGAAGGAGGTGAACCTCATCCAGCTGAGACTCTCGGAGGAGCAGGAACAACGCTTCGACCGGCATTTCGCCCAAATATTCAGCCACGCCGGATGCTTGAGCGGAGGATCCATGCGGAGCACCGTGGTGCGCATAGCGATCAACGCCTGCCGGATCCTGAGCGTGGTGGCCCTGCTGCGGGCGGTGGAGAGGCTCCTCCCTCCCCAACAAACCCTTCCCAACGCGCAATTCTCCATCCTCAAGATCCCCGGTCTCTCCCCCTCGGAGGAGATCCCGGAGGAGAATGTCCGCGACGGCATTGTCCCGAAGCTCGACCTGCGGGTCACCGACGAGGACTTCGAGTCCGTGATGTCGCTCGTCGAGCCTCTTTACCGCCATTCCTGCCATATCCTGGGGTATCTCCCATCCGTGGAGCTTGTCCCGCAACAGGCTACCCCCTTGGAGTCCCTGTTCAAGGCCCTCCCCCTGGAGTTCTGCAGGAAACAGGCCGCCCAGGAGGCGGAGAAGAACGGGATCTCGCCGAATACCCTCGATTCCTGCCTGCGAAGGATGGTGGAGAAAGGGACGCTCGTCAGGAACGGGAGGGGCGAATACGCGTTCGCCTCGCGCGTGCGCACGTGTGTGAGAGAAAAGGAGGTTTGAAAGAAAGAAAGAATGAAAGTTTCACGATCCTGTCATTCCGGATTCATAACTCATAAATCATAACTGAAAATGTCTTTGCCATTAAGAAAGTCCGAGCTGGCGGCACGCTATTTCCCGGAGCTGGCCTCCCACCAGGCCTGCAACCGCCTGCGCCGCTGGATCGTCCGATGCGCCGAGCTGCACGACAGGCTGCGGGAGACGGGATACCGCCCCGAGCAACGTATCCTCACGCCTCGGCAGGTGGGGTTGATCGCCCGTTACCTGGGAGAACCGTGAGGCGAATGCCCATTCTAAGCTTCTTTGAATGCCCATCGTAAGCCTCTTACAATGCCTATTCAAAGGAGCTTACGATGGGCAGCGTAAGGAAACGCCGGTTATCAGCGTGCCCTATGTTAATGAATCCTTATTCCTTACCCCGGGCATCAACCGGCATCACGGCTCCTTACGGCGGCACTTATCTTTGTGACGTTGATCAACCAATCATTAATCTTCGAGTATCAATCTTTAATTATCAAATTATGCCACAAGCATTTCAAGCACGAAAGTTTTTTGTTCCAAAAACGGATCCCAAGCAGGAGGTGTACAAACCGGTGCCTTACTATTTCGGTACCCTATCCACTCAAGACGTGGCGGACCAGATCGCTGAGGAGTCTTCGCTCACGAAGGGTGACGTATTGAATGTGTTGGATCGCTACCAGCGCTATGTTATCAAGAACTTGCAGAAGGGCTACAAGGTAGAGCTGCTGGGGTTCGGAACTGTCTATAACCGATTCGTCACGGAGAAGGGGGTGCCGACCGCCGAGGAGGTCAAGGCTACGCATATCCGGACGATCGTACCGGGATTCTCGCCTTCCTATACCCTACTGAACGGGGCACGACGCTACTCGCTGCTGGGCGAGAAGACTTCGCTGCTCAAGGTCTCGATACTCGGGACGCCGGTGGAGGAAGGTGGGAGTCCTGACCTGGATTCGCCCAACGAGGTCTAGTGTTACTTGCTATTCATTATTCACTGTTCATTAAATTAGATTTATCATGAAAAAGTCTGTTTGGAGTACTGTTCTCAAAGTGATCATCGCTGTTGCTACCGCTATCGCGGGGGCTCTCGGCATAACGGCTTGCGGATTATGAGCAAGGCTTATTGCTTCTACCAGAATTACAGGGAGGTTCGCCTCCTTGTGATTCATTGCTCGGCGACGCGATATGACAGGGATTTTCCCGTGGAGGCGCTCCGTTCATCGCACAGGGCCCGGGGGTTCGCCGATATCGGCTATCATTTCTACATCACACGAGACGGGGTTCTGCATCGCTGCCGACCGGTCAACCGGATCGGGGCGCACGCCGCCGGATGGAACGACCGGAGCATCGGTATTTGCTACGAGGGTGGCCTCGATGAACGGGGTCGTCCTGCCGATACCCGGACTTACGCCCAGCGCTGTACCTTGATGGATCTGCTACGGCAACTGCGGAGGGATTACCCCGAGGCACGTATCTTGGGACACTATCAGCTTAGCTCCTATATCCGTAAGGCTTGCCCTTGCTTTGACGCGAGGAAGGAGTATGAAACCTTATAAATCATGCCTGTTTATCCAGCGCCTCGTACTTGGAGTGCCGGCTCTTGAACTCGGGCACGATCGCCTTCATCTTGCCCACGATGGCCATGTCGTCTCCCGAGCGGCCCAGGCCGATGAGCCCATATATCTCCCGGCGGACCGTGTCGTAGTCGTACTCCCGCACCTTGGCGATCTTGATCTTCGGATGGAAGGTGGGCAGCGTGACCTCCTTGTCGTTCAGTACCTCCTCGTACAGCTTCTCGCCGGCACGAAGACCCGTGAACCGGATCTCCACGCCCTTGGCGCCCGACAGCTGGATCATGCGCTTCGCCAGGTCGAGGATACGCACGGGCTTGCCCATGTCGAAGACGAAGATCTCCCCGCCGTGCCCCATCGTGCCCGCCTCCAGCACCAGCCGGCAGGCCTCCGGGATCAGCATGAAGTAACGGATGATATCCGGGTGCGTCACCGTCACGGGACCGCCCCTGGCGATCTGGTCGCGGAACAACGGGATCACGGAGCCGTTAGAGCCCAGCACGTTGCCGAAGCGGGTCGTGACGAACTGCGTCACGCCCCCCACACGGCCCTCCTTGACCGCCTTGTCGAGGCTCTGCACGTAGATCTCGCAGATCCGTTTCGAGCAGCCCATCACGTTCGTGGGATTCACCGCCTTGTCCGTGGAGATCATCACGAACTTCCTCGTGCCGTACCTCACGGCCAGGTCGGCGATCACGCGGGTCCCCCCCACGTTGTTCCCCACGCTCTCGCGAGGGTTGTCCTCCATCATCGGGACGTGCTTGTAGGCCGCCGCGTGGAACACGTAGGCGGGGCGATGCTCCGAGAAGATCTCCTCCATGCGGGGCTTGTTGGCGATGTCCGCCACCAACGTATAGGCGTTGATGCCCCGCCAATCCCTCGCCATCATCAGGCGGATGTCGTGCAAGGGGGTCTCCGCCTGGTCCACCAGGATCAAGCGCTCCGGGGCGAACGGGGCGATCTGACGCACCATCTCGCCCCCGATGCTGCCGGCGGCCCCCGTTATCAAGATGCGTTGGCCGCGAAGCAGGCGGCCTACCGCCTCCATGTCTATCTCTATCTTTTCCCGCGGGAGCAGGTCCTCGATCTCGACCTTCCGGAGTTGCGTATGCGTCAGGTCGCTCTTCCCGTCCCACTCGCGCGCCGCCGGCGTCACGTAGATCTTGATCCCCGCCTCCGCCAGGCGGGCCACCATATCCGGCTGCTCCCGGATGGAGTCGCCCTTCAGGGGTGAGACGAAAAGGATCGTCGCCCGTTCCCGGCGCATGGCGGCGATCAGGTCCCCGTCGAAAGGGTACACCCGTACTCCCATCAGGACGCGGTTCTGCATGTCCCCCGCCTCCGAGACAAAACCCGCCAGCACGTACTGCGCGGGATCCTGGTTCTGGATGCTCTTCGCCAGGCTGATACCGCCCCGCTTCACGCCGAGGATAAAGGCACGCTCCGCTTTCGCGAGGCGGAAGGTCGTCACGTAGAGGTACTTCACGGACACGCGCGTCGCCCACATCAGGCTCATCGCCAGCAGGGAGGATAGCACGAGGTCCCGTTTTCGGATATACACCAGGTAGGGCGAGAAGTCCGTGAGCTCCTGGAAGGCCACCACGCAGACCGCGCCGAACAGCACGGCGAGCCCCACCCGCTGCAAATCCACGAAGGAGGAGTAACGAAGGATGCCCGAGTAGGTCCGGAACAGCCGGAAGCCCGCCAGATAGGGCAACAGGCAGACCCCCCACGTGAGCGACAGGTGCCAGAGGATACCCGTCGTGGCGGAGATGCCGTTATTCAACGCGTAGACCAGCAAGCCGGAGAACAGGATCACCCAGCAATCCAGCAGGATAATGCTCCAATACGGCAGCGCTTTCCTTGAGAAATACCACCTTGAGAGCTTGGAAAAAAGGTTCATCTTGAGTAAACTCGGGGGGTTCATGTAAGCCGGGGCAAGCCCTTCACCTCACCGGCGTGCCACTCTTGGTAGGCCGCTATGGGAAGCCCGGGGACGGTCAATAGCTTGTAATCCTTATCGTCCTTTTTAAGGATGTGCGCACGGGTATATACTTGGAGCGAGCGATCCGTCACGGAGACCATCACCACCGGGAAGGGGTAGCCGAGCAGGCGCATCGGCGTGATCTCGCTGTCCGGGAACATGCGGCGTAACTGGTAGGCCGAACGCTCGAAAGCCACCCAATAGGGTCCCGTGCAATACAGATGTATCGCGTTTCGGTTCGCGCGCTCGCGATCCATGATCTCTGCCAAACGCTCGTTCAGCAACCTCACCAAACGGACGCCGGAAGGAAGGGAAGAGATGTCTCGGACCATGATTGTCGATCTAGGATTTAAACGGTCAATGTTATTCGTGCCTCAGCCACCGGTCGTAATCGGCCAACCGACGGATCAAGGCTGATTTACTCTTCTTCGGGGAGGATTCCCGGCTCCACGGGTCCACCAAATCGTGCGCCATCTGCCGGTAGATGCTGCTGTCCGTGCAGCCGTAGAGCGTCACCAGCAACAGGGCGCGGGATTGCGGCGCTTTCACCGCAGGGAGCATGCCGCGCATCGTGGCGAGCAAGCGCACGAACTCATCCTCCTCGCCCAACAGCTTGTAGGCGGAAAGGAGCGACGAGTAGATCTTGCAACGCATCACGTCCGTCTCCGCGCGGAGCGAACCGTAGGATCTCAACACCTCACGCGCCAAGCGCGTATCCCCCTCCGCTACGCTGCCGGAGGCGTGGTAACGCCCCAAGGCGTCGTGCAAGCCCTCCCGCAGGCGGTCGTTGTCCAGGTGGGTATAGGCGTGCTTGCCCTTGGTGTTCAGCTCGATCAGCTCATACTCGCCCGGCTTCACCTCGAACAGGGGAACCCACATGCAATCGAGGATACGCGCCATGACATCCTTATGACCGCCGCCCGGCTGGATCACCACCTCCGCCTCCATCCCGGCGAAATAGCCGGACGTGATGCGTACGCGGTCCCCCTTCAGCAGGCGGCCGCTGTCCGGGACGTACACCGGAAGCTCGTTGGAATACGATCTCGCCACCCAACGCAGATTCTCCATCTCGCTATCCGACAGGTAAGGGAAACGGGTCGCGTCTCCGGAAGAGATCCGGGGCAGGAAATTGTACAGGGGAAGCGTGCGCTTCATCCGGAAGATCTCCTCCACGGAGGAGCGGATAAACACGTAGTTGAACAGCAGGGGACGCCTCGTGTTGACCAGCTTGCCGCCCACCTTCCTCACCTCCACGTACGAGGGGGCGAAATACTCGAACAACGTCTCCCCGCGACGCTCGCGCCGGGAAAGCTCCACGTCCAGCCCCCTCGAGGGGCTGATCCTGTCGCGCCTGCCACCCGCTGCGGTAGGGAGCGTCAGTACGTACCAGCGAACGGTTCTCAGGTCTTGACGCTTACGAACCTGCGCCATGCCCCTGTCCGGGCAATCGTTCCTCAAAGCATTTATCGACATGATTCTCTTTTCCTCCCTGATTATGCCAGGACCTCCCAAGGCGAACGGCAATTCAAAGCCCTGCCAAGGCAATCCTGTTTATCCTTGACACACAACATTTTACGTATTCAATTATGGCATCTCTGAAAATTACCATCGCCCGAGAATATTAAGCTACTCGGGAAGTAGCGTAAAAGCTCGTATTAGGGGGAACAGATGGCGCAGACCGGGCAGATGGACCGGATATTTATTTTTTTATCTATAAAATCCACGTCCATACGCATCATCTGCGTGCCACTTCAAGCTCTTGGATGAATAAAGGCAAAAGGGGAATCCCTTCTGCCCGGGTTGTCATGTCCATAAGACAACAAAAAAGGCAGAACCACACATGTGTTTTATGAAATTAGGCAGATCGCCCCTACGAAAAAGAAAGTTTTCTCCTTGGAAGGCTTGCCTATTATCTTTTTTTGCTACATTTGCGCCGTGAAAGAATACGCTACTTCCCGAGTAGCTTAATCCCTTACCCAGCCCCGGATACCGGTTTGTACACGCTCTCGAAACAAGCTTGGTTCACCGCCGACAAACGTTCCAACGAGAAGTTCTTCAAATAGATCTGCGTCGTGTTGATCGACTTATGCCCCAATAACTCGCTGATCACCTCGACCGGCACGTCCTGCTCCTTCAAGAGCGAGGCGAACGAGTGGCGGATCGTGTACGAGGTTAACGGGCAGGTCACGCCGCAGGCCTTTGCCAACCGCCTCAGGTCTCGATTGAAGCGAAACAAGGCCGCGTTGTATTCCTTGTAGGCCGCCTCATCCGTTTTCTTCCCGCTCAAAAACGGGAATAAATAAGGCGACTCTTTGTCCGTGCAGGCCGCTAATTCGTCCAGCAAAAGCCGCACCCCGGCGGGAATCTCCACTTGGATGAAAGACCCGCTCTTCCGCCGATGGTATGACAAGACCCCGTCCTTGATATTCTCCCTTTTCAGGTGGGCGAAATCCGCGAACGCCATACCGCTGAACGAGAACATCAGGCTAAAGGCCAGCCGGGTTCTCCGCATCTTCGGCCCGACTTCCGGCGCTCCCATCAACGAGCGCAAGCTTCCCGCCGGCAACGCTCTCTTCCGCTTGCTCTCCACGCCCGTGAATATCCCCTTGAACAAAAGAGGAATATAGGGAGCCTCGCCCGCCTCCACCGCCAAGTTGTAGATGTGACGAATCCGACGCATATAGGTGGACACCGTGTTTGGGGTGCATCCATTGCCCTGCAACCACGACTGATAGAGCCTGAGTGTCGCGTTATCGATACTGGTATAGGGTATCTCATCCGATCCGCGGAAACGCTTGAATGAGTTCAGGGCGTCTTGATAACTCTTCGCCGTGGAATGACGCCCACACGCACGCGACTTGGACATGTACGCCAACGTGCCCGCTACAAAATTCTTTTCTTTCATATCTCGTTTTTCTAAATTAAGTACAATTCGGATACAAAAGAAAAAAAAATCTCCGGTACGCTTTTCGGAAAAATCCTTCCGCTAAGCATACCGGAGAAATGGGCTATTACTGAGCCGTATGTGCTAAAGAATGCGCTCCTTCCTATCTCCTCAATTCCATCTCGTCCAATAGATAACCGGCTCCGGCATATTTATCGATTACGAACAGGACATAACGGATATCTACGATAATACTGCGTTGATAGTCGGGCAGATATTGGATATCCCCTCCTACGCCTTCCCAGTTGCGGTCGAAATTGATGCCGATTAACTCTCCTTGTCCATTCAATACCGGACTTCCGGAGTTTCCTCCCGTTGTATGGGTCGTGGCACAGAAGGCAACCGGCATTTTACCGTTCGGCATCTTATACGGGCCAAAGTCTCCGGCTTGATACAATTCCTTCAAACGAGCGGGAACCACAAATTCCCAATTCGTGGAATCCTCCTTCTCCATGACGCCGTCCAAAGTGGTTTGATGGCCGTAATAATCGCAATCGCGAGGGCTGTAACCTTTCACCTGCCCGTAAGTCAGGCGAAGCGTAGCGTTCGCGTCCGGGAAGCTGGCCAAGTCTCCATACATCGCTAAAAGCCCTTTCACATACGTACGATGAGCGATCGCGTAGCCGGCATCAAAATCGGCCAAGGCCTTATCTAACGCATCTTTCTCATCCTTTACAGATCGCGCGAACCGGATCATCGGGTCTTCTCTCAACGCTTTGACAGACGGATGCTCCTTGAACGCGTTAAAGTTCTTCTCGCTGCCATAGATCGATTTATCAAACAGATACTCCACGAATTTATCCACATCCCCCTTAAACGTACTATCGATTACAGAGAAATAGGCCGGCTGTGACTTCGGAGCGACCAAACGCCTATATTCCTTTAGCATGACTTTCGCGATCTTCTTATCAACCATCGGCGCGTAATCCTTATCCGCGAAACGATGGAAAGCCTGCTCCAACTGGGTGAGCTGTTTTTGTTGCTCGGAACGATCTGTCCCCTCCAAAGCCTCACAAACAGGCTCGATATCGGTCGGCACTTTTGAGAACTCGATACCGCGGCTCAATGCCTCATTCAACATCCAACTGCGGAAACGCAAATCCTTTCGATCGCGAACGATTTGCTCCAAGGTCAGGAGCGCTTCCGGATAAGCCGGCTCACACCGCTCCTTCGACCAAGCGATCAAACGATCCTGCTCTTTGTTTTTCACCTGCTCAAAATTACGTTTGTTGATCGCCCAGTTACTGCCGATCGCGTTCTTATAAGCGTTCGTAGAACCCGCGTACTTACTGGCGTATTGAATCCGGACGCGCGGGTCTTTCAGCATTTCTTCCAGCATCGCCTCTTGACGGAGATTACGGATATTGATACGTACCGCGTTATCGATATCCCGGCGCTCGGCTACCTCCCATGAGGTATAGTATTTGTTGGTACGACCGGGGAAGCCCATGATCATGGCATAATCGTTCTCCTCCACACCTTTCAAAGAAAGCTTCAACCAACGTTTCGGGCGAAGGGGGACATTGGTCTCCGAATAAGGCGCCGGATTCCCGTTCGCGTCGGCATATACACGGAAAAGGGAGAAGTCGCCGGTGTGGCGAGGCCACATCCAGTTATCCGTATCCGCGCCGAACTTACCGATGGAAGAGGGGGGAGCGCCGACTAAACGGACATCCGAATAGATCTTCTTGGTAAACATATAGTATTTATTACCTCCATAAAAGGCCTTGATCTCAACTTCCGTACCGGGGTGATCCTGTAAGAACTTCTCACCTACTTTCGCTTTAGCGAGCTCATTCAGGTACTTGGCGGACATGAATTCCATGCTGTTCGGATCCGTGATCTTTTTCAGTTCCGCCATCACATAATCCGTCACGTCGTCGATCTTATCGATAAAGGCAACCGTCAATCCCGGATTCGGAAGCTCCTTATCCCGAGACATCGCCCAAAAGCCGTCCGTCAGATAATCATGTTCCAAGGTACTATGCCGTTGGATGCTACTATAACCACAGTGATGATTCGTCAGCACCAACCCGTCCGGGGAGATCATCTCGCCCGTACAACCTCCGCCAAAACGAACCACGGCATCTTTCAGGGAAGGAGCCTCGGCACTATACACTTCTTGATCGCTTAATCGCAGGCCCAGAGCCTGCATCTCCGCAAACTTCTGTTGCTTCAATAATGGGAGCAGCCACATGCCCTCGTCGGCCAAGGCCGGAAACGCCAATATAGCGGCCGCCACAGATAAAAACAGTTTCTTCATGTATTTGAACTATTAAAAGGATATTTTGTCAACATCGAATTGTAATAACGGCGATCTCCGCTTACCTCCTTACCCAGCCAAGCCGGTTTCTCGAAAGGCTCGTCCTCAGACGATAGCTCGATCTCCGCGAGAATCAACCCTTCATTCGCTCCGTGGAAAACATCGACTTCCCACGTATGGCGGCCTTTGGGGACCAGATAACGAACCTTTTCGATCGCGCCCGGCTCGCAAAGCTCCAGCAACCGCTCGGCATCCTCCGGAGGAATCTTCTGCTCGAACTCATAACGGCTCAAGCCTTTCTCATCCGAAGCGCCTTTGATCGTAAGGAACCCCTCCCCTCCCCGGATACGAATACGAACCGTACGCCCGGGCCGCGAGCAGATATATCCCTGCACGATACGGGTGGAGCTGACAGCCTCCGGCAAGAAATCGCCGGAGACCAAGAATTTCCGTTCAATCTCAATGGCCATGTCTCGAGGTATCCGCTTTAATCGTTACCATCGTCGCGCCAAAACCATATTCGCGGAAAGAAGCGTCTTGAAAATAGTGTTGCTTGTAACGGGTCTTCAAATCCTTCTCGATCGCCTTACGCAACACACCTTCACCCTTTCCATGGATGAAGACTATCTTCTGTCCGTTATCCAGAGCGTACTGATCCATCACCTCGCGGAATTTTCCCAACTGGTATGCCAGCATATCCGCGGGGCTCAATCCATTCGTATTATCCAACAACTCGGTTATATGCAAGTCCACCTCGAGGATCGCGCTATTGGCCGGCTTCTTTTTCACGGTTTGCCGGGAATTCTTACGTTCCTCGCTCGCCTTCCGCTGCATGGCCTCTTGCAACTCCGTGGCGGAGACCAGTAATTCTCTCTCGGGCAAGTCATCGCGGATAATCGGATAAACCAGGGCATCCTCCTCAAAGAAATCATTCGCCATAAAGCAGTGAAGCTTATAGAACTTAACCGTATCCAAGCGCAACTCCACCGATACGGCGTTTTTCAACGAATAGGGTTTATCCTTCTTGAAAGCGATCAGTTGCACACAGATCCTTTCCAGCTCATTCAACTCCGGCTTACCGAACTCCTCCAGGAATATTTTCGTGTTCGGCTCGATCATCCCGTTGTAACGGCTCGTCCAGCTACTATTCGTCCGGTTCATATAATTGAAGAACAAATAGTAATTGCTATCATTCACGAAATAGGTCTCATAGCCGCATCGCTGGAACGCCTTCGGATCGACCGGAAGATAAGCCAGATACACATTCAGACGCTCTCCCTCCGGTGTCTCCTCGATCGCTTCCTCTTCCGGCTCGGGCTTTTTCGGGGAGGGAGTCTCTACCGGGGCCTGTACTTTCGGGCGGTTCGAGCTACGCACTTGCATATCATTCCCCCCAACCACGACACACTCCTTGATCAAGGCAGGAACCTCAAACCCATCCTCATCCTCAACCAACACTTGATCCTTTCCGCAGAATCCACGTACGACTCCACCTCCCACACTGTTCAGGAAACGAACTTTATCACCTACATTCATCGTATACACCTTTATTTATTCATTTAGAAGGCAAAGGTATATAAAAACCTCCGCTTTTTTACGCGAGCTGAATAAAAATCATGAACAGGCAAATGGAGCCATGCCATCAACTCTAATAAAAGTTAAAGCGATCCAATCCGGCGAGGAATCCTGCCCCGTTACCTATATTTGCCCGCGAATTAGTCGCAAACAAGTAACAAATGAACCCACGAGACATACGTATTGACCAATATGACTATTCGCTCTCCGATGAGCGGATCGCCAAATTCCCCTTACCGAAACGGGATGAGTCCAAACTCTTGCTCTACCGTAACGGAGAAATCAGCGAAAGTATCTTCAAGCATATCACGGATTATCTCCCCCCAAACACCTTGATGGTATTCAATAATACCCGGGTCATACAAGCCCGCCTGCTCTTCCGGAAAGAGACCGGCGCACGTATCGAGATTTTCTGCCTGGAACCTTTCGCGCCTCACGATTACGCCTTGATCTTTCAGGAGACCCGACGCTGTAGCTGGACGTGCTTGGTTGGCAACCTTAGGAAATGGAAAGAGGGCACTTTATCCAGAACGATCTTCATCAAGGATCGACCGGTCGTGCTGACCGCGGATAAGAAAAAATCTCAGGGTGACACCCATTGGATCGAGTTCACCTGGGATAATGAGGCTTATACATTCGCCGATATCCTGGATGCCGCCGGAGTCTTGCCGATTCCTCCCTATTTGCGCAGGGAGACAGAGAAGAGCGACCTACAGACCTATCAAACCGTTTATTCCAAGGTAAAGGGCTCTGTCGCCGCGCCGACCGCCGGGCTTCATTTCACGCCGGAGGTACTTGCCGATATAGATGCCCGGGGCATCGGACGGGAAGAGGTCACCTTGCATGTCGGAGCGGGTACCTTTAAACCGGTCAAAAGCGAAACGATCGAAGGACACGAGATGCACACGGAATTTATCTCCGTCCGCCGCAGCTCCATCGAACGCGTGAAAAACAACCTGGGAAATGTCATCGCCGTAGGAACGACTTCCGTACGGACCTTGGAAAGTCTCTATTACATGGGCGTGATCCTGGATCGTAACCCGGAAGCGACCTCCGAAGATCTCGTCGTAGGACAATGGATGCCTTACGACACGAATAACAACCGGCTGACAGCGGAGCGATCCCTTCAAAACATCCTCGACTATCTGGACAAGCATCACGCGGATACGCTGGTAACGGCTACGCAAATCATCATCGCCCCGGGCTATGCGTTCAAGATCGTGAGAGGAATCGTCACCAACTTCCACCAGCCCAAAAGCACCTTGCTCTTGCTGATCTCCGCTTTCGTAAAAGGAGACTGGAAATCCATCTACGCATATGCCTTGGCACATGATTTCAGGTTCTTGAGTTATGGAGACAGCTCATTGTTATTGTAACAGACATACAATAAGATTCCATACGATTCGTTATATTTGCACGAATATATTCCAGATTGAATGAAAGCGCGTTTTACTATATCTATTTTATTTTCGCTTATCGTATCCTCCTTGTATTCCTGCAAATCGGCGAAGTTGAGCGATGCCGAGGAGAAGCAGCGTATCGGGGAATACTATGAGGCAGCCGCCATTTATCGTAAGGTTTACACGAAAACATCCCCGAAGAAAAGGGATTTGCGCGGCTATATCGCCTACCGTATGGCCGAATGTAACCGGTTGATCAATAATACGGCGAAAGCGACCAGCGCCTACATGAACGCCATCCGCTATGATTACCCCGATAGCACCGTCTACCTACGCGTGGGACAGATGCTACAGAAAACCGGACGTTATCCGGAGGCGATCAAGAACTACGATATCTATAGACAGAATGATCCCGGCAATTTATTAGCCATCAACGGCATACAAGGATGCGAGTTGGCTCCCGGATGGAAAAAGAACCCTACCCGCTACGAGGTGAGACGCATGGATAAATTCAACTCCCGCCGGGGAGAATTCAGTCCGATGCTGGCCGGAGATAAATACGACCAACTCTACTTCGCCTCTTCCCGCTCGAAAGATAAGGACGCGAAAGTCAGCGCCATCACCGGCCAAAACAACAATAACCTCTTCCTGGTCAAGCAAGACGAGAAAGGGGCTTGGCTGGCTCCCGCGGAGCTCGAGGACGAGGTGAATACGGAATACGACGAGGGGACTCCCTCTTTCTCACCCGATGGAAACACGATGTATTACACCTATTGCGCCCAAGACCCGGAAGGCCCTCGTACCGCCGAGATTTACCGGTCTACCCGAAGCAGCGCCAAATGGGGAAAGGGAACCCGCGCGACGATCGTAAAAGACTCGGTTACCGCCCTTGGCCATCCCTCCATCTCGCCGGACGGCAAATACTTGTATTTCGTATCCGACGCTGTAGGCGGTTTCGGTGGCAAGGATATTTTCCGGGCCCGGGTAGCGGGGAACGATTTCGGCCCGATGGAGAACCTGGGAGAAACGATCAACACCCCGGGAGACGAGATGTTCCCGTATGTCCGGGATTCCGTCACCCTCTATTTCGCGTCCAACGGACATCCGGGAATGGGCGGCCTCGACCTGTTCAAGGCCACGCAAGACAGCACGGGGAAGTGGAATGTCGAGAACCTGGGAGCTCCCATCAATTCCATGGGAGACGATTTCGGTATCACCTTCGCCGGGAAAGAAGAACGGGGCTTCTTCTGCTCCAACCGCAACGACGCGCGGGGCTATGACCATCTATATTCCTTTGAACTGCCCGCGATCACCATTTTCATCGAAGGGATCGTAAACGATGTTGACGAATATCCGATCGAGGAGGCTACCGTACGCATCGTCGGGAAAGATGGGCTGAACGTGAAAGTACCGGTCAAGAAAGACGGCACCTATCGTGTCGAGCTGGAACGGGACATCCGTTATGTCATGATGGCCAGCGCCCGCGGTTACCTCAACCAGAATTACGAATTGCATACCGGCCCCGAGGAGAAAAACGAGACGTATATCGTGGATTTCTTCCTCTCTCCGATCAGCAAGCCGGTTGTTATCGATAACATCTTCTATGATTTCGATAAAGCGACCCTCCGCCCGGAATCCAAGAAGGCTTTGGACGAGATGATCAGGATGCTGAATGATAACCCGAACGTAACGATCGAACTGGGTGCCCACACGGACCGGAAGGGTACGGACCCGTATAACGAGCGATTGGCTCAACGCCGCGCGCAATCGGTCGTGGATTACCTGATAGCGGGAGGTATCGAGGCGGCTCGCCTGGAAGCGAAAGGATATGGAGAAAGCGTTCCCAAGACGATCAACAAGAAGATGGCTAAACAATTCGATTTCTTGAAGGAAGGCGATCTGCTTACCGAGGAGTTCATCCTCGCCCTGCCGCCGGAACAGCAAGAGATCGCCGACCAGATCAACCGCAGAACGGAATTCAAGGTATTGCGGACGAATTATAACCTGTTCTAACGAGAGAGGAGGTCCGGAAGTTCGGATAAATCCCGGGTTACTCCATCAAAGAGAACTTATAGATGCACTCGCTCGAATATTTCTCACCCGGTCGAAGCACTACGCTCGGGAAAGCGGGTTGATTCGGGCTGTCGGGATAGTGCTGGGTCTCTAAGCAAAGAGCGCCGCGATGCGGGTAAACAACCCCCGACTTGCCTTTATCACCGGCTTTCGTCATCGCGTTGCCGGCATAGAATTGAAGACCCGGCTCGTTGGTGTAAACTTCCATAACGATACCGCTCACCGGAGATACCACCCTCGCGGCTACTTTATGGATATCGCCGGCGGCGTTCAAGATCCAGTTATGATCGTAACCACCACCGTAAACCAATTGCGTAAACGGATTGTCGATATCAGCGCCTACCACTACCGGTTCGCGGAGATCCATCGGGGTGCCTTCAACGGGTTCGATACCGGTCGGGATCAAGGTCTCGTCCACCGGGTTATAGGCATCTGCGTCGATCATGATCCTATGATCCGTGATTTGCGAGCCGGGGACACCGGACAGATTGAAATAACTATGGTTTGTCAGGTTCACGACAGTGGTCTTGTCGGTTGTCGCCTCGTACCGGATGTCGACGGCATTGTCGTCCGTCAGCTTATAGACCACCTTGATATCCAAATTACCGGGGAAACCGGCCTCACCGTCTTTCGACAGGTACGTCAGCTCCAAGGTCTGGTCATCGATCTGTTTCGCGTCCCAAACTACCGCATGATATCCTTTCGGACCGCCATGCAAGCAATGGCCATTATTATTCCGCGGAAGTTGATACTCCGTCCCCTCCAGCGTAAACTTACCATTCGCGATACGGTTGCCGTAACGTCCGATCAAGGCGCCATAATTCATGTCCGGGTTCGCCACGTATCGCGCGATATTATCGTAACCCAGCACCACGTCCGTCATCTTGCCGTTCTTATCGGGCACCATCACGGAAACCAGACGTCCGCCCCAATTCGTTACGCAGGCCTCAGCCCCTTTCTGATTCTTCAACACATACAAAGCAGTCGGCTTACCATCTACCTCAGATACAAAATCCGACTTCATCAAACCGGAGAGAGTGGCCTCTTCCGTAGCCGCTCCCTTCTCATTCTTACCTACGCATGACAACAACATACACATTGCCATGACCGCCAAACAAAGTTTTTTCATCGCTTCTCTTTAAAATTAATGTCTGTTATTCTTCGGACAAAGATACGCATTCTATCCACAAGAGATCCAACATCCTTACGCATTTTCGCAGAACTTTCGTACATTCGCGTACTATTGTAATACGTGAGAAATGAAACAATATTTAGATCTGCTCGACAGAGTGCTTACCGGAGGAGTATGGAAAGAAGACCGGACGGGTACGGGAACGATCAGCATATTCGGCCATCAGATGCGATTCAACCTGGAAGAGGGATTCCCGCTGCTCACTACCAAGAAGCTGCATCTGAAGTCTATCATCTATGAGTTGCTATGGTTCTTGCATGGAGATACCAACGTAAACTATTTACAAGATCACGGTGTACGTATCTGGAACGAATGGGCGGACGCGGATGGCAGCCTTGGACATATATACGGTTACCAATGGCGGTCGTGGCCGGATTATAAAGGAGGATCTATCGACCAGATCACCGAGGCCGTGGAGACGATCAAGCATAACCCGGATTCGCGACGGATCATCGTGAGCGCATGGAACGTGGCGGACTTAGACAACATGAACCTGCCTCCTTGCCACGCTTTCTTCCAGTTTTACGTGGCGAACGGACGGTTGAGCCTGCAGTTGTATCAACGCAGCGCGGATATTTTCCTCGGCGTTCCGTTCAACATTGCCTCCTATGCCTTGTTATTACAAATGATGGCACAAGTTACCGGACTTAAAGCGGGCGATTTCGTTCATACGCTGGGAGACGCCCATATCTACAGCAACCATTTGGAGCAAGTCAAGTTACAACTGACACGTGAGCCGCGTGCGTTGCCCCGTATGGAGATCAACCCGGACGTGAAGAGCATCTTCGATTTTAAGTTCGAGGATTTCAATTTGACCGGATACGACCCGCATCCCCACATCAAGGGAGAAGTGGCCGTCTGAGAATTACAAACCATAAATCAATCAGTCTATGAGTACAATTTCTATCATCGCGGCAATCGCGGATAAACGCGCGATCGGAAAGAATCAGCGATTATTATGTCACATGCCTTCAGACATGAAGCGTTTCAAGGAGTTAACCACGGGACATGCGGTAATCATGGGACGTAAGACATTCGAGTCTCTCCCTGTAGCGCCACTGCCCCATCGGAAGAATGTTGTATTGACGACTATGCCCGAAGCCGGTTTCGTAAATTGTTTCGCTTGCGAGTCGATGGGTGCCGCTCTGGATTTATGTGAGAAAGAGGACGAGATATTCATTATTGGTGGCGCGTTGGTCTACAGACAAGCCTTGAGAATAGCCGACAAAATGTACATTACCCGCATCCATCATGAGTTTCCCGACGCGACCTCGTTCTTCCCCGTCGTAAACTGGGACCTTTGGGAAGAGACTGAACGTGAGGAGTATCCCGCGGACGAGAAGAATCCTTATCCTTATACCTACATCACTTACGTGCGTAAAAAATAAACATTAACGTGCGTTTTACAACTTTTTGCTCTTTCTTTGTATCTATAATTGGGAAAGGTTTATTGTAAAACTTTAAAAAAACCAAGCGATATGAAGATGAGAGCAATTGTTTTATCTGCCCTGATACTTTGCGGCATTTCGGCGGTTATTATGTATAGCCGGGCCGCCCGGCCTCAACAAAGAAGTTCTGTTATCACGCAAGCGATAAACGAAAAGAATACCCCGATGGTGATCAAGAATCTTATCCTCAAGATGAAAGAACAGATGGAGATAAACGACGATCGGTTTCCGGAACTGATACGGGACGTGGAGAATTACACCAACAGCCGCGCCGACTCGGCTTCCGTGGCGGTATTGCATTCCATGCTGGCGGAGATGTATCAGCACTACTACCAACGGAACCAGTGGACCATCGACCGAAGAACCCAATTAAGCGGTTATATTCCGGAGGATATGCGGGAATGGACTTCCAACTTATTCACGGATAAGATCAAGGAAGAGATCGATTTATCCTTGCGACCTGCGGCCTTGTTGCAAAATACGCCTGTCAGCAGGTTCAAGGATATCCTGGAGACCGGAAAGGACTCGCAAACCCTGCGTCCGACGCTCTATGAGTTCCTCGCCTTCCGGGCACTGGACATCCAACCGACCGTACAGATCTATAAAGACTTGATCGCCTTCCAAAATAAGGAACCGAATATGAAAGCGGTTCTCCTTACGGAATTGGACTACCTACGGTTTCTTTACGGGGATAAAAGGGATAAAGCCTCTTTCGAGGCCTACAGGAACGCGTTGGATGAGCTTTACAGGAGCTTAGCTTCCCAAGACTATGCCGCCGAGATCTTAATCGCCCAATTGGATTTGATTAGCGGCAGTATGTTTCGCCAGGTCTCTACCCAATGGGATTCTATCAAAGCGGAGGAGGTAAAACTATGCGAGGAGGGTATCAAACGGTATTCCGGTTACCCTCGCACGGCTATCCTAAAGAATCGCTTGGCGCAATTGGAACAACCGACTTTATCCGTATCTACGGACAACACGGTTTATCCGGGACAACAATTGGCGATCAAGCTGGAATATAAGAATGTACGGAAAGCCCTCGTGCAAATCTATCGAAGCTCGAAAACACCTTTACAAGCGGCAGCCCACACTTCCGCCCGGAAACCGAGTAGCAACACCTTGGGGCAACTCGTACATGAGAAGACCTTCTCTTTACTACTGCCCGACACCTATTCGCGGCAAGATACGACCCTACATATAGCCATGGACCAACCGGGATTGTATGAATGTGTCGTAACCGTACCCGGACAACAGCTAAAGACGACCCATACGGTTAGCGTAACCCGCTTGGCCGCGATCCATCGCAATCTTCCCGGTAATAAACAGGAGGTCATGGTTACCGACTATCTCAGCGGGAAGCCTATTGATGGCGCGGTCGTTACCTATTACGGCGGTCAGCGTCGCAGCCTGCAGGAACGAGGTAGCGTCAAGACAGACCGGGAAGGCTTGGCCACGCTCCCGGCGGACCGCCAGGTTTTAGCGTTCCAAGCCAGCAGACCGGGAGATACCAACGCGCTGTTGACAACCATCTACCCGACGGGTTCCGGTCACAGACCCGAAAAGAGCCCGGTGGAAGTCTCTGTCTTTACGGATCGCGGGCTTTACCGTCCGGGACAAACCCTTTTCTTCAAAGGTCTCGCCTATGTTAAAGACTCGAACGACCCGCATGCCGTGGCCGGACAGCCTTTCACGGTGACTTTACACGACGCTAACGGGAAAGAGATAGCCCGGAAAAAGGTCACGACCAATGACTTCGGTTCTTTTAACGGCGAGTTCTCCCTCCCCAAACAGACCTTGAGCGGTGTCTTCCGGTTAAGTACCGGACAGATGAGCGTATATGTCAATGTGGAGGAATACAAACGTCCGACTTTCCAAGCGCACTTCCTTCCGATTAAAGGCGATATCGCTTTTGGCGATTCCGTTACCATACAAGGCGAGGCGGCGACATTCTCCGGCGTGTCACTGCCCGGTGGCGATGTCGCTTGGCGTATTACACGCAGGCCCTTCCTGTCGTGGAGGTATTTCCGATCGAGCGCTCCGACACAAGTCGCGGAAGGGAGTACCACCCTTTCCGGCGATGGGACATTCAGCGTATCTTTCCGTCCCCAAAAAGAGGAGAATACGGATCCATACGCTTCCGCATACCAGACCTATGAGGTATCGGCTACCGTGACCGATAGCAAGGGAGAGAGCCAAGAGGCGAATTACACCTTCTCGGTCGGAGAATCCAGTATCGTATTATTCACCAACCTACCGACACAAGTCGAGAAAGACTCGGTAAAAGCCGTGGTCGAAGCCCGGACGATCAATGGGGAGATGATTTCCACCTCCGGTACTTTCAAGATCGTAGAACAGATCGCAAACCGATCCGATAAAAATAGCGGGGAGGGCTATCGGGAGGGCAAGCAAGTCGCTTCCGGTAATTTTACCAGTGGCAAGGAGATCAGTCCGGCTATTTTCAACGCATTGTCCTCCGGACGTTACCGCATTTTGGTAGACGCCAAAGATAGCCAAGGACGGCAGAGTAAGAACCAGTCCGATTTCATCCTGTACGGAAAGAGCGACAAGCGCCCTCCCGTATTTACCCATACTTGGCTGCTGAAAGAGAAGACAACTTGTTTGCCCGGAGAGGACGCGGAGATCGTGTTCGGCACTTCCGACAAGGATGCCTACGTGCTCTATGAATGGTTTGCCGGGAACAACCGTATCCATCATGAGGTGATCAGGCTAAGCGACGCGAACCGTCGGTTTAAGATCCCGTTCAAGCCGGAATATGGAGACGGAATCACCGTATCCTTCACGTTCGTAAAGGCGGGTGAACTATACATTACCCAAGTACCCGTAGCGCTTCAGCTACCCGACCGGCAATTGACCATCAAGCCGATAACCTTCCGGGATCGTTTACTTCCGGGAAGTAAGGAGAATTGGAAATTCCGTATCACCGACGCGGACTCCGCGATCGTATCCGCCGAGGTTCTGGCCGGCATGTACGACGCCTCGCTAGATAAAATCATACCATTCAATTGGTATTTCTCCCCGCGGAGAACGATCCTGCTACAAGCGCCCCGTTTCTCAACCGGAACCGGATTCCAGCGTAGTTATCAATATGACCAGACGGAGGCTAGGTATATAAAGGTACCTCAATATCAATATGACCGTTTGAACTGGTTCGGTCTATTCAATACGATGCGCGGGCGGAGATACGGCCAGTCATCCATGGCAGGAGGTATCCTGATGAAATCGGCGATGGCTACACAGGCGAACATGGCTGTGGAGGTAGCGGAAGATCGCGCAATCGCAGAGGGCAGTACTTTGGAGGAGGAGACTGTAGAGTCTACAGAGACTTTATTCAGCCGATCCGATCTTTTCGCCAAGGGGAGCAGCCTGCCGATAAGTCCGGAGCAAATCCGGCAGAACTTCGCGGAAACCGCCTTCTTCTACCCGACCTTACAAACGAACGAGGCAGGAGACCTGTTCGTAAATTTCACCCTGCCGGAAAGTAATACGACATGGAAACTACAGCTGTTGGCCAACACCCAAGACCTGAAATACGGCCTGCTTACGAAAGAGATTATTAGTAGCAAACCCTTGATGGTTCTACCGAATCTGCCTCGCTTCGTCCGTCAAGGGGATGCGGTCAGCATCAGCACGCAAGTCATCAACAATTCCAAGGAAGCGGTATCCGGCCGTATACGTATCGAGCTATTTGATCCGGATACTGACCAGCCGATTATCTGCTTGAGCAAGTCACAACGCCCGTTTGAGTTGCAACCGGATAGCATCGCCGCCGTGAGCTGGTTGATCCCGGTTCCCCAACAGATCAGTCTGCTGGGCGTACGTATCCTGGCCGACTCTGAAAAGGGAAGCGACGGGGAGCAACAGATCGTACCGGTCCTTTCCAATCAATTGCTTATCACGGAAAGCACCCCGTTCTATCTGATCCAAGAGGGAGAGAAATCATTCCGTATCTCCGGGAACTCAGAGGGTAAAACACCGTTCCGTCTCACACTGGAGATGACCGGAAATCCGATTTGGTACGCGGTACAGGCATTACCGACGATCACACAGCCGAACAATGATAATATCTTGTCTTGGTTTGCCGCTTATTACAGCAATACGTTGGCTTCCTATATCGCCCAAGCCCATCCCCGCATACGGGAGGTGATCAGCCAATGGACCGCTCAAGGAGGGAATGCCTCTACGCTCTATTCAAACCTGGAAAAGAACCAAGCGCTTAAGAACATACTCTTGGAAGAGACGCCTTGGGTACTGGCCGCCGATAACGAGACGGAGCAAAAGCAACGCTTGTCTTTGTTGTTCGACCTGAGCCGTGCGGACGGATTACGGGAAGCGGCCCTGCGACAGTTGATCCAACAACAAAACGAAGAGGGGGGATGGAGCTGGTTCAAAGGTTTCCCCGCAAGCCGTGCGATCACGCTTTCCATCCTGAAAGGTATGTCACAGCTTGTACAACTGAACGCGATCCAATACGGGCAAACGGAGAAAGAGATGCAACTGAAAGCCATCAAGTTCTTGGACAAGTGCATGCAAGCGGATTACGAGAGCTTGCGGAAACACGATAAAAAATGGCAAAACAGAGGCCCCTCGCCGGAGCAGGTAGAGTTCTTATTCGTGCGTAGTTCCTACCGGGATATCCCGGAACTGGGAGATGCCCGGGAAGCGATCCGTTTCTATACGAACCAAGCGGAGAAGCACTGGAATCAATATGCTTTAATCAATAAGGGAGAAATCGCCTTGTTGATGCATCGGAACGGTAAAAAGGAGGTATCGACAGCGATCCTTACATGGCTAAAGAAGACCGCTACGATCTCCGAGGAGAAAGGGATGTATTGGGCAAACAACCGCAGGGGGAACGATTATTTCACCTCACCGGTCGACACGCATTGCTTATTGATGTCCGTCTTCAACGAGATCGCGCCGGATACCCGGAACACAAACCGGATGAAACAATGGTTGCTAAACCGGAAACGCACACAAGACTGGGAATCCGTACCCGCCACGGTAAACGCCATTTATGCCTTGCTACTCACGGGTAGCGATTGGCTGAACACGCGGAATACCTGTGTAGCGACATGGGACGGCAAGACCTATAGCACCGCGGAAGGGGAAATCGCTACCGGTTATCTCAAAACGATACTGCCGGACGAGCCGGCTCATCGCTCCGCTAACCCCGTGCTCTCGATCCGCAAGGAAGGAAACACGCCGGCATGGGGAGCCGTCTACGAGCAATACTTCCAAGACATCCATAAGGTAAAAGGACAAAAAGGGGTGTTGAATGTCGAGAAGAAATTATTCGTCGAGACCCATAACGGTACCAACCGCCAAATCCGTCCGGTGACACCGGAGCAGCCGCTCCGCATCGGAGACAAGGTAATCGTTCGGCTAACAATCCGGACAGACCGTGAAATGGATTACGTATTCTTGAAAGATCTACGCGCGGGCTGCTTCGAGCCGGCCGATCAACTTTCCGGTACGGAATCAAGAGACGGTATCTGGTATTACAGATCCCCGAAAGACGTGTCCGAGAATTTCTTCATCAACCGTCTGCCGGAAGGTACGTTTGTCTTGGAATATCCGGTCTACGTATCCCGTAGTGGCGAATACGCCGGAGGTATCAGTACGATTCAATGCATGTACGCCCCGGAATTCGTGTCGCACACCGCCGGAGAAAGCCTACAGGTAGAGCCTTAAATCTGCCTTTTCTTACGATGGGCATTCTAAGCTTCTTTCAATGCCCATCGTAAGCTTCTCGCTTTTTCCCTAACAAGGAATTGGTTATCGGTAGAGAAACGACCAGAGACTGAGTTGTTAAACACCTTGCATTATCACTTTGTGAATATAAGCAAAAAAGTTCTGAATTTCCAACATTGCGCATTTTTTTCAACCAAAATCACTACTTTTGTGTTATCCATTAAAACTAAACGATAAGATGAAACAAATAGTTTTTATTTTCATGGCGATCCTGTTAGCGACAGGAATGGCCTCGGCTCAGAAAAAAGCAGTTATTTCCGCGGAAACAACCAGTTTTGACTTTGGTACCATCAAGGAAGCGGACGGAAAAGTATCCCATACGTTTGAACTATCCAATACGGGCGATATGCCACTGGTCATTACACGTGTAATCGCGTCTTGCGGATGCACGACCTCGGAATGGCCGAAAGAGCCGATAGCACCGGGCAAGAAAGCCCAGATCAAGGTTACTTTCGATCCGGCAGGACGCCCGGGTCCTTTCACGAAGACCATTTCCATATACAGTAACGGGAAAACCGGAAGCTTCATCCTGAACATCCGGGGAGAGATTGAATAGGAAACACGTAAGAAAATCCCCAATTGGAATGCTGAATATCAAAAAGTTGATCCTTCCGCTTATAGCGACTCTATCTATAACGACAGTCTGGGCACAACAAGGTGCCCAAATCTTGTCGGATGAGTTGACTTATAATTTCGGGACGATAGCCGAGGCCGATGGATTCGCCAGCCATACTTTCACGATACAGAATACGGGAGACGCCCCTTTGGTCATCACCCGTGTTACCGCCTCTTGTGGTTGTACACGGCCGGAATGGACCAAGTCGCCGATCGCTCCCGGTAAGACGGGCGAGGTTAAGGTAACGTATAATCCGAAAGGACGCCCCGGCCCGTTTTATAAAACCGTATCGATATTCAGCAATGGGAAGAAAGGGAGTTACAGCCTAGCCATTAAGGGGAATGTCACTCCGAAACCTTCGCAGCCCATCTTTACGTATCCCTATTCGATCGGTGATCTGAAGCTGCATACGAAGACGGTTCTGTTCAGCAGTATCCGTCCGGAGGAAACGTTGGGCGAGAAGATCAACATCAAGAACGAGGGAAAGGCCTCGGCTACGATTCATCTGGGTAAAGCACCTCACTACCTCAACGTACAGGTGAACCCGGCGACCCTTCAACCGGACGAGGTCGGTGCCATTACGATCCTTATGGACGCCAAGGTCCTGAAGCGGAAGGGACGAGTCTCTACGCTTTTGCCGGTCGTGATACAGAGCGCCGGAAAGAAGGAAGTGTCCGGTGAGATCCGGATCTCCGCCAACGTGATCGATAATTTCAGCAAACTATCCGCGGCGGATAAAGCCCAAGCCCCGATAGCGGAATTATCCGGCACTTTACTGGAATTCGGCAAGCTACCGGACAAGAGAAATATCGTTCCGTTGATCGGTGGCAAGGTATCGAGTACGTTTGAGATTACGAATGCCGGAAAGACTCCGCTCACGATCTATAGCGTCACTTGTGATGATGAGCGTGTCGATTTATCCGGCGGCAAGAAAGATCTTAAGCCGGGAGCGACCGCTACCTTCAAGGTAACCTTGCGACCGAAAGAGATAAAGACAAAACTTGAAGCACTTATTAATGTCGTATGCAACGATCCGAACGGGCCTATTCGCTTGATCAAGGTGACGGCATACAAATAATAGATTGATATGGAACATCCAGAAAACGATGATCAGTACAAGGGATTGAAAGTGAATAAGGGCATCGCGGATGTCCCTATCGTGAATCCTTATATTAAAAAACGCGCCCAGCGCAAGGTATATACGCCTTCTGAATTCGTGGAAGGTATCTTAAAAGGGAATATCACGATACTCAGTCAGGCGGTTACCTTGGTGGAAAGCTCTAAGCATGAGCACCAACAGGTAGCGCAGGAGATTATCGAGAAATGTTTGCCTTTCGCCGGGGAATCGGTCCGTATCGGTATTACGGGCGTTCCCGGAGCGGGAAAGAGTACCTCTATCGACTCTTTCGGCATGCACTTGATCAACCAAGGACGTAAGCTTGCGGTATTGGCGATCGACCCGAGTAGCGAACGCTCGAAAGGCAGTATCCTGGGAGATAAGACCCGTATGGAGGCTTTGTCGAGAGAGAAAAACGCCTTTATCCGCCCCTCTCCATCTGCCGGCTCCTTGGGAGGTGTCGCCCGTAAGACCCGTGAGACCATCGTATTATGCGAGGCCGCCGGTTTCGACACCGTGTTCGTGGAGACCGTGGGTGTCGGGCAGAGCGAGACAGCCGTACATTCTATGGTAGACTTCTTCTTGTTGATCCAACTTGCCGGTACCGGCGATGAATTGCAGGGTATCAAGCGAGGCATCATGGAAATGGCGGACGGCATTATTATCAATAAAGCGGATGGAGACAATATCGATAAGGCGAATCTCGCCGCCGCTCAGTTCAGGAATGCCTTACATCTTTTCCCGCCTTCGGAATCGGGCTGGTTCCCGAAAGTGTTGACTTATTCCGGTTATTATAACCTAGGCATCCAGGAAATATGGGATATGATCGGAAAGTATATGGAGTTCACCCAAAAAAATGGCTACTTCAACTACAAACGTAACGAGCAGGCGAAATACTGGATGTACGAAAGTATCAACGACACGCTGCGGGATAAGTTCTACCACAACCCGGCGGTAGAAGGTATGCTGGAACAAACGGAGAAGCAGGTCTTGAACAACCAGATCAGCTCTTTCGTGGCTGCCAAACGGATGATCGATCTGTTCTTGGATCAGATCGCCGCGAAATAAACGCATGAGAGCGCCGCATGATCCAACCCTAAGCAGACACCCGGATGTATATACGATCGGCTACATCCGGGTTCCTGTCCATATAAAGGGAGGCCTTATTTAGATGGAAGAAACACGGAGCGTGTTCAACAAATCTCGGTTAATAGGCTTATCATTCTTGATCGCTTTGGAGAATGGCACATAGACGATCTGGTCGTTCTGGATACCCATCATCACGTTGCGCTGATCATCCAACAAGGCATCGATAGCGGCTACCCCCATACGCGTCGCCAAGATTCGATCTTGTGCCGTAGGAGAACCACCACGCTGCAAGTGACCTAAAATAGAGACACGTACATCGAACTGCGGATATTCCTTCTTCACACGCTCGGCGACACCCATAGCACCACCGGTCACCTCACTCTCGGCAACTAATACGATACTACTGTTCTTGGACTTACGGAATCCAGTCTCGATCATCTCGGCCAATTGATCTTTCTCCAGGGAGATTTCCGGGATAATAGCGGCTTCGGCACCGGAAGCGATCGCCCCGTTCAACGCCAGGAAACCGGCGTCGCGCCCCATAACCTCCACAAAGAACAAACGATCATGCGAGGTAGCCGTATCACGGATCTTGTCCACGCATTCCATGATCGTGTTCAAGGCCGTATCATAACCGATCGTCGTATCCGTGCCATACAAGTCGTTATCAATCGTACCCGGCAATCCTACGATCGGGAAATTAAACTCCTGCGCGAAAATACGCGCTCCCGTCAACGTTCCGTCTCCACCGATAGCGATCAAAGCATCGATCCCATGCTCTTGCAACTTATCATAGGCCTGTTTACGTCCCTCGGAAGTCTTGAACTCCACGCAACGGGCGGTCTTAAGGATTGTTCCACCGCGTTGAATTATATTACTGACATTTTGTGTCTTGAACTCTTCAATCTCATCTAGGATCAACCCTTTGTAACCGCGGTAAATACCTTTCACTCTCATTCCGTTATAAATAGCGGAACGTGTTACCGCACGAATAGCGGCGTTCATTCCCGGGGCATCACCTCCGGACGTTAAAATACCAACACACTTTACTGTAGACATAGCGTCATTGATTTTAATGTTCTCCGGCAAAAGTAGTAAATATTTAGTTATTCCTCTGTCTTTCTCCCGGAAAGTTCACGTAATCTTAATCAAAACATCATTCCGAGGCATTCAGTTCCCGGATCCGGATCGCCACTTCCTCCATCAACCACTTGGGAGTGGATGTAGCGCCGCAAACCCCGACCCGGCGCACGCCCTCGGGCAAAGGTGCGGTAATCTCCGATACCTCGGAAATAAAAAGCGTATTCGGATTCGCTTTCCGGCACTCCTCGAACAGCATCTTCCCGTTGGAACTTTTACGACCGGCCACAAAATAGACCCAATCGTGGCTGGAGGCGAAAGCTTTTATATTCGGAAGACGATTCGCCACCTGACGACAAATCGTATCGTAATAGTTGAACTCTACCCCTTCCGCCATCCGCCGCTTGATCTCCGCCACTACCGCCTTGAACCCATCCAAGGATTTCGTGGTCTGGGAAAACAGGCTGATCGCACGGGTAAAGTCCAGACGATCGAGGTCTTCTATTTTCTCGATGACAATCGCCGTACCTTCCGTCTGGCCCACCAAGCCATTCACCTCCGCATGGCCTTTCTTGCCATAGATAACCAATTGGGTGTTATCCGCCCGGGTCTCTTGATAACATTTATGGATCTTACGCTGCAAACGCAAGACGACCGGACAAGTAGCGTCTATAATCGTGATATTGTTTCGCTTCGCCAACGCATAGGTAGAAGGCGGCTCGCCATGCGCCCGGAGCAACACCTTCCGGCCTCTCAGCCTTGAAAGGCCCTCATGGTCGATCGTATGCAGCCCCATATGCTCCAACCGCTCTACCTCCAAACTGTTATGAACGATATCGCCCAGGCAATACAGCGTATCCGTATTACCCAGCTCCCGCTCCGCGCTTTCTATGGCGGTGACAACTCCAAAACAGAACCCGGAATCTTTATCTATCTCGACTTCTATCATATCTATACTATCATTACTAGACAAATACTTACAGTTTTCTTCATTTTCTATCAAAAGTTCCCTTTATAGGATACTCCACGTACTTGTTTATGAACCGATCGTTTTATGATATTGTTCCAGCAACCACGCCTTTTGCTCTTCCAAAGTCATGTGGGAATTATCCAGCACCAAGGCATCATCCGCCTGTCTCAAAGGGCCTTCTTCCCGGGTTGAATCTATATAATCCCGTTTCTTCACATTCTCCAGCACCTCCTCGTAAGAAGCAGGAATCCCCTTCGCCTCCAGCTCATCCACCCGGCGCTTGGCTCGTACTTCCGGCGAAGCCGTCACGAAAAGCTTCAACTCCGCGTCCGGGAATACGACCGTACCGATATCACGCCCATCCATCACGATGCCTTTCGCCTTCCCCATCTCTTGTTGCTTAGCGACCAACGCACGGCGTACAAAACCCAGCGTAGCTACCGGACTCACCTTATCCGCCACTTCCATACCACGGATCTCTTTCTCTACATTCACGCCGTTTAAGTAGGTATCCGGTCGGCCGGTCTCCGCGTTCAAACGAAATGAGAGATCGATATGGTCAATCGCAGCTTTCAATGCGTCTTCCTTGATCTTCTCTCCCTCAAAAAATCCATGCTGAATGCAATACAAAGTCACGGCCCGATACATGGCACCCGTATCGAGATACGTATATCCGATCTCCTTGGCAAGATCTTTTGCCATGGTACTTTTGCCACTGGAAGAGTGGCCGTCTATAGCGATAACTATTTTCTTCATATATGCATGTATATATTATTAATGTATAGGTTTATTCTGCCACTTTCTTAAAATCGGCCAAGGTCGTAGATACGCTAATCATCATCGACAGGGCAGACGGATGATATTTCGCCAGCGAGAAGCCCACGTCAAACATCTTGATCCTTACGCCTGCGCCAGCCGAGAAGCCGGAGAAACTCCCCCCGCCTTTCAACTTCATATCCATATTGACCTTCGGATTGAATCCTACTCCCACCCAAAAGTTATCGGACGGGATAAAATCCACGCCCATGATAAAATGCTTCGCCAGCGTCTTAATGAAAGAATCCCCGTCATACGCTTTATCCGTATGATCGATATAATCAAACTTCCAACGGTTCAAGTATTGGGCCGTCAAAGAGAAACGAATCGGGGCATGCGCCATCTTCTGGGTGATCCCCATCTGGATATCCCAAGGCATCTTTTGTCGCTCATCCTCATACGCTTTCAGTTGCGCGCCGATATTCTTCAAGGCGAAGCCAAAAGAAAAACCCTTCTCCGAATTATAATAACTCAATCCCGCATCTACGCATAAGCCGATCGAGGTATAATCCGCCAGCCCCGAATACAAGAACTTCAAAGATAATCCACCCCGCCAACGCTCGCTCAAGTCACGAGCGTAGAAACCATTCACACTGATATCTTTCGCCGAAAGACTCGCTCCGGTCACTCCATTATCCGGCAACACCTCCTTGATATCCCCATAGCTTATAAACGTAGCGCCTACACCCCAAGCTCCTTTTTCCCCATGCGCTTTCGCGAACAAGGCACTTCCTACGTTGATATCCGAGATGTAATTCATATAATTCAAATTGACCATCCCATCCATCTCCACACCCAACAACGCCGGATTATGGAAAATAAGCGAAGGGTCTCTTTCTACCAACGCCACGGTATGCCCACCCAAGGCGTTAGCCCGGGTCGAGGTCGGAAGACGCAAGAAAGTGTACGCCTCGCTCCCGTTTTGCGCTGAGACAGACCTTGTAATAACGAATAAAATCAGTATAAATAGTTTATTTCTCATATTTTCATGTAAAAAATCGTTCAAAGATACATTAATTCGGAAAAATGTTTTTACTTTACACCCGTAAATCTCGGGAATACGGATTTCACATAAACAGAAACGGGAAAAATGCCTAAAAGGTATATTATCGCTCTCGTTTTTGCTTGATATATGAAATAATTTGTATTTTTGCAGAAGTGAAAAACACTTATAAATTATTATAAACGTATGGAAATTAAAAAATCACCGAAAGCGGACCTTGAGAAAGGTAAGACTCTGAGCGTCCTGATGGGATTCGTAGTGGGCTTAGCTGTCTTGTTCGTGGGCTTCGAATGGAGCACCCGCGATGTAATGGTCGTTCAGGCCAGCGAGGGTGTAGCAGACATCATCGCCGAGGAAGAAGTGGAAATCACGAGACCGGAGAACACGCCTCCGCCACCTCCCCCACCTCCAGCGCCCGTTGTAACCGAGGTTTTGAACGTTGTTGAAGATGACGTTGAATTGGAGCAGCAAGATATCTTATCATCGGAGGATGACCAAACCTCAGCGCAAGAGGCTGTTTATACGCCCCCCGCAGTTGTAGAGGAGGAAGAGGAGTCCGCGCAGCAGATCTTTACGGTTGTAGAGGAGATGCCGAAGTTCCCCGGTGGAGACGCGGAATTGCTGAAGTTTATCTCTAAATCAATCCGGTATCCGGTAATCGCGCAGGAAAACGGTATCCAAGGTCGTGTAATTTGCGCGTTCGTGGTTAACCGAGACGGGTCCGTAGTGGACGCCGAGGTATTACGCGGTGTAGACCCCTCATTGGACAAAGAGGCTCTTCGCGTGATCGGGACCATGCCGAAATGGTCGCCGGGTAAGCAGAGAGGCAAACCGGTACGTGTCAAGTATACCGTGCCTATCACGTTCAGATTGCAATAGTATTGACATTAAACCTATCAAAAAGGCTGCTTCGTTTTCGCAGCCTTTTTTTATTTCATAACTCCATTAATTGATACTGCTATGTTAGCATTCGAGAATATACTTCAACGAATAGAAAGCGAGATCTCTCAACTACAATTCACAAATCCGCCCAAAAGCTTATACGAGCCGATAGAGTACATCTTGTCTCTCGGAGGAAAAAGAATACGTCCGGCGTTAACGTTGATGGCATGTAATATATACAATGATCGTATAGAGAACGCAATCAAGCCTGCTTTAGGTCTGGAAGTTTTCCATAACTTTACCTTGCTGCACGACGACCTGATGGATGAAGCGGATAAAAGGAGGAACAAACCTACCGTACACAAGGTATGGAATGCCAATACGGCGATTCTTTCCGGAGACGCGATGCTAATAGCGGCTTACCAATTAATCGGATCAACGGATCCCATCCACCTCAAACAAGTGTTGGATTTATTTACACAAACGGCGGCGGAAATATGTGGAGGCCAGCAATTCGACATGGAATTCGAGTCGCGCGTGGATGTGAGTGAGGAAGAATACATCGAGATGATCCGGCTAAAGACAGCCGTATTATTGGCCTGCGCCCTTAAGACAGGAGCCTTACTTGGAGGTGCCTCACAGGAAGACGCGGACAATTTATACGCGTTTGGAATCAATATCGGTCTGGCGTTTCAACTGCAAGATGATTTACTGGATGTATATGGTGACACCGCCACTTTCGGGAAAAACATTGGCGGCGATATCCTTTGCGACAAGAAAACATTCTTATTGATCAACGCTCTCAGACTGGCCAATAAAGAGCAAGCGGGAACGCTCCGTGGCTGGATGGGCAAAAACCAATTCGACCCGGCTCAAAAGATACAGGCATTCACCTCTATCTACAACGAATTACAGCTAAAACAATTGACAGAAAATAAAATCCAAGCCTATTACGACGCATCCGTGGAGAACTTAAACGCTCTACGGGTCGCCCCCGAGAAATTAACGATCCTAAAAGAGGTTTGTGATCATTTAATGCATAGACAATCTTAATCCATGAGGTTAATAGACACACATTGCCATTTATATCTGGAGGATTTCGATCCGGAACAAGACGAACTGGCTCAAAGAGCGAAAGAATCGGGTATCGACGCCCTGCTTCTGCCAAACGTAGACCTGACGACGATTGACAGAATGCACGATTTATGCGATCGATACCCGGAGTTTGTTTTCCCCATGATGGGATTGCACCCGACCAGCGTAAATAGCCATTACATCGATATCCTGAAACGAACAGAATCCTACCTGTCTAAACGTACCTATTGCGGTATCGGTGAAATCGGGATCGATCTATATTGGGATAAGACCTATTTGAGGGAGCAACGTATCGTTTTCGAGGAACAACTGCGTTGGAGCGTCGATCTGAACCTGCCCGTAGCCATCCATACCCGCGACGCATATCCGGAAGTTCTGGAATGCATACATAAAGTCGGAGCGGAAAGACTTAAGGGCGTATTTCATAGTTTTACCGGCACGACGGAAGAACTGGAAGAAATAAAGAAACTGCCCACCTTCAAGATTGGGATAAACGGAGTTGTTACCTTCAAGAACTCAAAACTGGCCGAAGTCATCCGGCAAACAGATATTGAAAAGATACTCTTGGAAACAGACGCCCCCTATCTTTCACCGGTCCCCTACAGAGGCAGACGGAATGAGCCTACTTATATATGGAAGACGGCCGAGAAAGTGGCAGAAACTTTCGGCCTCACACTAGAGGGGACCGTAAACGCTACTCGAAAAAACACATTGGGATTATTTAATAGCGTAAATAAACCCCTATAGACACTTTTTTTCGAATGAAGTTAAAATTTATCCCGCGGATATTGTGTATATGTCAAGCAAAAACTATAGATTTGTGCACTGAAAAGATTGCATATGGGAATTTTTTCGTATTTTGCGGTCGTTTTAGAAGAAGCAGGGCGAATATTGGAGAGATGCTCGAGTGGTTGAAGAGGCACGCCTGGAAAGCGTGTAAACTCCTAAAGGGTTTCGCGGGTTCGAATCCCGCTCTCTCCGCGGTGGAGGATACCATGAATTAATTAACAATAAAATAAAAACAAATAAGAGAATTATTAATCTTAAAAATTAAACACACAATGAAAAAGTTATTTGCAAAAGCACTCTTGGGTGTATGTGCCCTTGGAACTTCTACCGTAGCATTCGCGCAGGATGCGGCTCCTGCAGTTGAAGGAGGTATGTATCAAGCATTAAAGACAAAGTTTATCGAAGGTGGTGCCGACTTCATGAGTTTGGTTGCGATCGCTTTGATTTTCGGTTTGGCATTCTGCTTGGAGAGAATTATCTACTTAAACTTAGCTGAGACAAATTCCAGCAAATTATTGAAAGGTATAGAGGATGCTTTAGACAAGGGTGATGTAGAAGGTGCTAAAGCAATCGCTCGCGACACAAGAGGTCCTATCGCTTCCATCGCTTACCAAGGCTTGATGAGAATAGACCAAGGTATCGATGTAGTAGAGAAATCTATTGTTTCTTACGGTGGTGTTCAAGGTGGTCTTTTGGAAAAGAACATGTCTTGGATCACATTGTTCATCGCAATGGCTCCGTCTTTGGGATTCTTGGGAACTGTAGTAGGTATGATCATGGCGTTCGATAAAATCGAGCAAGTTGGTGATATCAGCCCGACGGTTGTAGCAGGTGGTATGAAAGTGGCCTTGATTACTACCGTAGGTGGTTTGATCGTTGCTTTGATCCTTCAGGTATTCTATAACTATTTGTTAAGCAAATTGGAGGCTATCTTGAACCAGATGGAGGATGCTTCTATCACATTGCTCGACTTGGTTATCAAATACAACGTCAAATTCAAAAAATAAGTACGAATTATGGCAGTTACTAAAATAAGAAAGATATCCAGTTGGACATTATTGATAAGCGCAGTTGTCAGTATTGTCGTTTTGGGTATGTTTTTCGCAGGTGGAGTCGTAGATCCCGCCGCTGAAATGAAAGAGCCTGTTTACACAGGACTCCTGATTGATTGGACCTCAATATTGTTCTTCGTGACAATCATCAGTACGGTATTGTTTGCTGTTTGGCAATTTATCGGCTTGTTGAAAACAGACACGAAGTCGGCGATCACATCTCTGGTTACATTAGTATGTTTCGCTGCTCTTTTGTTCATCACTTACACAATGGGTGATGCCACTCCGTTGGAAGGTTTGAACGCAGACTCTCAAGAGTACAATACTGCCGGTTGGTTGAAGATATCCGACATGTGGATTATGTCAACAATCGCATTGATTGTAATGATTGTCGCTTGTATCTTTTGGGGATCTATCAAGAGAATCTTGGGAAAATAAAAGTAATAACGAACTGATAAAACAAGAAAGAAATGGGTAAGAAAAGAAAGACACCGGGAATCAATGGTTCTTCTTCGGCCGACATCGCTTTCATGTTGCTTATCTTCTTCCTTATTACTACATCAATGGATACAGATAAAGGTTTGGCAAGACGTTTGCCGCCCCCTGTTCCTAAAGATCAGAAGAACGATACCGATGTTGATATCAAAAAGAGAAACTTGCTGGTTGTATTGATCAACAGTAACAACCAAATTCTTTGTGGTGATCAATTTGTCGATATCAAGCAATTGAAAGACAAGATTAAGGACTTCATTGATAATCCTTTTAACGATGAGCATAAGCCTGAACGAGTTGAGGTTGATGTTCCATTCTTTGGGAAGCAAATGGTAACAAAGAACCACGTGATTTCATTGCAGAATGACCGCGGTACTGAATACCAAGCTTATATCAACGTTCAAAATGAGATCGCAGCCGCATACAACGAATTGAGAAACGATGTTTCCAAAAAGAAGTTTGGCAAGGTTTTCGCGGACTTGGACGAAGAGCAACAAAAAGCCGTACAGCAGATTTATCCGCAAAAGATATCGGAAGCTGAACCTAAAAATTATGGAGGTAAAAAGTAATGGGAAAGTTTAGTAAAGCGGGCGGTCGTGAAATGCCCGAATTGAATACATCATCATTACCCGACTTGGTGTTCGCTTTTTTGTTCTTCATCATGATGGTAACATCCATGCGTGAGGTAACACTAAAAGTAGAGTTCCATGCTCCACAGGCTACAGAGCTTCAAAAATTGGAGAAGAAATCTTTGGTTACATTTATCTATGTAGGTAAACCGACCCGGGATTTAAGGGCGAAGATGGGTTCTGAAACTCGTATCCAATTAAACGATGCTTTCGCCGAGGTTTCTGAAATCCAGGATTACATCGCACAGGAAAAGTCTAGTATGAAAGAAGAGGATCAGCCGTTTATGACTGTTTCTATCAAAGCTGACAAAGAGACTAGAATGGGTGTTATCACCGATGTAAAACAGGCTCTCCGTGAAGCTTACGCATTGAAGATTAGTTATTCCGCCGCACAACGGGTAGATTAATTATTCCGATAACATAAAAAAGGCGGGATTTATTTCCCGCCTTTTTTATGTTACTTTATAAACATTTTGATGTATGGCGGTCTTAATCCGCTCAAAAGATTGTCCCAAGTCAAGCTCTCCATACATCATTAAACGCATTTCTAAAAAAGCCTCTCCCTCACGATAGGGAGGTTGGAAATACACATGGTGATCCAAGACAAACCCAAGACGCTCATAAAAACGAATTCTACGTTTACTCATCTCCTCTGTTGGCATTTCTACCTCTAAGACAACCGGATCTTTGCGAAGAGCTAAAAACCCGGTCATCGCTTTCGCTCCGATCCCACTGTCGCGAACGGACTCTTCAATCGCAAAATGCTCTACATAAACAAAATCCTCAAATTGCCATCCCGTAATGAAACCCACGTAAATACCATCACGCAGCAAGGCATACATCTCGAAACGGTTATCTTCCTCCAAAAGCCTACGCACCAAAGAGAAATCACGACGTTCTTCCTCAGGGAAAGAAGCAGTATATGTTTTCTCTACCAGATCCAAAAAAGGATCGGCTATCTCCCGGACAGGTTTACTAATTATTCCAAGATCTGCGCTCATAAAATAAATACTTAATAATTGAATAAAGACCGCTTACAAAATCAAAATAATCGACCATAATCTCTAGGTTATTATAAGCTTTTCATTACATTTGTATTAAATATGAAGAATGTAATCTAACAGTAATACAAATATAATAAATATATGGCACATCATCAACTAGATGAACTGGACGAGAAGATACTCAAACTAATCATCGGCAATGCGCGTATGCCATTTTTGGAGGTAGCGAGGGAATGTAACGTATCCGGAGCGGCTATCCATCAACGCATACAAAAGCTGACTAATTTAGGGGTTATCAAAGGCTCAGAATTCATCGTGGATAACACAAAGGTTGGGTATGAGACTTGCGCATATATGGGGCTATTCCTAAAGTCTCCCGGACAATTCCCAAGCGTTACCGAAGCGCTGTTGCAGATACCGGAAGTCGTGGAATGCCATTATACAACAGGGCAATACGACCTGTTTATAAAAATATACGCAAAGAACAACCAGCACCTGCTAAGCATCATCCACAACAAGCTTCAACCATTGGGCTTGGCTCGCACTGAATCGCTTATATCCTTTAAGGAGGCATTCAAAAGACAGATTCCTATTGATCTGGACAACGATTAAGCAAGGAAGCTATATAGGGAAAAGGGTCCGTAATCCGGTTTCAACCCGTTACGAACCCTTTTTATCATGATCACTAAGCGCACGGCGCTATTAGAACTCAGCGTTATTCGGTGTACGCGGGAAAGGTATCACGTCACGTATATTTGCCATGCCCGTAACGAACAACAAAAGACGCTCAAAGCCCAAACCGAAACCTGCGTGAGGCACCGTACCAAAACGGCGAGTATCTAGATACCACCACATATCCTTCATCGGGATGCCCAATTCTTCAATACGAGTCATTAGCTTATCATAGTCAGCCTCACGCTCGGAACCACCGATGATCTCTCCAATCTTCGGGAATAATACGTCCATGGCACGTACGGTCTTTCCATCCTCGTTTTGCTTCATATAGAAAGCCTTGATCTCTTTCGGGTAATCCGTTAAAATTACCGGACGCTTGAAGTGATCCTCCACCAAGAAACGTTCATGCTCGGAAGCTAAGTCTACACCCCAATAAACAGGGAACTCAAATTTATGTCCTTTAGCGACTGCCTCTTCCAATATCTTGATACCTTCAGTGTACGACAAGCGAACGAATGAGTCTTTCAAGACCCCTTCCAGACGAGCGATCAATTCCTTATCGAATCTATCGTTCAAGAACTTGATATCTTCCATACAGTTATCCAACGCCCATTGTACGCAATATTTAATGAACTCCTCGGCCAATTCCATATTATCCGTGATATCATTGAAAGCGACTTCCGGCTCAATCATCCAAAATTCCGCCAAATGACGAGGCGTATTTGAGTTCTCCGCACGGAACGTGGGGCCAAACGTATAAATCTGTCCCAACGCTGTAGCGGCCAACTCACCCTCCAACTGCCCGGAAACCGTCAAGCTAGCCTGCTTGCCGAAGAAATCGTCCTCATAAATAATAGAGCCGTTCTCATCCTTTTTCAAGTCGTACAAATTCTTGGTAGTAACTTGGAACATCTGTCCGGCACCCTCACAGTCGGAAGCCGTGATGATCGGCGTATGAAAATAGAAAAAGCCTCTATCATGGAAAAACTTATGGATAGCGTAAGCCACATTGTGACGAATACGGAATACCGCACCAAATGTATTCGTACGAGGACGCAAATGAGCGATCTCACGTAAAAACTCCATGGAGTGTCCTTTTTTCTGCAATGGATAAGTAGCTGGATCAGCCGTACCAAGAATCTCAATCTCGGTAGCCTGTATCTCCACATTCTGTCCCTTACCTTGAGATTGTGTCAAGATACCATTTACGCTGATACTAGCTCCCGTGGTAATCGGTTTCAAGAACTCATCTCCCAATTTATCCACATCCACAACGATCTGAACATTATTGATTGTAGAACCGTCATTCAAGGCGATAAAACTCACCTGTTTGCTACCACGGCGGGTACGGACCCATCCTTTCACATTCACGGTAGTACCGAAAGCGTCGCTTTTCAGCACATCTACAATCTTTGTTCGTTTAATTGTTTCCATCTGTACGTTTTTTGTTATTCGAAAGCTCCCATCCTAAGAGCGTTCACTTCCCTTTCATTTAAGTAACGCCATTTACCGCGGCCTAAGTTCTTCTTAGTCAAACCGGCGAAATAAACACGGTCCAATTTCGTCACATGATATCCCAACGATTCGAAAATACGGCGCACGATACGGTTACGGCCAGAATGGATCTCTATACCCACTTGGCTCTTATCGTCCTCGCTAGCATAGCTGATAGCGTCCGCATGGATTTCTCCATCCTCCAGATCAAGGCCATTAGCGATTTTCTCCATATCCTCGATAGCCACACTCTTATCCAACCACACATGGTAGATCTTTTTCTTCTTGAAAGACGGATGAGTCAATTTAGAGGCTAGATCACCATCGTTCGTCAGTAACAAGACACCTGTCGTATTACGATCCAAACGGCCTACCGGATAGATACGCTCTTGGCAAGCGTTCTTCACCAAATCCATTACCGTCAGGCGTTCTTGAGGATCATCAGAAGTCGTTACGCAATTCTTCGGCTTGTTTAACACGATATACACCTTACTCTCGATCTGAACCGGCTTCTCGTTAAATGTAACAACATCTTGGCGAGTAATCTTAGTACCCAATTCCGTTACCACTACATCGTTTACCTTAACAACCCCTTTCTGGATAAATTCATCCGCCTCACGACGAGAGCAAACACCAGCGTTAGATAAGAATTTGTTCAAACGAATCGGTTCGTTCGGGTCCGCCAAGACTTCCTTATACTTGATCTGTTTCTGACGTACGTTGTACCCCTGCGACCTTTGGGAACCACCACCTCCACCCAGACGGCGATTACTATTGAAAGAAGGACGGCGATTATTTCCATATCCACCCCCTCCCCCTTGACGATTACCGCCATAGGAGTTGTCGTTTCCATATGAACGTCTGGGTGCGTAACCGTTCCCAGCGCCCGAACGCAAATCATTGTAATCCAAACGAGTGTCACCTACACGTGGTCTCCTTTTCTTTATGCCATCACCTGACATTCCCTCTCCGGAAGGAGAAGCGGAATGAGCCTTTGACGATCCATCATAATTCGGGCGAGACGGGCGATTGTACGACCCTCCGCCATTCCCGTATGACGGGTGATTATTTCCATAAGACGGACGGCCGCTATTATAGCCACCCACACGATTGTTACCATAACCACCACGATTGTTGTTACCATAAGACGGGCGACTGTTGCCATATCCACCTTCACGGCTACTATAACCACCTTCACGATTGTTATCGTAAGAACGCGGACGACTCGGACGATCCCCGTAGGAAGGGCGATTATTATCTCCGTAAGACCGGTACGGTCTACGTTCGTAGCTACCCTCAGGTTTATTATAACCCTGATTGTAAGGTCTTCTTTCACCTTCTTGGTCCGTGTTTTCCCGTCTGATACTTGGTATCACTCTTTTTGGACGTGGTTGAGATTCATCTCTTTCTTCTGTACTCATTTGTTATAAATTAAACAATGGTTAAAAACTTGGCAGCCTCACGGCTACCCATATTATCACTAAATTCCTGTATAATTATGAGGCGTTATCGCCCTTAATTCCTCTTTAATCTGGTCGTTCACATCCAAGGTCTCGATAAATTCCTTGATAGACTGCTCCGTAACCGTCTGGTTCGTACGGGTCAGGGCTTTCAGAGCCTCGTAAGGCTTGGGATATCCCTCACGACGCAATACCGTCTGAATACCTTCGGCAACCACAGCCCAACAATTATCCAAATCCCGGGATAAGGCGCTCTCGTTCAACAACAACTTACCCAAGCCTTTTGTTAAGCTTTTGAATGCGATTTCTATATGCGACAAAGGCACACCTACGTTTCTCAACACGGTAGAATCCGTCAAATCTCTTTGCAAACGGGATACCGGCAACTTAGTCGCCAAATGCTCCAATATAGCGTTCGCAATACCTAGATTACCCTCTGCGTTCTCGAAGTCGATCGGGTTCACCTTATGCGGCATTGCCGACGAACCAATCTCTCCAGCCTTGATCTTCTGCTTGAAATACTCCATAGAGATATACTGCCAAAAATCACGGTTCAAGTCGATCAAGATTGTATTGATACGCCTCAAACCATCAAAGATAGCGGCCAAATTATCATAGTTTGATATCTGTGTGGTCCACTCCTCGCGCTTCAGCCCTAAGACCTCGCTGACAAACTTATTACCGAAAGCCCGCCAGTCATATTCCGGATAAGCCACATGATGCGCATTGAAATTACCCGTAGCTCCGCCAAACTTAGCGGAAACCGGAGTAGTCTTTAACAATGACAGTTGTTGCTCCAGACGATAAACAAATACCATCACCTCCTTACCAAGACGAGTTGGAGAAGCCGGCTGCCCATGTGTTTTAGCTAACATCGGGATATCCATCCATTCCTCGGCGTATTTCTTCAACGAGCCGATCACCTCCTCCAAGCCGGGGAAATATACTCCCTGCAAAGCGTCTTTGATAGACAAGGGAACGGACGTGTTGTTGATATCCTGCGAAGTCAATCCGAAATGAATAAACTCGTGGTATTTCTCAGCAAGAAAATGATTTGTTTTTTCCTTTATAAAATACTCCACCGCTTTCACATCGTGGTTCGTCACGCTCTCGATCTCCTTTACTCGCAGAGCGTCTTCTTCCGTGAACTCCTGATAAATCTTACGGAGTTCCTCTTTCACTTCCACTGTATTTAACTCGCCCAATTGCGGAAGGAACTCAGACAGAGCAATAAAATACTCGATCTCAACTCGCACTCTATACTTAATAAGTGCGTACTCTGAAAAATAAGCGGCCAGATTCTCAGCCTTATTCCTGTATCGCCCATCCACGGGCGAAATAGCAGTCAGTGTCGATAATACCATATACATTATTAATATAGAGTCGCAAAGTTAAACCTTTTCCATTGAATAATAAGGTAGACAAGCGTTATTTTTAACTAAATACCCCTTTTTAGGACAATCCCCCTCCTTCTCAATTTCACCAGAGAGACTTTCTTTGAATTTTGGCAAACCGGTTGGCAAACCGGTCTCTTATTTTTTCGCATTTTATTGCCGAAATGTTTGGAGGTAATGAAAAAAGCCGTATCTTTGCAGCGCTTTAGAGAGATAAAGCGAATAGAGAAGATGTAAATTTAAGGGCGTTTAGCTCAGCTGGTTCAGAGCATCTGCCTTACAAGCAGAGGGTCGGCGGTTCGAATCCGTCAACGCCCACCTCTAAATTTATTATTTTTACCGAAAGAACTTCGGGCGTTTAGCTCAGCTGGTTCAGAGCATCTGCCTTACAAGCAGAGGGTCGGCGGTTCGAATCCGTCAACGCCCACCTCTAAATTTATTATTTTTACTGAAAGGACTTCGGGCGTTTAGCTCAGCTGGTTCAGAGCATCTGCCTTACAAGCAGAGGGTCGGCGGTTCGAATCCGTCAACGCCCACGAAACTTAACTCCTCCTGAAGACTTTTCTGCGATATACAATCATGATTGGAAAGATTAAAGTTACGGATTATCCGCATTTAAATCGCATAAACAAAAGATCCTTGGTAATCTAACGATTGCCAAGGATTTTTCTGTGACCCGGGTGGGACTCAAACCCACGACCTTCAGAACCGGAATCTGACGCTCTATTCAACTAAGCTACCGAGCCAAATACTGCGCAAAAGTACACATAATATCTTAATTCAGCAAATACAGGAGAGAATATTTTATTTTTGATATTTTGCATATAAATATTCGGCATATTCTGCCATTTTGCAAATAAAAATGATCATATTCTTGTTATTTTTCCATTAATCATTATCTTTGCCGCACACATTTTACAAACTCAAAGCACAACAAGTATATGAGCTATCTTATTAAACCCGCAGGGTATAAAGCCTTACTTAACTTATCCCAGACTGAAATGGGAATCAAGAAGATCAAGGACTTTTTCCAACAAAACCTCTCATCCGAGCTGCGCCTAAGACGCATAACCGCGCCTTTATTCGTACTTAAGGGCATGGGTATCAATGATGATCTTAACGGGATCGAGCGAGCCGTCACTTTCCCTATCAAGGATTTAAACGACTCTAAAGCGGAGATCGTACACTCACTCGCCAAATGGAAAAGACTGACTCTCGCCGATTACCACATTGAAGAAGGTTACGGCATTTATACCGATATGAACGCCATCCGCTCAGACGAGGAGCTAGGTAATTTACACTCTTTATACGTGGATCAATGGGACTGGGAGCTTGTGATGAGCGAAAGCGAACGCAATATCGATTTCCTCAAGGAAATCGTTCGCCGCATATATGCCGCTATGGTTCGTACCGAATACTTAGTTTACGAGATGTTTCCTCAAATCCGCCCGACGCTCCCCCAGAAGATTCATTTCATCCATTCCGAGGATTTGTTACAAAAATATCCTACCTTTATGCCGAAAGAGCGGGAAGATGCTATTACCAAGGAATACGGGGCCGTATTCATTATCGGTATCGGATGCTCGCTAAGCAATGGAGAGAAGCATGACGGACGTGCTCCGGACTACGATGATTGGTCTACGATCGCTGAGAACGGACAAATCGGGTTGAACGGGGATTTATTGGTTTGGGATGATGTACTAAACCGTTCTATGGAACTATCCTCTATGGGCATCCGCGTCAATAAGGAAGCCTTGCTACGCCAGTTGAGTATTCGCAAGGCCGAGGAGAAAAAGGAACTCTATTTCCACAAACGCCTCTTGAACGGTGAACTTCCGCAAAGTATCGGCGGAGGTATCGGACAGAGCCGGTTGTGTATGTTCTATCTTCGCAAGGCCCATATCGGAGAGATACAGGCAAGTATCTGGCCGGAGGAGATGCGCAAGGAAGCACGTGCGGCAGGAATGATGCTTATTTAGTTAACAGCCAACTATTATATTATGGATGTAAAGATTGAAGAAAGCTGGAAAAAACGGTTAGCCGACGAGTTTGAAAAAGATTATTTCAAACAATTGACCGATTTCGTTAAACAAGAATACCACCAAGGTACTGTTTATCCTCCCGGTCCTTATATGTTCAACGCTTTTGAGCACTGCCCGTTCGATAAAGTGAAGGTCGTTATCCTCGGCCAAGATCCTTATCACGAGCCGGGACAGGCGCACGGACTCTGTTTCTCCGTGCAGGATGGGGTACCGTTCCCCCCTTCCCTCATCAATATATTCAAAGAAATACAAGATGACTTAGGGCATCCGATCCCGACAACCGGCAACTTGACTCGTTGGGCAGATCAAGGCGTATTATTGCTGAACGCCACGCTCACGGTACGAGCGCATCAAGCCGGTTCCCATCAAAATAGAGGCTGGGAGACCTTTACCGATGCTGTTATTCATTGTCTGACCGCTGAAAGAAGCCATATCGTTTACCTATTATGGGGTTCCTACGCACAAAAGAAAGGTGCTTTCATCGACCCATCCCGTAATCTGGTTCTTAAATCAGCCCATCCGTCTCCACTTTCCGCTTACCGAGGATTCTTCGGAAACAAGCATTTCAGCAAAGCCAATGATTATTTAATCGCGACCGGGCAAACTCCCATCGAATGGTAATAAAACGAGTTAACAGTTGACAAGTGACAGTTGTCAACTGTCAACTATTAATACCATTGCTGCCCATCCCTATAATTACTTCTCTTATCATACTTCAAGTCTTTCAATAAAGCAGAGCTTACAGCGATACTGAACGTATAGGATTTATAAGGGCCGACCGGAACGAAACTAGCCGTCATTTGCCAACAGTGCAAGTTACGAGTTACGTTACAAGTCATATAAGAGATCTTCTTTGCGTCGAAATCATAAGTAGCGTTAAAGTTAAAACGCCAGTTCTTTGTCGGCTGGATATTCCCGTTAAAGCTCAAAGAGTGAGTCAAGGCGTAATCATACTCCCGTTTAGAACGATTAAAATCACCATACCGTAAGCTCAAACCATAACTAAACGAGAGGCTCCAAGGAATCTTGGAAATTAAATAGCCATCGGCATCTGTCTCACCGGTCTCTTTCTTTTTGCCTAACAGACGGCCATCACTTTCCTTATTCTCGCCATCTCCTTCTCCATCCGGGTTCAGGACATCCGGATCCGCACTCGGATCCGTAGAAGCCGATTGATTTCCGGATTTATCCGATGAACTATCACCTTCTCCAAACAACTTCTTAAACGTATCATTGTTAAACGTATAGGAAAAACTAGTACTAGTCCCTCGCAAACGACCAATACCCTTTCCTGCTTTCCAACGGGGAATATCGACACGCCGCCCATTCTCATCGTAAGTATAGGTATCGAACTGACCATTTAAGTTCAATGTATAGCTCTTGGATAATTTCAAACGTAAACCGACACTCAAGTCGCTCCATTTAAATGAATCCGCCGCCATATTATAACTCATACCTAACGATAACTTATCAATCAGACTAATTTTCTTGAATCCGGTAGAGTCCTTATCCGAACGCACCTTCATCTCGATATTGTTATTTACGTCAAAACTGATATTTCCTTGTTTTCCCGTTCCCGGGACGCCGTACATATTATGAGCAAACGGGGAATACGTATATTCACGATCCTCGCCATTCGCGTCTTGATATACATAGGTCTGATAAAAGCCAAAACGAGAAGAAGCGAAGTCTGGCTGGGCGCTTACCGTAATAGACGGTTCGAAACGGTGACGGATCATCTCAACCTTATTACCCAAGAATGGCAACGGTTTGTAAAAACCATACAAGGTAGTAGAAGCAGAGATAGAAGCGTTAAAATCGTAAATACGATAAAAACCATACGTAGTGTCACGGGCTACCAAAGCCTGTTTCTGCGCATCATATTCCTGTTCGATCTTACTGGTGTACCAACGTTCCCTATAATTGAAAGAGGGAGAAATGTTCAAATACTTGAGCACGGAGAATGTAGCGCTTATCGGAATCGAGTGCTGCATCGCATTCTGCCAATCTTTGATCAAATTCGATTTGAATAATAAGTTCTCTTTTGTCGTGATACTATTACTAAACGTACCGGAATAACTCATGGAGATCTTCTCATACCAGCGTTCCTTCCCTACTGGATGTTTCCGCTTGAAAGGGAAGATACGGCTCATCGTAACCGTCATGCTAGGCAAGGTCACGGCGATAGAAGAATCACGGGTCGTCTGGTTTATACTCATCGTACCGGAGATCGTGAACGGGTTGTTCGGGAAACGTTTCGTTACGTTGATGGATGAACTCTTCGTATTCTGGTTCACATCGGCATACCCGTTTGCGTTCGGATATAAACTGTTTTGATTATTGCGGTCATACGAGGAGGTCGAAAAGTTTACGCTCGCTGAGAAAGACAGATAAGGATTCGCTTTAGGGTCTTGCGTATGCGTCCAGTTCACCTTGAAGTCCTTGGATAAACTATAGTCCGGCAAGCCCTTATCTCCCAATTTCGTCACCAAATAAGAAGCATTAAAACTGCCCGAGAATTTATAGCGTTTGCGGTAGGCGGACTTGGCCGACAATCCCCAAGATCCTTTCGTGTAAATCTCTCCCAATAAAGCCAAGTCCATATAATCGCTCAAGGCGAAATAATATCCACCATCACGCAAGAAGAAACCTCTAGTAGACTCGTCTCCGAAAGTCGGCATAATGATACCGGATGAATATGTACTCGAGAACGGGAAGAAGCAGAAAGGTAATCCGATCGGATACAACGGCACGTCCTCCAAGACCAGATAGACCGGCCCCGTTACGATATTCTTTTTCGGGCGCACCTTCGCCTTGGTCATCTGGATGTAAAAGTGAGGATGCCCATGCTCGTCGCAAGTCGTGTACTTACCACCCACCATGTTCAAGATATCCCCTTCCATCTTTTTCGTTCGCCCAGCGGTAACATATCCTTCGCCCTGCTGGGTAATCACATCTGTGATATATCCTTTCTTGGTACCGAAATTATACCGCATCGTCTTCGACTCATACTGCTGATCGCCCTCCTTAAACAAGGGATAGCCAAACTCCTGCCCGATAGAGTCAAGCCCAAACTTAGCGAACACGATGCTACTATCCATATTCATCTCGATCAATTCGGATTGCAGCTCGATATTCTGGTATTTGACATCGCCTTCCCCGTAAAGATATGCCCAGTTGCCAGCTGTCATCACGATAGAATCGGCCGCTTGATAATTGACCGGAGCATCTAGCCCGGTCTGCTTTTCTGGAATCGAATCTCCCGCTAACGTTGTACTATCCGTAGGAGCCACCCAGAGAGAATCAGCCTGCGCCACGCTATCGGCGGGAGCGACAATCTCCTGCGCCTGCACGCCCAAGCCTCCCAAGAGGAAAACGAATAGAATGATTAGGACTTTATATATCAAAAACATTACTTCGTTCTTTGCAGTGTGTTATAGCGTGCAAATGTATAATAAATAAACGAGCCCCTATGCTTTTATTCCCCTAAAAAGAGTTTACACCAATGTTCGAACCGCTCAACGGTCTCATTCCCATACTTGGATAAGCCCTGTTTTATTTTATCAGCCGGTTTCTCTTTTGTCAATTTAGTCTTGCTAAAGAACTTATCGGCGAAACAGATCAATTGTTCTTCCCATGACACGGGACGCATATCCCGACGCGGAACAGGCAGGTTCCGTTCTTCGATCATGGCAAGCGAAAGACCTGTTCCCGTATGCCTCTCGCAAACTAAGGCGTGGCGAGGATATCCCTCTTTCCGCATTAAATCGGCTCCCAGATAACCATGGCAGATATAATCGGCCTTCCCATGACAATCGATATCCGGAGCGTTACACAAAAAGATCCCTATGTCATGCAGCATCGCCGCTTCCTCAATAAAAGTCAGATCCAGATTCATCTCCGGATGCAGACGAGCCAACGCCAACGCCTTATCCGCCACGCTGCGGCTATGAGTCACCAAGATCCGGTAGGCATCCGAACTTTCCGGATAATATTTCTTTATTATATCAAGGGGTTTCATCCTATTTATTTTTTTTTGCGAGACAAAAGTAAACAATCCTCATTGATACCCTTGGAACCAATTTCCCAGTTCCAGATCTTTTATATCCGCGCCTGTTTCCCGTTCGCCTCTCAGATACTCAGAGAAGTAATCGACCATCCGCCAGTAATAATACTCATTATAGTCATCAAAATGATGACGTTTCCCCGGTACGATCAACATATCAAAGCGCTTGCCTGCCTTGATCAACTCGTTCACGACAACAATGGTATTCGCCGGATGCACGTTATTATCGATATCTCCATGGATCAATAACAGATGGCCTTTCAAGTTCTTCGCCAATTCCTGATTGGTCGGGATGCGAATATCGAACGAGATATTTCCCATATCATCCGTGATCTCCTTTACCCCATGGTGTTTCTCTCCCCACCACCGGTTATAAATGTTATTGTCATGATTACCGGCACAAGATACCGCCACCTTAAAGAAATCCGGATAAAGCAGCATAGCCGCTGTAGACATGAAACCGCCACCGGAGTGTCCGTGTATGCCGACCCGGTTGATATCCATGAATTTATATCGAGCGCACAACTGCTCGATAGCCACTTTATGATCCGCCATCGGATAATCGCGCAAATTTCCATATCCATAATTGTGATACCACTTAGAGCGACTGGGGTGCCCGCCTCTATGTCCCATGCAAACCACGATAAATCCAGCTTGCGCCAAACGATCCGTACGAGGATTCATCGGGATGTAGCGAAAGAAAGTCCCCTCCTGTTGCGGTCCGGGATATACATAGTTAACGACCGGATAGACTTTCGCGGAATCAAAATCAAAAGGCTTATACATGATGCCATACAAATCGGTCACCCCGTCGGCCGCCTTTACCGAAAAAGGCTCGGGGAATTTATAACCTGCCATGAGTAATTGGGAGAAGTCACTCTCCTCCAGGGTCATCAATCGGTTGCCTTGGTTATCATACAATGCCGTAGCCGGGATCGTATTGACACGAGAATAGTTATCCACGATATATCGCATGGATTTATCCATGGAGACCAGGTGGAAATAATCGCCCGGAGTAATCAGCCTTAAGCCCGAACCATCCAGATTCACCCGGTACAAGTGCTCGTAATAAGGAGTCGTATCTCCCTTTTCCCGGGCATTCGCCTTGAAGTAAACGACACGGTTCTTGCTATCCACATCCACGATGGCGTCCACATGCCAAGGCCCTTTGGTGATACGGTTTTTCAAGTTCCCTTGCGCATCGTATAGATACAGATGCGCCCAACCATCCCGCTCGCTCCAATGGATCAATTCCTTACCCTTATCGGTCATCGCTAGCGGGCGGGTTTCCATCGAGGTATTTAAACGTTCCTCAATGATTGCTTTTACCGAATCCTCCCCAATCGTATACGAACAGATATCCACCCGTTTCATATCCCGGCTGACACGGGTCAGGTAGAAGGTCCGGTTATCTCCCAACCAGATCGAGTTCCGGATGAGTCCCGTACGTTCTTTATCCGGCCTGGAGGCGAGATTGATGGTTTGATCTTTAAAACAATCTACCCGGATCTCTTTCCGCTTTCCGGCATTCTCCAAATCAAAGAGATATAAATGAACGATTGGAGAACCCGCCTCTCCCGGCATCTGGTATTTATAGGTCTCAAGTGTGGGGCGAGGTTTGGCGATCGAGTTAATCACCCATAAATCTTGCACCGCACGTTGATCCGACAAGGTCGCGGCGAAATAACGACCGTCGGGAGACCAGTTTCCCATTACATATTTCCGCTTATGGTCACATAAAGTATCGGTATTCAAGAAGGTCTGGGGCATGCCAAAGCCAAAATCTTTTTCGCCATCCGTAGTCAAGGCAATCTCGGATATCGTCTTATCCTCCGGGTTCTTCGCGGCTTTCTCATAATCCGCATAACTCATGACATACAAGTTCAAATCTTTCGCGAAGACTACCCGCTTTTTATCCGGCGATATATTCGCCCAACGGATTTTAGCCGGAATCTTGTCTTTCGTAATCCGGGTCAACCGGGAGGATGGATAATCATACGAGAAAAAATAGTCTCCGCCCGTACCCTTTATCGAGAAGGTAAACGTGCGATCATCTTCCTTTAAGCGTAAATCTTCGATAGGAAGTTGTTGTCCGGTAAAAGGTTCTCTCACGATCTCGCTTATCTGTGCCGCCAACTCATCCCGATCGAATAACAATCGCTTGTTCCTCGCGTCGGGGTCCACCAGATACCAGTTTGTCCCCTCACTTGTCTTATACGCGTACCAGAATTTGTCGCTATTATTGAAATAATTGGGGGTAAGGGTATAAGAGAAAAGTAACTGTTCCGCGTTCGACGGGGCGAAACGGCGTGCTCGCGTATATTCCGGCAGGACATCTTGCGCATAAGAGACTGGAACTAAGGATAAGCCCCAAAGTACCGCCGCTCCAAAAAGTATTTTCACATTCATATTCGTAGTATTGTCTGTTATTCGCCTCAAAAGTATAAACTTTCCGTAAAAGAGATCGCCCTATCCTCCATAATCTTCAAATTTCTCACGAACATTTCGTACTTTCGCGATCGGTATACAGCGATATATTACATAATGCGTATGAAACAGATCTTTCTATTTCTAGTCATTCTTTTTAGCCTGACACCAACGGCCGGTGCACAAAACGCCCCGTTAAAGCTAGGTGCCGAGCGGATGGATGTCGTCACTCGTTTGCTGAAGGATAAGCGGGTCGGATTAGTGGTCAACCAGACTTCCATTCTGGAGAAACAGCAAGTCCATTTGTTAGATGCGCTAGTAGCGGAAGGCGTAGACGTCAGGAAAGTGTTCGCTCCGGAACATGGATTCCGGGGAACCGGTGACGCCGGGGAGGAGATCAAAGATAGCCGGGACTTGAAAACAGGCATCCCCATCATCTCTATTTATGGAAAAAACAAGAAACCGTCCGCCGAGCGACTGGACGACCTCGACGTGATCGTTTTCGACATACAAGATGTGGGCGCCCGTTTCTACACCTATATCAGCACGATGCATTACGTGATGGAAGCCTGCGCCGAAAACGGCAAAGAGTTTATCGTGCTAGACCGCCCGAACCCGAATGACTTCATAGACGGGCCGATCCGCCAAAAGGGATTCGAGTCTTTCGTAGGCGTTGACCCGCTCCCGATCTTGCACGGCTTGACCGTAGGGGAATTGGCTTGGATGATCAATGAGGAAGGCTGGCTGAAAAGTACGCCCGATACCTGTCGGTTAAAGATCGTGAAGATGGAGAATTGGAAACACGGAGATCCCTATTGGCTGCCGGTCAAGCCCTCTCCGAACCTCCCGAACGACCAGGCTATCCGCCTGTATCCGTCGCTTTGCTTTTTTGAGGCTACAAACGTTAGCGTAGGAAGAGGGACCTATTATCCGTTTCAAGTACTGGGCTTCCCGGATCCTAAATACGGGGATTTCACTTTCACTCCGGTCTCCCTGCCCGGATTCGATACCAATCCCTTGCAGAAGGATAACGTATGTTACGGCATCGATCTGCGGGAATATCCATTCGAGGGAGGATTAACCTTGCGGTTCTTCCTCGACTTCTACAATAAGGCGGGGAAGGATCAGGCCTTTTTCTTCTCCCGTCCGAACTGGTTCGATTTATTGGCAGGCACGAAGCAACTCCGCTACCAGATCGTAAGGGGCTTATCCGAGAAAGAGATCCGGGAAAGTTGGAAACCCGAGTTGGATCAATACAAGGCTATGCGTAAAAAGTATTTACTTTATCCGGACTATCCCACTCAAAAATAAGACCGGCTCAACCTCTTGCCGTTCATCTCCGCGCGACACCCCATTCACCCCTGCCAGATCCGAGAAAGAAGCCACCACCGCTTCCTTGGATTCACGCCGTGCGAACAAACCGACACCTACCCAAGGCAGGCAAATGTGAGAAAGGCCTTCTCGCGTTAACTTCTCTCCAATACGAATAATACATTACCCTCTTGGTCTACCAACAGCATCTCATTCTCATTTTTTCCGGCCTTCACGGAACGGACTTGCTCCATCGATTGAAGCACGCTCGTCTCCAAATCCATATTCGGACACGCCATCATAGTCGTAGCGCCCGGAGCGATCGTAATAGAAGATACATCTTCCGGATCCAGCGTGATCGTCGTATTGAATATGTTACAGCCTGCATTTCCATGTAATTTCTTCTCTGCCATATTGAAGTCCATCTGTGGCAGAGCTTCGTCCGGAACTTTCTCGCCTTTCACTTCTACCACATTCCATTCACCTTCCAACTTCTTCACATCTGTCTTGATGTCTGAACAAGAAAACATCATCCCAACGAAAGCGGGAAACAAAAACGCGTTAAACAATACCTTTTTCATCTTCATCATATGCTTTTATAAAATATCTATTGTAGTAGTAAGACGCAAATAGAGGGCAAAATGTTCCCAGGAACGCCCTGTTTTAGCTTCTATTAACAGAATAGAACCGGTTTTCTGCCCAAACAGCTTTTTTACGAGCCGGCGGAGGTACAGCGCTTTACGTTAAACACACGGTTCTTTCATTTAGATGCCAAAATCATCCTGTTTATTTCTTTATGATTATTTTTATGGGCAAATCGTGACAGCTACGTTCCCGGGATCGGTCAAACCAGAAGCCAAGAGGAGTCACAAAACGCGCTTTTAGGTGAGCATATCCCTGTTTTCAGGCACGAAAGGGGACGAAAGCCTACAGGTATAGTCATGTTGGGCGACACAAATACTGCCGCTGGGCATTATAAACCATCAAGAATAGGGTTGTAAACCGCCATGAATAGGCATTGTAACCCCGTTAGAACCCAGTCGTAAGCCTATGAAATCGCCCAAAGAGGTCAATGGATACGCTTTCGGATGAATGATTTTCGCTAGAATGAAAGGGCACTTTTCGGCATCCATCTAAAGATGAATCGATTAAATATATTTTAACGCAGAATTGAAGGCGACTTGTCCCTTAGCCCGAAAGAATCGATTCTCCGGGACTTCCGTTGACAAAATGTCAAAATGTCAAAATGTCAAATCGCGTACGGAACATACCGGCAAGAATCAACGACAAGGCGCGGGAATGGGTAAGGGATTTGTGGGAATTGTATGAAAAGGGTTGCGGTTTTTACATAGAGTTTCCATACATTTGCAATCGGGTTGAATAATTGTTGATGAACAAACAAAGGCAAATGGACAAGAAACTACCTATATGTATCGTATTCGTCATGTTGATGAGTTGTCTCTCCTGCGGACAGCCCCAACAGCCCGCGGAAGACGCGGACATGGATACGCAGTGGGTGGATAGCTCACGACATCTGTATCAATACGGCATCTGTATCGATTCCTTGGACGTAAGAGCGTATTTGATAAAAAACGGGGACAATCCCGCCTCCATCTTCTCCGCGCTGGGCTTCACGGCCTTGCGGGCAGACAGTATCTGCAAGGCATCCACCCCTGTCCTCGATCCCACGAAACTACGGGCCGGCATGCATTATTACACATTTTCCACAGTAGACACCTTAGAGACGATCCAATATATCGCCTTCGCCAAGTCGCTGACCGATTATGCCGTAATCGACTTGACCGGTGATACGATCAACGCTTATGCGTTTAATAAGCCGATCACCCTCAAGAAAAAATATACGGAAGGCGTATTGAACTCTTCCCTATGGAACGCGATCAAGGCCAACGGAGGAGATCCGTATCTGGCGATCAAGCTATCGGATGTGTACGCTTGGCAAATCGACTTCTTTGACATCAAGGATGGAGACTCTTTCAAGGTTCTATACAATGAGGCCTACATCGACGACACCACCGCCTTGGGCATCGCCTCTATCGAGGGGGCGATCTTTACGCACCAAGGCAAAGCGTTTGTAGCGATTCCTTTCACCCAAGACCGCATCTTCGAATACTTCGATGAGGAAGGAAACAGCCTTCGCAAAGCGTTCCTGAAAGCGCCATTAGACTTTTTCCGGATCACATCCCGTTTTACGAACGCCCGTTTCCACCCGATCCTCAAACGATACCGAGCGCATCATGGGGTTGATTACGCGGCACCCGTCGGCACACCGGTACGCAGCATCGGGGCGGGCACGGTCATCGCCAAGGGATATCAAAACGGCGGGGGTAATTTCCTGAAGGTGAAACATAACTCCGTATACACCACGACTTATATGCACCTAAGCCGCTTCGCCAAAGGAATCCAAGTAGGCAGCCACGTGCAACAAGGCCAAGAGATCGCTTATGTGGGTTCCACCGGACTCTCCACCGGGCCGCATCTGGACTTCCGTGTCCACAAAAACGGGCAGCCTATCGATCCGCTAAAGATGGAAGCTCCCCCCTCTGAACCGGTGAAACCGGCCTACAGAGACAGCTTCGCTTGGGTCAAGCGGCAAATCTTGGCGGAAATAGACAGCTTTCATGTAGCCACGGTCCGCAAAGCATCTGTTACCTATGAGAAAGATAGTATCAACCATTTAAATAACTAGCGTATGAAATTCTTGGGGAATCTAGCATGGTTACTCTTCGGAGGGATTATAACAAGTGTAGAATATCTGGTATCCAGCCTGATACTAATGGTAACGATCATTGGTATACCCTTTGGCCTCCAGACCTTAAAATTAGCGCTACTGGCTTTATGGCCTTTCGGCAGCCATGTCGTAGACGCGGGGAACTCGGGCGGCTGCTTATCGCTTATCATGAATGTGATCTGGATATTCATCGGGGGCTTTTGGATTTGCCTTACGCACCTGGGATTCGGCCTTTTGCTATGTATCACGGTCGTCGGCATCCCTTTCGGCATGCAACATTTTAAGATGGCAGCCTTAGCCTTGGCTCCTTTCGGGAAGAACATCCAATAAGAGAACGCCCGACTTTTCCGTAGAAGACAGACATCCGGCAAGAATTTAGGCTAAGATAAGGTATTCGTCCACACCTCCCCCCATGGGGCTTAGGCGTGTTATAGCTCGATCCGGGAAACCGAGACCGGAGTATTCATGAAGAGAGAGGCCGCCTCGGAAAACTTCTCTGCCGACTCCGTGGTGAGAAAACGGCAACTTCCTCTCTTCGTGAGTTTACGATCCATTTCCGGGTGACGCCGTAAATAATCCCGCAAACTCTCCGCCACATGCTCGCCTTGCGAGAATAGAGTGATGCCGGGAGGAAGAAAAGCGCGGATCTTATCGATCAGAAGAGGATAATGAGTGCATCCCAAGATAAGCGTATCGATTTGCGGGTCCGCGGATAATAGATGGTCGATGTGCTTTTTCACGAAATAATCCGCCCCCGGGGAATTAAACTCATTATTCTCCACCAAAGGGACCCACATGGGGCAAGCCTCGCCTGTCACTTGGATATGTGGGTACATCCTGCCGATCTCGATCGTATACGAATTGGACGCAATCGTACCGCTCGTACCTACGATGCCGATATGTTTGGTACGGCTGATTGTATCCACCAGCTCAACCGTAGGACGGATGACTCCCAACACACGGCGATTGGGATCCCATGCAGGCAAATCTTTTTGTTGGATCGTACGCAGCGCTTTCGCGGATGCCGTGTTACAAGCCAAGATCACCAATTGACAACCCGACTCAAACAAGCGCGATACCGCCTGACGAGTAAATTGATAAACGACCTCGAACGAACGAGTACCATAAGGTGAACGTGCGTTATCGCCCAGATAAATATAATCATAACCGGGCATCAGCTGATGGATCTTATCGAAAATCGTCAGTCCGCCATAGCCGGAGTCAAAAAGGCCGATCGGACCGGGAGTTTGCGGGAACATATCAGAAACCTTTCTTTTATAACGTACAAAGGGTGCAATCCTTTCGGAAAACACCCTCTTTTTATTCTACAGAAAAACTTTCCCGCCAATTACAAACCGAGTTTCGTACGAACAAACGGAGTAGCGTCTACAGCGTTGGTACCCGTATAAAGCAACGCCGCCGGATCAATGATATACGTATATCCCTTCTCCTCGCCTACCTTCTGGATCGCGTCGTGCAACTTCTGCTGGATCGGTTGCAGCAGTTCCTGCTGTTTCTTTTGTACGTCTTGCTGAGCTACCTGAACAAAGTTATCCATACGTCCTTGGATATCTTGAATCTCTTGCATTCTTCTCAACTTGATATTTTCTGTCAATGAATCTTGCTGCGCTACGAAGTCGGCATATTTCTTTTGGTATTCATCTTGCATTTGCTTCAACTCAACTCTATATTTCTCATTCAAGTCCGCCATTTGCTTTTCCATACCAGACACCTCCGGCATAGCCATGAACACCTCTTGCGTTTTTACAAACGCAATTTTAACTTCCTGAGCGAAAGCTCCCAACGGGAGAATCATCAACAATAAAACAATAAGTTTCTTCATTTTTACTATCTAATTACTATGTTATTAATCAAGCTTTCACACCTCTCATGCATAAAGCGCACAAATGTAAGCATTTATTTTGAATATCCTAACTTAATCAGCACTTCATTGCTGATATCGATCTTCGGAGAAGCGAAAATAATGCTCATGGCTGAGGCTCGATCCCAGACTACTTGATATCCCTTGTCTTCCGAGATTTCTTTCACCGCGTTATAGACCTCGTCTTGAATCGGCTTCATCAAACTCTCGCGTTTCTTATATAACTCACCCTCAGGACCGAAATATTTACGTTTCAGATCTTGTGCCTCTTGCTCCTTCTTCACGATCTCTTCCTCGCGTTTCGTTTTCATCTCGGCGGAGAGGAATACCAGGTCGCTCTGATAATTCTTATACATATTCTGAGCTTCTTGTTGAATCGCTTCCACCTCATTTTGCCATTTCTTGGAAACTTGGCTCAACTGCTCATTGGTCATTTCGTAAGCCGGAATATTCTTCAATATATATTCCATGTCGATTAAAGCGAACTTCTGTGCCATGCCGGCATAAGAACAAAGCAGCATCAGACAGCTCAATGTGATAATCTTTTTCATACTCTCTTTATTTATAGTTCTACTTTATGACTGCAAATATAACAGAGGGTTTACTTACAGCCTATCAATATTCGTTAAAAGTATTTATTTAAATGCAGAGACGGGACGCCCCCCATCTCTGCATACGAAGCTGTACCCGATCTGTATTTTTAGAATTCCTGTCCGATGATAAAGTGCAGGTTACTACCGCTACGTTTACCATTATTACCATAATTCGGTTCGTCGAAACCATAAGCCCAGTCAAGTCCCATCAAACCGATCATCGGCAAGAATATACGGACACCGACACCGGCGGATCGTTTCAAGTTAAACGGATTGAAATCCTTCAAATCGGTCCAAGCGTTACCAGCCTCGACAAATACCAATCCGTAGATCGTAGACGAAGGCTCCAGCAAGAACGGATACCTCAATTCCATCGCCAAGCGAGAATAGGCGTATCCATACGAGCTGTAACCGCCATTACCGGCGATACTGCCATTCTCATAGCCTCTCAATCCGATCGTTTCCTGCGCGTAGGTACTGGAGTAACCGCTCATACCGTCCCCTCCCATATAGAAGGTCTCGAACGGAGATTTCTTGTTTTTGTCGTACGTACCCAAGAAACCATACTCAACACGGGTCATCAACACCGGCGTACGTTTCACCGTCAACGGAGCCAACGGAGAGAAGATCTTCGCCTTGAACTTCCATTTATGATACTCGATGAATTTATACTTATCCGGGTCTGAGCTTGACATCGACGCATAATCCTTACCATCGAATAAAGAGTAAGGAGGCGTAGCCGCCACGGACAACATAAATTGTGACCCCCTACGAGTATACAACGGGTTATCGATCGAGTTACGTTGCAACATCAACTCCAGGTTGATATTATGGCAATTCCCGTTATTAACCAAGAAATAGTCCCAATCGTGCATCATATACAACTGATAGTTCAACGTCGCCATAAACTGGAAGTAGTCGTCCGGCCAATTCAAACGTTTACCATAACCGGCCGCCAAACCGAACATCATGATAGACTTATCCGGGTCGTAAGCGTACTCATAACTATTACTGTAACCATAGTTGCCATAATAATTGCTGCCATAGCCATAACCGGGATAACCATAACCGGGATAACCGTAGCCCGGATAACCGTAGCCCGGATAGCCATAGCCGGAACTGAAGTAATTGCTGTTGATATCGGTTTGCTTTGAGAAATAAGCGCTGACAGACAATGTGTTCGGTCGTTTGCCGCCGAACCAAGGATCCATAAAGGAAATGCTGTAAGCCTGATAGTAACGTCCGTTTGTCTGGCCGCTCAAGGTCAATGTCTGTCCCTCACCTTGCGGGATAATGCCCTTATAGGTTTTCGGGTTCAAGAAGTTCTTCATAGAGAAGTTCGTAAACTTCAAACTTAATTTACCGATCACACCCGTCTGCCCCCAACCCGCGGAGAACTCGATCTGGTCATTCGCCTTGGAAACCAGGTTATACTCGATATCCACGGTTCCATTCTCAGGATCGGGCAGCGGCACCGGGTTCATATTCTCCGGGTCGAAGTGTCCCATCTGGGCCAACTCGCGGACGGAACGCATCAAGTCGTCACGGCTGAACAACATACCCGGCTTCGTACGCAACTCACGGCGAACGATGTCCTCATACAGACGGTCATTACCATTGATGATAATACGGTTGATCGTCGCCTGCGGACCCTCCTGGATACGGATCTCTAACGCGATAGAGTCATTCGCCACATCCACCTCCACCGGATCGGCGTTGAAGAACAAATAACCGTTATTAAAATAGACATTCGAAACGGCATCCTCATCCGTACTCAAACGTTCGTTCAACTTCTTTTGATTATACACCTCGCCCGGTTTCATACCCAGCACGGCCATCAAATAGTCCGTAGAATATTGCGTATTACCCACGAAGCGAATATCTTTCAAGTAGTATTTCTCACCCTCATCCACTTTCAAGAAGATATCCACCTTCTTCTCGTCAAAGTTCGCTACGCTATCGGACAACAACACGGCGTCGCGATAACCATGCTCGTTGTATTTGGCGATTATATTTTTCTTATCGTTCTCATATTCCTCGGTGGTAAACTTCTTCGTGCTGAACATCTCCAGGATACTGGTTTTCCAGTCGTTCGGCAAGCTGAACTTCTCGTTCGTCTTCTTCATCGCCTTCTTCAACTCCCGGGCGGTCAATTTATCGTTACCCTCAAAATAGATGCGATGGATCTTGGTCTTTTCATTCTTATCGATATTGATATCCACGATCACCTCGCCCTCATTCGCGGGATCGTCCTTTTGCTCAATCTCGACATCCACGTTCTTAAAGCCCTTGCCATCGAAGAACTTCTGGATCACGATCTTGGCACGGTCCATAACGTTCGGCGTCACTTGAAAACCTTTCTTCAAGCCCAGCTTCGCCTCCAAGTCCTCACGCTCGCCTTTCTTGATACCGTGGTAATTGACTTGCGAGATACGCGGACGCTGCTTCAACTGGATCTCCAGCCAAATCTGGTCGCCCTCGATTTTCGTCGCCAAGATCTTCACGTCCGAGAACAAACCATGTTTCCAAAAACGTTTCACTGCTGTAGTGATCTCTTCCCCCGGTACGGTAATCGCATCACCTACCGACAAACCGGAGAAGCCGATCAGCACAAAATCATCATAATTCTTGATACCCGTAATCTTTATATCCGCGATCTTGTATTTCTTCGCGGCCAACGAGTACGAAATGACCGGCACTTCTGCCGGCTCCTCAACTTGGGTAGTGTCTATTTCTTGGGCAAACGCACCGCAAGCGAAACCCAAGTAAATAAAAAACAGCACTATTCTTTTGTACATATAACAGCTATTGTTTATAAGATTAATTGCTCACTTGTCTTACCGAAACGGCGCTCGCGTCGCTGGTAATACACTATAGCCTCATACAACTCTTCTTCTCTGAAATCGGGCCAAAACACATCCGTAAAGAAGAATTCAGCATATGACAACTGCCATAGCAAGAAGTTACTGATGCGTTTCTCTCCTCCGGTCCGTATCAAAAGATCGGGATCGGGGATACCCTTGGTCGTCAAGTGATCCGAGAACATGGCCTCGGTTATATCATTGGGGTTTATTTTCTGCTCCAATACCTCTTGGGCGAGCGACCTGGCCGCTGTGGTAATCTCCCATCGGGAAGAATAACTTAGCGCCAGGACAAGTGTGGTTCCCGTGTTCGCCGAAGTCGTATCGATACATTCTTGCAATGTATCATAAGCATCCTCTGGCAAGCGAGAAAGATCGCCGATGGCGGTAAGGCGAACGTTTTTCTCCATCATGTCCGGAGTCTCTCGGTGAATGGCGGAGACCAGCAAGCTCATCAACGCTTGAACCTCTTCTTCCGGGCGATTCCAGTTCTCGGTAGAGAAAGTGTACAACGTCAGATATTTCAATCCGAGTTGAGTGACCGCATCCATAATCTTACGAACCGAAACGACGCCTTCCTGATGTCCGAAGCTACGGTCTTTCCCCTTCGCCTTGGCCCAGCGTCCGTTCCCGTCCATAATAATTGCCACGTGCCGCGGCAAGCGATTCTTGTCTATTTTCTCGATCAACGACATTTTTTATCTTACTAATATTCACTTATATTTTTCGCATTGTTACAGGTGCGGCACCTCGGGCCAAAATCCCATGTAACAGACAACAACAAGAAAGAGTACCAATCTTTGTTCTTAAGAGCGCTACTCTTAACACCATACGGATCATCCAGCAGATCCTTTCCCTCCAGGCCATCGCCAAATAACTTACGAAACGAGAACTCGCACCCTACATTGAGACGGTTCTTGATCTTATATTTCAATCCCGCGCCTAGTGGAATATTCGGACCGGCGAAAGTCTTCCCGCCACCCGGAGCCACCGTCAGCCCTATGCCCACCAAGACATAAGGAGAGAAACGCTTCGCCCCCGCATAGTCGAACTTATCGCTATACGGGAAAAAGTTGAATTCTGCCTGTCCTCCCAACTCCATGATACTACGGTTGAAAGAGGTTTGGGCACTGTTCGGAAAAACGTTCTCCATACCTTCGGTTTTACCGGAAACCTGTCCCCACATCAAATTGGCTTTTAAGGCCCAACGAAAGTTGATGTTATACCGGAACACCGCTCCCGCCGCAGGATTCATTCCTTTAAATATCATATTTTTATTGGCATCGCCCATATAAAAGGCGCCACCGGCCATACCACCGATCTCGTACTTATATTCCTGCGCCCAAAGCGTAGAGACCGTACCCACCAATAGGATAATTATGAGAAGCCGCTTATACATCTCCCATTCAACTTTTCTATTCCTTCGGAATCAAACGATTGATACGGCCCCTCCAAAGTTGATTCAAGTCGTTGGAGCCGGCACCGGTCTTTCCTCCGAAAATGTTCACGAAATTCTCTTTATCCACAAAGATCGAGGAGAAGCCTCTCGCCGCATAGTCAGTCGGTAGCACCACCATCGAGTTGATCAACGACCATGATATACCGCAATCTATCGATTGATACATATCTTTCAAAGCCTTGTTCGAAGCGTCGATACCTCCGATCAAGAAAAATTTATCGTCATACTTAGCGATCATCGCTCCCTCACGTTTCGTGAAGTTAGCGTCGCCGGAAGCCATCAACGCCCAAGAGATACCATCCATGGTCGCCCAAGTCGTATTAACCACTTGGTTGTCCGCGGTACGTCCGCCGGCGGTCATCAAATACTCATGATACATAGCAGCATATTGGAGATTGCCAAATCCGGTAACAGGGAATCCGCCGGGCACCGCATCTCCGGCGATCCATTCCATGGATTCGTTCATCGCATAGAACACGGGCTTTCCTTCCTGATCCACGATTGTCGCTAAAGCGGAGGGCTGTTTCGTACCCTGCTTCACGCTACCCAAAACGTATTTCACGGGAGGGGCATTCTCTACGGCGCTCCAAGTTAAACCATCCCCGGATCTATACAAAGTACCATTTGTAGCCGGCACATATAAAGCATTGTCATACTCGGTAATTTGGGAGATCAAAAGCCCATCGGAAGGCAGGCCGGTCAAAGATAATGACTGCCAGCCCTTAGGCGCGCTTACCGGAGCGTGATACAATTGGTAAGATTTACCAGACTCAGCGGGTTTCACATACATGAAGTAATTCTCCGATCCATTATAATCGCAGGTTACTACCTTCTGTTCCTTCACGGCAATGCCAATCATAGGATTCACGTACATACTCCAAACCATAGAATCGGGAACCACTTGATGGATATTCACCTGTGCCATATAGACCTTGGTCGTGACTTGGTCATACGCATGAACCACGAACTTTACCGGAGCGGAGAAATTAATGGAGTCCGATAAATCGTCTAAGTAATAAGTAGAGTCCGGATAAGCATACGGGCTTACCTCTATACCACTAAGCGCATAGCTGCTGGCTGCCGTAATCGTACAGACAACCTTCTCGATCTTCGTGCCAAAAGGTAGCGAGTCGATGTTAAAAATCCGTCCCGTCAGCTGGTCGATCGTAAACTTCACGGCATCCAATCCCGAGATAGAATCACTACTTAGTTTAAAGGAGGATATTTGGCAATTTTTAACCATTTCTATATCAGTGACATCTTCTGATTTCAAACAAGAAGACAACACTAATGCAAAACAACCTGTTATAAATAGTACTAATTTATTTTTCATCAAAAACATAAGTTTGTCGCATACAAAGGCACAAAAGTAGAAACATTTTTCGCTTTCACCCTAATACCTGCTAATATTTATAATATTTTAGTTGATTATATGCGCCTTAAATTCATGGTTATGATTTCTTATGCGCATGACAGAACGTCCGGAGATACCGCTAACAACCTCCTTCCCAAGCATCGGCGCATGTACCCCTTGATACAAGGAGACCGGGGCTGTTTCCACCCTCGCCTCGTCCCATAAATCCGCTTCCACGAAAGAATTAATCAACTGGGTTCCACCTTCCACCAATAAGGAATCCAACTTCCGGACAGCAAGATGATCCAGTACTTGCCGGATCACCGGGGCATCGAAATCAATCCGGATATACTCCACGTTCTCCCGGCTTTCCAGCTCTCTCTCCGTAAATATTAATGTGCGCAAGGAACCATCCAGTAATCGATAAGAATCAGGAAGGACGAGCCGGCGATCCAATACGACCCTGACCGGAGCATTACCGGACCAATGGCGCACGTTCAACGAAGGATTGTCCAATAAAGCGGTTCGTGTACCGACCATAATAGCCGCCACCTCCGAGCGAAGTTTATGCGCCAAGCGGGAAGTCTCCGGAGAAGACAAAACCGTAGGCGGCTCCGACACGTCCGTACGCAAACGGTCGATAAAACCATCCTCGCTCTGCGCCCATTTCAGGATAATATAAGGACGGCCCTTCATTTGGAGCGTCATAAACGCCTTGTTCAACGCTCGGGCTTCTTCTTCCATCACGCCTGTGACAACCTCGATGCCAGCTTCACGCAACATCCGCACGCCTCGCCCTGACACTTCAGGGAAAGGATCCAAGCAACCAACCACCACCCGTGGAATCCCTTTCCGGATAATCAACTCGGCGCAAGGAGGCGTCTTGCCATAATGGGAGCAAGGCTCCAGACTCACATAAATCGTACTGTCTTTCAACAAAGACTCGTCTTTCACGGAAGCGATAGCGTTCACCTCGGCGTGCGCCCCCCCGCATTTCCTATGAAATCCCTCACCAATGATACGGCCCTTGTGCACGATGACCGCGCCGACCATCGGATTCGGGCTGGTGTTTCCTTTCCCTCCTTTAGCCAACTCGATGCAACGAGCCATGTATTTCTCTTCAACCTCTACCATAATCTTTGCATATAAACGGTTTTTACACTATTTTCGCGATAAAACAAGAAAAGTATGACTAAGACCGTCGCCTACATTCGAAATTCCCTCAAAGACATTTATCCGCCCGGTGAGGTCCAAGCGCTTGTCCGACTGATCATGGAACATGTTTGCGGTCTTTCTACCCATCAACTCCTGTTTGGCAAAGGTAAAGAATTATCGGATACGGAGAACTTTAAAATCAAAGAGATTGTAGAAGGGCTGCGTTTATACAAACCCATACAGTACTTATTAGGCATAGCGGATTTTTACGGGATGGAGTTTAAGGTGACACCGGACGTACTGATTCCCCGCCCGGAGACTGCCGAGTTAGTCGAGCGGATCATCACGGACTACCGAGGCCAAGCCCCTCGTATATTGGATATCGGTACGGGAAGCGGCTGTATCGCTATTTCCTTGGCGAAACATCTTCCGAAGGCTGAGGTAGCGGCAGTGGATATATCGCCCGAGGCTCTTGCCGTAGCCGAGGAGAACGCCCGTATGAATCAAGTTGCCGTATCGTTCCTCGAATTGGATATCCTTTCCGAAGGTTATTCCGGTTTCTCTTGCAGGAAACCGGAATCCCATACGGAGGGGACCTTCGTTTCCCCTATAGGAAACTTAAACTGTATCGTCAGTAATCCTCCTTACATAATGAATAAGGAGAAAGCGACCATGGATGCGAATGTTTTGGAGAACGAGCCTCATCTAGCCTTGTTCGTCCCCGATGACGATCCACTTCTTTTCTACCGGGCCATCGCCCGCTTCGGACAAAGGCATTTGGCGGAAGGCGGGCATCTTTACTTCGAGATCAATGCCCTTTGCGGGAAAGAGGCCGTAGCGATGCTGCGTCAAGAGGATTACTCCGAAGTCGAATTAGTACAAGATCTATATGGGAAAGATCGTATCATAAAAGCGAGAATATGAAAGAGATAACCGAATCCGAAATGTTGCACCGGGCAGCCGCCTATTGTTCCTCCGCCGAACGCTGCATACAAGACGTGCAGAAAAAGATTGACGCCGCCAGACTCCCACCCGACGCAGCCGAGCGTATCATCGCCCGATTGCTGAAAGAGCGGTTTATCGATGAATCCCGCTACACCCGTTTCTTCGTGAACGATAAACTGCGGTTCAACAAATGGGGACGGGTAAAAATAGGCTACGAGCTTTATAAGAAAAACATCCCCTCCCCAATCCGGGAAGAATCGCTCGCCGCTATCGACGAGGGAGAATACCGCTCCATCTTACTCGATTTGTTAAAAAGTAAAAAGAAATCGACAAAAGGGAAAGACGAGCGAGACCTGTTCAACAAGCTACTCCGTTTCGCCGCCGGACGAGGTTTCGAAAGCCGAATCACGTTGGATTGCTTAAGTCAATTATTCAAAGGAACTGAATGCGAGGAGTATGCCGACGGTATGGAATAATCTGCTCAACCTGTTTTTCCCAAACTTATGTAAACTGTGTAAACGACCACTCGTCGAGGGAGAAGAACAAATTTGCCTGAAATGCCTATGCGACTTACCGCACACGGGATATCATCAACAGGCGAACAATCCCGTAGAGCAACTTTTCATCGGCAAGAACCAGATCGAACATGCCACCGCTTATTTACGATACGAGAAAGGCGGGAAAGTACAAAGCCTGATCCACTCACTCAAATACCATGACAATAAAGAGCTGGGTTATCTGCTGGGAAGGCAGATAGCTAGAGAGCTCAAAGCCGATCATAGCCCGATATGCACCGTAGACCTCATCCTCCCCGTCCCCCTGCATCCTCGCAAAAAACGACAAAGAGGCTACAACCAATCCGAATGGATCGCCTTCGGCATCCGTTCCATCTGGGATACCCCTATCGATACGCAAAGTCTGATCCGCATCACCCACACAAGCACCCAAACCCGTAAGGCCATTTATGACCGCTGGTTAAATGTATGTTCCATTTTTAATGTCATCTATCCGGAAAACTTAAAAGACAAACACATCCTGCTCATAGACGACGTGATCACCACCGGAGCCACGATTTCCGCTTGCGCAAAAGCTTTATCCGGAATTCCGGGCATACGCGTCAGTATCTTAGCCCTGTCTATCGCATAAATATTAATAAAAAATTAACGCACGATATTCAAGGTAATGTCATTCCGTTTATCTACTTTTGCAGATTGATATAAAATAGGATTGTATGAAAACACTGGAAAGTTTAGTAGCAGAAAAATTATTAAAGATTAAAGCCGTAAAATTGCAACCGGCCAATCCGTTTACTTGGGCATCCGGCTGGAAATCTCCGATCTACAATGACAACCGAAAGACTCTTTCTTATCCGGTCGTTCGTAGCTTCATTAAATTGGAGCTGGCTCGTGTGATTAGTGAAAAATTCGAGAACGTAGATGCCATTGCCGGTGTTGCTACAGGTGCAATCGCTCAAGGTGCCTTAGTCGCCGATTTACTGGGATTGCCATTCGTATACATCCGCTCTACGCCAAAAGATCATGGATTAGAAAACCTTATCGAGGGAGAATTGAAACCGGGTTCTAAAGTAGTGATCATCGAGGATTTGGTGTCTACCGGGGGTAGCAGCTTGAAAGCCGTACAGGCCGTACGCAACTTTGGTTGCGATGTAGCGGGTATGGTAGCTATCTTTACCTATGGATTCCCTGTGGCGAAAGCCGCTTTCAAGGACGCTAAAGTAACATTGACTACATTAAGCAATTACGACGCTGTCTTGGAAGAAGCTGTCCGTACGCATTACATCGATGAGTCTGAGATCGCGATTCTTCAGGAATGGCGTAAAGATCCGGCTAACTGGAACCCGAAATAAGTAATAAACAAAAAAGAACACTCAATGACTGAAGAATTTGTGAGTGAGGTCAAGCAGATCCCACACAATGATGAACGTATCTTCTCGATGTTGTCCGATTTTTCCAATTTAGGACGTATCAAGGATCTCATCCCGCAAGATAAAATAAGAAATTTTAAGTTCGATAGCGATACCTGTAGTTTCGCTGTCGATCCCGTTGGTGAGATTACCTTCCAGATCGTAGAGAGAGAGCCGAATAACTTAATCAAGTTCACGGTGACCAACGCCCTTCTTCCCCTTTTCTTGTGGATACAGCTGAAACAGGTAGCCGAGGACGACACACGGTTAAAAATCACGGTTCGCGCCGATATGAATCCGTTCTTGAAACTAATGGTATCGAAACCTTTGCAAGAGGTTGTCGATAAAGTCTCAGCCTTTATCGCCTCTTTGCCTTATTAATTCTTTTTTTTCATTATGGCTCAGAAACTTTGGGAAAAAAATGTACAGGTAGATCATGAAGTAGATATCTTCACGGTAGGTAAGGACCGCGAGATGGATCTTTACCTCGCTAAATATGACGTATTAGGCTCCATGGCACATATCACGATGCTGGAAAGTGTCGGTTTGCTGACCAAGAAGGAACTAAACGTCTTATTGGCTGAATTACGGAATATATACGCCGTAGCGGATCGTGGTGAATTCACCATCGAGGAGGGCATAGAGGATGTGCACTCACAGGTGGAACTAATGCTCACACGCCGTTTAGGCGATATGGGGAAGAAGATCCATAGCGGGCGTTCCCGCAATGATCAGGTTCTATTGGACCTGAAGCTCTTCACCCGTTCGCGAATACAGGAATTGGTTGATCTGGTTTCCGGCTTGTTCGACGTTTTGATCTCCCAAAGTGACCGGTACAAGGATGTACTGCTTCCCGGATATACCCATCTGCAGGTAGCCATGCCCTCTTCATTCGGACTTTGGTTCGGCGCTTACGCAGAGAGCTTAGTAGATGATTTGCAGCTTATGCAAGCCGCATACCGTATTTGCAACCGCAACCCGCTGGGCTCCGCCGCCGGATATGGTTCATCCTTCCCGCTAAACCGCCAGATGACTACGGATTTATTAGGTTTCGACTCGCTGGACTACAACGTGGTATATGCCCAGATGGGACGTGGCAAGGTGGAGCGCGTCGTGGCCTTCGCCATGGCAAGTATCGCCGCTACGCTCTCCAAATTGGCGTTCGACGCTTGTATGTTCAATAGCCAAAACTTTGGCTTCATCAAACTGCCGGATCAGTTCACGACCGGTTCCAGCATCATGCCACATAAGAAAAATCCGGATGTATTCGAGTTGACACGCGCCAAATGTAATAAGCTTCAAGGCCTACCTCAACAAATCATCTTGATCAGCAACAACCTTCCTTCCGGCTACTTCCGGGATCTCCAGATCATCAAAGAAGTCTTCCTCCCGGCTTTCGATGAGCTGAAGGATTGTTTACGCATGGTAACTCATATGATGCGTGAGGTAAAAGTGAACGAGCATATATTGGACGATGACAAATATTCCCTGCTATTTAGCGTGGAAGAAGTGAACCGCCGTGTCTTGGCCGGAATGCCTTTCCGTGATGCTTATAAGCAAGTAGGTTTGGATATCGAGGCCGGTAAATTCGTTCCTTCGAAGAGTGTTAACCATACGCACGAAGGCAGTATCGGTAATCTATGTAATGAATCAATCGCCGCCATGATGCGCAGCGTGATAGGTTCTTTCTCTTTCGAACGGATGAATGAAGCTGAAAAGAAATTGATCCATGGATAAGATAAGACGGATATTTCCACTTTTGATCTTGTTTACGCTATTATCTTGTGCAGATACGATAGAGACTCGCATACCCTATCGTGCGGTCTATCTGGAACTAGATTTGAGTTATCAAGACAAAGCGTTGAACGCGATTCAGGCCTATAAGATCTACACCTCTAAAGATGTAGACCAAGCCGGCGAGCAAACAGGATTTGGAGGCGTATTGGTTTATCATGGATTGTCTAGTAACGGAACCGGAGCATTCTTTGCGTTCGATGCAGCTTGTCCTCATGAGGCATCCGCTAATGTCATCGTAGAAGTGGATGAATCCGCAGTATACGCCATTTGCCCAAAATGTGGTAGTAAATTTGAACTATTAAATGGTATCGGCAATCCCGTGGAAGGGCCTTGCGCTGAGGAAAAACAAATCCTCAAGCAATATGTCGTCGATACAAACGGCAATAAAATTTATATCCATAATTAAAATTTCTACCCGAAAGTTTGGCGGTATAAATATTTATAGTACCTTTGCACTCGCAAAAGAGAGACAAACTATGCGGAAGTAGCTCAGTTGGTAGAGCATAACCTTGCCAAGGTTAGGGTCGCGGGTTCGAGTCCCGTCTTCCGCTCGGCTCTTAAAGAAGAGGTGGATGCTCGAATGGTGGAATCGGTAGACACGAAGGACTTAAAATCCTTTGGCCATTGCGGCTGTGCGGGTTCAAGTCCCGCTTCGAGTACGATCCGATTTAATTGCGGAAGTAGCTCAGTTGGTAGAGCATAACCTTGCCAAGGTTAGGGTCGCGGGTTCGAGTCCCGTCTTCCGCTCGCTTCCAAAAGGTCTCGCTGTTCAAAAGAGGTGCAACTCCACGTCCACATCCCGGTTTTTCCAATGATCTAGAACAGACATTTGAGAGATTATTTCAAGAATTGGTCTTATAGATACTTCGACATAAATTCCATATTTTACGATTAATAGGAAAAGACGAATCATCAAGACAACCCGTCTTCTCCTATTGAGCTAATGAATGTTATACTTTTCCTCTTAAGTCCGCATCCATAGCGGCGGCGGCCTTACGACCGTCTCCCATCGCCAGAATCACGGTAGCTCCGCCTCGAACGATGTCCCCTCCGGCGTACACATCGTCTAAAGCGGAACGCATGTTGTCTTCCTCCACTACGATCGTGCCCTTCTTGCTCACCTCCAAGCCACCAAAGGCACGGGGTATTAATGGATTCGGAGATACACCGACACTAACAATCACCTCATCCACATCGATTGTTTCGATAGCCCCCTCGATAGGTACCGGACGACGGCGACCTGAGGCATCCGGCTCACCTAACTCCATCTTCTGCAAACGCATCTGCTTAACACGCCCTCTTTCATCTCCTATATATTCGATCGGATTATGAAGTGTCAGAAACTCCACACCTTCTTCCTTCGCATGTTTCACCTCTTCCAAACGAGCGGGCATCTCCTCCTCGCTACGACGGTAGACGATCATGGCACGCTCAGCTCCCAGACGACGAGCGGTACGGACAGAATCCATAGCGGTATTGCCTCCACCGATCACGGCCACCGTCCTTCCTTGTAGCACCGGCGTATCACTTTCCGGATTCGCCGCATCCATCAAGTTTACACGGGTCAAGTACTCGTTGGACGACATAACGCCCACGAAGTTCTCACCCGGAATGTTCATAAAGTTAGGCAGACCGGCACCACTTGCCACGAATACGCCCTTAAAGCCATCCGCATGCAAATCATCATAACTGATCGTCTTCCCCACGATACAATCTTTCTCAAACTGTACACCCATCTTACGAAGGCCATCAATCTCCACGTCGACGATTTTATTCGGTAAGCGGAACTCCGGGATACCATATTTCAAAACACCACCGATCTCATGTAATGCCTCGAACACAGTCACGTCATATCCACGCTTCGCCATATCTCCTGCAAAAGATAATCCGGCAGGACCGGAGCCTACCACGGCAATCTTGATACCATTCTTCTCAGCGATCTCCGGAACCGAGATATTTCCGCTCTCACGTTCGTAATCAGCGGCGAAACGCTCCAAGTAGCCAATAGCAACCGCTTCCTTACCCATTTTCAAATGGATACACTTACTCTCGCATTGTTTCTCCTGCGGACATACACGACCGCAAACAGCGGGTAGGGCACTCGTCTCCTTCAAGGTCTTAGCGGCCTCCAAAAAGTCCCCACGCTCGATATTCTTAATAAAAGTAGGTATATTGATATTTACCGGACATCCCTGCATACAAGTAGGGTTCGGGCAATCCAGACAGCGCTGGGCCTCTTGCATGGCCTGTTCTTTTGTCAAGCCTAAATTAACCTCCTCCAAGCGGGTATGACTCCGGTATTCCGGATCCAACTCGTTCATCTTCACGCGGGGGATATCCGCACGTTCTTTATTTTTCCTGCTTTTGCGAAGTGCCTCCCGCCAAGGTTCGGCACGACGAGCAGTAATTAATTTGTCTGTTGTCATGATTCAATTACGCGGTTTCGTTATTTCTTCTCTATATCCTTATAAGCGCCGAGGCGCATGATCATCTCATCAAAATCCACTTGATGAGCATCGAACTCTGGTCCATCCACACAAACGAACTTGGTCTTCCCGCCTACGGTGATACGACAAGCGCCACACATACCCGTTCCATCCACCATGATCGTATTCAAGGAAGCTACGGTAGGAATCTCGTATTTCTTTGTAAGAGCGGAAACAAATTTCATCATAATGGCCGGACCGATCGTAACGCATAAATCCACTTTCTCCCGGTTGATTACGCTCTCCACGCCATTCGTCACCAAGCCTTTTGTCCCCAAAGAACCATCATCGGTCATGATAATTACCTCATCCGAATTTTGGCGCATTTGCTCCTCTAAGATAACCAAATCCTTGGTACGAGCCGCCAATACGACGATCACACGGTTTCCCGCCTTATGGAAAGCCTCCACGATCGGCAACAACGGAGCGACACCTACGCCACCACCGGCACAAACAACCGTTCCAACCTTCTCGATATGGGTAGCCTGTCCTAACGGGCCTACTACGTCCGTAATATAGTCACCCTCATTCAGTTCACAGATCTTACGAGATGAACCGCCTACCGCTTGGATCACCAAAGTGATGGTACCCTTCCCGGTATCCGCTCCGGCGATAGTAAGAGGTATACGTTCGCCTTTTTCGCCAACTTTCACGATCACAAAGTGACCGGCCTTACGGGAACGAGCGATCAAAGGAGCCTCGACCTCCAGCTTCACCACATTGGCTGAGAAATGTTCTTTACTTACAATCTTATTCATTATAATCGATATTGTAGATAGTTTGTCTTGTTTTGCCGGCAAAAATAAAATAAAAAAGTGAATATAACCCTATTTCACTTAACAAAAGGTTTCACTCAAATAAACCCTCATCACGCACCAACATCAAAATAGCGGAATGAGAGACAATCAAGAACTTCTCGTCATTAAATTTGATCTCATAAGCGGCGTCCTGCAAATAGACTGCCAAATCACCTTCACGGGCTTGAAGCGGCAAGTATTGCACCTCCTCCCCTTTCTTTTTCTCCCAGACCTCATGCTCCTCGGACTGAGAAGGCAACGGATATCCGGGTCCAGTCTTTATGATATAACCCGCTTGTATCTTCTCCCCTTGTTGGACCGAGGGAGGCAGATACAATCCGGTCTTAGTTTGACTCTGTGGATTCTTAGGCTTAATCAATACTTTATCGCCTATCATCAGAAATTTATCGATGTCTTTTTGATCTATGGATAGTTGCATGATTATAAAATGTTACATTTTTACTCCGCGAACTTACGGAAAGTTTACCGAAAATAAAAGCGAGCCTTCTTGATGAAAGCCCGCTCTTATCTATAGGTGAACATTTATCTACATCAAATAGAACGTCCCTTGAACACATTCGACTCGTTCGAAGGATAGAGACTTCCCGTAAAGGATATACGGTTGCTATTAAAGTTTGGCGATACCGTGGCTGTACATTTATTCGTACCTTTCGCCATACGGAACGTAACCCTGGCGGATACCGCCACACCCTGCACATTCATCTCGTACATAACGTTCCCTTTTTTGTCCGTCTTCATCTGTACACCGGAAGTTGTTCCATCAACCGTTATACCTCCTATTCCGTTAGGACCGGCCACCGGAGTATTAAACGCTAACTGAATGGAAGCTTTCTCACCTTTCACCGAAACGAAGTTCGTGTTCGGAGTAACATAAACAAAACTACCGCGCTTAAACTCTATACGATCCGCTTCCAACACGAAATCCTTGTTGTTCAAAGCTTGCAGCGCTCGTTCAAACAATGCGTTAGCCTCAGCTTCCTCCGCTGCTTTTTTGGCTGCCTTCGCAGCTTTCTTTGCTTCTTTCTCGGCCTGCTTCGCAGCTTTCTCAGCGGACTTGTCCTGCTGTGCCATCATCGACCCTGCACCAAATAATAAAACGGCGAGCAATAATACAATCTTCTTCATATTAACTCATTTTTAAAGGTTTGTCCATAAAAATATCTCTATACATACAACAAAAGTACAATTAACATCGATATAAGTTCATCTTTAACTCTTATTTTTTACGTTTTTAACATGATACCATAAAAAGCCCCATGCGGTTACCGCCGCGATGAAATCGGAGAAAGGTTGCGCTAGCCAAACGCCATCCAATCCCCAAATCGGAGGGAATAGCAAGATAGCCGGTATCAAGAATAAGACCTGCCGACTTAGGCTCAGGAACATCGCTTTCCATGCGACACCGATACTTTGAAAAAACTGGCTGATCATAATCTGGGAACCGACAACGAAAAAGACTAGCATCGTCAGACGTAATCCGTTGTCCGTAATCGACACCAATTCGGCATCCGTTGAGAATACGCTAACGATACATCTCGGGAATAATAAACTGACGATACATCCTCCCCCTGTAATCAAAGTCGATACTATAATAGACAACCGCAAGGTAGCCAATACCCGGTCATGATGCCCGGCGCCATGGTTAAACCCGACAATCGGTTGCATCCCTTGGGCGATACCGATAATCAACATAACCAGCAGCATGGCGATACTGGAGATAATACCGCTGGCACCTATCGCCAAATCGCCTCCATTCTCCTTCAACGCATGGTTCATGATCACCACGACCACACTGCCCGCTAACTGCATGGAAAATGGAGACATACCGATCGTAAATATATTCCAAATAATGGGACCTTTCAACCGGAAATATTTTGTATGGAAACGTACGATACTATCCCTACTGATAAAATGGCTCATCACGAAAGCAGTTCCGGCCGCCATGGAGATTACCGTCGCGATAGCGGCACCCTGTATTCCCATATCCAGCCAAAAGATAAAGATCGGATCAAGGATCACGTTCAACACGGCACCTATCATCATCGTGAACATCGCCTTTTTAGGATAACCGGAAGCACGCATCACGGCATTAAAACTAAAGCTTAACGTCGCCAGCAAATTTCCCGGGATAGCAATATATAAATAGTCTTTCGCATAAGGTATCGTCTGCTCGCTTCCTCCAAACCACCTTAATAAATCATCCAAGAAAGTCATACTGGGGATAATTGTCAAGGCTCCGATAATGAATGTCAAAGTGAAAGCGTTCCCTAGTACGTTATCTGCCAGATCATTCGCCTTACGGCCTAGATGAATGGAGACCCTTGTAGCGGCTCCCGCACCGATCAACATTCCAAATGCCTGCATAAAAAGAAGTATCGGGAAAGTCAATGTCAATCCAGAGATAGCTAGCGCACCGACGCCTTGTCCGATAAATATACGGTCTACAATGTTATAAAGAGCATTAACCATAGTCCCGATCACGGCGGGAATCGCGTAATGTACCAACAAACGGCCTATATTCTCATTTTCCAGCCGTTCTGTAATTTCATTTGATTCAAGTTTCGCAAGTTCAACTTGCTGATTCCATATTGTAGAATTTAGCGATATGAGCTATCTCATCAGAATGATTAATCACCGCATCATAGACTTCTTCGTCCAGCAATCCGAAGGCTCTCGCTATTGCCGTGACCAGTTCCTGAAGAAGGCCCCATATCTGTTGGGCTACGGAGAGTTGGACTGTCTCTTTGGAGAT
>NZ_JAAKDT010000051.1 GCF_011038785.1 Parabacteroides sp. ZJ-118
GACCCTCCGCCTTGTAGCGAATGTAAAAGTTTTCAAAATCTTCGTTGCTGTAATACATAATTTATCAAGATTAATGTTACAGCCGCGAATGTAGTCGGTTTTACTCAGGCTGTGCTTGGACGCTTACCGGTCTCCTCCCTTGCAACTTCGAAGACAAAATCTAAGCCTGACTTGAACTTAAAAAACAAGTCGGACGGTTTCGGACGGATACAGCTTACGACGCTATGGAACCGGATGGTCTCTGCGTCTTTAGCGGATTTCCCTCGCTCTTATTTGTTTTTCCCCAATGCCTCGTTCAGCACTTTATTCTTAGCGACCGTCGCTTGGAATTCTTTCAAATAGAGAGGCTCAAAATAAGCCACATTCTCGAAGCGGCCCTCATCGTATGCTTTCCGCGACAAGGATGCCATAGTTACAGCCAACGGATAGATACCGTCTATAAAACAGGCGTTCGGAGAGGTGATTACCGCCTTACATTTGGCGGCACCGTCCCCGAAGAAACAAACCTTGCCATTCTCCAAAAAAGATGCGTACGAATCCGCATCCACGATATCAGCGGCCGTGGCACGTATCGTGTTGAGGCGGGAATCATAAATCGAAGCGTAGACTTCCATACGGCGGGCATCCAACATAGCGCAATACAAGCAGCCTCTCTCCTCCTTATTCTTCCGGATAGCGGCAGAGGCTAAAACATCCAGCGTAGGAATACCGATCAAAGGAATATCATACCCAAAGCATAGTCCTTTGGCCACGGACACCCCGATACGCAACCCCGTATACGATCCAGGTCCGCTACTTACCGCCACGGCGTCCGGTTTCAGTCCCTCCGACTTCGCGACCTTCAACGCCTCTTCCGCGTAAACTCCCAATAACGCCGCGTGAGACGGTCCCTCGAACGAGGCCTTCTCAAAGACCACCTCCTCCCCTTCCGACAGGGCTACCGAACATACGGAAGTGGAGGTCTCGATATTTAAAATCAATGACATACTAATTAACTGTTAACAATTGAACGAACAAACGATCTCAATCCTTCAAGCGGATCAGGCTGCGAAGGTATACAAAAATTCATTATGCTATCACAAGGCAGCCCTGTGAGAAACACCTATTTATGAGAAAATAAACGTCAAATCTAAAAGGAAACCACTATCTTTGCGCAAACTTCTGAGAAAAATGATACAATCAATGACGGGGTTCGGTAAGGTTACTGCCGAGCTTCCTTCGAAAAAAGTAACCGTAGAGATAAAGGCTTTAAACAGCAAGCAACTGGATTTGTCCACCCGTATTCCTTCCATATACAAGGAAAAGGAGATGGAGCTTCGGGGCCTGTTACTTCAATCTTTGGAGCGGGGGAAAGTTGAGTTCAACATCTTTATAGAATATATCGGCAAAGAGACTCCTACGCAGATCAATCTTGCCGCCGTAGAGAGTTATTACAACCAGATCCGGGAGATCGCCGGGAAACTGGACATCAGTGTTCCGGGCGATTGGTTCCAGACCCTGCTGCGGATGCCGGACGCCATCAAGTCCGAGGCCGCGGAACCGGACGAATCCGAATGGGAAGTGGTTCTGGCCGCGGTAAAGGAGGCGATCAAGCACCTGTCTGATTTCCGCGTCCAGGAGGGAGCCATGCTTCAAAAGCTTTTCGGACAGAAGATAGCCAATATCGCCGCCCTGTTGAAGGAGGTGGAGAAATACGAGAGGGAACGCATCGAGAAGATCAAGGCCCGTATCGCGGATAACTTGGAGAAGATCGCCGGGAAGGACTACGACAAGAATCGCTTCGAGCAGGAGATGATCTATTACATCGAGAAGCTGGACGTCAACGAGGAAAAGAGCCGCCTGGATAACCACTTGAGGTATTTTATCTCGACCATGGAGACGGGACACGGCCAAGGCAAGAAGCTCGGCTTCATCGCGCAGGAGATGGGACGCGAGATCAATACGCTCGGATCGAAGAGCAACCACGCCGAGATGCAGAAGATCGTGGTCCAGATGAAAGATGAGCTGGAGCAAATCAAGGAACAGGTACTAAACGTATTATAATTATAATCAGGTTAACGAGAATGGCCGGCCAATTAATTATCTTCTCCGCACCCTCGGGTTCCGGGAAATCAACCATTATCAATTATCTTTTGAGACAAGACTTACACCTTCGTTTCTCCATCTCGGCCACCAGCCGGGCTCCCCGGGGGAGCGAGAAGGAGGGTGTGGAATATTATTTCCTTACGCCGGAGGAGTTCCGTCGTCGTATCGCCAATGGAGACTTCCTGGAATATGAGGAGGTGTATGCCGACACCTATTACGGGACGTTAAAGAGCGAGGTGGAACGTATCTTGAACGAGGGGGACAACGTGATCTTCGACGTGGATGTGGTAGGCGGACGCAATATCAAGAGATTCTATGGAGACCGCGCCCTGTCTGTCTTTATCCAACCTCCCTCCATAGACGAGCTGCGGAAGCGATTGGAAGGACGGGGGACAGACCGCCCGGAAGTGATCGAGAGCCGTATCGCCAAGGCGGAGTATGAACTGGGATTCGCCGGGCAGTTCGACAAGATTGTCGTGAACGATGATCTGGAGACGGCCCGGAAAGAGGCGTTGACGATCATCCGGGAATTCTTAAACCCATAGTCTATGCCGAATCGCTTCAAGAACACCCGTTTTATGACGGGGCTTTCTGTCGTTTGTGGGATAGCGAGCCTCCTGTTGGGCGCCATCAGCCTCTATTATAAGGAGTATATCATCGGGGGCGCCCTGCTGTTCAACATATTCATTTGTTTCATAAACTACAAGGGTTGGCAAAAGAGGGATTAACTAAAAATCGGATGGGACTCAAGACCGGCATCTACAGTGGATCGTTCAATCCCATTCACATAGGCCATCTCGCCTTGGCGAACTGGCTGTGTGAGTTCGAGGGGTTGGATGAGGTGTGGTTCGTGGTCACGCCCCACAATCCGCTGAAGGAAAAGGAGGGCCTGCTCGACGACGCGCTGCGGCTGGAGATGACCCGGGCCGCCATCGACGGATACCCGAAGTTCAAGGCCTGCGATGTCGAGTTCCACCTGCCGAGACCCTCCTATTCCATCGATACCTTGCGAACCCTGTCCCGCAATTATCCGGATCGGGACTTCTATTTCATCATGGGAGCCGACAACTGGCAGCTTCTCCCCCGATGGAAAGAACACGAGGAGATACTCCGCAGCTACAAACTGCTGATTTATCCCCGCCGGGGATTCGACATCTCGATCCCGGAGATCTATCCGGACGTGAGAAAGGTAGATGCCCCTTTGCTGGAAATCTCCTCCTCCTTCATCCGCGACGCTTACCAAGCCGGCAAGGACATCCGTTTCTTCCTGCCGGAAGGGGTGCGCCCCTACTACGCGACAAGATAGCACCGGTAGAGGCGGACCTCCTATCCGGTTCAAGCCGGAGATTCATCCGGGAGAACGTCGCGAAGGCGGGCGAGATCGATCTTATCCGATTATTCTTTCTCGAAGCGCAAGAACGGCAATACCATAAATAGAGGCAGGCAACAGATCATTACCCAGATAAAGAAATGTTGGTAGCCGATCTGCTCCTGTATCCATCCCGACACCATTCCCGGCAGCATCATGCCTAACGCCATGAAACCGGTACTGATCGCGTAATGCGAGGTCTTGTATTCCCCCTCGGCGAAAAGCATCAGGTACATCGTGTAGGCCGTGAAGCCAAACCCGTAGCCGAATTGCTCGACCGCGACACAAGCGTTCACGACAACGATACTCTCCGGCATCGTATAAGCCATATACAAATAGACCAGGTTCGGCAGGGAGATGGCCAACGCCATCGGCCACAACCAAGCCTTCAAGCCTCTCCGGGATATCGCCAGGCCTCCCAAGACCCCTCCGAGCAACAAGGAGATCACCCCCACCGTACCATAGGCGAACCCGACCTCGCCGGTGCTGAGCGCCAACCCGCCAACCTCTCGCCCGTCCAGCAGGAAGGGAGAAGCCAACTTTACCAATTGGGACTCCCCCAGACGATACGTCAACATGAAAAGCAAAGCCGGGACAATCCCCTTCTTCCTGAAGAAACGCGCGAAAGTATTGCCAAACTCCACAAAGAGGGTACGAGGGGTAATATTCGCACGTTGCGCGTCACTCGCCGGACGGGGTAAAATATACCTATGCCACAAAGCCAGGGCGATAAAGGCGCCGGCCACCGCGAAAAACACCAGGCTCCAGGCGAAGGGGACCCGCCCGGTACGCTCCTCCAAGAGTCCCGCCAACATGACCAGCAGGCCCTGTCCGGTCAGCATCGCCACCCGGTAGAAGGTATTCCGGATACCGATGAAGAATGCCTGCCGCTCCTCCGTCAGGCCCAGCATGTAGAAGCCATCCGCGGCGATATCATGCGTAGCGGAACTGAACGCCATCAGCCAAAAGAAGGCCAAGGTAAACCGCAGGAAGAAATCCCCGGGAAGGACAAACGCCACGCCGGCCATTCCCCCGCCAATCAACAACTGCATGCTATAAATCCACCAACGCTTCGTCTTTATCAAATCCACGAACGGGCTCCAGACGGGCTTGATCACCCAAGGGAAATAAAGCCAACTGGTGAACAAGGCGATATCCGTATTCGACACTCCCAAACGTTTGTACATGATCACGGAGAGCGTCATGACTACCACGTAGGGCAAGCCTTCGGCAAAATAAAGAGACGGGATCCAGGCCCAAGGATTACGTTTTTCCATACTCAGCAGGTATTAGGCGATTAGAGGTCCATAGTAAATCCATCCGCGTCCTTCCACGCCGGGAACTTGGCCCGGAACTCATCCAGCTCGCGCTTCCTCAAGGTACATGTCCGGGTGGCCTCCTTCCGTTTCCCGGCATCCGCCAATTTCTCCCCTTTCGCGTCATAAATCATGGAATCCCCCTTGAAAATAAAACCTTTCCCATCTACCCCCACACGGTTCACGCCACAGACATAAGCCATGTTCTCGATGGCACGGGCCTGCAGCAATGCCTTCCACGCCTTCTTCCGGACCTCGGGCCAATTGGCCACATAAATCAGGAGATCATATTCGTTATTCACGTTTCGGCTCCAAACCGGGAAACGCAGGTCATAACAAACCTGCAAACAAATGTTCCAGCCTTTGTAAGGCACGATCAAGCGCTTGTCGCCCGCCGAGAAACGCTTGTCCTCTTCCGCCATACGAAACAAATGACGCTTATCGTAATAATACTCCTCTCCTTCCGGGGTGATGAAAAAGGCCCGGTTGTAGAACTTCCCGTTATCTTTCGCGATAAAACTCCCGGCCACGGCCAGTCCATATTCCCCGGCCCATTCTTTTATAGCCGGCACGGTCTGGCCCTCCATCGTATCGGCTTGTTTCTCCACGTCCATGGAAAACCCCGTGGTAAACGCCTCCGGCAATACCGCCAAATCGGTTCTTCCACTAACGCGGCGCAACAGCTCGCCATAATAACCCAAGTTCTCTTCACGGTCCTCCCAAATAATATGGGATTGTATCATGCTGATACGTAAGTCTTCTGTCATAGAATAAATATATTAAGGTAATAAAAAGACATCGTGCGGCAAGGTAACAGTCTCATGGCGAGGAGACGCTTGCCCCTTCACCCTAAAACGCCTATACCTGTACGAAATTCTCAGGATGGCAGGCGGCAACTCCCCGATACATCTCCCGTATCGTGCGGATATCTTTATCCGCATCACCCGTCGGATAAAAGACACCTTTCGTGCCCACCTCTTTCTTTCCATAATCAAAATAAGCCACCACGATCGGCACGCTCGCTTTCAAAGCGATGAAATAGAATCCTTTTTTCCATTCCTTGACCCGCCTCCGGGTGCCCTCCGGTGTCACGGCCAATTGAAACCGCTCGCTGGTCTTAAAACGTTCCACCATCTGATCGGTCACCGATGTGCATTTACCGCGATCCACCGGAACACCTCCCAGCCGGTTAAACAACAAATCGAAAGGGAAAAAGAACCACTCCTTCTTGATCAGGAAACCGGCGTTACACCCGATCGAGGTATAAAAAAGTTTCCCTACGATAAAATCCCAGTTGCTGGTATGCGGAGCCACACATACGATACATTTCGGCAGATCCACGCCATCTACCGGACCCAGCTTCCACCCCGCCATACGGAGTATCGCCTTGCAAATCGCTTTCTTCATGCCTATTTGTCCTTGCTCAACTCCTCTATCTCGTCGGCGATAGCGTTACTCTCATTTTGCAAGTCCGTCCTTAATTTGCGATAATAATTCCGTACCAAGGTCCTGTCATCCTTACCGTCCGGGTGCCCGGCACGACCGATATAACTTTCTTGCATATCCAGGATACGAGCCATCAAAGCATCCGCTTTCTCTTGATTTACTCCGGGTATATACAATTTGCAAACCAGCGTTTCCGTGAATAATTCACCCGCCACGTAGCTGATCTCCTTCTTTAAGATTCTCCTTTTAGCCATAATAGTTCCTATTTAATTATCCACAAATATAGGACATATGTTATTAAATACCGAGGAAAGGTCAAGAAAAACATAAAATGAATTATCTTCGCGGCGGTGAAATCATGGGTTATAAACAAATCAAATATGAACGAAATGATAAAGACGCCGGAGTTTCTCTTTGAAAGCAGCTGGGAAGTCTGTAATAAAGTGGGAGGTATTTATACCGTACTATCGACTAAAGCGCATACGCTTCAACAAATTTTTAACGACAAAGTAATATTCATCGGCCCGGATGTGTGGGCAAACACGACAGCTCCCGATTTTACGGAAGAGGCCTCTTTGTTTGAGGATTGGAGAATACACGCCAAGGAAGTGGATCACTTGAAAGTTAAGATTGGCCGCTGGGACGTACCGGGTACCCCCCCTGTTATACTGGTAGATTTCAAATCCTACTTCAATGAACGAGACGCCTTTTTCTATTCTATGTGGGAAAATTTCCAAGTTGACTCCATCCACGCCTACGGCGATTACGATGAGTCTTGTATCTTCGCATACGCGGTTGGTAAGGTAATAGAGAGTTTCTATCACTTTTACAGGCTGGAGAACAGGAAAGTTGCCGCCCTGTTCAACGAATGGATGTTGGCCATGGGAGCGCTTTATATTCAAAAGCAGATCCCTGCCATAGCGACACTTTTCACGACACACGCCACATCGATCGGACGCTCTATCGCCGGTAACAACAAAGCGTTATACGCCTATATGGACGGCTACAACGGCGATCAGATGGCTAAGGAGTTAAACATGGAGGCCAAGCATTCCGTAGAGAAGCAGGCCGCCCATTACGCGGATTGCTTCACGACCGTAAGCGATATCACGGCCCGGGAATGTAAACAATTATTGGATAAGGCGCCGGATATCGTCACCCCGAACGGATTTGAGCCCAACTTCGTGCCCGAGGGAAAGGAATACGCTAAAAAGCGAGAGGAAGCACGCCGCACGTTGATTAACGTAGCGGAGAAATTATTGGGCTGCTCCATCGACCCGAACGCTCTGTTGGTTTCCACCAGTGGCCGCTATGAATACCGAAATAAAGGTATCGATGTCTTCATCGAGGCAATGAACCGTGTACGTACATCCGGACGCCTACAGCGTGAGGTCGTTGCCTTTATCCTGGTACCGGCTTGGGTACGTACCGCCCGCGCGGATCTAAAAGAGGCGATCGAGCAAGACCTAAAAACGACCTCTCCGCTTCAAGTTCCATTCATCACACACTGGTTGCATAATATGCCGGAAGATAAGGTCTTAAGTTATATCAACCACGCCGGTTTCACGAACGCGGCATCCGAAAAACTAAAAATCATATTTGTCCCTTGTTATTTAGACGAAAAAGGAGGTATTTTCAATAAGACCTATTACGATGTGCTGATCGGAATGGACGTTACCGTATATCCATCCTACTACGAGCCGTGGGGATATACCCCGCTGGAAAGTATCGCTTTCGGTATACCGACGATCACGACCAATCTGGCAGGTTTTGGTATGTGGGCGAAGAAAACGGTATCCGGAGATGACCTCGGCGAAGGCGTGGAGGTTATCAATCGCACAGATTTCAATTATTTTGAGGTAGCGGACGCTATCATGAACTCCATCCTGACGCTCAGCCAAAAGGATGCTACGGACGTCGAGGCAATCAAACAGCGTTGTTTCGATCTCGCTCGAAAAGCGGAATGGAGCAAGTTTATCGATTATTATCTGACCGCATTCGACATTGCCATGAAGCATGCCGAGGAAAGAAATAATTAAATATTGCTCATGGTTAATAAGATAATACTATCTTTGCACTCGTTTCAGACAAACACTTTAAACTTCACGATAATGAAAATTAAGGCGAATAACGCGAACAGTCCTATTTGGAAGGACGTTTACTCACATTCCAAGCTTCCACAACAGTTGGAACCACTTCATGAGATCGCTACGAATCTTTGGTGGGTATGGAATCATGAAGGCGCTAAACTATTTGGCAAGATCGACAAACAACTTTGGAAATCTACAGAAGGTAACCCTGTGCTGCTACTGCAAAGCCTTTCACACAAACGTATGGAAGAGATCTTGGCAGACAAGGAGTTAATGGCTGAGATCCAAAGGGTATACGCTGATTTCAAAGCTTATATCGATGTAAAACCCGACAAGACACAACCTTCTGTAGCCTACTTCAGCATGGAGTACGGTTTGACCAATGTATTAAAGATTTACTCTGGCGGTCTGGGAGTATTAGCCGGCGACTACCTGAAAGAGGCCAGCGATAGCAATATCGATTTATGTGCCGTAGGTTTCTTGTATCGTTACGGATATTTCACACAGACTTTGTCCATGGACGGTCAGCAGATCGCCAACTACGAGCCGCAAAATTTCAACGCCCTGCCGTTGACTCAAGTATTGCAGTCGAACGGAGAGCCGATGGTATTGGAAGTCCCTTATCCGGGCAGGATCGTTTACGCTTATATCTGGAAAGTCAGCGTAGGTCGTGTACCTTTGTATCTGATGGATACGGATATTCCTCAGAACAGCGAATGGGATCGTTCCATCACGCACCAATTATACGGTGGCGATTGGGAGAACCGTATGAAACAAGAATATTTGTTGGGCATCGGCGGTATCATGATGCTGAACAAATTGGGTATCAAGAAACAGATTTATCACTGCAACGAGGGACACGCCGCTTTGATCAACGCTCAACGTCTGGTAGATTATATCCAGAACGACGGCCTTTCATTCAACCAAGCGCTGGAGGTGGTTCGTGCTTCCGCCCTCTATACGGTACACACTCCGGTTCCGGCAGGTCACGATTACTTTGACGAGGGTTTGTTCGGACGTTACATGGGTGAGTTCCCCGGCAAGCTGGGTATCAGCTGGCAAGATTTCATCGATATGGGACGCGAGAACCCGGGTTCTCACGAGAAATTCTCCATGAGCGTATTCGCCTTGAACACTTGCCAAGAGGCTAACGGCGTAAGCTGGCTGCACGGTAAAGTGTCTCAGCGCATGTTCGCCCCGGTTTGGAAAGGTTACTTCCCGGATGAACTGCACGTTGGTTATGTAACGAATGGTGTACACATGCCGACTTGGGCCGCTACGGAGATGAAGAAATTCTATGCGGATAAACTAGGTGAAAACTTATTCAAAGATCAATCTAACAGAAAACAATGGGAAGGAATCCAGAATGTACCCGACGAGGAAATCTGGAATCTCCGTATGACCCTGAAGAATAAATTGATCGATTACATCCGTGTTCGATATAAAGACAGCTGGTTGAAGAACCAAGGTGATCCTTCTAAGGTAGTTTCTATCCTTGAGAAGATCAACCCGAATGCCTTGTTGATCGGTTTCGGTCGCCGTTTCGCGACTTACAAACGTGCGCATTTGTTGTTCACGGACTTAGACCGTTTGGCTAAGATCGTCAACAATGAGAAATTCCCGATTCAGTTCGTATTCACCGGTAAGGCCCACCCGGCTGATGGAGGTGGTCAAGGTTTGATCAAGCACATCGTCGGGATCTCCCGCCGTCCGGAGTTCTTAGGAAAGATCATCTTCTTGGAGAACTACGATATGCGTTTGGCTCGCCGCTTGATCTCCGGTGTAGACGTATGGTTGAACACTCCGACTCGTCCTTTGGAGGCTTCCGGCACTTCCGGCGAGAAAGCCGAGATGAACGGTGTATTGAACTTCTCCGTTCTTGACGGTTGGTGGTATGAGGGTTATGCAGAAGGCGCGGGTTGGGCATTGACCGACAAGCGTACGTACGAGAACCAACAATATCAAGATCAGTTGGATGCCGCTACGATCTACCACATCTTGGAAACAGAGATCATGCCGACTTACTACGCTAAGAACAGCAAGGGTTATTCTCCAGACTGGATTCAGTATATCAAGAACTCTATCGCTAAGATCGCTCCGGATTATACGATGAAACGTATGTTGGACGATTATGAGAATCGTTTCTATCATAAATTGGCTACTCGTTCGGCTCATATCTCCGCCAACAACTTCGAGATCGCTAAACAAATAGCTGCCTGGAAAGAAGAAGTAGCTCAACATTGGGATAGCTTCCAAGTAGAGTCTTTCACTTGCGATCACGATCTGTCGGTGAACGGACCGGTTGTGGGAAAAGAATACAACTTCAACTTGGTAATCGACCGTCATGAATTGCAAGGTATGTTAGGCGCTGAAATAGTTGTCACGAAGGAAGATCCGGAGAAACATACTTTAGAGCTGATCAACACCGCTCAATTCGAGTTGATGAAGGAAGAAGGTTCTAAACTATTCTTCAAATTAACGACAACACCTTCCGAGGCAGGTAACCATAAGATAAGCTTCCGCGTATATCCTGTGAACAAGGAATTACCTCACCGCATGGACTTCGCTTATGTACGTTGGATTCAGTTATAATCGGCAACAAGCAAAACAAATAGTCAAAAGGGAGGGTGCGTCATGCACCCTCTTTTTTTGCCATACCCGGGGCTATGCTTTACAGCGACTAAAGCCTATGGTTATGAGCCGTAAAGCATAGCCCATATCGTCCGTTCGAATACCCATGAATCAAAAAAAGGAAGCCGCACGGCAGGCAGCTTCCTTTTTCAGGATGACACGAATATTTTCAAGCTTAGAAGGCGTAGTCCAAACTTAATCCGAATACCTTGTTGGTGCGGCTATACACATTCTGCCCGGGAAGTCCCGTGCCGCAGTAGTTGTCCATCTTCTTGGTATAATCGTGGTAAGTAGTCCACATATATCCCACGTTCAAAGCCATTTTTTCGCTCAACATCACTTTAGCGCCAAAGCCCAGCGAATAAGAATCGCAGGAGAAGCTAACATCACTTTGGAAGTTATCAGATAAACCGTAATCTGTAATTTGAGCGCCACCGCTAATGGTCAACCTCTTGACAACATCCCACTCTATACCAAACAGATACTCATTCGTACCTCTTTCCAGTTCTTTCTGCTTTCCACCGGCCATTTCCGCCTTCTTATCATCGAAGAAGTGATATTCTACAGAAGCCTTCAACATGGGTAAAAACCGATAAGAGGCTGCTACCGAAAGCATGGAAGGGATATCGTTCGGCGTATTCACACCGTGCTTGTAAGGGCCGACCAAGCCCTCCGCACTGTCGGGATAATCCAACTCCTTGGTATTGTTCTCGATGTTCAGGTTCGTCTTAAACTCATATTTAGCCCCGAAATTGAATTTACCATATTTGACATCGATCCCCAAAACCGGTGTCAGCCCCCAACCTGTCTGGTCGCAATCCAAAGCCAGCGCCATCAATTCCGATCCGCCTAAATCCTGTTTGAGTTTCGCATTCAGATACCCGTCATAGCTCCCTGAGAAATAGTTCATCCGGCCACCGGCAAAAGCAGAAAGCCAATCCGTGATATTGTATCCCAAACCAAGTTGCAGAGAATAAATAAACTGCTTACCGTCCATCGCACTATTAATAGTATACATATCCGGCGTGACCAAGGGACTTTGACCGCCGGTCTTTATATAATTCGCCACACTTTCCTGGAAGATACCGGCCATAGCAGCCGATTCGAACATTGGCAGGCCATCGTCGAACGAAGCCTTACCCCCCCCACCCGTAATGGCGAAGAAACCAGAGATGGTCCAATCTCCTTTTTTGTAAGCCGCGAAAACACTCGGAATCACAGGAGCGGCTGCCTTTCCTTTGTAATACTTTTTATAGGGAACGTCACTCACTGTCGGCACCTTATTCACTGGGTCGAAACCATTGTACGTACTGAAAGAGGCATCGATATCCCGGGTCTGGAAAGCACTTTGGATACTCACACCTATGCGGAAACCGTCTGTCGGCAAAAAAGAGAGACCTGCCGGGTTTGACAAAGCGCCGTCTATATCAATTGCAGCACCTCGCGAAAGTGACCTTAAAAAGGCTGCATGCTGATTCGTATTCGTCAAATATCCTCCAGCGAAAGAGGCCAAAGGCATCATCATCAATGCCGCACCTAATACTACTTTTTTCTTCATGTTTTACTTTTCTTGATTACAAAACGGTTGCAAAGATAAATACTTTTTTCAAAAACTGCACACTTTTAACAAAAATGTGCCGCACAAAACAGCAAGTACTGTGCAAACGCATGTTACAACCACATGGTATCACTCAGATATCCTCGGGGGCGAACGAGGACTTAGCGTTTATACGCCGCCTTTTTACGACAAGAGATGAGCGACGCAACTCCGACCTCCAATGAAAGATCATACAAACCCACTGGTCTTTCGTGAAACCGACAGGATTAAGGCTAAAACATTTGCCGCTTTCTTAATACGGCGAAAGCGTACCGTCCCAAGCATTGGGACTGATAACTCCCATGCCTTGGGAGTGTACTGTCCCATGCCTTGGGAGTTACCTGTCCCAGCACTTGGGACAAAGGACCTCTAGCCCACTTTCTTCAAGACATCAGGCTGAGACAAAATCCAAGTTTCTGCTTCTTGAATCATAAGAAATGTATTGGAGGAAACGATATCCGTCACGCGATTAGGCTTTGCTTCGTATAAAAAGCATCTTAGGTCCATCCCTCAAGTATCTTAGGTGCGTTGGCAAAGTATCTTAGGTGCGTGGCGCAAGTATCCTAACATACTTTTTGCTCAGCCTTCGTCGCATTGGGGCGTGTTGGTAAGCATGACCTTCTCAAAAGATAGCCCCCACCCCACTAATTTTCTACTGAGCCGCTTATTCTCAACGGACTAAACTGAAATTTAACGAAGTATTATATAACCGAAAATCATCAAAAGTGTCCCAACATGCTCCGGTTTTTTATGCGGCACGGCACTCGAAACGGCATTTGTCCCAGCATGCTCCGGTCTCTCCAGGCATGCTCCGTTTTTTATGCCGCTTTTGCGCTTTTTGAGCTGAATTGAACGGATATGCTCCGTTTTTTATGCCAATTTATAGCCAATTTCGACCGTCATTATGGGTGGATTCAGCCGTTCTGGTTGGGTGGGTATGCTCCGTTTTCGGCACCTCGTCAGAACTGTAACAGCATGGCCGTTTTTGCTGTAACAGCCGCCGGAGCCTCTGGCCCGGATTCTCCTGAATACCCTCAACTATCATCACGAGATCACGCCATTCCATGGGATAGCTGTTGGATCCGGGGTCATATTCCGGCAGTTTGAAGCGCCCTGCCTCCAGGCGTTTGACGTACATCACCATGCCACCGTGCATATTCCGGAGCATCCCCGTTCAGTATTCCGGAGGTGCATCCAGCACCGAAAAAGGGTAAAACAGGAGGGCACTGAAAAAGTAAGCATTTTTCAGTATGCTCTTAACCGAGGCTAAAAATCAAGAACTCGCCGAGTCTTTATCCGAAGATTTGGCGAGTTTTCATTTTGGCCGGTTAATCGCCTGCAAAAAGCCTCATTTTGGGCATATGTGCGTCCGATGGCGGCATTCAGACTGTCACAGAGAGCCTCTGTCAGCTCAATCGGAGGATTCGCTTGATATTTGCGGCAAAAATAACCATTGCGCCTTGCATACGCATACAGTCTATGCCATACGAGTCTGCCCGATTGTATCCAAAGACATTCTTTAGTTCTGAGTTCTTAGCCTCGATCTTGTATCTGACCTTAGCTTTTGTCCTGAACTCCTCTGTTTTTTCAAAGTCGACCTGCTGCTGATGTTGCTCGGATTTAATTTGTATAGAATATGTTTTAGATTTTGCTCCCTTTTTATAACATCCGTGTCTGCGGGAGCACACCTTGCACTTTTCAATATCAAAATAATAAGTCTCCGTTCTATTTACAGTACCTTTTCTGATGCCATTTCTTTCCTTTCTTATAGCCATGTGTCCTGCCGGGCAAACGAACATTCCGGCATCTTTATTAAAGTCAAACTTATCTTCGTCTTTACGATAACCGTATATTGAAGGATTGAGCCTCGCAACAAGTTCAAATCCTTTATCCGAATCTTTGGAAAGTATAAGATTATCCCTGCCGGAGTATGCTGCATCTCCCACTACAGTTTCAACCGTCATGCCATTCGCGCGACTCTGTTCCACTAACTCCTGAAGTTGGGCTCCGTCTCCTTTCTCTCCTGATGTCACGGTTGCTGCTGTTATGATACGCTCATCACTAATGGCGATGTGTGTCTTGTATCCGAAGAACGAGTCGTCTTCGCTTTTATGGCCGATTCTTGCATCCTCGTCTTTCGATGTCACATAATGGTCCTCTATGTCAGAAAGCACCTCTTTAAGCATATTGAGACGCTCCTTAATTTGGGGAACTTCGGCAAGTGACGGATTGGAGCTGACAACATCAAGCAGGCTTCTGGTATAGTCAAGCTCATGCTCAGGCTCATCGTCGGTGTTCTTCGATGGCAGTTTGTCCCTGATTGATTCATCCAGCTCATACAGGTTCTTGCGGAGTTGCTTTGACCGGAGCCTGAGTATCTCGACCGGAGAGTATGGGTTACTCTTTGAGCCGGTGTGTGTGGCGTCGACTATTATAGTGCGGGATTTGATTATACCTTTCTCTATCGCAATCCCGACAGTCTTGCCAATCAACAGATTCAAAAGATCCTTGTCCTTAAGACGTAACTTACGGAACTTGCACAGTGTGCTGGGATTTATCAGGTCTGTATTCTCCGGAGTCATGCCAAGAAAATACTTGAACGACATATCGTAACGGGATCTCTCGACAACATCTACGTCTGATATGTCATATATGGTTTTCAACAGAAGATATTTGAACATCATCACCGGGCTTTCCGCCATGCGGCCATTGTCCGGACAATACTTATCCATAAGTTCTTTCTGGATAAAAGAAAAATCAACAAGATCATTAATCCTGCGAAGCAGATTATCCTTCGGTATAATCAAATCGTAGAGTTCGCTGTAGTCACTGAACTGAACAGTCTGTTGAAGTGGTAACATATCGGCCTGTTTTATAACTATAAAGGTACAAAAAAATCGGTACATATCCAAGATTTTACTTGCTATGTGCCGATTATTTCAGCCCCTGTCCTATAGAGGAACTTTTTCAGTGCCCTCTAAAACAGTCCTTTTTTGATACCCTTTCGTCCATAAAAGGACAAAAGAAATGGACAAAACAGCCCCAAAACAGCACTTTTTCCGGAGCATATCCGTTCAAAGAGAAAATGTGACTATAAACCGCTACTTTTTCCGGAGCAAGTCCGTTCACTTTTCGGCTAAAGCCGGGATATTCCTCACTTTTCCGGAGCATATCCGTCCGGTTGACGCACCGGCTGTAATTAAAAGAGAAAAGAAAGCCGCTTTTTTCCGGAGCAAGCCCGTTCATTCTTTCGGATTCTTCCGTATCTTATGTATTGTAAAATCACTTCATTACAATACATATATGGCAGGAAAAATCAAGGATATGAGTCTGATCAAACAGGTTCTCCAACTGAAACAGTTGGGAGAATCCAACCGCGGCATCAGCCGCAAGTTATTCATCAACAAGGAAACAGTCAACAATTACATCAAGACCGTCCGGCTCAACGGCTGGACGTACGAGGAGCTGCTTGGCAAGGATGATCCCGGGCTCGACCGTATGTTCCACGCGGGGAATCCGGCATACAGCGATCCGAGAATGGACTACTTCCTGTCCAGGCTGCCCTATTACAAGGAACAGCTTGGCAACCCCAAGCTCCATGTCACCCGGCAGTTGCTGTACGAGGAATACAAACAAGCCTGTCCCGGCGGATACAGCAAGTCGCAGTTCTATTTTCACTTGAAACAGAACCTGGTAGCGCAGAAAGACTGCACGGCAGTCCTCACGGAAACTTACAATCCGGGCGAAAAGCTCATGGTGGACTTTGCCGGTGACAAGTTGGGTTATGTGGACGCCGAGACCGGCGAGACAGTCAAGGTGGAGGTTTTCGTGGCCTGCATGCCTTACAGCGACTACACCTATGTGGTATGTGTCCCGTCACAGAAGACCGAGGACTTTATCTTTGCCATCAGGATGTGCCTGGAGCACCTTGGCGGCGTGCCCCCCATCCTGACGCCGGACAACCTCAAGTCGGCCGTCATATCCAACGACAGGCATGAGCCCAGGCTGAACAAGGCGCTTGAAGACATGGGCAACCATTATCACTTTGTCGTGTTGCCGTGCGACCCGAAGAGACCGACCCAAAAGGCGCCGGTGGAAGACAAGGTGAAGACGACCTATAACCGCATCTATGCCAAGCTCCGGAACCGCACGTTCCACTCCATTATCGAACTGAACAGGGCTGTATGGGAGCAGCTTTCCCTGTTCAACAAGACCCGTATGCAGAAGCGCCCGTACAGCCGCGAGGAACGTTTCCATGCCATGGAGGCGGACCGGTTGAATCCGTTGCCCGCAAGCATTTACGAGATGAAATACTATGCCGAGCTGCAGGTGCAGAGCAACTGCTTCGTCGAGCTCCGCCATGACAAGACCACCCACTTCTATTCCGTCCCTTACATGCACGTCGGCAAGAAGGCGCTGGTCATCTTTACCCGTTCCGTGGTCAACATCTACGTGGACGGCATACTGGCGGCCTCGCACAGACGCAGCCACGAGTACGGCCACACGTACGTCAAAAGCCACCTTGCCTCCAACTGCAGGGCAATCATGGAACGGTCGGCCGCTTATTATGTCGCATGGGCCTCAAACGTATCCCCCGGCTGCAGGGAGTACATAGCGGAAGTGTTCAACCCCGAACGGACCAACCGGCCGGAAGAAGTATACTACAAGCTGTGCGCCGCCATCATCAGCCTGAGCCGGAAGTATGAACGGGCATTGATCGACAAGACCTGCCGCCAATGCCTGGAATGCAGGGTCTTCTCCTACAGGAAGTTTGAAGCGATATTGAAGCGCAACAGCCTTCAGGAACCCGCTGATGAACCGGCGTTCCGCTTCGATGCTCCTACGCCAACCAACCATGAGAACATGCGTGGAAGCGCATATTTTGGATAGAGTTACAAGTCTAACATATAAAAAACATTCACATTATGACATCAAATGAAATCGCAAGAGCCCTGCATGGACTCAAACTTCCGGGAATGGCCGGTTGCTGGAATGCCCTGGAAGAAACGCACCGGCTTGACAAGCTCACTTTGCGTGAAGGCATGCAGCAGATGCTGCAGTATGAAAGGGACACCCGCCGGAACAACCGCGTCCGGCGCCTCATCAAGAATGCCAACTTCCGTCTGAAAGCTTCGGTGGAGGAACTTGAAACCGACACGACGCGCGGCCTGTCGGCAGCCGGCGTCAGCGACCTGGTTGCAGGCAACTACATCACCAACGGAATGACAGTGATAATAACAGGACCGGCAGGGACAGGCAAGACATACTTTGCCTGTGCCCTGGGGGACAGGGCTTGCCGGGAAGGAACCAAGGTGCTGTACTTTACTACAATGAACATGCTTATTGAAGCGCTGAAGCTGGTACATCTGGAAGGGAGAGAAACGAACTTCTTCAGAAAGCTCAACGCCCACGACCTGATCATTATCGATGATTTTGGCATGGTCGGGCTGGATGGGCAGCTGCAGCATGACTTTGAACAGATCATTGATGACCGGTGCAACCGGAAAGCAACCATCCTGGCAAGTCAGCTGCCTGTCGCAGACTGGTACCATGTCTTCCAAAGCGAGTTGATTGCAGAAGCCTGTTTAGACAGGATTGTACACAAGGCAATAAAATATTGCCTCACAGGAGAGAGCCTACGAAAGAAATATTAACTTTGCCATCGATACTGAAAATTACCAACGGAGTGAACGGGTATCACCGGAATTGGTGAACGGGTATCAACCGGAATATGCACTTCTTGCGCCAGTAGTGATAGGTTGAATAACTTACACCTACTTGCTGTAGGCACGACTTCAATGGCAGGCCACTTTGTTGCACCTGCAATTCTAATTCTTCAAATTCTAATCTATTCATAATAATTAAGGTTGGATTGTATATGCTACTGCAAAGCAACAACCAAACCTCAAGCTGTACAATGTGTATTTGTTCGAATGCTTACGGTGAAGCCAAGTCGATGTCCGAAAACAATCCGCCAAAATCTTCCTCGCTATCCTGTCCCAGCGTACTATCTTCAATACGCTTCAATGAACGTTCAAGCATAGGTAAGATATTTTCTTTACGCTTGATAGATTCTATTACGAACGAAAACAAGAATTTCGGTTCTATGAAATAGCCGATATTCTCCAAGCATTGGTTTTGTGCTTCCTCCTGTAGCTCCACCGCATCGGCATCATCCATTTCCCACAATTCCTTAAAGGTTATTTCATCATCCACCAAGGCATTGTTGGCATACTTTTCTATTTTCTCCGACAAGTATTTATAGGAAACCTAATGTAAAATACATAAAGTCGCTTGCCGACATATTGCCACGCAAACGGTTTGCGACCTCCCAAAGTTGGTCACGGAGTTTCTGCTGTAATTCTTCGCTCATATTGTGTATTCTTTTCAAGAACGTATATAATTTAAAATGTCATTCTGAAATTTATCATCAGTTAAATTTAGATTACCGCTAATAAATGCCTTTTTATCTATTGCTTGTAATGCTATAGATAAATCAGCATAAACATCAGACTCATCTATCATTATTTTATTAAAAATATCAGCATTATTCATATCATAAATATGTTTATTCAAACGATAAGATACTCCACCTGTGTCATTATCCACAATCTGATACAACTGAAACATCTCTTCTCCTACCTTTAATTCAAACAAAAGAGTGATATCTTCATTAGAATCCACAGGTAAACTAGACATAAAGAAATCATATAAACGTTCTATTATTCTAACATTGCGTCTCTCAATATCCTCTTTTAACCAATCATTTTGAGATAATTTGGACAGGGATTGTACTTCCAGAATTTTAGATTCTTTATACCGATCTTTTTTCTTTCCAAAATAATTATTTCCTGCTTGAATATTTAATCTCTTTTCAAAAATAATTTTATTTCCAAGCATATTTAAATGTGTTTCTGCATCTGATTTCTCCCATCCATTATAATTAGTAGCCTGCCAGCTTTGTGGAAAAATATGTTCTATTTCAGATTTTCCAATAATCAGAGTTTGTTTATCATCAAAAAGATATGCGTTCAATAACAGCAAAGACTTTGTTATTCTAGATGAAGAGAACGCATTTATTCTAGTCTTAAAATCATTAGGAATTTGATATCCAGCACAATCAATTTCTCCATTTCTCCATGTATCTACACAGAAATTAAAAACATGTTGTTTAACTGCATTTACCATCGGAGATTCAATAAATCTTACGAGCATAAAGGACATAAGTTTTTTTAGATATGGAGTAAATGCTTTTTTGAAATCCTCGCTACTTAGTGTCTTATTTCTATGATAAAAAACAGATATAGGGTATTTCCAGTATTCATTAGGGTAAGCCAATAAACATTGAATATATTTAGCGGCTTCTTCTTCGCAGAAACCGCCATCATTTGTATATATAGAAGTCCAAAAGGTACCCAAATCACATAAGTCATCAAAAAAACTTTGTGTTTTGAATATTGGATACTTATTCCCTTTGCCTACCAAGTAACACCTATCCAGTAATTTGGTATTCAACTAATTGCAGCAATTGACTCATCGAGTTTTCTTATTGACACGAGTAGTTTCAGCCTGCGTTTTTCGAGCATGGTCAATGATGGCTTGCTCACTTTTGATTCATCATACTCGGTTCCGTTCTTAATCATGTTATATATTATGACCGCCAGCCTATGGGCTGCAGCGACATTAGCCTGTATTCCGCCGGTGCGGGCTTTTATGCGTCTATAATATGCGCCTAAGGCGTCTTTTGACCGGGATAAGGCCATCGCGCTTTGTCGCAATGCCTGTCCGACTTTGTTTTTGCGTTTGAGCA
>NZ_JAAKDT010000052.1 GCF_011038785.1 Parabacteroides sp. ZJ-118
GAATACTTCTTGCGCCAGTAGTGATAGGTTGAATAACTTACACCTACTTGCTGTAGGCACGACTTCAATGGCAGGCCACTTTGTTGCACCTGCAATTCTAATTCTTCAAATTCTAATCTATTCATAATAATTGAGGTTGGATTGTATATGCTACTGCAAAGCAACAACCAAACCTCAAGCTGTACAATGTGTATTTGTTCGAATGCTTACGATTGAGGTGAAGATTGGCAAGTTTGAATTTAGCGACATCGGTCAGTTAGGTGGCTATGTGGTAGCCTGCAACCACCAACTTAGGAAAGAAGGTCGCGATAATCCAACCATCGGTTTACTTATATGCAAAGAGAAAGATCGCATACTTATAGCAGGCAACCCACGGGAATGATGTGGCTTCTTGTAGTGGTGCTACATGGCTTCGAGTTGAATCTAAGGGTATAGAAGTTTCCCGTCATAGGGAGCGTATATTCTGCCGTATTTTGCGTTTCGTCAGGAAATAAAAATCCCAACTCCGTTTAGGAATCAGGATTTTACTGCTTATTGCCTCTCTTCAAAGTGGTGCCACCAGGAATCGAACCGGGGACACAAGGATTTTCAGTCCTTTGCTCTACCAACTGAGCTATGGCACCATCATGTTGTTCGTATATCGATGTTTCGATTACGGGCGCAAAGGTACGGATTTTTTTGATATATGCAATAGGTAGTGGTAGATTTTTTGAAAATCTTTAGCTGATTCCCCTTACTTAACAAGATTTCAATCGCCTCGGGTTTTACTTCTATGTCTTGTCTTCCGAGCATAGGATATGTACTGCCTCGGCAAAGTAAGTATATCTTTTTAATTTAGTGAGTTCCAGCCTTGTGCCCTAAGCACGACTTCTCCTCCGTCACGACCGACAAGGTAATTGCCTAACTCCTGTTTTGTTATATGACCAATCACCTTGATACCTTTCATTTCCGACACCTTATCATGATCTGCTAGAGGAACGGTGAATAAGAGTTCATAATCCTCACCTCCATTCAATGCCGCCGTTATCAGATTCATGTTAAACTGTTCTGCCATGGCTGCGGTTTGGTAATCGATAGGAATACGGTCTTCGTAAATTCGGCAACCCACATTGCTCTCTCTAGATAGATGAAGCAACTCCGAAGAGAGGCCATCGGAGATATCCATCATGGAGGTCGGAACGATTCCTGCTTGGTCAAGTAACTTGACAATGTCTTTGCGGGCTTCCGGTTTTAATTGGCGTTCCAGCAAATATTCCTTACCGGAGAAATCGGGCGTGAAATCTTTCTCCCCTTTAAATATGCTTTTCTCCCGTTCCAGTAATTGGAGGCCCATGTAGGCGGCCCCTAAATCGCCGGACACGCAAATAAGATCGGTTTCCTTGGCTCCGTTTCGATAGACAACTTTACCTTTCTCTCCCTCGCCTATGCAAGTGACGCTGATCGTTAACCCTGTGCGCGACGCAGAAGTATCGCCACCAACGAGATCTACGCCATAGATATCACAAGCGAGTTTAATACCCTCGTAAAATTCTTCGAGATCTTCTACACAGAAACGTTTGGAAATACCCAATGATACCGTAATCTGTTTCGGGCGGCCGTTCATGGCGTAAATATCGGAGAAGTTTACGACCGCTGATTTATAACCGAGATGTTTCAACGGCACATACATCAGATCGAAATGAATACCTTCCAGCAAAAGGTCTGTTGTCACCAGTACTTGCTTGTCTGTGTAATCCAGTACGGCTGCGTCGTCACCGACACCTTTCAATGTACCCGGATTTTTAAGTTCTATTTTATCGGTGAGATGACGGATTAACCCGAATTCTCCCAAAGTCGATATTTCCGTTCTATTGCTCATAAGATTGAATGTGTTTTACTATTAATTCTTGAAATTGTTTTTCCCGATCCATACAGAAACCCACTGTAATGGGTAAGTAATATAAATGAGGAAGCCATTCCAGGGGAAGTGAAGGGTGGTCACGGAGTCGGGCGGCATCTTTCTCCGTGATGATTATCAATTTACTTGTAGAAGTCAACCGCTTGAAGGCCATTTGTATTTCCCGGATGTCATGCCGATTGAAGGTGTGATGATCTGGAAAGACCAACGAGGTGACATGCTCTGTATATTTATGGATCTCTTTTTCGAGAGGAGCCGGGGATGCGATACCTGACACCAATAAAACCTGTGTAGTGGGAGCCAATCCTTTCAGTGTCAGTTTGGGCGCTTTACCGGAAAAGACGGGCTCCAGATCCCCATAAAGAATACGGCTGAAAAAGAGCTCTTGATAAGCAGAGAGATGTATGTTCTCTTCTATGATCCGGAAGTCTATGGGTTGTGTACATGACTCGCATTTCGTGACGATGATCACGTCCGCACGTCGGGCTCCATCCTCGGGCTCCCGTAAACGGCCTGCGGGCAAGAGCTTATCTCGCACATAAAGACGATGGCAGTCGGTTAAAAGAATATTCAGCGTGGGGGTGACGTACCGATGTTGAAAAGCATCGTCCAGAACGATCACTTCCGGTCGCTTATTCTCCGGCAATGCCAATAGGTTACGGATACCCCTGCGGCGATCTGCGTCTACGGCAACGAGAATATCCGGGAACTTATGTTTCATCTGGTACGGCTCGTCACCGATATCCTCGCTGGTACTTCGCTGATCGGCCAACAAGAAACCGGAGGTTTTTCGTTTATAGCCACGGCTGAGTACAGCTACCCGATACCGGTCCTTTATCAAACGGATGATGTATTCCGTATGAGGAGTTTTCCCAGTTCCCCCGACAGCCAGGTTCCCCACGCAAATAATAGGCAGATCATACCGCTCTGTCCGAAGGACCTTCCAGTCGAACAGCCGATTCCTAAATCTCACCCCGATTCCGTAAAGGAAAGAGAATGGAGTGAGGAGCTTATTAAACTTAGTCGTATGATCTGCCGGCATGACTCAGTTATTATAGCGGTTTCATATCGTAAGGTATACGGGCTTGGATTCCGTAATTCGACTTGATACTATTCAATGTCTTGAAGTATTCGAAATCGTTGCCCAATGCACTTTTGATAATAGAGAGTCTCACTTCTCCGAGCGGGCTTCCCAAGAACTCGTCCAAGAAATTCTTGGAACCGCTGACGGTAGTTACGCGATACTGATCCAGCTCAGCCAACCCGGCCGCTGTGCTTATCGCTAATTCGATACCGCCCAGTTCATCGACCAACCCTTTTTCTTTAGCTTGCTCTCCCGTCCAAACCCGTCCTTGTCCGATCGCGTTGATCGCTTCGATAGTCATACCTCTACCTTCGGCGCAGCGGGAAAGGAACGTTTGGTAGCCTCTCTCCACGTATCCCTGTACCAGTGCCTTCTCGCTCTCGGTCATGGGGCGGGAGAGGTCTCCCAAGTCCGAGAACGTATTTGTCTTTACGACATCCGTGGTCAACGCTAGTTTCCCGAGTAATCCGGAGGCGTTCGGGAACATGCCGAAAATACCGATGGAGCCGGTCAACGTATTTGGTTCAGCGATGATCTTATTGGCGGCGCATGAGATATAGTAACCTCCCGAGGCGGCTACATTACCCATGGAAACGACCACAGGTTTCACCTTTTTCAACTCGACAACCTGACGCCATATCTGCTCGGATATATAAGCGCTACCTCCCGGTGAGTTCACACGGAATACCACGGCTTTCACGTCGTCATCGTTTTTTAACTTGATAAGTTCATCGGCCATTTCCTCCGTGATGCTTTGCCCGATATCGTATAGGCCATCGGTTGTTTGCTCCTTGATCTCGCCTTCCGCGTAAAGTACAGCTATCTCCGGAGCGTTCTTGGTGGATGAGGCCTTGAGCGTTTTCATCTGAGCTACGCTGGCCGATCTCAGTTTCTCTTCGTTTTGTCCGGCTAGCTCTTTGACGTATGTTTCCACCTCCGGTTTATACCTCAATTCGTCTATAAAGCCACATTCGACCGTTTTCACCGGGTCTGCGAAGTAAAGCCCCTCATTGGCGTAGTGGTTGATATCATTCACGCTGATGCCGCGTGATTCGGCGATGCCTTCCGTTATATTATCCCAGATGGCAGCGATATACGATTGGATTTGCTCCCGGTTCGCCTCGCTCAGCTTATCCAGCATAAAAGGCTCCACGGCGCCTTTGTAGGTGCCTACCTTAAAGATTTGCATCTCGACACCTACCTTATCCATCAGTCCTTTGTAGAATAGGGTTTGCGAGGCGAGTCCCGTCAATTCAAGGATGCCTTGCGGATTCATGAATACCTTGTCGGCCACGGAGCAAAGGAAATAATTCCCTTGCGTGAAATTATCGGCGTAAGCTACCACGAACTTGCCACTTTCCTTGAAGTCTATTAACGATCGGCGGATTGCTTCCAAACTGGCGCTACCCGAAGAGAGAAGCCCCGATTCAATATAAATCCCCGCGATCTTATCATGCTGTTTCGCTATCCGGATCGTCTCGAGCAGGTCTTTCAGTGACAGCATGCTTTCCTTGTCGCTCATTAAGATCGAGAATGGATTTCCCGTAGGGTTATCCGCCAGCGTCCCGTCTAGCTTGATCTTGAATACCGTTTTGCTTTGGGGAGTGTAATCGGGTGTGCTACCTACGGTGGCGATATATCCTATAGTCGCGGATATCAATGCCGTCAGGATTATCCCCATCGCCAACATGACGCCTAGCGTCGAGGCAAACATCATTTTAAAGAATTGTTTCATATCTGTCAAAAACTAGTTATGTAGGTCGGCGGTATTCCTGCCGCTTCCCCTGTTAAGAACTGTACGTGCGACTTTCGCCGCATAAGCTCCGATAAAGTCATTCATTTACGCACGTTGGCGATTGCATTTCTGTTTTCGCCTCTCGAAGTAGGCATCCCAAGTCGGGTCAAAAGGATTGGCTTCACACTTCACCTTAATATGACATCTGATAGGGATGTCCGCCAGCTTCTTCGTGCAAATGTACGAAAATTTCCTCTACTTCCCGGTTGCTGAGGCATACTTGTTGGTAAACATCTCGCAGGAGCTCCGGGTTGATCTTCTTGAAATCTTTTTCCAAAGGGGTGATAAAAAGACCTCCGATATCAGCGGCTCCGGGGCTGGACAGGAGATGGTCGTCACCCTCGGCCTCGTATTGCCACGGGCGGTGGCGTTTGCGGGGGATCACGGTGATTACCCAATTGTCGTCGTAATAGGAGCCGAAGAGATTCATCATTGGCTCGGGCTCGCCGGGGGGTATGGGCAGGGCGGCGTAGATCGTCTTGAAGAGGCGGGTGGCGGTTTCCTGAGCGGAGGCTTGGATGACGAAGCCGTTGCGAAGGTATCCCGTGAGGAGGAGTATCCGACCATCGTTGGCTTGTCGGCTCACGGCTTGTGAGGCGGTAAGCTCCCGGCCTATGAAATGGGCCACCTCCTCGTCCTGCGGCATGATGCCCCGTGTCACCGCTTGGAAATGGGCGTGGTCCGGTGCCGATGCGCCACTACGGGGGCCATTGTAGAAGATGGTGAAGGGGGCGAGCCTTCTTGTCAGTTCCAAGAAGTTATTCCATTGCGGCAATATCAGTTGTGGAGTATGTTTCCGGGTAGGGATCGTGAAATGCTGGGGAAAGATCGGGTAGGGGTTGCACAATACCAGATGGTGGAGGCCGAAAGACAGTCGTTCCTGTTCCACCGGCAGGTTCTCGGGGCATAGGAAGCATTTGCGCTCTTTTAGGGATTGGGTATCTGTCTTGGCCCCAGAGGAGACAATACGGGCGGGATTGAATTGCGCACGTATCGAGAACCCTCCCATGTCGAAGGATTTTACTTGTACGGCCTCCAGCGCCTTGTAGTTCTTCCCGGCCAATGGCCATGTCACGAGTTGCTTGGACAGTAATTCGGTCGCTTGCGATGAGCTGACCCAGTTGTTTGGTTTCATTGTCTTTCCATGTTTATGCGGGCCTCGAGTTCCCAAGTTCTAATTTTATCCTTGTATATGTTGTGGTTGTTCGTTTTCACGACATCCAATGAGGCGTCGGAGTTATCTTCCCAACGGCGGCAAAGGTATAGGACGTCGTAGATTCGACCGATCGGATACTCGCGGCTGATACGTAGGCCGAGGGCGTAATCTTCTCCGTAACTGGTGTTCGGGAGGTTTAGTTTCCGTAGCAGGGGCGTGTAAAAGGCTCGGGGCGCTCCAAGCCCGTTGATGCGGAGGGCGTTATTGCGGCCGTTCTCGGGAGTCCATTCCTTATGGTCGATGATTCCGGGCGGGATGGTTCGCATATCAAAATCAGTCATTCGGTAGGTCCCGACTACCATGGCGCATCGCTGCTCGTAGAAGGCTTCCACGATCTTGCGCAAGGTATGTTCGTCGCTGTATACATCATCGCTATCCAATTGGATGGCGAACTTGCCGCAAGCCGGATGGTGTATACCTATATTCCAGCAACCCCCGATGCCGAGGTCGTCACGCTTCGGCTGGATATGGATAATACGAGGGTCTGTGGCGGCGATCGCTTGGATTCGCTCGGAGGTGCCGTCCGTGGAATGATTGTCGATAATGATCAGGTTAAAGGGGAAGGATGCCTCTTGCCGCAGTACGGAACGGATAGCCTCCTCGATCGTCCGTACGCGGTTACGTACCGGGATGATAACGGATGCTTCCGTCTGAAATGCCTGCTCGTCAAAACGGATCGGCTTGAAATGAGAGGGTAAGTAGCCGCCTATCCTCTTTAAATGATCTGTACAGGCGGCTTCCATCTCGATCTGTACGGAGCGGTTCCTGGGATCTACATAGTCGAACATTTTCTCTCCGGATTTCCGTAAATCATTCTCCACCTCTGTGTATAGATATTCGTTGATATGCGTCAGCGGAGCATTCCGGGAGACTTTCAAGCGCAAGTCGTAGAGTCCGGCGAATGTATATTCCGTATCCATGGAGGCGATGGCGTTTTGAAGCGTTGAAGAACGATAGAGCAAGAGGGAACCGAAATTGAAATCATCCCTAAGACTCCCCTTTTGGTAATCGATCACCGGATAGGGGTTGAGCTTGCCCTCCCTCTTCTCGTAATAATCGGAGTAAACCATGCCGGATCTCGTATCGTCGGCGATGGCGACAAGACGCTCTAAGGCATACATGCCTAGTTGGAGCTCATCGGTCTTCGTATAGATCAAAGTGTAATCGGTATTGGCATGACCGGCTATTTCCCGGAGGGCTTTCGTGCTCCGGATCTTCTCCGTGTGGATTAAATAGCAGGGATAGATAGCCTTGGGGTGGGGATCGTCCGTGATTAGATAGATCTGATTCACCAAGGACGACTCGGCTAATTGCGCTACCGTTTGTCGCGTAGCCTCCATGTCCTCATAGGGGATAAAGCAATTGATTCGTTTCATTGTATATGCTGTGTTTTATTTTGTGGTTGAATGGAGAAAAAGCGTAAGATGGACTTCATGAGTCGGTTTCGTTCCGACGGCGTTTGAAGCGCCTCAAACGGGAAACCAAGCAAACAAGTCCGGTATTTCCCTTCATAAACGATTCCCGCTCCGATATTGTTCTCCGCATACCTCAAGATGGTATGCGCGAGCTTATCCGCCGGAAGTATGCCGTCTACCGACTCGATCGAGTAGCAAATAGGATTCGGACGTGTCCGGAACGTGTATCTGCTGTTTACATATCCGTAAGGGGATGCGCAACTGTTCACGATTCCCTCCTTGCTGGCATTACCGCTAGCCAACTTCCCTTTTAGTACCTCTTCGACGAACGTACGGTCCTGCGTGTTGGCCCAGCTGTCGGAGAAAAGATTCGTCCCGCTTACAAGCAAGTTGCCGCCTTTGGCGAGATAACCGCGAAGTATATCCTGTAAAACGGGAGTGATAACCGGTTGACGCTGTTTCCCTAAAATCAAGTCGATAATCGGATACGTATCCGGTTTCACGACTCCCTCGATCAAGGACTTATGGCTATATGAGACAAAGGAATAACCTGCCTCAGCTATGGCTTGCCCGTGTATGAAAGGATAATCGAAGGTATTGCCCGCTATGACTTGACCTGCGTAATTGTTGTAACTGTCCCCATGCCCATTATTATCGTTGCTGTCCCATGGGGCAGAACGGCGGAATTCGAATTGATCCCCGATAAATGAGATATCATTCAGATAGGGCACTCCTCGGTCGATGGCGTAAAGAAAACCTGCTGAACGATCCGTCTCGCTCTCGAAACTGGCCGGACCACTGATCCTGTCGAATCCATTGACGATCAATACCGTCTTATTGTTTTCGCCTGTAGGCGACCGATAAACACTTACGGTCTCAGAAGGGAAACTGATACCTCCTTTATTTACGGCAGCTATCTTATAACTTTGGATAATACCCGCCTCAATCGGAAGAATGATCTCTTCTCCTTTTACGAGTGTGCCGTTATCGAATCCTCCGCTGCCTTTTCGACTATAAAGGATATAGGCGGTTGGTGAGGCGCTCTCCTCAAGAGTATCCAGTACGGCTTTCCAGCCGATTCTCACTTTATTCGTTCCTACGAACTCCGTGCTCAGCTGATCGGGAGGGAGGGGTTGTACGATCGGTTCCTGTTTGTTCTGGAAACAGATATGATGGAGTATTCCTTTATAGATAGCCCTACAGATCAGGAAACGAAAGCGTGGGTCTAACCCATAACGCATATCCGCGAAGTTTTGATGGGATAGTACTTCCAATAGCATCGTCGGGACATCGGGAATACGAGCCTCTATGTAAGATTGATTCCACATGCCCCGGCGGCTCCATTGAGGATTGTAAACCTTACGGACATCAGACAGGATCTGCGTCAGGATCCTGTCGGTCAAGTCTCTGGCGATCTCCCGGCTTTTCCGGTTGGTGTAGATCCCATCATTGTTTTTAGACATATAGATGCCGAGTGTCCCTATAATTGAGTCATCCGGGGTGGTTCCCGCGTCGGAATGGAATGCGAAGGCCATGTCGATGGGAATATGGGCCTGTTCTTTTAAATAATTAACCCATCGGGGACGTGCGTAAATGTCATCTTGATAATCATCGCTGAAAGCGCTTTTCGAATAGATGCTATCCGGCATTCCCGCCCATTGTAGCCAATAGCGGGCCGCTTCGGTAAACCGTGGATACCCGCTTGTCTCTGCTTTTATCGGATAGGGACTTTCTTGCGGGCTACGTGCGATGTTCCCCATGCCGCCGCCGATCTTGATCGCGTCTGCCGTGATGATCTTTCCCGATTTGTTGCTTCGATTCGTTAATACGATTCTCTCATAGGCTTGTGCATGTGCCGTAAATTTGAAGTTTCCCAGATAGATCCAAGTCCCACCCCCCATTGTTTGATTGACGGCGATCGTGGTTTCCCCTCCGGCATGATGGATGGTATACAGCGCTTGCTCAGTGCTGTTAGGAAAAGATTGATAGGAGGCATAGACCGCGTAATCCCCCGATTCCGGAATCTCGGGAATCCACTCGATGAGACTTTCTTTTCCTTTCCTTTGTGTGACCGTTTGCCGATAGGAGCCTCGCGTAAAAGGGTTCTCCCCATTCGTATAAGTAGCTTGGATATGTCCAAATCCGGCTTCCTTCCCATCCGACCAAGCTTTCTCTCCATTCAATTCCTTATACTCGGATCCCGGAGTGGAGCAATCATTGTCTAGAATGATTTCGTGTATTTGGGTATCCCTTTCCCGGGGGATAAGAATAGTCGCTCCTGCGTTTTCAAGCATCGGGACCAGATAAGGAAGAACAAAACTCTGCGTAAATAAGTCTTCCACGGTGCCGAACATGCGAGCCCGTTGCCATTCCCAGCGATGGGCGGTCTGGGCGTAATATAAACCATGGCTTTGCCAAAGGGCGATATGGCGGTTTTGTAATCCGTTTTTTATTTCATAGGGGCTGGATAGGCTACGGGTTAGCGGGTATTTGCTCTCTTTAATGGAGTATAGCCTCTTTTTGTCGGGACGTCCTTTCCTGTCGTATTCAGGAATCAGGTTCTCGATGTCTGTACCCCGGGTCAAAATGATAATCTTGGAGGCCTTGGGGAATAGGGGAGCTATACTTGCGTAAAGCTCTGAAACATTGTGTTCCCGAAAGGGGATATCCTCCAAGGCCTCATTGGCGAAAAGCGTGACTTCCTTCTTCTGTATGAGGATGGAGTCAATCTTAATGGTGCGTGAAGACACATATTGCCTTGCGAAAGAGTTAAGCTTTTGATCCAATTGCTTTTTTAAGCTTTCACGATCCTGCCCTTCTGCCGGAAAACTCCAGAGAAAAATGGATAGCAAGGATATGATGATCCTAACAGGATCGGAGCGTTTTTCTCTCATTTTTTATGGCTATTATTTGATTGTCTTATTTCCACAAATTTACGGAAAATCTTTGGAATAACCGCATAAACGGAAGAAATGGCACTAAATGGCTTAGTGGAAAGGCATTTGCGAAGCCAGACGGTGACAGTGGCAAAAATCGGGTAACGCAAAGGGAAGCGGAATTATGAAGCAGAACAGTTTTCAAATCGTTACCCGCAAAAAGTGATTTTTAACACACTGAGTCGAATTTGGCAGCTTGTGGCTTCGGTTGGCTTATCAAGGTTTAACTCGTTGATATTTAACTTTGCAATCAAAAAAACGAGTATGGCAAGAAGCACATTCAAAGTACTGTTCTACGTGAACGGCAGCAAGGAGAGAAACGGCATTGTCCCCATCATGGGACGAGTGACAATCAACGGGACTGTGGCGCAGTTCAGTTGCAAGCAGAGCATCCCCAAGACGCTTTGGGATGTGAAGGGCAACAAGGCGAAAGGCAAGAGCCGCGAGGCACGGGACATCAACCTTGCGCTTGACAACATCAAGGCGCAAATCATCAAGCATTACCAGCGCATTTCAGATCGTGAGGCATTTGTAACGGCTGAAATGGTACGCAACGCCTATCAAGGTATCGGCATGGAGTACGAGACCTTGCTCAAGGCTTTCGACAGGGAAAACGAAGTGTTCAAAAAGCGTGTGGGGAAAGACCGTGTGATGGCAACCTACCGTTCCCGTGTGGTGGCAAGGAACTATGTGGCGGCTTTTATCAAGTCGTTCTACAGACGCAATGATATGTCCATGTTGGAACTTACCCCCGACTTCATCAAGGAGTTTGCCGCATACCTTTCAACGGAAGCAGGGCTGCACAATGGAACGATATGGGAAAAGTGTATGTGGCTCAAAGGGGTGGTGATGCGTGCCCACTTCAACGGGCTGATACCGAGAAACCCGTTTGCGCAGTTCCACATAAGCCCCAATGTAAAGGAACGTGAGTTCCTGACAGAAGATGAGCTGAAAGTATTGATGACACATGAGTTCGAGGACAGCAAGCTCGCATATATCCGTGACATATTCGTCTTTGCCAGTTTCACGGCATTGTCGTTCGTGGACGTGCAGGAGCTGACGAACGACAATATAGTCGAGGTGAACGGAGAGAAATGGATATTGTCAAAACGCCACAAGACAAAAGTGCCGTTTCAGGTGAAACTGCTGGATATTCCGTTGCAGATAATCGAACACTACCGACCGATGCAGAAAGACAACCTCGTGTTCCCCGGTCTGAACTACTGGTCTATCTGTAAACCGTTGAAAAAGATGATAAAGGAATGCGGAATCAACAAGGACATTAGCTTTCATTGTGCCAGACATGGATTTGCTACGCTGGCTCTCTGTAAGGGTATGCCAATCGAGAGTGTGAGCAGGATTTTAGGGCACACGAACATTGTCACGACCCAAATCTATGCGAAGATAACCACGCAGAAACTCGACAACGATCTGACGATGTTCGGAAACAAACTGAGTAAGGCATTTAATGGAATAACAATGTCATGAGTATGGAAAGGAAGGTTATTATGATAGACGGGCGTGGCAACATCATCATGCCGGAATATATTGTCGATGTTTGGATGTCTGAACCGGAATTGGTGGAGCTGTTCGGGGTAATCGTTCCGACACTCCGTGCCGCAGTCAGAGCCGTGTATAAAAGCGGTGTCTTGAAAGAATACGAGGTGCAGAGATATGTGCGGTTGGAAAACGGATATTATGCCGATGTGTTCGGCTTTCCGATGGTAGCGGCACTCACTTTCCGTATCGGCAGCTTCGGTGCGGAACAGGTGCGCAATGCCATCTTTGAAAGGCTGTACTTGCGAAAAGAGAAAACAAGCATCTTCTTTTCGCTGGGTTTCAACAATATGGATTCGTTTAATTATCAGGCGTAAAGCCTATTAAGATGGCGACATGAAGTAGTTGAATCTATGCGTATTCCCATTGTCAATAATATAGTTATACGGACAACTACATAGGTATATTGCCATTCATACGTATTAATATATTTATATTCAGTCCCGAAGAATCAACTGTTTCAGACCTGTTTCTTCGGGATTTTTTTGTTTTCACATCTGTTTTCAACCACGAACCATTGACTTTCTTGTCTTGATTCGCTTTTTTCCGCGTTCTGCTATGATTTGCGTAGCAAGCTGTCCGATAATTGATTATACTTTTGTGGCTGACATTTTATCAAACTAAAATCGAATAATATGACAGCCAAAGAAGAAAAAGACAGACACCGACCGTCATCAGATGGCGGCATGGCAAAGGAAGAGTTTATCCGTGTCGGCACAACGCTCTACAAGATTGTGGAGCAGCCGAGATTGAACGGAGGTTATGTAAAGAAACGCATCGCATGGAACAACGAGACCTTGCGTCAAGACTATGGCAAGGACTATATCGGTAGCGTTCCCAAGTATGACGGCTTCTGCACCGTACCCGAACACGTCAGGTATCAGCCTGTTATCGGCAAGTTCTTGAACCTCTACGAGCCGATAGACCACCGACCGAAAGAGGGTGATTTCTCGCATATCCAATCTTTAGTACAACATATCTTCGGGGGACAGTACGAGTTGGGCATGGACTACTTGCAGTTGCTCTACCTGCAACCCATACAGAAACTGCCTATCCTGCTGCTGGTATCGGAGGAACGCAATACTGGCAAAAGCACTTTTCTGAACTTTCTGAAAGCCCTGTTTCAAAACAACGTGACGTTCAACACCAACGAGGATTTCCGCAGCCAGTTCAATTCCGACTGGGCAGGCAAACTGCTTATCCTCGTGGACGAGGTGCTGCTCAACCGCAGGGAGGACAGCGAAAGATTGAAGAACCTCAGCACCACACTCTCCTACAAGGTGGAAGCCAAAGGCAAAGACCGTGACGAGATAGCTTTCTTTGCCAAATTCGTGCTATGCTCCAACAACGAGTATCTGCCCGTCATCATCGACGCAGGGGAAACACGTTATTGGGTGCGCAAGATAGACCGCTTGCAATCCGATGATACCAATTTCCTGCAACGCCTGAAAGCGGAGATACCCGCTTTTCTCCATTTCCTGCAATGCAGAAGCCTATCTACCGAAAAAGAAAGCCGGATGTGGTTTGCTCCATCGCTTCTGCATACCGAAGCCTTGCGGAAGATTATCCGCAGCAACCGCAATCGGTTGGAGATAGAGATGCACGAACTTATCCTTGACATCATGGAGTGTGTCGGCACAGACACTTTCTCGTTCGGCTACAACGATATTCTCCTTTTGTTGCAGCACTCACAGGTAAAGGCAGAGAAACATCAAGTCCGCAAGGTGTTGAAAGAGTGTTGGAAACTCACCCCTGCACACAACACACTTACATACACCACCTATCAGGTGGACTTTATACGTGAATGCCATTATTCGCCCATTCGTAAGACAGGGCGGTTCTACACCGTGACAAAAGCATTTTTAGAAACACTCTGATTATTTTGGTGAAATGATGAATATGAGTATAACCATACTGAAATGCAAATGTTTACATTCTCATCAAACATTCATCAAAAGTATCTCACTGATGAAAAGAGAAAGAGAAGCGGACAGACCATGCCGATACCGCAAATGATGAATTTCTCTTTTCGTGAGCAGTTTGATGAAATATTGATGAGAACATATATTGTTATCACTCAATATGTTAATCTACTCATTCATCAAATCATCGTTTTTTCATTCATCACTAAATCCATAGTAAGATTATGACTATAAAAGAAGCAAAACAAATCAGAATCGCAGACTACCTGCAAAGTCTGGGCTATACGCCCGTGAAGCAACAGGGCAAAAGCCTTTGGTACAAATCTCCGTTCCGCCGGGAAACGGAAGCATCGTTCAAGGTGAATACCGACCGCAACCTGTGGTTCGATTACGGGTCGGGCAAAGGCGGCAACATCATAGCACTGGCTCAGGGACTATACGGCTCAGATTATGTTCCCTATTTGCTCGACAGGATTGCAGAACAGGCACCGCACATCCGACCCGTATCTTTTTCTTTTCGCCTGCAATCATCCGAGCCGAGTTTCCAACAGTTAGAGGTGCGGGAACTTTCGCATCCGGCATTGCTCCGCTACTTGCAGGAACGTGGGATAAATACCGCATTGGCAAGGCAGGAATGCAAGGAATTGCATTTCATCAACAACGGCAAGCCCTATTTCGCCATCGGATTCCCGAACGTGGCAGGAGGCTATGAGGTGCGCAACCGTTTCTTCAAGGGCTGCATAGCCCCGAAGGACATCAGCCATATCCGACAGGAGGGAGCACAGCGAGAAAAATGTCTCGTGTTCGAGGGGATGACGGATTACCTTTCATTCCTTACGTTACGGATGAAGAACTGCCCGACCTTGCCTGACCTTGACGGGCAGGATTACGTCATCCTCAATTCGGTTTCCAATGTTTCCAAAACCTTGGATGTGCTGCATGGATACGAGCGCATCCACTGCCTGCTCGACAACGATGAAGCAGGGGCAAGGGCATATCAGGAACTGAGGAAAGAGTTTCCCGACCGCATCCGTGACTTCTCCCACAACTATCACGGGTATAAAGACCTAAACGATTACCTGTGCGGCAAGCGGCAAATTTTAGCCGTCAGTCCACCGCCACGGAACATCGTTAAACCCAAGAAAAAAGGATTGGGATTATGACATCGAGAATGGGGAAAAAGCGAGATGCCCGAAATTCATCCTCCGTGGATTGTGGGGTAGCAAGTTTGTGTTTCGGGTGTCCCGAAACCTCTTGCTCCCCACTCCCCGAATCGCAGGAAGCCGCATCCCGTTGGTCTATACATTAACTACAATAACAATACTTGAAAATGGAACATAAGGAAGATAAGAGACGTAACAAGGGCGGTCGCCCGAAGAAGGGGGCTACCGATAAAATGACATACCGTGTCGCCGTGAAGATGGCGGCAGCCGACTATTTCCGCCTGCTGACACGGGCGTATGAGGCAGGCGTATCGCCGAGCGGATACATGAGGGAATGTTTCCAAAACGGTCATGTGAAAGAGCGGCTGTCGAAGGAACACTCCGACCATGTGCGCAAGCTCTGCGGCATGGCGAACAACCTCAACCAGCTTGCCCGCAAAGCCAATGCCGGAGGTTTTTACGATACCCATTGGGACTGCAAGGTGGCGGTGGCAAGGATTCATGAACTCATCAACAAGATTGGGATATGATGGCGAAAATCGTAAAGGGAAGCGACTTCAAGGGTGTGGTGGACTACATCCTCGACAAGAACAAGGGGACTCGGGTAGTGGCACGCGACGGCTTGTTCATGGAGAACAAGGATACCATCACAATGAGCTTCAACGTCCAGTCACAGATGAACGGCAAGGTGGCAAAACCTGTCGGGCACATCGCCTTGAGTTTCTCCAAAAAGGATGAGCCACGTCTGACAGACCGTGCGATGGCAGTCATCGCGCTTGAATACATGGAGCGGATAGGCATCCGGAACACGCAGTATATCATCGCCCGCCACTTCGACAAGGAGCATCCGCATGTGCATATTGCCTACAACCGTATCGACAATGACGGCAACACCATTTCAGACCGCAACGAACGTCTGCGGAGTACCCGTATCTGCAAGGAGCTTACCATGAAATACGGCTTATACATGTCAAGCGGGAAAGAGAACGTCAGGCGCAACCGCCTTAAAGAGCCGGACAGGACGAAATACGAGCTGTACGACATCCTCAAAACTGAAGTCGGCAGGTGCGGCAACTGGAACGTGCTTACCGCCAACCTGAAACGGATGCCAAAAGCACATGAAATTGCAACACCAAACGCACCAACCGGCACAGCACTAAATGAGCTTTTCACTGGTTCGTTAGGATTACTGAACGGCAGTAGCTCATCTTACAATGCCGTTGATGCTAATCAAGAAATGGCGGAGATAATGCGCAGGAAAAAGAAACGCAAACGGGGAATGAGATTATAGTAAGTCAATATAAGCCAAGTTAAAGGAGGACGATTGCTGAATATAAAAGCGGGACCCCATCCCAATTAACGATGCTACCAGTCCTCTTTTTATTTGGCAAATGACTTTTTCAATTTTATGAATAGACATAACATTGGATGTTTTTCAAATTTAGTCAAATATATTTCACAATCATCTAATATTATGGTTCTTTTCCACTTGTCATCTTTCATATGTGGTAACTCTACCTCCGAATCAAACAGTGGAAGATCTATTCCAATCTCCTTAAATACGTTAACCAGTCTATTTACAACAATCCCAACTTCTCTTATATGTAATGGTTGGTAAATATCTTTATCCTTATATAAAATAATAGCGGTCTCATCTTTGGATTGTCTTTCAAGCATGCAATTAAAATATCCGAAATACTTATGAGCGCTTTTTATATATGTTAGCGTATATTCTGATATCTTCTCAGATTTTACAACTTGCCGATGATTATAATCACTAATGACTTCATTAAAATACTCTTGAAGTTTTTTTTGATTGTTATATATAGCCTCATCGAATTTCTCGATAAATTCATCAATTGAATAAACTTGTGTACTAAAATGAAAAAGATTATATAATGCTTGACTTTTACGGCGTAGCCCATCATCGTCACTGACTATGCAATCGCAATATGCCCCAAAGAAACTATGGCAGCTGTCGACTTGAAGATTATGAATTTTTACTTTCTTTCGTGGGTCCTTACTTACGCCAAACATATCGAGGAGCATATAGGATATATAGTAGATGGTAGGGTTATCAACATTATGTAAGCCTGTTTGGTCTAAAACAGCTTTAATTGTGTCGATAAATGATAATCCTAAGGGTGACGATGCTAACTGTTCGTTAAAACTCCGTTTATTATCAGCAGTGATTTGGTTAGGGTTATAGTGAGCAATTACATTATCCCTGATTTCTTTGTATTGGTTATTGTTGCTGTAAAAATTCTTTGCGACATACTTTGTGAGTGAGGTAAATGTCGCTTTATCTACCATAAGCTCTTCTGAGTGTATAGGTTTTCTTTTTGTAATCCAATCAAAATCCAGTTTGCCTGTTAAGTCTTTGATGGATACATCTATAATATTATTGATAAAATTTTTTTGTTCTTGTGTGAGTTGGGAGAAATCAAAATTATCGAGCCAAGAAAAATCATTCATCTTAGCCATATTATCGAATGCTGAACGCGGAGATTCTGTTGCAACGACTATCTCTGGAGCGTTATAGATTAAATGATTGCAGTCCACAACAGATTGCATAAAATTCATTTCGGCATATTTAGTGTCGGTAGTATCTTGTTGAAGATCGAATATATGAGCGTTTGAATACAAGAAAATGAATTCATCTTTATGGGATAGAATCTTCTCTCGTAAAATCGCATATTTCCCATCTTTAGCTTTAAATAGATGACTGAAGAGTTGCTTGTCAAAATATATCGTAACCATTTTCTATATTTGCAAAACCGTATCAAACTTATTGTGTACTCATCCTATATATATTTCCGTGACCTCATCTTATTGAAGATAAGCTTTCTAATTGACATTATATGCGACTCCTCTTTTTTTGTCCTATTATACCGAGTCTGCTCCATACACTTATTGCTGCATGAAATTTACTGTTTATTCGTTATTCCAGTTAACCTATACTGCTGTTTGGGATGCTTGGGTTGATTGGGGTATAACCGTTCTATCACCCCAATTTCCAATGCCGGGGCAATATAGCTTTCACGGAAATATTTTAAATCTCTGATGCCACACAATTCAGCAATTTCTTTGAGGGTCATGTAAGAATCGCTCATTTTCTGTATCAGCAACTCTACTTGAGGGGTACTTGAGGGGTACTTAAGGGGTGCTTGAGGGGTGCTTATGGTGACATCACCCCCTATGTCTTCTTTTGCTGCCTCTTGTTCATGAGTAACTAATCTATAAGTCGGGCGTTTGAATGTGACTATCACGAAGCCGCCGTCCCATCGCCATACGGGTTCTTCTACACCTTGCTCACGGCAGGCATCCATGATGCGTTTCGCTCCCGATCCCCAGCTTTCCAAATAGGTGGATTTGTAGAGAGCTTCGGCAATCTTCAAGTTGTATGGATAAGACTCATGTGGTTTCTTGATGCTCTCGGGTGTAATCTGTGGAGGGAAGATCCCCGGATTCGCAATCTCTATGCGGTCATCATATATTGCAATGCTGTTAGTCAGGTTATATTTCTCCCATTGGCGGTGACAAAGAGAGTTTATAAGAGCCTCCCTCAAAGCCTTGTATGGTACTTCAAGATGTTCCTCCCGCTGTAAGCTATGGTTGGTTATCTTACCGCCGAGGTTAAGATGCTTGAAGAAGAACGCCATGCCGGCATCAAGGAGTTCGAAAAAGCCACCTTCGACACGCTGATTGTCAATAAACTCATTTTTGTCAGTTCCCAAGAAACGAGCCATTCTCAATCGGAACTGCGGAAAATCATCTATATTATCGGAAAATAACATGGCAGCTCCATTTGTCGGCACACCGTTCTTCAGCAATTTCCATTTTGCCAAAGTATCCTCAATTGGTGCGCTTATGGCACTTGCCGGAATACGGCCACCCTCAACACCAAGACGGATGCAACCTCGAATATGTTTTTCGTTCAAATCCGCAAGAGTTATGCTATTTGCTGTTTGCCCTTCCCACGAATAAATCTGAGGCTGATGAGCACGTATGCGCTCGTCATACATATCCTGCGGCATGACCTTTGTAGTGCTTTCGACCTTATAATAAGGGCAGCCGTGATAAGTATGTGGACGCTCGCCCCAAACCCAACCGTCAAAGTGCATGGCAATAATTTTGTTGCCCGGATACTCCGGCACATCGACATACTCCACTTTGACATCAACAGCCGGTTCCAGTCCTGCTAAAGCCTGTGCTATCTCCTGCTGTGTCTTGTCTGTCACCTCTTGCCCGATAATCTTCAAAGATTTTGGAGTCACGCCGAAAAACAACCATCCGCCCTCCGTATTGAGGAATGCACACGCCGAGTGCATACCGTCTTTCAATTCGCCGGTAGTCTTTTTAAGCTCCAAAGTCCGTGATTCGTCAGAAGCTATAAGTTCCTTTATATCGTCAATCGTCGTAATCATTATTTAAGTGAGGTAATAGGTTGTATATTGTCATCCACATATTGTATAAGCTTTTTCTTATGCCTATCCCATTGTGTCGCATTCTTGTGCATCCCGTAGCATTCTGTCATTTCATCATATAATTCATTGAGACCTCTATTATTGTTTATCGAGTGAACTTGTTTAACCTCCATTAGCCACCCAAGACTGTCATATGAAACTGGTGGGATAGTGAAAATTTTGACAGTTTTGTTTAATGCCCACACTGCGCCCATTTCATTAAGACAAATTTCACTATTTTTATAATGTTCAGAAAGGATTATAAAAGCATAGTCGCATTTGGAAATGTGGGCTTGAATATGGTTTCGCATATCATCTCCATTCCGAATTCCAAGTCCTTCTATGGAGGTACAATAAACATCTGAGTAATTTAGACCAATACCACCTAATAATATCTCATCAACGAATTCTTCTATTATAGGTTTGTCTATTGACGAATGGCTAATAAATATTCGTTTGCGATTATTTAAATATTTCGCTTTCAGCATATTTAGCACCCCAAGAATGCCACCAAATGCATATGGGTTTAAACAAATAGTGTTTTTGAGCATTATTAAATTATCCTCAATGCAACTTGCGCATTCAGGCTCGACTTCTTTCAATATTGACAGAAAATCTTTGAGCGAGGAAATTAAATGTGCCTCTCCCGGGCAATAAGTCGTGCAATTTGGAACGCCTCTGTTCCGCATATCGATAGCTTGCGCTACTTTGTTGCATGGAGAGACCGGAGCATGCTGGGACAGCATGAGGGCTGAAAACGAATGCCTAAAACGGCAATTCGCCGTTGGAAGGCATAGCTGATTATCAGTTATTTGCATTTTTCGTTTATGGTATCAGGCCATA
>NZ_JAAKDT010000053.1 GCF_011038785.1 Parabacteroides sp. ZJ-118
GACCCTCCGCCTTGTAGCGAATGTAAAAGTTTTCAAAATCTTCGTTGCTGTAATACATAATTTATCAAGATTAATGTTACAGCCGCGAATGTAGTCGGTTTTACTCAGGCTGTGCTTGGACGCTTACAGCCTAAAGACCGTATCGAATACAATATGCTTTTGGTCCTTGAAATAACCGAAATCGGTAAAAGCTTTATAAGGTTTTTTATTATCGCAAAGATACGAGTCTTGATAGGTAATGTCCTATTATAATATTTTAGACATTGTGATAGCGGAGTTGAAGGGCTTGACACCAATCGCAATAATTCACACCTAATTTCTTTGTTTACAGAATAATCTCTTCCATAACTTTGATATGGTATAAAATTAGAGAACTCTTGTCGCTCAAAATTTACTTCCCCTTGTATCCCCTCAAAAATCTTTTGACCACGAGGCGTTGAAATCGTTACTCCAGATACCCCCGTATGATTGTTAATATAGGATTTACCCCAAAAATCACCAAGTCGAATGTCGGTATATTCTAACGTACCTCTCAACATACAGTCTTGGCAAGAATCATTTAGGACTAAATCCGAAAAGAACATCTCATAGAATTCATCTTTAATTTTAGGCGAGATATACTTTCTTCTATTGCCGTTAACATCCTCTACTACTACTACTACTACGTAGAAACTTCCCCATCCCCTGACTTTACTTCTGAAATTTACAGATAGTATTTTCTTCGCCCTTAATTTGGTCTTGATATCGTTTATGTATTTTTCCCATACATTGATTGAAGGGCAACCATGACAATATAAATCAATCAGAATATGGTTATCTCGTAGCTTGCGATTAGTCAGATATCTGTCAATTGCATAGATTTGACAGGGTAATCCAAATACGGCAAATCTTTTATCCTTAGATGTCTTTACCAATTCTTTAAAAGCGTCAACAGAATACGACTGTATATATTTAGAACCCCTGAAACTGAGGATCTCTTCATGTGAAGATGCAATTTTCCCTTCTGCTACATTATCATCGGTATTATAGGCAACTCCAACACAGTCATACCCTTCATCAATGAATTTCCTTGCCAAAACATCAGCTATACCACCTGAAGTAGTTGATTCAACTATTTCCGGATTCTTAGCCCAGGCGGCAACAATCTTTTTGTTTGCGAGGTCGCTCTTTGAAATCGAATGGTCAAACTTATAACATGACTTGACACATAATCCGCAGTCGATACATTTGTTTATATCTATTTGGGGCCGATAAAAACCGTTATCATCAAGTCTAATTGTGATAGCATCTACGGGGCAGACTGCGCCACACATCTGACAAGACGTACACGGCCTTATTTGTGATTTATCATCAATATTCATGGATTAAGCATCTTTTGGAGTTCAGCCATAGACATTGCGCGTCTGCGTTCCACTTCTGCATTAACTGCATTATAGTTTATCTCCTGTGACAATGCAGCGTCAAAATTAGACCAATCACTAAAAATCCGGTTTGTCAGACCGTATTCCTTTAGCAGATTTGTAAGTTTAAGATGATTGCTTTCGCGAGTCCTCACGGCGAATGTTGCGCCTGTAATTATGGACATTATGCTGCCGTGGAATGTGTCCGTTATCACCGCTTTTGCATGCTTAAAGTATGAAAGGAGATTTATGGGATCGACATTTACATTTATATCACACCAACTATGATAGAATCCGGGAGATAAGGTTTTTAGCCCTGTTCTTTTCGCATAGTCTTTGATTGCCTTTACCTCTTCGGGATTGTTCATGCGGGAATCATAGGCATATACCAAAATATAGTCGGAGTCAATAGGGCGTCCCATATTTTCAATCTCCTCACGATAGCCATATAGAAGGACGGGGTCATCAACTATAGGTGGTTCTTTCCCGGTAAGAGCCTCAACTACCTCCGCACTATTCTTATCACGGACTGTTATGTATTTCATTGAATCCAACCCACCCTTAACGAATGCTCTCGAATGTAATCTATCCACATCCCCTATAGTAGTCGGACCAAAAGATGCCGCATAGGCATAAACATTGTCGGATGGCAGGCAGTATCCAAAGAATACCGGCGTCGGCCCTGTGTGAAGTGCAAATACTTCATCACTGCCGATTATTACAGCGTCAAGATGAGAAATTTCGGAATAATAGTCTCCGATTATATTTCTCTCTTTCTTAAACCGTTCGAGAGTTTTTCTTTTCTTGATATTATAAAGGGTTTTTGCTATTCCGTTCTCTTTTAGATAACCAAGATATATTGGGATTGAATTTATTGAAATGTTATATTTGCTTTTAAGAGTATGGCCAAGAAAGTCGTAATTCTTATCAAATTGCAGTGCCTTAGCATTATGACTTTGACGCTTTAGGCAAGATATAAGCGCGTTTAATTGCAATAACGCGCCGTGATTGTGAACATCGTAATGTGTTATAATACCAATATTCATTTTCTAAAAAGTTTTTGGAATATGAAACCACGGAGGCGGTTAGGCATGGCGACTTGGACGGCGAAGCGGCCAAGGACGTTGTAGCAATAGTGCGGCAGCGAGATGATGCGGTGTCGGAGCATATAGTCTTGAATACCTTTTTCGCTCTTGAAGTACTTCCAACCGCCGCGACGGCGGTACATGTCCGCGCCAACTCGTACGTTGACCAATGTATCCGGCAGATTGGCAAACCGGCATCCGGCCTCCGCCATCCGGATCCACAGATAGTAGTCTTCATTGAAGTGCCAGTCCATATAATTGCCAACCCCCAAGACACGTGAGCGTAACATGGTTACGCTCATGTGGTTAAAGGGACAACGCCCCTTTAACCACATGAGTATTTTATCATGTTCACAAGGCACTATGCGCTTACCGACAATGTTACTTTCTTCATCAATGAACTCCGAAATCTGTCCGCCAACCAAATCACATTCCGGATGCTCCTCCATATAAGAAATCTGCTTTTCGAATCGGTCAGAAGCAGAGACATCATCCGAATCCATTCGTGCGATAATTTCATTTGAGGCGGCCTCAACGCCGACTCTTAGTGCATTGCCAAGTCCTTTATTTTTAGGCAACCATATCACTTTGAAAATACTATTCGTCACTTGCTCATAATCTCTGACAAGAACTTCCAACGCTTCCGGCACCAGCCCGTCAACTACGAGAACAACTTCGTTAGGTTTCCGTGTTTGTCCAGTGGTAACACTCTCAACTGCACGGCGTACAAATTCAGGCTTATCGTTCCGATAAACCGACATTACTACAGAAAAATACATGAATAATATCTTATAGATATTTTAATAGTATACTATGCACTCTAACGTACATCCCCAAAATAGTAAAATGACGGCCTTTAACTAATGATAAAAACAACCGTTTACGCAAAGAATATGCTTGTAAAAACTTGTTTTGAGACCACCGCGAAAATTTTAGCTCAAAACCATTAACAATTTCTCTTAACTCAATTGTAGGAATTTTAGCTTTTATCCCATTGAGAATAGCACCATATAGAATGGTTTTTATTCCATGAAATTCAATACAACTACTATATGGAGGCTCTAGGAATGAAAGTGTATAATCAAATGATTTGATAAAATTATAGGTGACATCCGGCTTGTGAATACTTGAAAGCGACGAATTATTATGAATGTAATAATAAAGTGGCTTATCGCTGTATTCAATTTTCTTTGCAGAACCTATCAAAAGCGGAATAATCGCTATATCTTCTGCATTACGAATAGAAGGTAATGGATATATAGATAATAGGCTCTTCTTAATACAAAATCTCCAAATTGCTCCTGTAGATTTAGCTATAAAAGAATCTTTATCTGAGAAATATGAAGATGCTGTAACTCGCTTGGTATTTCCAAAAATGTGATAATACCCGAAATATATTAAATCGGGCTTTTTATTTAGGATAATCTCATTCAAAGACTCAAAATAATCATCTGAGATGTAGTCGTCGGCATCCATAAAGCATATGTATTGTCCATCTGCTTTACTCAATCCGATATTACGGGCTACTCCCGGACCTCCGTTTGTATTAGCTTTGATAAGTTTTGAGTTTAACTCAGTAGTACATATAAGATTATCGATTTTTTCAAAACTGTCATCAGGCGAACAGTCGTCAATGATTATTACCTCGAATTCCCTGAACGATTGACGTTGAAGCGATTCTATGGCCGGTTGAATCTTGTCGCCACTCTTATACTCGGGAATAATGATGGAGAACCTAAACATTGTTATAAAATCTAATTATTATTTATTTTACAGAAATGTTTAATCGACAGCATCATGAAGATGAATATCCAAAATTTACCCTCTATTATGTAGCTACCCGAGATTAGATATCGTGCGAAAAGAGAAAGGAATGCAAATGCGGTGATTAGGTAATATCCATTAATGAAATATGCATTTATGATAAGGTAGGCTAACCATAACAAAATCAACGGTCCGAATAACCATCCAAAATCCATCATTATTTCATAAACAAAATTATGAGGATATGCTTGACCAAGAACAAACGTTCTATTTCCAAAGAAACCTGAGACTTCAACCCCCATGCTACATATACGAGATTGACATGCTTCATAAATTGCATCTCGAGCAGAACTCTCCACCAAATTCCCTTTAAGATATAATGTAATGAAGCGCGAGTCTCTGAATATTGGCAAAGTGGCCATATATTCCATTATTGAATCAAGATTGATATAAATCAAAAGGAATAATATCGATGCTATAATAAAAATGATTGCGTTTTTTGAATTGTATATCAATTCGTAATACAATATAAAAGCGATTGTAAACAATATGGTAGCACGGGCTCCGAAACTAACCATGGTGACTAATCCGGCAAAAAAGAATGCAAGGTTTACCACGCTGAACCGCTTCCTCAGCACTACATACATAGCTATAACCAACGGAGACATCGCATAAGAGAACTCCATATAATTGAAGGAATCTGTAAGATCCATTGAGCTATGACCTCTAACAATCACTATAGAACCAAATACTATGCCAATTTTTGCAAATGGTGAAAATATTTCAAAAAAATTAGACCAATCATTTATCTTAAACACCACCAACGAAGCAATCGGAAAGAAGAAAAATGATGCAAGCAGGAAAGATTTATCTAAGTAGTATTCAGTATTGCCGTTGATTGAATACGACAATAAAATCAAGAATCCCAAAATAATAATAGGTACAATATCCTTTGGCTTTATTTTTCGAACGGCAAAACCATAGGCATATCCCCCCACAATAATATACGTTACTATTGAGAAAATTACATTCTCTCCAATTAAAGATTTTGAGAAATCAAGGAACGAAGGCAACACCAACAGCAGCGACAAGGTGTACAGCCGTCGGATATTGTATTTATCTTTCTTTGCAATCAAAGGATTCCCCATTTTTCAAATCGAGTTTTAATATAAAATAGTAATAGTGTCAGAGACATGGAATTATTCATTAGTTTTAATGCCGCCCGCTGATAAAGTCCAAGAATTGGTGGAATGGGCACCTCAAGTATCTTTGATGTGTTGATTCCTTTTTTTATAAATCGTTTGCGCTCACTAAGTCCGCCCTCCATTTTTGGTGAAAATACGAGTTCAAGAGCCTTGATAGTGTTGCAGATAAATTCTTTCTGTAACATCTGCTGAGTTTGAAAATCATCCGAGTTCCACTGATAGATGGTCGTTTTGCGGACTTCGTTCAGACCTATGACTGCATTGATATAGTCTAACGGATACTTACTCCATGTTTTTTTTATGTCGTTGACTTTGTATGTGTACAGTACATCGGGAATAAATTTAACCTTATAGACATAACACATATATCGTCCGATAAATCCCTCATCCTGATGACGCCGAAGGTTAGGAAATATAATGCTGTACTTTTTAATTACTTCAAGATCAAAGAACTTGTTCCACGGAGCTCCCTGTATACCCCATTTGGTACGCGTACCCATGCATTCACTATACGATTTCCGTAACTCGTCACCAGTTGCAATTCTTTCTTCATATACTTTTACGGAAATTTCTTCGCCACTAGCCTTTATGCTTCTGAATCCGAAAACGACCAAATCGCAGGTCAAATCGGAAGTGATTGCATCAACCATGATTGCGATAGCATCTGAAGATAGGACGTCGTCAGCGTCTGGAAAGTAGATATAACGCCCCGATGAAGCCTTTATACCTTCATTGCGAGCTGAGCCCGAACCTCTATTTTCGGTGTGGATTACGCTTATTCGGCCATCCTTGCGAGCCAACGTCCGACACACCGTCAGGGAATCATCAGTAGAACCATCGTCCACCAAAACTAATTCTATATTCTTATAACTTTGGTCAAGGAGACAACACACGCATTGTGTCAATGAGTCTCCCATATTGTATACTGGTACTACAATGCTGACCAAGGGATTTTCAATAAGATTATTATGCGACATGCAAGTAGATCTATTTAGGTCTGTAAGGCGATTTAACCACTAATCGAGATTCGTCGTGGGACAACATCGCATCGGCAAATTCCGCACGGGTCATCATATAAGCGGCATTTTTGACCTCATAATCCTCCCAAGTAGTGATGATTTTAGCCGGATTGCCTCCAATTACGACTCTCTCAGTGTCGAAACTTTTTGTTACCACGCTTCCCGATGCAACAATAATATTATTCGCCAAAGTCACGCCATATAGGATTGTTGAGCGCTGGCCAATGAAACAATTATCACCAATACATATGCGCCCGAACAAGTTTGATTTCTTAGGATTGATTTTGATACAAGAATTATCGTGGGTAATAAAAACAACATCGGCCGAGATAGTGACATTGTCCCCAATAGATATCAACTCAGACTCTCCGGTTGATATGTCTGAATAAATGTTACAGCCCCCCCTATTTTGGCACCTCTTTTCTTGAGATATTCAAATATTGGCTTTTGTGAACCCGTAATTTTTGACATAAGCTTTACAAATAAATAATGAGGTTTCATGGATTATACCATTATCAAGATTGATAATTATATGTAAAATTGCGAACTTTGGATTTATATTTTTCTGGCATAAGTCTTACAATTGTGCCGTATATGCCAAAAGTTTTTATTATAAGCCTTGGATGAGAACATAATAATCTCAGTTTATTACATAGAGAAAGACAAAGATTGTAACTCATAGTAAGTATCTTTTGTTGAAATAAATTGTGGTATGAATAGTCGGTATACCTATCTAGTGTTTCATACATTTTTACGTTTTTAGCAATGAGCACCGATATTTTTTCAGAATTATAGATATTTGACGAGTAATTACTAGTCCATGATCCTTTTGAAAAAATTCTGTATACGCACATATTATCTTTAAAAATTCTCACTTTGTATTTATGAGACAAAAGAACTTGCAACGGATAATCTCCAACATGAAATTTACCTATAATATCAGGCAATTCTGAATAAACCTCAGTCCTATACATTATAGAACAAGTGTTAATGATGTCGCCTCCATTAAGTATAATCTTTTCTATGTCAAAATCAATATCAGTATGGACATTAGAAATATGGCTGATATATTTAGACGTATTGCAATTATATGTTTTGGCATTAGAAGCACACATTGAGTATTCAGGGTGGGATTCTAAGAAGTCGACTTGCTTTTGGAGCTTGAGCGGATCTGTCCAGTAGTCATCGCCCTCGCACAAGGCATAATATTTGGCGCCGGTTTCTTCGCAGGCTTTGTCCATTATGCGCCTTAGCGAGCCATCTCGCTTCGAGTATTGGTTCTCGGTTTCGTAGATGGGTTTGATTATGTCTGGGTATTTCTCGGCATATTCGCGGATGATTGCGGCTGTGCCGTCGGTGGAGGCATCGTCATGGACGATTGCCACGAACGGGAAGTTCGTCTTCTGCATCACGAACCCCTCCAACGCATCGCGTATGTACGGCTCGTGATTATACGTTATGCAACGTATGGCAACTAACGGATTCACTTCTTTAGTATCACTCATATCTTCGTTCTATTTAAGCAAATCAATAGCATTTGCATATCATTTTATTTTTGACCACGTTCCCGTCCCTCCTCGATTAATCACTTTGTCTCGATACATCAATCAAGCCCTTCGAAAGGAGAGTCTCTCCGTCAACTAAGATTCGTTTATCTATTTGCTTTATCAAAGTCAAATCGTCAAAGAATGGAGGTCGATTTTCAACTTTCTCTGCTTCAAGGATGTACATAGGGCGACCCAGTTTTTTGAAGAATTCGATCTCTTTGCTGCAATATGGAGAGGTTACACTTGATTTGGTTTGGATGAAAAGAAGTGATGAAGATTGGCGGAGACGTTCATACAGCACTTTGAAAGTATCGTTGTTCTGTTTTTCGCGAGCCAACATTTCTGCATCATTAATCCAATCAACATACACGACCAGTCCTTGTCGATTTAAAGACTCCTTAACTTCAAGAAGCTCGGTTTGACGACCATAACTATGTGAAAGAAATACATCAAAATGCTTATGTATCTTATGTTGATTATCGTAGATACGTTGAATCAACTCAGAAGGATTTTCGTCTAAATCCTTGACCTTTGTAGCTGACAGTTTCTTTCTGCCGTTCCTTTTATGAGAGAGTTTTGGTGTCAGCCCAAAACTACAAAGGATTCTATATGCTAATTGACGCAACTCATCATTTTTCTCACAAGCATTTATTTTCTCTAAAAACGAGATTATCTCCTCGCATTTGAACTTTGCACATTCAAGTATTATAAGGTATCGGGAGTTAACATCAAGAGTGTTCTTTCTCCTTATATTGAAATATTCCTTGATGAGATTATTTACATAATCAGGAGTAACCTCTTGGAATTGACGTATCCGCTTCGCATCTATCTCTCTTATCTTATGCGCTTTTCTTTTGCCGCTATTAAGTAGTTTCTCCAATCCTTTTGACTTCTCTAATTCGTATTCATCCGTAGAATGTTCATTTCTACTTTTTTGCAGCGAAACCTTTGCGACATCAAGAATCAAGGTTCTGGAAGATAAAGGATATATGGCCTTCAATCCATTCTGTCTACGGCTATTATACACCCTTAAATGTGATTGATACCGATTTTCCAATTCCACCCATAAAGAGGGGTATATCTCTTTGAAGAAACTAACGAATGCCTCATCAGTAAAACCTTTGGGCATCACTTCAGCAACCTTCTTAAGAGGGTATTTAAGCCTCTTTCTTAGTCTAATCAACTCCGTTGTCTTCATTCTCTCATAGATACCCATTACAATAAGACTAATCAAACAAATGAGAACACTAAAGACGCAAGTCCTAAAAGCAAATAAAAAGGAGTAGTAGAAATAGAGCGAAATCCTCCCAACAAACCGATTAATTGTTCTGACAGACTACTTTTCGGAATACTAAACAAATCCGGTTCTTGTCCCTCCTTGATCCTTGCAATAAAATCATCGCAAATCCTTTTGAACCTACGCTCAAGGCCAAGGTAGTATGAATCAGTCAAGAACATCAAAAATGTAGGTATAGCAGCGATCAGACATTTCTCGCATCCATCATAATTTGACAACGCTAAAACAGCTGTAAGAATGGTAACAGCACATACTTTGCAGTTGGCACTATTTGATGCCATTCGAGAGATAATTCCTTGAAGTAGCCCTACGTAAGCTATAACGCATGGGCGGTCTAATTTGTCGTAAGTACTCATAACTATCCTTTTGAATAAAGAAACCACAATTATTACCAATAAAAAGTCTTAAGCATTACAGCCTCGGACCTTGATATGTTATCTTAATTTCGTAAAAATTAACGGTTATCTTGCTGTATATCCACCGTCAATAATAAGGTTAGAACCTGTAACCCACCGTGATGCATCGCTCAATAGATATATCACTCCATTGGCAACATCTTCAGATGTTCCTATACCGAGTGGGAATCCATCTACTCGCTTTTTCCGTTCATCATCTGTGAGGCTCGCCAGATAATCCTTCATCATCGGGGTAAGGATTGTCCCCGGAGAAACAGAATTCACCCTTATTCTCCTTTTTGATAATTCCAAAGCCATCACCCTAACAGCACTGTTTATCGCACCTTTTGAAGCAGCGTAGGCACACACTCCGCCTCTTGCTATCAAAGATGTTATAGAGGAGATAAGGACTATGCTTCCACCATCTTTAAAAGTCCTTCGTGAGCATAATTGCCGGATTATTTCAAAGGCGCTGAATGCATTGGTATTGAACACTTCCTCATAGTCAGTTTTCTTAAGGAATTTGACAGGCAAAGTTTTTTCAATACCTGCAGAATGAACAAAACCATCGAAAGCCCCATGCAGCGTGGCCAGATCCTCAATATAAGTAGAAGGTATTTTATCCAGATCCGTAGTTTTGTAGTCATGATCTGAACCGGACAACATCCTCAACGTTTCCACAAGCCGACTTTGATTCCTTCCGACCAGAAGTAGTCTAGCTCCCATGCGGTCGCAACTGACTGCACATTGGCGTCCAATCCCTGATGAAGCGCCGGTAATCAGGATATGTTTTCCTTGGAGAGAGAACGGATTAGAACTTTCTGTCATACCTCTGCCACATCACTTATTTTACAGTCAACAAACGGCACAATCGCGTTTGCCCATGTCATGCCTACTCCGAATGCACTTAAGAACAGCTTCTTGTCTCCGTCCATCTTGTTTTTCAGCTGATCAACAATGGTGAGCGGGACAGATACCGATGACGTATTGCCGTATTTGGCTATCGTTGATGGTATTTTTGTAGTGTCAAGTTTCAGCTTTTTAGCAAGATAGCTGTTGATGAAGTTATTAGCTTGGTGGAATACGCAGTAATCCATCGTTTGGATGTCTTGGCCGGAGAAAGCGATGAGCTTCTGTATATCCTTGGGAATCTCGCGTATTACGAAGTTGAACACGTCGCCACCGTTCATGTAGCCTTGTTCATCGGAGCGAATATTGCCATATTCGTCCACCACTTTTTCCTTGATAGTTTCCGCACTTGAAGGCATACGGTAACCTCCGCCATTAATTTTAATCAAGTCTCCGCGCGAACCATCGGAATTTAGCGAGAAATAGCTTGTGCCGAATTTCTCATCTCTCTCGACAAGAGCCGCAACACCTCCATCTCCGAAAAGAAACGCCGAACGGCGATCTTTAGGAGAATAAACCTTTGAGCGAGTTTCCCCATCAAGAATCAGAGCTTTGCGTAATCCGGTATTTTTCATCATAGAGAAAGCGACCGTCAAACCGTAGATAAATGCCGAACAGCCGAGGTTTATGTCAAAAGCAATCGTGGAATTAGGAAGTCCCAAGCGATCCTGAAGGAGAACCGATGTCGCCGGCATACGATAGTCCGCAGTCTGCGATATGAAAATTAGCAAATCTATTTCGCTACGATCGATATTGTTGTCGGCAATAAGTTTCTCGGCGGCGGCGAAGCAGAGATCTGATGAACAAGTCTTTTCATCCGCAAAACGACGTTCGTAAATGCCTATCTTCTCCACCACTTCCCTTACCTGATCTTCGGGGAAATACCGGGTGTATTTCAGATTCTCTATGACTGTATGCGGAACTGCTGCCGCAAGAGCGGTGACACCCACACCATCAAAAGTAAGGAAAGCCATCTTTTATTTTGTTGCGTCGTCTATATATCGAATCAAGTCTTCGATAGTTATGAGTTGTTTGAACTGCACATTTTCAATCTGGATGCCGTACTTCTCATCGAGCATTGCGATGATATTCAAATAGCCTAGTGAATCCCATTCGTCAAGTTTACGAAATTCCGTTTCCACACTGATTTTGGAAGCATCCTCAATCTCAAGGGCTTCTGCAAACGATTCAATAAATTTTGTTGTCTCCATTTTAAAAAATAATATTTTTGGCAGGTACACCAAAAACGGTGACCCCTGGTTTGACATTTCTTAATACTACACTGCCTGCGCCGACGATAGCATTACTGCCGACTTTCATGTGGGGCAGCAACCGAGTTCCGGGATGCAAAGTTGCAAGCTCTCCCACTTCCGAAAATCCTCCTAAAAAGGAATACGCGCCCAAGTGAGCCCAATCCTTTACAATGCAGTCGTGACCCAATACAGAGTATCCCATTATGGTGACAAAGTCGCCTATTGTTATATCGCAACTAATACTGCATTCAGTCCGCACAATGCATCCGCACCCAATCTTTGTATTCATGCCGATCTGAACACCTGGATGAATCAAGGAGACGAAATTTCCTCCCTTAGCAAGAATTTTTTCAACATACAACTTCTTATATTTCACGTTTCCCAATGCACATACGAATACATCATCCGGTTGAACTTCATAATCTTCGACAGATGAGACAATCGGTGGATACCCCATGTATCCATCAAGAGAATCTATCTTGTCATCAAGAAATCCTTTACATTCAATATTCCCCAAGCCCTCCTTGCATTGCATAAAAAGATTATAGACTTCCCTTCCAAATCCGCGAGCTCCTATTATATAAAGATGTTTCATTTACCGAAATTTTTAGTACACGGTTGATATCCTCTTCACTCAGTGCATGGTGCATCGGCAAGCAGAGAACAGAGTCTGCCAACTTGTAGGCGTTGGGAAGGTTCTCACGTGTGGCGGATGGAAGTCCGCGATACGTTGGGAACTCGCCGATAAGGGGATAGAAGTAGCGGCGGCCGAGAACGCCAGCTTCTTTCATGGCGAAGTAAAGTTCGTCACGTGTCTTGCCGAATCTTTCCGCATCGATAAAGATGGGGAAGTAGGAGTAGTTATGACGGACACCGGGCATATCATCGAAGAAGGTGATGCCGTCAACATCACGGAGTGCCTCACGGTAGCAGTTGGCTACTTTCTGGCGGGCGGCGATGGCGGCATCCACTTGTCGGAGATTGAGTATGCCGTATGCCGCACGCATCTCGTCCATCTTGGAATTGATACCTGGTGCAACGACCGTTGTCTCGCCGGCAAAACCAAAGTTTTTTAGGTAATCGATGCGCTGTTTTGTTTTTTCGTCGTGGCAAACGAGTGCGCCACCTTCGATGGTGTTATATACCTTAGTGGCATGGAATGAAAGTGTTGACATGTCGCCGGCGTTGAGGATGGACTCACCATCCACTTCCACACCAAAGGCATGGGCGGCATCATAGATAACTTTCAGTCCATACTTGTCGGCAATCTCCTGGATAGCCTTGGTGTCACACGGTTTGCCGTAGCAGTGCACCGGCATGATGGCCGTCGTTTTGGGCGTAATGGCCGCTTCAATCTTGCTTGGGTCAAGACCGCAATTTGACGGATCAACGTCCACAAACACAGGCTTGATGCCGTTCCACCAAAGCGAGTGGGTGGTGGCGACAAAGCTATAGGGTGTCGTGATCACCTCGCCGGTTATGCGGAGCGCCTGCAAGGCGGTAATCAGCGGCAATGTTCCGTTAGTGAACAGACTGATGTACGGAACTTTGAGGTATTCGGCAAGTTCCTTTTCAAGCTGTTTGTGAAACGAACCGTTGTTCGTTATCCATTTGCTTGCCCATATTTCTTTGAGCAATGCGTTAAACTCATCCAAATCCGGAAGTAGCGGGGATGTTACGGTTATCTGTTTATTTTCCATCATTTAAACTGTAATTGGGGCCATTTCTTAAAAATCAGGCCGTTTATATATGATGTAAGTTTAGGTTCTATGTATCTGCCCCTGAGCCAGTCAATACCGGCACAAATGATAAATATTGTCAGGACGGAAACGATAGCGTATCCTAATGTCCAAGGCACGGAGTCTCCGAAATGTCCGACACAATCAACCGTTTCCCTCCACAGCCATTGTCGCATGGCGTCTGAATTGGCATGGATGAGTAGCACCCCGAACGTGGCGGCTCCCACAGTATTTATAAACCGAGAATAGGGTATCTTAAGGTCTTTGAAGTACATAAAGGAAGATACTGCTATTGCGAGCGACAGGAATTTGTTGCTGTCTGCCACAAAGAAATATGGTGCGAATGTATCGGTATAACCCAATTCATAGATAATTCCCAATCCAAGTATAGACAATGAACCTACAGCCAACGTGAAGAGTGCCAACACTCCCCACATTGCGTGTGAGATTTTCGGGAATATCCCATATAGTCTTATGTACGAGGAAATCATGTAGAGAGCCATAAACCAGGTGACGTAATTGAAAGTCATGTGAAGTTTCGCAATTGACGGCAACATGGAGAATGCTACCACAATCAATATTACCAGATATTTATGCAAATCCTTGCCAAGATGCTCCACAAGTGTGTTCAGAACCGGGATAAACAGGTAGAACAGGAGAAAACAGCTGACGAAACCGCTTGATATTGATTTTACCGGCCATAAAGTCCATATCAGCTTTAAGGGAGAGACGATCTCATGACCGGAAAAGCAGAAGATTCCGTATATTATCACTCCATAGAATGCAACCTGCAGATAAAGTTTTATCAGTTTTTCTATTGTGAATCTCGATTTGCACATGAAATAGCCTGTAATCAGAACAAAACAGTTGATACCGGTCTTGCCCCATGCTCCAAACAGGAGCATCACTCCAGAGTTGACTATATCGGGTGATTCCTGGATATGTTGTATGAGACCGGAGTTGACCACATAGTGGTGTGCGACAATCAACAACATGACGATAATCCGGTAAAGTTCCAGATTTGAGTTGCGAACGCTCTTCTTATCGTTAACATTCGTTAAACGAGGGGGGGGGGGGGGGATAATCATTGGATTCACAATAAGATGCTTAATAGTTCAGTGCTTGACTACCTTCATGAAAGCTATGGTTTTCACGGAAGTAGCGGGGATGTTACAGTTATCTGTTTGATGGTTATTTCTTGAATCTCGTGAGAAATCGTTTTGCGATCTCTTCAAGCTCGATGTATTCGGGCAATCCCATTTTCTTTGACAGACCGATTGCTATTGCGGCGCCAACCCCTATCTGCAAGGGGAATACGATGAATGGCGAAAGAGGAACAAACGACAGGGCAAAGACGACTGCAGCCATAGAGAGTGCGACTCCGAATGAGGGCAGGATGTCCATGATCTGTTCTTTGATGGAGTAGCCGATTGCCGGTCCTGAGTAGTAGGCGTTGAGATAATACGCCACAAAGCCGGTGAAAACGCTTCCGATGAGCATCCAATAGATATTGACAAAAATGCCGAGCAGAATCGGCCCGACAGCCACCGCTTTCTTGATAATCTCAAGTTTGAGGAACAGGTCTGAACGGCCTTGGACCTGCAGCATATTGAGATTCAGCGAATGCAACGGATAAAGCATCATCTGGAAACATATTATCTGAAGGAGCGGCACTGCCGGCAGCCACTGATCTCCGACAAGCACCCGGATCATGGGTTTCGCACATCCGGCCATGCCAAGCATCAGAACGAAGGTGGGCAGCATGGCTGTTTTGATGATCCGCTTGTATCCGGCCTTGAGGCGTGGTTTGTCATCCTGGATACTGCTCAACACCGGGTAGCTGACGCGCTGCACGACTGCATTGAGGTTGGATGAGAATATCGAACCGAACTGTTGGGCCCGTGTATATTGACCGAGCGTAGCCGGGGCATAACACTTGCCGATAACGACTTGGTATATCTCACGCCATGTAGTGTCTATCAATCCCGAAACAAGCAGTTTCCACCCGAACCCGAACAATTCTTTGAAACTATCGAACGAGAACTGCAATTTCGGATACCATTTGGCAAAAGACCATAAGCAGATCGTATTCAACCCCTGTCGTGAAATCTGCTGTCCGACAAGCGCCCAGACCCCGTATCCTGCCAATGCCATTCCGATACCGACGATGCCGCTTGAAACCGAAGATATCAATGAGATTTTTGTCTGGGTCTTGAAGTCAATATTTTTCATCAATATCGTGCGTTGGATGATGGCAAACGCATTGATAATGATGATAACAGACATTGCCTTTAGAAGATTCGTCAGCGGTGGCCGATCGAAGAAGCTGCTTATGGACGGTGCAAGAAGATAAAGGGCCGCGCATAGCACAACACTGAGTCCCAAATTGCTGACGAAAACGGTATTATAGTCCTTGTCCGTTGCATCGTTCTTGCGTATCAGCGCGTTTGAAAAACCGCTGTCGACAATGCTGTTGAATACAGAGATAAAGATGATTATAATGCCTAAAAGGCTATAATCTTCCGGAGTAAGCAGCCTTGCGAGCACCAACCCGACCAGAAATGTAATTCCCTGACCGGAAACGGAGTCAACAAAGCTCCACATTGTCCCGTTGACAGTCTTATGTTTGAGGGATTCGCCCATTATCTGTTTTTGTACATCTCCTCGTAGTAGCGTTCGTAGTCGCCGGAGGTGATGTTGTCCATCCAATCTTGGTGATCGAGATACCAGCGGACGGTGCGCTCGATACCCTCCTCGAACTGGAGCGAGGGTTCCCAACCAAGTTCTCTTTGCAGTTTCCTGGAGTCTATGGCATAGCGCATATCGTGACCGAGGCGGTCGGTAACGTAGGTTATCAACTCGTCCGAGTAGCCTTCGGGATTGCCGAGCAGGCGGTCAACGGTCTTGATGATCACCTTGATGATGTCGATGTTCTTCCACTCGTTGAAGCCGCCGATATTGTAGGTCTCAGCGATAGTTCCCTTGTGGAAGATCAGGTCGATGGCGCGGGCATGGTCTTCGACATAGAGCCAGTCGCGCACATTCTCGCCCTTGCCGTAGACGGGGAGCGGCTTGCGATGGCGGATATTGTTGATGAACAGCGGAATCAGCTTCTCCGGAAACTGATACGGACCATAGTTGTTGGAGCAGTTGGTGACGATGGTCGGCATACCATAGGTATCGTGGTAGGCACGGACAAAATGGTCGCTCGACGCCTTGGATGCGCTATACGGCGAGTGCGGATTGTACTTGGTCGTTTCCAAGAAGAACTCCGTACCGTAGGCATGATGATGTTCCGACGAGGCAGTCGTGGTAAACGGCGATTCTATTCCCTCGGGGTTCGTCAACTCCAATACACCATATACTTCATCGGTGGATATATGGTAGAAGCGTTTCCCCTCGTACTTTTCCGGCAATGACTCCCAATATTCTTTCGCGGCTTGAAGCAATGACAACGTTCCCATCACATTGGTACGGGCGAAGGTGAACGGATCCTTTATGGAGCGGTCGACATGGCTTTCGGCGGCAAGGTGGATGATGCCATCAATTTCATGCTCATCCATTATCCGACGCATGACCTCAAAGTCAACGATGTCTGCCCTAACAAATGTATAGTTCGGTCTGTCCTCGATCTCCTTCAGGTTGGCGAGGTTGCCGGCGTAGGTCAGTTTGTCAAGATTGACGATCCGATAGTCGGGGTATTTGTTTACAAACAGCCGCACGACATGGCTACCGATAAATCCGGCTCCGCCGGTGATGAGAATGTTACGCTTCATGATTTTTATTCCGTTTGTAGTTCATCTCTTCAATCGCCTTCAACAGGTTTTGTTCGCACTGTTTTTTTAGCATAAGTCCGGCTGCTTTACGTAACTTAGGGATACTCGTGATGTCCACATAACCACACAGGCTTGATAGAGCCGAGTAGGTAAAGATGATTTCCCCGATAAGGTAAAGATGATTTTCTGTATTCAGAATTTCAACCTCGATTTATCTAATTCCTTCAGGCAGCCCTGTCGAATGGCATCAGACAACTCTGTCGAATCACCTTAGACAGGACTGTCGAAAGACATTAGACAGCCAGACAGCCACTCATACTCATAGCAATTGTGTTTTCCCCTCTTTTACGTTGTGTACAAAGGAGGAAAAATGGCATCTTATCCACTTGGTAGAGCCAGTGTGGGAAAGATGATTTCCCTTACCAGGGAAGACACCTTTCCCTTACCAGGGAAGAGACTATTCCCCGATCAGGGAAGAGGGTTCAATCATCCAATCCCCTAACGTATGCCGCTCACTGTCAAAGTTGATGGCGACCTTTACGATGGGCAGGCCGCAGAGGGCGAAGCGTTCCGGGTAATTGCGCAAATGGATTTGATCGAGGGTAATGCCTGCGGTCTTGTTCAACTTCAATTCCACGATGTAGAGCGTTGTCGGTGTGCGCATCACCATATCCACACGGCCTCTGGGAGTACGGACTTCCACATCCACATAC
>NZ_JAAKDT010000054.1 GCF_011038785.1 Parabacteroides sp. ZJ-118
CCCTCCGCCTTGTAGCGAATGTAAAAGTTTTCAAAATCTTCGTTGCTGTAATACATAATTTATCAAGATTAATGTTACAGCCGCGAATGTAGTCGGTTTTACTCAGGCTGTGCTTGGACGCTTACTAAGCATTCAATTCCGCGGCCCTTTGTTTGGCAGCCGCGGCTTTCGCTTCAGCCGCAGCCGCCCGGGCATTCAAGGATCTTATCTCATCTTGTATATTCATATCTTAATTCTTGTCTGAACCGACGTCGACAATATCAACACCAAAGTCTCACGAGACAACTCATGGCTTTTCTTGCATCCCTCAAACTCAGGTCTCAAAAACTTTCCGTCAGTGAACCACTTGGAATACAGCACCCAGCCATTGATGTCATAATGAAGAACCTTAACCTTACGGTAGTCTTTGGAATAAAAAATAAAGGCTTCATTGTAATTCCGGGGATCGTGTCCCATAACTTCCCGGACTATGGATGCCAGACCGTCATGTCCTTTGCGCATGTCAGTCGGGGTTGACTTTATAAAGTAACGGGGGCGACTCGTGAAATTTATCATGGCTGCGACATTTTATGTAGCAACTCGGCCACGACAAACAAACTTGTACTTCTTATCTCCAAACGTTCTCCTTGCGGCGACTTCAATACCAATGAAGCGACTTCCCATGCCAATGCCTTTTCCGAATGTCCCTCACGTATGGATATCGGAAGAAACGCATCCTCTCCGGAAAGCGTTTGCTCCCGGACTCTCTGAGGATAGCTCTTCTTAAACTCGATGAGCCAAGCATAATCCACTGCTTCATCCTTACAATACTTACGCAGACTACGACCTTTGCGATTCTGATTGTAGTCCTGCATGACCTTCTCAAAATAATCTTTGCTTTCCATTTCTGTTGATCTTTAAAACGGAAACAAAAGTAGATGTTTGCAATCAACCAGCCATACGCTCTATTAGTGGTTTGCTGAAATAAAGCAACTTATGCAACTTTATCTCATCAATTCGGGTACCAAATTCCTTTTGGTATCGCCTGCATATATAAGATGCTATTTGAACCGCACTCTCTGCCATACCGCAAACTCCTTCCTTTATGATCTGCGCAAAGGAATATAATCTTTTTCATAAAAACAAGCATCTCTCTTTTTTTGTTCATATGCGTTTCGATGAAAGCCGACTTGTCTGTATCACCGAACGCTTACCGCTCACTTATCTTCGGCTTACACAATAAGATCCGCTTCCTCATCAGTATAGAATATCTTCTGGTTGGAGAGGCGTGTACGGACCATCTTTGACTTCAAGGATAGCTGACGGCTCGACAACTTCGACGGTATGCCACCTACCTTTGGGTATCTGTACGCCGTAGTTGCCTTGCGTCGGGTCGAGCAGATAGCGTTCTGTCTGTCCTCCAAGGTCATCGTAAAAGACCACAAACATCTTGCCGCGCAATAGAACGTATGTCTCTTCGGTATGTTTATGGCGATGAATCGGCAGCGGCGTACCCGGCAACAGCACGTTGATAAGCCGCTGTGCCTTTGCATCAAGGCTTTCGTGGAGATTGTAGTTCATGCGAAGCCGAGGACTTGCTTCGGCCTCAGCGGTTACTTTATCGAGTAGTTCGTCGTTGATTATCATGATTGTCGGGAAATTAGATATTCTTCATGGAGATGATAGTTCTTCTTCATAAAAAGGAGATATGTAATCATCAATACTATAGTCGCAATTACAAGATAGATATAATGGTTAATAGGACAGAAAATCATGCCGAATGAAATCGCGAGTTGGATTGCCATATATAGCAGCGACACTTGCACATGAGGAATCTTCAGTTCATTTGCCATTATCTGATATGCGTGTTTGCGGTGTGCCTCGCCGAGGTTTTCGTGTAGCTGTATGCGGTGGCAGATTGTCAACACCGAATCTGCGCCATAGACAGCAAGGAAGACGATATAGGAGAAGTCGCCGGTTTGTAGTATCAGTTTGCCAAGAGCGAACAACAAAATGAATGCGATGGTGATCGAGCCGACATCCCCGGCAAAGCACTTGGCTTTCTTGCGGAAGTTGAAGAAGCAGAACACCAACAGGCTTAGTCCGGTCACAAACAGGAACGGCATATCAATGAAATTGAGACTCTGATTGAGATAAATGAGCGGTGCAAGAACGGCGAGGGAGTAGCCGCCTGTTATGCCGTTTATGCCGTCCATAAAGTTGTAGGCATTGGTAATGCCTACGCAGACAATCAAAGCTATCAGCACAATCCACCCATCCTGCCAGTTGAGGATCCCGAATTGGTAGAACATCAGGAACATTGCCGCGAACTGCACCACGAGCCTTGCAGAATCAGGCAGCGAATGGATGTCATCGACAAAGCTCACCAAGCCGATGAGCGTCAATCCAAGCAGAAACCATCCGTAGTCCAATCCGAAGAAAGCCGCATAAATCCAAGCACCGAACAGAAACACAATACCTCCGCCACGAAGAGTGATAGAGGTATGCGACGAGCGCATATTCGGTTTGTCTATGATATTGAACCTGTCAGCTACACGGAAGTATGCCAATTCAAGCAGAATCAGCAAAATTGCGATAACGATGTACAGCATGTGGGTTATTGATTTTGAAAACTTTGAATAGTTTTTGTCAATCCGGCGCAAGCACCGATTGGCATCTTCTCGATACTAAGAGTTTTTTTGATTTTTGCGTTGGACACCACATAGTTTTCGGTAAGCTTGTCCAAGCGGAATGTGTTAAGCGGCAGATGAAGAATGTCGCCCATTCGTGCGCAAAAAGAAATAAGGCCTCGATTAATCTTCCAGATATGGGCTTTTTTACCCATTGCGGCGTACATAACGTTAATAAGTTCATTTGTAGACAGAGCCTTGTCATCGGCCATGTTGTATATGCCGCTTGCGATATTTTTTGTCAGCAAGCCATTGATTACGAATGTCAGATTATCCACAGACGTGAACGTACGGCGGTTCTCAAATGCTCCGAGTGGCCAAGGCAGACCTTTTTTGACAAAGCCGTAGAGCAGATTTAGATTCCCTTTGTTTCCCGGCCCATGAATCATACAGGGTCTAAGAATTATTACCTGTCTTCTATCAACCTTGTCGAGGTTTGCCAAAATATATTCCTCAGCTTTGATCTTGCTCTCACCGTATGGTCCGACAGGACAAGGTGTGACATCTTCGGTCAATACCTTTCCCGGAACCTTATCGACTGCAGCCTTTACAGAACTAAAAAAGATAAACTTATTGATCTCTTTATGCTTCAAGAAATAATCAAAGACCTTTTTAGTCAAGTCGGTGTTAACCTTAAAATAGATATCGGCGGCGGACTCATTCCTTGTGTCATGGGCTTTACCTGCAAGATGTATGACGGCATCGACCTGCGGTAACTGGTCCTCTTCCATATTCTCCCAAGAGTATGTTTTCACAACACCCTCCTTTATCGGAGCAACAATGTCAAGACCATAAATTGTATTGCCGTCTTTAAGGGCTGACACAAGATTAGAACCCACAAATCCGTGGATACCGGTTATCAATATGTTCATGTTATTTATAAATTGATTCTCTTGGCTGAGGACCAATCAATGACATCATTTGCTTGAGCAACATTGACGAAATCAAAATCAGCCAAGATCTTTTGAAATTTAACAAATGAATGTTTCAGCCCTACATAACTTTTGAATTTGCGAACCTTTGGGAGCTCCTTGATAACCGGCTGGTCGGAATCAAAGTCCCGTGGATGAAAATATGTCATCATATAAGGAGTCTCTTTCCCCCACTTTTTAATAAGCCAGTATGGGAAAAGCCTGAAAAAGCCGCCTCCGGAGAAGACGAGATTTTTACAGAACAATCGGTGGATATTTATTGGGAATTCTTTAATTTCGTACCCGTTCTGTAATAGAATTGCCGGTTCAGATGACCCATAATCCGGCATTCCTCCATAATCATGGTGAGCGGGGAATATTGAGCAGTCGTATTTAAATCCGAGTTCATGCAATACATCAAAAGCCCATAAGTTTTTGTGAGTTATTGAGAAACCGGGAGCTCGAAAACATTCTATACCATCACCTATCACATCTTCGATAAGAGATTTCGCCTTATATGTGTCCGCTCTAAACGAATCCGGAGAAAAGCGTGTAGAAAGTTGGTGCTGATATGAATGGCATCCGACTTGGTGGCCTTCATCGTGAATTCTCTTGATAATTGATGGATGATTTTCTGCCAACCATCCTAAACAAAAAAATGTACCTTTGATTTCATGTTTTGCAAGTTCGTCAAGGATACGTCCAACGCCTTCATATATTCGGACTTCATAATTATTCCAATTGAAATTTTCGGAAATGAAGTCACAGTTATACCATTCTTCAACATCAAAAGTAAGAATATTCATATTGAATTATCTCGTTTGGGGATTTCCTTTACAACTTTTGCCGGACGGCCTGTTGCAATCGTCCATGCCGGAATGTCCTTAGTTACAAGCGACCCTGCTCCGACTATCGCACCTTCGCCAATCGTGACACCAGGCATAACGAATGATTCCATACCGACTAAGCTTCCTTTACATAGATGAATTGGTTTAAGTATGTAGCCAAGTTTTGCATAATCATCACCTTGACAATAATGAGATAAGTTCCTTTGATGACACAGTAAACGAGTGCCACTTGCCACATGCGCCCTTTCTTCAAGTGTGATTAATTTTGCATGATTTAAGTCCACTTTAACATGATCTCCTATAAAGACATTTTTGCCAACTGTACACCCCATTCTACGCAATAGCCATGGCCGAAACAGTCGTGGCGCTACAGGCTCAAAAATCACCCAGTTCATCATACTCTGCAATAGGGCATGATAAGGATTCTTGAAAGCATGTCCAATTACATCGAGAGGCCCAATTTGCCCATATTCTTCTTCGGAGTAATTCAGCCCGATTTTTTTTAAAAGCCTATAAGTCAAACTTAATTTATTACTCATTTTTCAGACAAATTAATTATTGATTCTAATTTGTTAATGCATTGCTGAGTGGTGAAGAATCGTTCATAATAACGTCGTCCATTTTGTCCCTTTATGGCAAATTTTTCTCTATTTGGAATAATATCGTTTGTAATAATTGTACATAAACTATTGAAATCTTCAGCCTTAACACAAATGCCACAATCAGCTTCACTAACGAGATCGGCAACTCCTCCATCTGCCATGGCAATAATCGGTTTGCCTGAAGACATATAACTTTGTAAGCGAGCCGGAACAACAGCTCTAATATGAGGGAACTCGGCTCGTAACGTAATCAACATGGCATCTGCTTGTCCAAAAAAAGCCCCCATATAATTCCCCGGGTAACGTCCCATTAGGAATACAGTGTCACCAAGGTTATGCTTATCAATAAATTCCTCCATATATTTTTTCTCGCTGCCATCCCCGACAAAAATCCATTTTATATCTTTACGCTCCTTAAGCATAAGTGTCGCTGCCATAACGGACCTTATGGTTTGAGCACTGCCTAAATTGCCTGCCATCATTATTCTGTAACCATCTCTTTCTTCTCTTTGAGGTCTGATATTTTTTGTGTATTCCGGTCATACACTTTAACTTTGTGCCCCATAGAAGTCTGATGCCCGGCCATTGCTTACCCTCCGTTCCCAGCTCCGATTATTGCGATTTTCTTCATTAAAATTCTGAATAAAGAATTACTTTGATTTGATATAAAGTGGATTTATTTGCCATACATAGACAATACTTTATTGTTGATCTGTTTACGTTCTTTATCAAGCCACCCCCATTTGTTATAATATTTAATGGCACTTGATATGTGGATTTTTGACAATCTCCAATTCCGGTGGCTTTCCCTATGGCCAACATGAGTTATTGTCACTCCGGGCCAATACATATTACCACAATACGCGAAGATTCTTCTTGACAAGTCTACATCTTCGTAATACATAAAAAATCGTTCGTCAAACATTCCGACCTCTTTTATAACCTTACTTCTAAGAAATATAAAGCAACCAGATAAGAAAGGAGCCGGCATTTCTTCATCATAACTCTTGAATCGCGTGAAATATTTCTCTGTGGTTTTTTTTGTGAATGGAAAGCCTTTGAAAATTCCTCTAAAAAATGTGATAAAAGGAGTCGGTAGTAAGCGCCTTTGTCTTCGGGCTAAATTACCATTTTCATCGATAATTCTTGGAAGCAGTTGACCGATGTTTTGATGAATGTCCATATATCCTATGATCTCCTTAAGCACATTAGATGAGAATTGAATATCTGGATTTAGACACAAATGATATTGTGACTCATTAATAGCCTTTTGTAAGGCTATATTATGGGCTGCACCAAAACCAATGTTATTGTTATTAAAGATATACTCTATTCTTTGGTCTTTGAATAAATTCTTCAGTGCATCTGTGGGAGAATTATCAATTATATATAATTTAAGTTTTACTCCGTTTGACTCTAATACAGAGTTAACAGCCTCCATTAACTCCCTTTTATCATTACAATATATTACTATACTTACAGTAAGAGTATAATTATATTCGGTCATACTTTATTCTCATTCAATGATAATTAATTTCCAGTTAGTCTAATCAAAAAGTTCAAATTAACTTACATCCTCGCAGAATTAAAAGAACAAGATATTTTAGTCTGTTACGAACTTTAATCATAACTGGCTTGTCGCTTTTTTCTCCTGTAATAGACACCACATTGTCATGTCTGCGGTAATACATTAGTTTTTCAGGAATCAATTTTACTTTATAAAAAGTCGATCCTATATAGCCAAGCCATGTATCGTGAGATGTCACGCCTTTCGGAAAGGGAAGTGCCTTTCTCAAGATACTTGATCTAAATGCCATACAACTTCCTTGATATGGATGAGTGGATATGTATGCTTTAAATAGATTCTTTGTTTGCCCACATCCCGGATAAAACCTGGTATTATATAATACATTTAGGTTACTATCTGTGACATATGCGTCGCTGATAACTAAATCATAGTTTTTAAGGTATTCAGTCATTACCCTAACTTTATTTGGTAACCAAACATCGTCCTGATCTGAAAGGAATATAATGTCTCCTTTTGCATGGGAAATCGCATTTTCAAAATTTTTGGCAGCATATGCAGATGAAGATGAACAAAACTCTTTTTTGTGATTAAATATTTTTATTCGGTCATCATTAAAGCTTCTGATTATATCCAAAGTATTATCGGTAGATTGATCATCCGAAATGATGATTTCATCATGCTCAGATAACTGATTGAGAATTGAAAGTATTTGATATTTTAAATACCTACCTCCGTTATAAGTTGCTATACAACAAGAAATTATCGGGGTGGTGGGGGGGGGTATTTATATTATGAATGAGTTCCAAATTTTCATATCCTCTCATTTTGTCAGGCTCTAAATATGCACTTTCTGACCACTCATTCCATGCATTCCAAAAAATGAATTCTGAATTGTGTTTAACTGCTTTAGAATAAAGTTCGCTAATATATCTTTCCAAGTTAGATCTATTTGGGCGGGAGAATATTTTAGCTTTATTCTTATATCTAGAGGTATTATCCCACTCAATGAAACCACATTCGTAGATATCCAAGTCATATTGTGGATATTGTGCCACATATGCTTGATGAAGAATAATACTCCAGATCTCATCCCCATTCACCATTGTGTAGCTTTTAAACTTCAAATATATATTTTGGATTATTTTCCATAGAAATGGAGGAAGACGACGCAAAAATTGGAATTTGTTTGTTGAATTCCCTTTGAAGTATTTCGATGTAAAGGCTTCCCTTGGCTGAAATTTCATCATACCATCATAATACTTTAAAAATGAAGTATGATTACCGAAATCGTAGTTTTTAATTGCAATTGTATATAATCCGGGCAAACCATGTTCTACTGCAAGTTGACTCCATAGATCAAACATTTCCTTAGTATTATTCAACAAATTAGGTTGATATACTAAAAAAACAGGTTTTCCATCTTTTCGTATAGCCCTTTTGTCCTTAAAAAATGGTAATAAGTAATTAAAATGGGCTTTCCAGATCTCAGGGTCATTCGTATGTTTCTGTTCAATCAAGATTTCGGACTCTCCTTCCCATGCCCGAGTCCATGTGCCGTTTGCCCAACATACACAATAGTTTATATCTATGTCAGTATTATCTCGCAATGTTTCCATTGGTTTTTCTAGCAGTAGTTTACCATCAAACCAGTAATGATAAAACATAAAACCATGGATTCCATATTTTCTTGCAAGATCGGCCTGATGTTTAAGCGTTTCTTTATCACAAGGATTATACATTCCATCAAGAGGAACTTTCGGTTGGTTATGTCCTTGAAATAGAGGTTTGGCATTTTCCACCAAATTCCAATCATTAAAACCTTTTCCCCACCACTTGTCATTTTCTGGAATAGAATGAAATTGTGGGAAATATATTGCAATTAATTTAGGGTCTATCATATCTATGTTATTTTGTATTGATATTGAATTAATCACATTCTACACACGTCCAATAATAATTTTGAATCGGAATATTATGTTGCTAATTATTGAGTCATATCTAAAATCTGTATCAAAGAATAGAGATATCCGATTAAAAATTGATTTTCGATAAAGAGCTAGTTTGCTTACTGCATTTAATGATTCACCCTTAAGATTTTGGCGAAACTCTTCATATATTAATTGTGCACGATATTCTAAGGAATGAGAGTCTGACAATAGTCTCTTCATACTTGTACTTATCCTATTCTTCAACGAAGGCTTGCCTATTTGGTTATTACCGTGTTGCCGATATAGAATGTGAGGATAACAATCATATACTACCCTACCGAATAATGTACATAATATGTATAAGTACTGATCATGAACTTTTATATCAGGTATTTGATGATTTACATATAGTCGTGCCGCTTCGCGATTGAATAATGTTGTACAGCCTGTAACAATATTTTGTATTAAACATGTCTTAGGATTAATATGTGGTTTACTCTCCTTTCTGAATAATCCAATCTTGTTGAGATTTTTATCAACCATCATAGCATTAGAGCAATATAGACAAGGATGTGTAGAATCGTTGTCTATATTAGAAACAGCTAAAATAAGTTTGTCTGGTAACCAAATATCATCATGGTCAGAAAATGAAAAATATTGGATACCCGGGAATTTCTCCAATGCGAATTTCGTTAGCAGGTAGAAACTCTTAACATATCCTACGTTTTCTCCTTTAATTAGAATTATATCAGTATCCGGATGCTTTTCCTTGAAAAATAACAACTTTTGATATGTATCATCAGTCGAACCATCATCACGCACGATCAATTTGATCGATACGGATTTTTGACTTATTATCGAATCAAGTTGTTCTTTTATGTATTCAGATCCGTTGTAAGCTGATAATAGTACTGCTATATCATCTTTTTCAATCATAGCCCTTATTAATGTATCTGCATGATTACTTTTTCTCGTTCTCTGTTATTCTTTTCGTCAAAAATTGATTCATATGGAATCATTAAACGCCATACTTCTTCTCTTGCATAAAACCAACCTCGACATCCAAACCAGAAAATAAAGCACACAAAGAAAGTTGTAAGGAATTTATAAGCTCGCTTTTTGTATGCACCACCCATAATTTCAGAAAGTGAAAGAACGACAAAAGGAAGAACATAGTTAATCGGACGTTCAAATATTTGGGCTAATTGCAATGTGCCAATTCCTAATAGAACATACAATACATACGACCACTGATTGGGAACATTTTTATAAAGTTGTTTAAATAATATGGCCGTAAACAATGGAATCAACACATTCCTGATTAGAGCCATAAGATACCAGTTATCATTATACTTATCTGTAGCAACTAATACGTAATAATCCAATTTTTGGATTATCATATCGCTACTTATAAAATATGTAACATATGTCTGAAAACCGGTTAACACGAACAGCAATACACCAATCCATATTAACAAAACCTTGTTGAATTTCAATTTACGAAGAAATGGGATAAAAAAAGCTATTATGCCACTAAAATGAAACATTATGGATAATGTAGCATAAATATAATACTTTAGATATTTTTTTTGTGGTAAATATTGGTATCCGATTAGCATCATGGAAACAGCAATTGATTCTTTGTAGATTTCATAACAAAAATAAGTATACATGCATGTCATAAACATAAATGCGCCGGTAAATAGATATCGAGTATGATTCCTTATAAATCTGAAATATACAATACATACTATCAGTGACTGAATTAGATGCATTAACCATATTTTTGGCGTAATAGATTTACAAAGTACGCACAATAAGAAATATAATGGTTGGTACGACGAATCAGAATAATCTGACTTTTTTAGGCTCTCTAACGTGGGAACAAATGTGTATAAATCCATATAAAAACCCGAATCACCACCCACTTTATAACTTAATCCAGATATCACAGCAAGATAAACCGAAAGAAGATAAAAACAAACTATTTTTCCTTCGGAATTTTGCCTATAGTCATAATGATATATCCCCCATAGGCAATATATTGTAGGTATTATATAGACTAACATTCCCTTATTTGTCCCAAATTCCTTTTGAGGTACCGTTTATCACTTTATTAAATTGGATATAATTAAATATTAATCCAGAGCTATTCAGCACACACATTCCAACCAATATTCCTATTATCCCCAAATGCTTGCCCAAAATGTAAGATATTGGAACATATAATATAGCAACGGCAATTGTATTTATGGTTTGTATACGTAATTTACCAAGACCATTAAGGAAATTTGAGAATGCCAAACTCCATATCAATATGCAGATATATATAGACATAACCAAAGACATGATAATCGGTATGTGTACTTCTGTGCCAATCCATATTTGATATACATATTCTGATATCACGACCATCAATATTAGTCCCGCAGATGCAAATATGAGTATCTTCTTAACATTATCCATTGTACGTTTTATCCACGACATATCCCCCTTTGCGTACGCATCGGTGGTGGCTGACCACATGGGCGCCAATATCAGGTTTATAAGCATTGGCATAATACTGAAATATCGATATGAGATATTGTACGGTGTAACATTTTCCGGCCCGAACATGTGAGAAATGAGTAAATTGGAAAATGCAAATAACAAAATACCCGATAACTGAAGCAGAAAGAACAGCATACTCAAATTGAATAATTCTTTTACGTATTCCTTCTTGAAAAAATGTATTGATGGTTTAAAATACGGATATATTTTATTAAAAGTTACCGGATATGCGATCAAATATACAACTAGTGGTGAAGCAGAATAAACAATAGCGACCCAAAATAGACTACCGGAAACTGTAAAAGTGAATACATAAATAATTATCAATGAAAGAAGATGCCCTGATACCACCATCAGGTTATTAACTGCCGGCAGTTGCATCGCAAGATAAACATTACCAATAAACTTAAATATGAAGTTTAGGCAAAATATTACAAATGAAATATACACTATTTCATTTAGATGAGGCACTCGATCTTGTGTGGCACCTAATATGTCATACCAATCAATCAGTGGTGCAAACAGGGTTCCAATCACTATCAATATTAGCATTAATGCGACCAACATGAAGAATGTTGTGCTGACATATATTCTTCCAAGCGTCCGGTCACCTTTAGCCATTGTCTCGGCAAGTTTATTCCGCATTCCATTGCCGAGTCCGATGTCAAAAGAATTAATCCACATGAGTATTGAATTCAGGGTAAGCCAAATCCCATACTCGTATGGATTAATATATCCGAGTGTCACTGGAACAAGAAGAAGATATACTAAAGAATCCACCCCTTTTATAAAAAAAGATGCAAGTATATTCTTCTTAGCCTTGACTGTTCGTTCTTCTCCCTTAAAGAAAGATCTGATATTCATATATCGTACTTAACGATTCTTGTACATATCCTCGTAGTAGCGCTCGTAGTCCCCTGAGGTGATGTTGTCCATCCAGTCTTGATGGTCGAGGTACCAACGGACGGTGCGCTCGATGCCCTCCTCGAACTGGAGCGAGGGTTCCCAGCCGAGTTCGCGTTGCAGTTTGCGTGAGTCGATGGCGTAGCGCATATCGTGGCCGAGGCGGTCGGTGACGTAGGTGATTAACTCGTCGGAATAGCCTTCGGGATTGCCGAGGAGACGGTCAACGGTCTTGATAATGACCTTGATGATGTCGATGTTCTTCCACTCGTTGAAGCCGCCGATGTTGTAAGTCTCGGCGATTATCCCTTTGTGGAAAATCAGGTCGATTGCTCGTGCATGGTCTTCTACATAGAGCCAGTCACGCACGTTCTCACCCTTGCCGTAGACCGGGAGCGGCTTGCGGTGGCGGATATTGTTGATGAACAACGGGATCAGCTTTTCCGGGAACTGATATGGGCCATAGTTATTCGAGCAGTTGGTGACGATTGTCGGCATGCCGTAGGTATCGTGGTAGGCTCGGACGAAGTGGTCGCTCGAAGCCTTGGAGGCAGAGTATGGCGAGTGCGGATTGTATTTGGTTGTCTCCAAGAAGAACACCGTGCCGTAGGCATGGTGGTGTTCCGACGAAGCGGCGGTGGTAAAAGGAGACTCGATGCCCTTGGGGTTCGTCAACTCCAATGCACCATATACTTCATCGGTGGATATATGGTAGAAGCGTTTACCCTCGTACTTTTCCGGCAGTGTTTCCCAATACTCTTTCGCGGCTTGAAGCAGCGACAACGTGCCCATCACATTGGTCCGGGCGAAGGTGAACGGATCCTTTATGGAACGATCGACATGGCTTTCGGCGGCAAGGTGGATGATGCCATCGATTTCATGCTCATCCATTATCCGACGCATAACCTCAAAGTCAACGATGTCTGCCCTAACAAATGTATAGTTCGGTCTGTCCTCGATCTCCTTCAGGTTGGCGAGGTTGCCGGCGTAGGTCAGTTTGTCAAGATTGACGATGTGGTAGTCGGGGTATTTGTTTACAAACAGCCGCACGACATGGCTGCCGATAAATCCGGCTCCGCCGGTGATGAGAATGTTACGCTTCATGATGTTTCAGATTTTTAATGCAGGCTTTAAGAGATTCCGTCCAATAGGGAATCGTCTTGCCAAATGTTTGCTTGTATTTTGTCTTGTCGAGTACAGAATAAAAGGGCCGAACAACCGAAGACGGAAACTCGTCGGAGTGGCACGGCTGAATATCACAATCCATGTTTCCAGCGATGGAGGCAATCATCTTTGTGAAGTCGTACCACGAACATACGCCCTCGTTGGAATAATGATATATACCCTCGTGACCTGCGAACTGGCGACGTTCGATGATGCCGAAGATGGCATCGGCAAGGTCTTGCGCGTATGTCGGTGTGCCGACTTGGTCGAACACAACTTTCAGCTCCGGCTTTGTCGATGTGAGGTTGAGCATGGTCTTGACGAAGTTCTTTCCATACTCTGAATAGAGCCATGCCGTGCGGAAAATAAGAGCCTTGCATCCCGAAGTGGCGATCGCTTGCTCGCCATGCAACTTTGTAAGCCCATAGACACCGGTCGGATTTACCGGCTCGTCCTCCGTGCGAGGCGTGTTGCCCTGCGAACCGCCAAACACATAGTCGGTGGAAATATGGATAAGCGTTCCGGCATTTGCCTTGATTGCTTCCGCAAGGTTTCCGACTGCCTTGGCATTGAGTCTCTCAGCCAAGAGAACATCTGTTTCCGCCTTGTCGACATTGGTATAGGCGGCACAGTTGACGATTACTTTTATATCGTTTGCCATTACCGCCTTTTCGACGGCGGCAGAATCGGTAATGTCAAGTTCTGCTACATCTGTAAAGATGTAATTATCGCTTGACTCCTTTGCGGTAAGTCTCATGCAATTGCCGAGCTGTCCGTTTGCGCCTGTTACAAGTATGTTCATCATTCAAAAGGGGAATCAAAGTTTGCAAAAAGCGGATGATGCTTGTCTTTCTCCGAAAGTATAGCTTCGGAAAGTTCGAACTGCCAATTGATGCCGAGGGAACTATCGAGGATGGAGATTCCTCCGTCGGCCTCAGGGCAATAATAGTTGTCGCACTTATACTGAAATACGGCGGTATCGCTCAATACAGCAAAGCCGTGCGCAAAGCCCCGTGGAATGAAAAACTGGCGGTGATTGTGTTCGGTCAAAAGGCAGGATACATGCTTGCCGTATGTCGGCGAGCCTTTGCGAATATCGACAGCGACATCAAGAACCGAACCGCGCACACAGCGCACCAATTTGGCTTGGGCATGTGGCGGACGCTGAAAATGCAAGCCGCGCATCACACCTCGCGACGAGCAGGATTCATTGTCCTGAACAAAGTCCACCGGACCAACAAGCTCCTCAAAAGCCCTCTTGTTATAGTTCTCAAAGAAGTAACCTCGGGCATCGGTGAAAACTCGTGGTTCAAGGATGACCACGCCTTCTATATCAGTCTTTATAAGATTCATATCAGTCAAGATTCTTATTGCCGGTGCGCTCTACTTCCTCAATAACCTTCATAAGATATTGCCCGTATTGGTTCTTCAGCATCGGCCGGGCAAGTCCAATCATCTTCTCTTTTGAAATCCATCCCTGACGGTAGGCGATGCCTTCAAGGCAGGCTATCTTCAAGCCCTGCCGCTTTTCGAGTACCTCGACATAGATTGATGCTTCGGCCAAAGAATCATGCGTGCCGGTATCAAGCCATGCGAAGCCGCGCGGCAGTGTCTGCACTTTCAGATCGCCGTCCTTAAGAAATTCCTGGTTGACTGTAGTAATTTCCAGTTCGCCACGAGCAGAGGGTTTGATATGTGCTGCCACATCGACCACCTTGTTAGGGTAAAAGTAGAGGCCGACAACGGCATAGTTCGACTTCGGATGCTCGGGTTTTTCCTCTATTGAAAGGCAATTGCCGTTGTCGTCAAACTCGGCGACACCATATCGTTCCGGGTCATTCACCCAATAGCCGAACACTGTAGCCTTTGCCTCATTTTCGGCGGCAGCCACTGATTTTGCAAGCACTTCGGAAAAGCCTGACCCGTGGAATATATTGTCACCCAACACCAAACATGCCGAATCACAGCCAATGAAATCCTTCCCGATGATGAATGCCTGAGCCAGGCCATCGGGCGATGGCTGTTCGGCGTATGTGAATTTTACACCGTAGTCTGACCCGTCGCCAAGCAGACGCTTGAATCCCGGCAAGTCTGCCGGAGTAGAGATGATAAGGATATCCCGAATCCCGGCAAGCATAAGCGTCGATATCGGGTAATACACCATCGGCTTGTCAAATATCGGCAGCAACTGTTTGCTGACACCTTTGGTAATCGGATACAACCGTGTGCCGGATCCTCCGGCCAATACAATGCCTTTCATGAAAAAAAAATAGAATTAAAAAATTAGTAAGCATCTATACACAACCGGACAAACTTATAAACTGCTGATTTAGCAATCATTATTCTTCCGACTTCAATATGTGCTCTTTGTATATTGATGTCCACATAACCACACTGACTTGACAGAGCCAGGTTGGGAAAGAGGTCTTCCCTTACCAGGGAAACCTCCTTTCCCTTACCAGGGAAGAGACTATTCCCCGATCAGGGAAGAGGGTTCAATCATCCAATCTCCTAACGTATGCCGCTCACTGTCAAAGTTGATGGCGACCTTTACGATGGGCAGGCCGCAGAGGGCGAAGCGTTCCGGGTAATTGCGCAGATGGATTTGATCGAGGGTAATGCCTGCGGTCTTGTTCAACTTCAATTCCACGATGTAGAGCGTTGTCGGTGTGCGCATCACCATATCCACACGGCCTCTGGGAGTACGGACTTCCACATCCACATAC
>NZ_JAAKDT010000055.1 GCF_011038785.1 Parabacteroides sp. ZJ-118
TATGGCCTGATACCATAAACGAAAAATGCAAATAACTGATAATCAGCTATGCCTTCCAACGGCGAATTGCCGTTTTAGGCATTCGTTTTCAGCCCTCATGCTGTCCCAGCATGCTCCGGTCTCTCCAGATTTGGGATTGCGCAACCAAAAATTTTGCTTGATTCGCAGGTAGTATCGGATACGTCTGTTGTTGAGATACTCGACCCACTGCTTGCCGACAAACTCGCGGTCGGCGACAAGGGAATCTATACACTCAGCGCCGAACAGCCGTATAAATCTATCAATCAGTCGAGTCCGCTCTTTCCAGTTGGAGTTGCCGCGTTTATTGAGCATAGTAAAAAGCAGTGGAAATGCAACGCCCTTGTATGTCACTCCGAGCATAAGGATATTGATGTTGACCTCACCGAATTTCCAGTTGGTGCGGTCAAGGCTCAGAACCAGTCCAGAAACTTGCTCGCCCTATTGTTTGGGTAATGCTTGGCGAGCGTTATGATGTCCTCAGCCGATAAAGCATCGCTATTATATTGCTTACCGTCGGCAGCCACTATTTTCAGTTTGTGAGTGCCACTCACGAACTGAAAACCCTCTGTCTTAAACTTTCTTTTCAGCCAACGCCAATAGTTGCCGGCTTTGGTATAGTCCGGTTCATCGTTTATGGCACGCACAATATCAGTAGCGGAGAACCACCAACAGTTGTTCTCGTCATCCCATACCGCTCTAACTTCACGGTCATTGAAAAATCGAATAGACTTCTTGCTCATAATTCAGACATTGGTTTTTATGATTTCCCACCAACCGTTGCGGCGTCCATTTCGGCGGATGATGATTCCCTTTTCTACGAGAGTAGAAGTTATGGTCTTTACAGTACGTTCTGATTTACGGATTGTTGATGCCATTTCTTTTTGAGTCATTTTGGGATTGATCTCAATACACCGAAGCACAGCCGTTTCTTCCAACGTGCAATTCAAAGTGCAAATATTGCTCTTTGAATTGTCTCCTATTGCACTTTGGTTGGTTGGCTTTGGAAGAGATGCGCCGACAAGCATATCTCGATTGCGAAGTTCATTCTTTTCACCGAGAATAACATTGCGCAGGAATTTTTCGACAAATTCAGTTGTAGGGGAGATATTAAGTCCTTTGTATGATGCTCTCACGAGGGCATTGCGGAAATACCATGAATGCTCTTTGAACATATCATTGGTTGCCGGAATACCCATAGAGCGAAGATACTTTATCAGGAATACCGCAGTTGTGCGAGTATTTCCCTCACGGAACGGATGAATTTGCCATAGGTCTGCGATAAACTGAGACAAGTGTTTGATGATCTCAGTCATTGGGCGATTTGAATAGTCAAATTCTTTCTCCCGTGACAGGTCATATTCGATAGCTTCTCGCAAGTCAATAGCCGGTTGGTAACTTACGGAGGCATTTCCACCAAGTACCCATTCTTTTTTGCTAAGTTCAACCTTTCGCAACTGTCCTGCAAACTTGAATACACCGTCAAAGATACGTCTATGAATAGAGGTAAGTCCAACTAAAGAGAATGCAAACGACGGCTCACTGAGAATCTTTGCGATGTTGACAGACGCTTTATCTCCCTCCTCATCTACATCATCATGTCCTGATTTTGTCTCATAATAAGCCTTGATACGTTCACGAGCCTCATCAATGGTAATGTCTCCCTCAATGTGTTGACGCGCGGTATCGAGTAGATAGGGTGAAACCTTCAACCCATCTACATCCTGAAGACCAATTGCCGTTTGCCAAGCATCAGCCTTCTCCTTTTGTCCCGGTTCACCGTGAACTATGTACTCGTCAAATTCGCTCATAACTTTTATTTAAGAATAACCCATCTACCGGTTTTGTCTGAACCTTCCCTTTCGATGTAACCTAATTTCTTAAGATCTCGGGTTGATCGCTTGGCTGTTGATTCTGAGATGTTGAAGAGTTCCATAAGTTGTGAATGGGTAATGTCCGGATTGTTTTGAATTGCGATATATATCCTCTTCAAACCTTCCTTCAATTCGTTTACAATGTCATCTACGGTGTCATCTTGCAGATTTACAGTGTCATTTTCTTGATACTGTAAAGTTCGACGATTGAGATTTGCAATGTGGTGACGAAGCATAACATTCTGAACTATGGTAGAATCATCATTCTCACGGCTTTCAGCTAACGACTGTATGTATTCTCCTTTGCCTTCTCTTCTTACGATAGACGGAACAAGACCCAGCTGGCGTTGAATCATATTCATCACTAATCGGGTAGTGCGTCCATTACCATCAACCCAAGGGTGAATAGTTACGAGTCGGAAGTGAGCCTCAAAACTCAGACGGTAGCAAGCTGCAATATCTGCCTTGTCTATATTAGGAATCTCGTCGTTAAGCCATTTGCAGAAGTCATTCACGGCGTGTGGAACCTTGTTATAACCGAGATAACTTCTACCTCCGATACCTGCACTTACATTGCAAAGACGAAACTCACCCTTTGATGAATCGAATTGTCCGGCAATAGTGGAGTATTCACTTCCTGTCCGCCTCATCACAAGAGCTGATAGCTGTTGTAATAACTGGGGAGTATATGTTGGATTCTCGGAGGCAATTCTGAAAGCATGAAGATAAGCGTCTTTCAGATCTACGTTCATCATCTGTTCGGTCAGAGAGTGCCCCTTTGCGGCAATACCCTCATCGAAAAGAAGTTGGTTCTCAATCTCAGTTACGGTAGAGCCCTCAATGGCCGTAGAATGGGTCACAATAGAATAGAGGTAGAACTTCTGATAGTCCACCTGATCCTCGACACCCGAAGCCAAATAAGCCTTCAGAGTTTCCTCAATTTGTATGTCAAGATTCTTATCCATATTTGTTTCTATTGCTTTTTTCGGTACTTCTGATTCGGATCGTTGGGTTTGTTGGGAATGGTACGCGCGGTATCGAGTAGATAGGGCGAAACCTTCAACCCATCTACATCCTGAAGACCAATTGCCGTTTGCCAAGCATCAGCCTTCTCCTTCTGTCCCGGTTCTCCGTGAACTATGTACTCGTCAAATTTGCTCATTTGTCTTACTCTGTGGCAATGGTTCGCAAAATGTTTTGTTTACTACGCGATCACGCATCAGTTTCATATCAGTAAAATTACGGCAAATATTCTGCACAATCTCCAAATAATTATCTGTACCATCCTCTTTTTGATAATAATATGGCTTTATGGAAACACAATTTTTATGCTCAAACAAAGTATTTAGAAGTGTCCGGTCAGAGTTCCCACACGAGTGTCCCATAATATAAACCTGATACGGTGCAGATTCAATAAACTGAAGCATACCTCGATAATTAGAAGACTCTAAGTATCGTATAGACTTTATATTTTTCAAATATTCATTGTTCTCTTGTTTGAGAAATTCTCGATAATTATCATCAAGTTCATCCCCATATCCAAATATCATATTACGGGGTTCTTGTAAATCTCCATGTATATGATTTGCGTAACATCTGCATAATTGTGAGTACCAATCAGTAACTCCAGTAAAATTAAAACTTAGTAACATAGTATTGTTCGGACAACGTAATTGCAATGGCATCTTACTTATGTCCGTAACAATTAATCCCCCATCGGGGCATTGTGCTGTAGACTTTTGTAAAAAATCATCTACTTCAGCTCGAATGCTCACGGCTTGTTCGACTGGTACATCATACGCACCTAAATGTTTGTATAAGAAATATCGATCTTGATTGGCCCAATAATTGCAATGATCATAAAAATATTGGTTACTACCAACTGCTATATTCTCAAATTCAATAGGTTCTGATATAAACCGAATAATAGAATCATTACATCGGATGGGGGCGCGATTAATTTCCCCCAAATATTGTGTCAGTAAATTGAGTAAATATTGTAATTGGGCATTTATTTCGTTCGGAATGTATGTAGTTGTACTCTTATTTGATATTGATTCCGTTAGGAGTCGGTAATATTCATTTTCTATATCAACCCAATTTTTTTCATATAATGATTCTTGTATTCTTTTAAGCAAAGGCGAGAATTTTACCTCAAATGATTCTTTATTTGAGAGAATGGACTCTACAAAATCTTTACCTTTTGGACGGTCAAATGTAAAACCATTATTCAACAATAAGCTATGCCATGTGCCTTCGCCACCTTTTATAGAAAAAGAGCATAGACAATCATACATTACATTATTATAGCATGTCATTAAATTCGTAACCCACTGGTCCCAATACCAGTTTATGAAATCTTCATATCTAGTTGGAAGACCATGAGCCAAGTCAAATCCATTGCCTATTAATATTATTCTATTCATGCTTATTGTATTTATTAGATTGATTCATTTTATCTAATTCTCCTAATTTCTGAAGTATGATTTAATTCCATGGAATCTCTATCACATTTTGATATCCAAACAATTCTCGCGCTTTGGCTAAAATCGCAGCGTTTGGTTTATGATAATAGACGGCCAATTTCTCCTTGGTCCTAGTACAACACACATAGAAAATTTTTCTAGTACGTTGCACTACTGATTCCAAAAGTTCATCTACAGAAGCGGTAAACAATTTCTCAAAATTGTAGTTGTTCCACCTTCCATTATCAAGAATAACAAGAACATTATCAAATTCTGCCCCTTTTGTTTTATGTTGAGTGGAGAATGGAGTTTGTCCTTCAAGATAATTATACAAGTTTACAAATTCGCTATATGAAACCTCCATCATTCTGTCGTAAATATAGGGGTAACGCTCTTTATAATTATCTAACTTGTCATCAATTAAACAAATACTCTCCTTGTCTGCTAAATCTATCACATTCCTTATAGTCATATTATCCACATTCTGTAGCTTATTAATAGATTCATTTAATTTTGACTTGTCTGCTTTACTCTTTATTTTTCTATCGTCACCATAATAACGACTTTGCGTATATCCTGTGACTTTGAGAAACTCAGAGACATTACCATCTTTAAAAAGCCGAATAGCTTGTTCTATCTTGCAGAGATGTTTTACTAAGGGAGAACGTTTTGACCCCGTTTTGCTTTCTTCATCCTCACTTTGTTTCTTATCATCAACCAATTGTGACTTATCTACGTAGGTATGTATTAAACTTTCAAAGTTATACTTCTTTGCCCTGTCATACAAGAGAGTATGGCTTGTGATAAAACTTTTTTGAGCTTTGGTCGGTTCGTATTTTTTTGATTCAATTCCTTTGGTTTGCAAATCATTCAAAATGTCAGCCAGTGTTTTCCCATCCATTTCGTCCTTTGTAAAATAGGCTTCCACACAAGGCTTAACTTTGTTTTTTACATACCCAAGAATTGGATCGCCATTATATATTTCCATTAAATTTGCAAAACCAGCTTTTCCAGCAATGAGGTTATGAGTCAAATTCAGTTCTTTAGTTACTTTTGTATCATGAAAATTCCAACCTTTTTGTTGAGTAAGATATGATCTTACATTTGGCAACACGTTTCCTTCTTGCTGTGAAAACACAAACAAAATCTCACCACTCTTAACATGACCATTTTCCATATTTGGAGCCTTGTCATCATTAGAAGGTTCTTGCACCAACCCATCTATGCGAATTTTATTAGCTAAATCAATAACTAATGAAGGATTCCGTCTGTTTTGACACTTCTGAACTTCATACACTTCTCCTTTCGTACCATCAAACTTATATTTATTCAAATCGCCAACACCTTTATCATAGATACACTGCATAGCATCTCCAAAGAAACCGATAATGTTCTTTTTGTCGGACTGCTTCAAGAACCCGAGCATAATCTCAATTACCATAGGAAATGTATCCTGATATTCATCAATCAAAATAAAAGGATAGCGACTCTTCAGAATATCACATAGTTTTTTGTATTTTTTAAACATCTCATAGGCAACAACAATCACTTCATCATGAGACAAAATACCTTCCTTAAGATTTGTATGCTCTTGGTAACTTATGGTGACAGGTTTATCTCTATTACAAAAAAAATCCACTGGAACTTCGTCTATGCCAGAAATATGCAATCCGGAATCCGGCATATTCAGTAGCCTAATAACAGTTTGGAATAGTTCTTTTTGATAATTCTTAATATTGTCCCAAAGGAAGTCATGTATTGTAGAAACTACGAGATTGTCATGGTTCACCCGTTCGGCTATCTCTTTAACGGCAGCATTCGTATATGTAATACAAGCCACTTGTGACGATGGATAATTTTCAATAATCCATTTAACGACCTGCACAAGAGTATAAGTCTTACCACTACCGGCTCCACCACTTAATAAAAAATGATGACCTTTAGTGATTTGCTCAGTTATATTTTGTAATTCATCCTTTAATCTTTCCTCAGCCATAATAGTCCTTCTTTTATATATGTAGGAACTACCCAATTTGAAAAATCACGAGAACCTTCCTTTTTGCTGTTGAGCAATATTTCAATGGCAAGGGATGACTTTCCACTCACGCCATTGTTTGCCAGCTCATAAGCATCTTTATCACTTTTAAATTGCTCTAAGCTATTTGGATGTAGTGAAGAAAAAGTATTTTCAGTAATGAAATTTTCATTTTCACTAAAGAAGGCATCTTCAAAACTACGTGGTTGATATGTGTCTTTCTTGCCATATTGGAATGTAAGTCTTAAATATCCTCTTTCATCTGTTTCCCACCTTTTATTCTCAATGTTCCATGAAAGAATGGTGGGGAACATTGCAAGAATATCCTTGACCTTTTTGGTGTTATTCAAAAAGAATTTGATAGACGCATTAGAAGTAACTATTGTGTCATCCGCTGCATCATACTTCGTTTTTTCAATATACGTCCCTTCCTTTCCGTTCTTGTCTTTTTTTATCACAGGCTTGCAACAGTCAATATCTGTTATAACCAGACATTTTCGCAACCCAATGAATCTCAAAAATTTCTCAAATATATGAGAATATGCCCCTACTTCGATAATAGAAATGTTCTGCGACATGAGAAATTCTTCATTACCTTCCAACTCGCATTCTTGATCTATCTTTTTCATCATAGCAGGAAGTAGTATTCTTTCTGTATCACCTTCAATAAAGATCGCCTTATCCGCAAAGAACAAGTCACTCCTATTCAGCGTCAGATATTGTTTTAGAAAGGCAAAATAGTGTTTATATTCATCGTCGTATTCATTTTGAAGTTCCTTTAAGTTTTTTGCTATGACTGCATTTCTTTCAACACTTCCATTGCAAATAGGGTGTGTCAAGTACTTGATATCATCGAAATCGCAATCAGATACGATATGAGAAGAATGAGAACTTATGATGTATTGTAGTTTTCGCTTTATGCCATTTTTGTGTTGTATTCCTTGACGCAAAAGATTTTTGATATTCTTGATAAATACATATTGCATTTGTGGATGTGTATGTGCTTCTGGCTCCTCTATAAACAACAGATTGATATCCGCAGGCTTTCGTTCCTTATTTCTTTGCATTCTCTTTATTATCAAATCAATATCAAAGATCATCGAAATAAGGTTCATATACCCAAGTCCATTATAGTTTTCCGGAAGTTCTTTGTCTTCCTGTTGATAGACTACTGTAGTATTTCCTTTCAACATCTCTCGATGTTGCAAAGATGATACAACCTTAATGACCGTTTCGTTTTTTGACATGCCTCCGAATCTTCGGACTTTATCTACAATATCTGAAAACATATTGTCATAAATAGAAGATAGGACCTTATCGGTATCTTTTAAACTATCTTGGAACTTTTCAATGGTACCCTGTTGTTCATCCGCCATTTCTTGAATTCTGTATAATTCGGAAGTCTGAGACGACAATGTTTTATCAACATCCTTGTTATCAACATTTCTTTTAGCATTGATATATTGGAAATTGATCACATCAGATAACCTAAAATTAGTAGCTTCTTTCAAATTAATATATTGTTCCTCTTTAAAGGTTCCGTCTGTTTTGTCTATTAAGATAGACTTACGAATAGTCACAAAATAGTTTGATTGTTTTGAATCCAAAAAATCATCAAGAGTTTTTGCTGTATATTCTCCTCCATGCTCACGTGATTTATCTTCTTTACTCTTTTCGTGTTCAATAAACTTCTGGTAAGCAGCCTTCAAATTGACATACATGTCATAAGTGAGGATGTAATCAAAGCCCAATCCCAAGAAATTATTGTCAGCATCCAGGTCCATAAGGATGGGACTAATATATTCCAAATCATCATGGTCATCATACTCAATTAAAAGTCTTAACTGAATACCGATCTCTTTATATTTTGTATCATCAACGACATCCTTTTCTATCAAATCTTTCAATTGGCAACGAAAATCCAAATTGAAGTCATTGTATTGAAATCCTTTGCGGTCTCCTTGATTCAAGAATTTGTCAAGTATCACAAGTAACGAGGTCTTCCCGACATTGTTTTTCCCGATGACAAGGGAAAGTTCATCTTCCATTTCCATCGTGAACTCTTTCAACAAACGAAAATTCATAACTCGTATTTGCTTGATTACCATATCTATGTTATTCGATAGTTAAAATTTCATTCATTTCCGTATATTAAGCATCATACCTTGTTGTTGGAGTATATGATTTCTTCGCTGAATGGATAGATGAGCTATCCAACTCGCGTAAATTATCAAAAACGACTAAGATATACATCTCTGTAGTAGAGACGTTTTTGTAGATATTTGTAGGTACATCCACTGCCGATTTTACAAGGCGGATATTCGTTGCAGGAAACAGATGCTGCCCCATATCCTTACGAGTGTGGAATAGTATATATCCTATAGATTGAAGCTTTTCTACAATTTCTATACCGTCTCTTGTATATTTGATACCAATAGCAATCTTACCGGCAGGAAGGAACTTGAGACTTTTCATTTCATAATTTTCCATCATTACCATCAATGCTCCAAATTTCTTTGATTGCTGTGGTAATTGTTCCAATGTGCCTACACCATGATGAATATCTTCTATCTGCAACTCCGTAGTAAGTTCGAATGCTTCACTCACATGGAAATGGGTTTGCACGTTCTGTACTACAGATTCATTTTCTGCAATTTCATCTTTTATAACAGTATTCCTAACCTTTAGCCGTTTCCAAAACCTCTTGCTTTCTTCATCATCTTTCATCAAAGCAAGAACCAAGTAATTCTTATTCGACATAGAACGATAAAGCTTTCCGTTTAGTTGACTGAAATTTTCTTTCAAGAACTGATAGCAATTCATCCCTTTACGTGGCTGGATGATACGAAAAGTATAGAGTCGGTTGAGAGTGTCTTGAATCTTGTTCCGGAATTCTTTGCGGACATAGTCTCTCCATGCTGCTTGTGCACTCTTATTGTTGCGACCATACAACGACACTATGTACAGGAAGTTTACATCATAATGACACAGCAACAGCGTATCCCTGTCAAACAGGCGATTTTCAAATTGGCGGTTCAACTGTACTCCGCCATCCTGTGCTTTCAATTCTCTGTCATCAAAAGACAAGAATTTACTGCCGCCTGTCCTCTTGTCGGGGATCCGGGCACTGATAAAAAAATTGGGAATGGGATTATATCCTTCAGTCAATGTATCCCTTAACTGAGGATGCTCTCCGTTACCGTCAGCGTCCAAAAACAGATTCATGTTCCACTGAATGACATTTCTGGCGTATGTGTATTGTTTGTATATCGATTTGTCGCCAAGTTGTGTTCTGTCATTCTTGGAACGCTTGTAATACTTGCTATCCCCAATGTAATAGGTAAGTTCAGACGTCAAATCGGATTGTTCGATGAGTCCTTGACCGACAAACATATGGTCAACCAGCTTGCCGTCTCTTTGCTCCGTGAGTTCTTTCGGCAAATTTTGTTTGTCATTACCGCTTACCAAAGTGTCAATCATAACTTCAAAGATGTGCTCGAAATCTTTTGCCAGCAGATAGTCCTCAGACTGCCTATTCATGGCAATCTTATACTCTCTATCAAAGAATGCATAACACAAATCCCATATTCTGAGAGCCTTGTCAGAGAAATACTTGTACTTGATTTGTTTTAACCTTCGGCATCCCAAATTCTTACCTATGTAAGACTTCTTCAACTTCTCGCAACTGATAAGCGGATATTGGATATTGATTTCAAAAGAGAAGCCGTGTATCTCTCGGATATAATTCAATATTGAAAAATATATAACGAGCAGCTCTTCGTCAAAGTTTACCATTTTCTTCCTGTTGACAGGCTCTACGTAAACAGGGCTTCCGTTTTGAATTACTGCCTGTGATGAAGTAATGGTCTTGTTCCAGTTGATTTTGTTATAACCGGAATGTACGTTCTTGGCCACAAATGTAAAATAGTCCTGATTGTTTCTGTTGAAATCTCTCAATGCTATTATTACATCAAGCAGTGTATTGTGTTTCTGCTTCTTGCCTCTACTCTCGGACTGATATTCCTTGCTTTCAAGTATATTGTCGTTGTGAGTCTGTTTATATACGTTTATCGTCCGGTATATCCAAATCGAAAGTGTGGACAGGAATTCCTTGTATTCCTTACAGCCTTCTTCCGTAAACTTGGCTTTTACCGTATCGGACTCAAAGTCTATTATTTCCTGTGGCGAAGCACCGAATATCGTGTCATCGCCACTCTCCTCGTTTATCTCACCTGTCAATACGACTTTGGGCAGGAAGAATACAACATCTTTTGCTGTCTTGCTATAGCAATACCCGACATACCCAAATGAATATTTGTCCTCCTTTACAGGAACAGACACAACATCCTTGAGTATGGCTCTGACCGTCAGCTTATCCTTGACTATATCATTCAGAGTATATGGGTATCCTTCAATAAACAGCAGCATAGAATTTATTCAGATTAGAGTTCTGCCTTCTCCTCGTCATTTCCAACATTAACCTTATTATCGTTAGAATTAGTGACTCCAAGATATGACATCATTTTCATTAGCGTCTTAGTCCCATTTTCTCCATACAACTCTGAAAATGAAACATCTTCGGTTTCGCTGATTTTGAAGATATCACCCTCTCCATCTTTGCAGACGTCATTCCATAGATAGAACAATATTTTGTTTAATAAGACTTTATCGGTAATTACTCCGTCTGACGGGTTTACAAAATAATCACCTAACATTTTATCTTCGGAACTGGTTGCACTCAAAATCTTGTCGTTAACCTTTCTTTGGAATGAAACCCAAGAATATTCAGTATTGGCAATGACTATCTTCCAATCTGTATTCTTATACTTAATCGGCTCATACTCCCAATCCCAGCGTCTCTTGAATGCACTATCGATCGGGAAAAGCGACTGATCGGAAGTATTCATGGTTGCGTATATATACAAATTCGATGGCAAGCAGAGTTCCCCGTCTTTTATACCGGGATTGTCCTCACCCAATTTTTCTTCCACAAATGCTTTCAAGTCGGCATCGGCTTTGATTGTATATTCCGACTTGCCGGTTCCGTCTCTATCAAGAAGCTGGAATAAGTCTCCGAAAATTTGGGCACAGTTTCCTCTGTTGATTTCCTCAATTATCAGATATATCTTTTCATCCGGTTTTTTGTATGCCTGTATATAAGCATTAAGAAATGCTTGAGGAACGAAAGAATAAATTATTCGAGATTCTTTTGAACAAGCAAGATATTCTTCTCCAACAGCCACTCCTTTGTCAAATTCAACAGTGTAATTATCAGACATACCGCAAGCTTGGAGTATATCTTTCTTGTCAGAAAGATTCAACTGTTTTAATGAACGCCAATATTTTGCTCCGAATTTTTGGGGAGAATACGTGACGCCTCCCTCTTTCATCTCGGTTAATCTGCTAATAAGCTCTCCCTTGGCATATACTTTTTCAATTGGCTTTTCCATTGTCGGTTTGTATGCTCCGACAAAAGTTGAATAATCACTGTCCGGATGGAATGTGGTTCTGAATATATTTTCTTTAGAAACACCTTCAAGTTGTGCCTTTATTTTATGGGATTTACCTGTACCGGGAGCACCATAATAGATGATTTGACGAGAGATATTGTCGGGAATCTTTGTTTTCAGTTCATCTATTTGAATATCATTAAATGTATCGAAAAATGCTTTTTTGTCCTCTGAATTATTTTGAGAAGTCAAGTCTCCAATAGAGGCTTCTTTCTTTATACTGAACCGCCCATCCTCTACCTTTATGTCAGAGAAATTATTCAAAATGTTTGTCAGAATATCCTTATTCCCAAGATCAATATTCAAACGAGAACGGAAAAAACCATTTAGTTCAGACTCACCTGACATTGCGGCTTGATAGAGTTGTGAATTCAAAATAATAGGTTGTCCCTCATAGCGAATGCTGCCTGTATAAGGGTTGGGTACATAATAACGGCGTATCCATCCTTCTATGTATCGGCGAGCCTCATTAATGGTAAGTATGTGATTAAACCGGGGATAAAACATCGAATCATCCTCATAATACAGACCAAGTTGAGCCGCCAATTGATAAGGGGTTCTGAAAAAATCATTCCCACCATCCCATTCGTGCCATTGCTTTTCCACAAAAGCACGAGCATCCTCTTTGCGCATAGGATAATGGGGTAAGACTTGGGTGAATTCGGAAACTTGTTTAATGGACGTATTACGCCATCTGCAAATAGGGTCTGCCATATTGAAAAAAATTAAATTCCGTATTTTGTAATATCCATCTGTTTTAATAAAGCGATTAGCACATCTACAACAATGCTGTTACCAGCTTGTTGGTACATAGCAGTATCAGAAACCACTATTTTGAAGGAATCTTTGAATCCCATTAAACGCAAACATTCCCTAGGAGTAAGTTTTCTTATTCTACCTTTATGTGTAACATAATTATCAACGCCTGCTCTGTGCATTTTATGCATAGATTGCAAAAGAGGTCGGGCTATATCTAAATCTGTTTTTGTTGAAGTTTTGAAATTTTTTGTTCCACCTGCGAGTACATATTTTACGACTTTATCGGAAAGATAATACTTCTCTTCAACATCTTTGACATCGAATATAAATTCATCAAATGCTTCATCTGTTGGTGTCAATTCAGAATCCGGATGAAACACGAAGTCACCATGCCAATTGAATTGTTGATTTCGCTTTTGGCATAATTGGATGTCACCATTGATTTGAGTATAGCTTTTATCTCTATTCTTATGACTAGTCACAAATTTGACCCCTTTCTCTTTTAGAAAGTATTTAGTGTCGATATAATCCTCCAAGAAATCATACATTATATATTCCAATGGCACTGGTGCCGGATATTCAAACTTTGTTTTCTGTCTAAAACCTAGACAATATACTCGTTCTCTATGCTGTGGTATGCCATAATCACAACTATTTAACACGTGGAATTTTACATCATATCCTAATTCTTCAAATATATCATGGATAATTTGCCAAGTCCGTCCTTTATCATGGTTTAACAAACCTCTTACATTCTCAAATAGAAAAACTTTTGGTCGTGTTTCTTTTACAACTCGTGCAAATTCATAAAATAAAGTACCACGTGCATCTTCAAAGCCCAATCTATGACCGACCATGGAAAATGCTTGACACGGCGCCCCACCTATAACAAAGTCCACTTTGTGTAGATACTTGGTTGCATCAAAATTTCTAATGTCGTCAAACCAATCCTCTTCTTTGATAGCGTAATTAGCAAAGTAGCTTTGTTTACATTTAGGTTCAATGTCACCAGCAAACATTATTTGATGTTTCAATCCGAGCCTTTGAAAAGCATGCTCAACGGCTCCGATTCCACTAAAAACGGTTCCTATGCGTACCGTCCTTTCTGGATGAGAAAAGTTCAAATCTTTCCAAGAAACGCCTTCAGATATAGGCGTTTGTAACAACTCTTTTTCTTTGAGTCGTTCAGCTCGTTTCTTTACAATTTTCTTTACTCGTGTAATTTTATCAGAGACTTCTGTTATGTCTTTTTTTACTGTTGCCATTTACTCTACCGTTTCATATAAATCCCTCAAATCACACTGTAGCACTTGTGAAATCTTTATTAGTTGCGGTGCACTTGGTTGTGTTGTATTGGCACACCATCTACTTATTGTCATTTTTGATACACTAAGCTGTTCTGCCAAATAAGTGTTTGTAATCATCTTCTCGGCTAAAATAACCCGAATGCGATTTCTATACTCTTTCTTTTCCATCGATAATCTTTCTACATTTGTGTGCAAAGATAAACAAATTTGTTGACACCACCAAGCCAATAGTCTGTTATGTTTGATTAGAATAAATATGAAGAACCTAAATACTTGATTAGACCGTGTCAGGATGGTTATTCCTTGTCGGGAGTAAGGGCTGGATTCGGTGTTTGATGTCGAATCGTTTTAAGTTAGAAATCGAGGGTCGGGAGGTTAGATTTGTCGATCTTGCAGAGGGTAAGAGGAGTATGGTAGGTCAGAGTGACGTGGTCAGAGTGATGAGATAGTAAATGGCGAGATGGCGAGACAGATGGCGAGACAGATGGCGTCGTTGTAGGCCTTTTCCGCTTTACGCGTAGTCATGTATTTTTTCCTACCAAATAAAAATGGAATTATTCTGCTTGTTTTTGATGGATTTTGAGTAAATTTGTGCCTGAGAATTCAAGCAAATAGCGGCAAAAAGAAGCTGCGGTACGAAAAAGACGTTAGATGCGTGTAGGATAGAGAGTTGAATTTACCGAAATTTCTCTCCCACTTTCAAAAATGCCTGTCGTACCGATTAAATTGCTGAAGTGCTGGTTATTATAGATGTGAATAAATTGCATCGGCAAGTAATAGGCTCGAAACAACCATAATCAATTATAAACAACTGTCATAAACGCATTGAATATCAATGCGTTTTATTTTTGTTCGCTTTCCAGTTGCTATTTCCTGACTTCGTCATTGCGTCACCCTAAACGCCAAGGTGGTCTAAAAGTGGCTTGACTGACATGTGATCCGGGGTCAGCAGCATGGTTCGACTGATGGATTTGCCGTTCAATGGAAGACGTAGGCGTATTGTCGTTATGGTTTTGGCAATTTTCAATCCTCCCAAAAATTCGACACCGATTCCCGTCTTTCGTCCAACTGACGGAGAAGATTGCGACCGATATTCGGGTCCCGGTCAGCCACTTCATTCAGATACACCGCTGTTTCTACCGCCTCTCTTTGG
>NZ_JAAKDT010000056.1 GCF_011038785.1 Parabacteroides sp. ZJ-118
TCAACTATAAAGTTACGAAAAATTCGCCACTTGACCATCTTTTTAGGCGACTATTTTACTGATAATCAAAGGGTTTAATGTGTTTTGTAGCATATCTGCCAAGAATCAAAAAATTAACGAACTATTGATAAATAATTCATCTGATAAAATGAACGATATTCAAGTAATGAACAAAGCAGCTGATAACATCCGTATACTGGCTGCGTCGATGGTGGAGAAAGCGAACTCCGGGCACCCGGGTGGCGCTATGGGTGGTGCAGACTTTGTCAACGTACTGTTCTCAGAGTTCTTGGTATACGATCCCAAGAATCCCAAATGGGAAGGGCGCGATCGTTTCTTCCTTGACCCGGGGCATATGTCTCCGATGCTTTATTCCGTACTGGCTTTAAGCGGCAAATTTACATTGGATGAACTTCAACAGTTCCGCCAATGGGGAAGCGTTACTCCGGGACATCCCGAAGTAGACGTTATGCGGGGTATCGAAAACACGTCCGGCCCGCTGGGGCAAGGACATACTTACGCGGTAGGCGCAGCTATCGCGGCTAAATTCTTGAAAGCACGTCTGGGTGAGGAAGTAATGAGCCAGACTATTTACGCATATATTTCCGATGGAGGTATCCAAGAAGAGATCTCACAAGGAGCCGGACGTATCGCCGGGACTTTAGGACTGGACAACCTGATCATGTTCTACGATGCGAACAACGTACAGCTATCGACCAAGGTAGAAGAGGTCGACGCGGAGGATGTAGCCCTGAAATACGAGGCTTGGGGCTGGAAAGTCATTCAAATAAACGGTAACGACGTAAACGAGATCCGTAAGGCTTTGAAAGAGGCTAAGGCCGAGATCTCCAAACCGACTTTGATCATTGGTAACACCGTTATGGGCAAAGGCGCTGTTGGCGCAGATAACAGCTGTTACGAGAATAGGGTATCTACTCACGGACAACCTTTATCCGCGGCAGGCGCTTCCATCGCAGGCACGATCAAGAACCTGGGCGGCGATCCGGAACATCCGTTCTCGATCTTCCCGGAAGTAGCGGAATTATATGCCAAACGTGCGAAAGAACTGGAAGCAATCATCGCCGAGCGTTACGCTGTGAAAGATGCGTGGGCGAAAGCTCACCCGGACTTAGCCGCCAAGATGGAGCGATGGTTCTCCGGGAAGGCTCCTCAAATCGACTGGGCCGCTATCGAGCAAAAAGCGAACCAAGCGACGCGTGCCGCTTCCGCTACCGTATTAGGCGTGCTTGCTACCCATGTAGAAAACATGATCGTCGCTTCCGCCGATCTCTCCAATTCCGATAAGACAGACGGCTTCTTGAAAAAGACCCACGCTTTCGCGAAAGGCGACTTTAGCGGAGCTTTCTTCCAAGCGGGTGTAGCGGAGCTTTCGATGGCTTGTATCTGTATCGGTATGTCTCTACATGGTGGCGTGATCGCCGCTTGCGGTACATTCTTCGTATTCTCCGATTATATGAAGCCTGCGTTACGTATGGCCGCATTGATGGAGCAGCCCGTTAAATTCATCTGGACACACGACGCTTTCCGTGTCGGAGAAGACGGGCCCACACACGAGCCGGTAGAGCAAGAAGCTCAGGTCCGTTTATTAGAGAAATTGAAGAATCATAAGGGACGCAACTCCATGTTGGTACTTCGTCCGGCAGACGTTGCGGAGACAACAGTCGCATGGAAACTGGCGATGGAGAATGTTTGTACGCCTACCGCATTGATTCTTTCCCGTCAGAATATCACGGATCTTCCTGCGAAGGGGAACCGCTATCAAGAGGCCTCGCAAGCGGAGAAGGGTGCCTATATCGTCAACGAAGACGCTGACGCGGATGTCATTCTTTTAGCCTCCGGTTCCGAGGTGTCGACTTTGGTCGAGGGCGCCGCCTTACTTCGTGCCGAGGGTATAAAGGTTCGTATCGTTTCCGTGCCTTCCGAAGGGTTGTTCCGTTCACAAAGCAAAGAATACCAAGAATCCATTCTTCCCGCAGGAAGCAAGATCTTTGGCCTAACCGCCGGTCTTCCGGTTAATTTGGAAGGTTTGGTGGGTTCTAACGGCAAGATATGGGGACTTGAGTCCTTCGGGTTCTCCGCTCCTTACAAGGTATTGGACGAGAAATTAGGCTTCACGGCCAAGCATGTTTATAACCAAGTAAAAGAATTATTGGCATAAAGATGGGTATAGTAGGTTTGTGTAGCGATCACGCTGGTTTTGAGTTGAAAGAATATATAAAGACAATCCTCGACGCACGGAGATTGTCTTATAAAGATTTCGGGACTTATTCCTCTGACAGTTGCGATTATCCGGATTTCGCCCATCTGATGGGCAAGGCCTTAGAGGCCGGCGAGGTTTATCCGGGGATCGCTGTTTGCGGTACGGGAAATGGCATTAGCATGACCTTGAACAAGCGCCAGGGTATCCGTGCCGCCTTATGCTGGCGAGAGGATATCGCCAAGCTGGCACGTGAGCATAACGACGCGAACGTATTATCAATGCCCGGTCGTTTTATCAGCAAGGAGGAGGCTAGGAGAATCGTTGAAATATTCTTGGATACACCTTTTGAGGGGGGTCGCCACCAACGTCGTATAGATAAGATTCCTTTGTAAAGTCCGCGGGAAGTTCTATATTCGTCTTGCCGACATTTGCGGGAGATACCCGCAAGCGGTCAAGAGTCGTCAGACGGTGGTGGTTTATCAAGCGACAGAAATTCATGCCATACTCCTTGTTGACAAAATCCGGCTTCTTTGCTCATTCGGAAATAATCCCGTACTTTTGTCTGTTCATTTAAGAAAGTATGATGTATTGATGAAAGTATGTATCGCCGAAAAGCCGAGTGTGGCCCGGGAAATCGCGGAAGTATTGGGGGCGACCCAACAAATGAATGGGTATATCGAAGGAAACGGATACCAGGTAACCTGGACATTCGGGCATTTGTGTACCCTGAAAGAACCACATGAGTACGCAGAGAGCTGGAAACGCTGGAGTCTGAGTTCGCTACCGATGATCCCGCCCCGGTTCGGTATCAAACTCATCGAGAATCCTACGTACGAGCGACAATTCAAGGTAATCGAGAGCCTGATGCGGCATGCCGAGATGGTCATCAACTGCGGCGATGCCGGCCAGGAGGGAGAGCTGATCCAACGCTGGGTCATGCAAAAGGCGGGTTGTAAATGCCCCGTCTACCGCCTTTGGATCTCCTCGCTTACGGAAGAGACGATCCGGGAAGGTTTCCAAAAACTAAAAGAACAGGAGGAATTCAACAGGCTCTATGAGGCCGGGTTATCCCGCGCCATCGGCGACTGGTTGCTGGGGATGAACGCCACCCGCCTTTACACCTTGCGCTACGGGCAGAACCGGCAGGTATTATCGATCGGACGCGTGCAAACCCCGACGCTCGCCCTGATCGTAAACCGGCAGGCCGAGATCGACCATTTCAAGCCGGAACCCTATTGGGAATTAAAGACCGTTTACCGAAATACGACTTTCTCCGCTACGAAAGGCAAGTTCGCGCAGAAAGAGGAGGGCGAGGCCTTCCTGGAGAAGGTAAAGGAACAGGATTTTACGATCACCCGTATCACCGAGAAGCGAGGGAAGGAATTCGCCCCTCGCCTGTTCGACCTGACCTCGTTGCAGGTGGAATGCAACAAGAAATTCGCGTTTACGGCGGACGATACGCTGAAGCTGATCCAATCACTCTATGAGAAGAAGGTGACCACCTACCCGCGTGTAGACACGACTTTCCTTAGCGAGGATATCTATCCGAAAGTCCCCAACACCTTGAAAGGGCTGGTCAATTATACGGAGCTTACCGCCCCTTTGACGCGTCAAAAACTGCCGAAGAGCAAGAGGGTGTTCGATAACTCGAAGGTTACCGATCACCACGCAATCATCCCGACCGGAGTCCCCGCCCGCAACCTTACGGATACAGAACAGAAGGTGTACGACTTGGTAGCCCGTCGTTTTATCGCCGCTTTCTATCCGGATTGCGAGATATCGACCACTACGGCCTGGGGTCAAGCGGACAAGGTGGAATTCAAGGCGATCGGAAAGCAAATCCTCGAACCGGGTTGGCGTGTCGTATTCGGAGCCGAGCCGAAAGGCTCGGAGGCTGAACCGACCGAGGAGGAGAGCGTATTGCCCGATTTCGCGAAAGGAGAAAGCGGCCCGCATAAACCGATCTTGAAAGAGACTTGGACCCGTCCCCCCCAGCCCTATACGGAAGCTACTTTATTGCGAGCGATGGAAACCGCCGGTAAATTGGTGGATAATGACGAGCTGCGGGATGCCCTGAAGGAGAATGGTATCGGCCGCCCCTCTACCCGTGCGGCGATCATCGAGACCTTGTTCAAGCGGAATTATATACGGAAGGAGCGCAAGAATCTTTATCCCACCGCTACCGGCGCGGAATTGATCGGAACGATCCATGAGGAACTACTGAAAAGTGCGGAGCTGACGGGTCTTTGGGAGAAGAAGCTTCGCCAGATCGAGCGGGGGACTTATGATGCCCGTACTTTCCTGGATGAGTTGAAGCAGATGGTAAACGAGGTCGTCATCAACGTCCTTTCCGACCCGACCCGACGAACGATCACGATCGAGGATACGTCTAAAGCAACTAAAGAAGAAGCTCCCAAGGACAAACCCAAGGAGAAAAAGGAGAAGAAACCCCGCAAGCCTCGCGCCCAGAAAGAGAAAACGGAGACTGCTCCTGAATTGGAGCTTCCATCAACGGATAAGCCCGTTTGCCCCCTCTGTCACCAAGGTGCTATCCTCCGGGGCAAAACCGCTTATGGCTGCTCCGAATACAAGAACGGATGTACATTCCGCTTGGATTACGCCACGTATGGAAATCATTTAACGGATGAGGAGTTAGGTGCGGTTATCAGTAAATTAAAGTCTTGATATGAGAACAGAATGGTTTCCTTTGGTAAACGAGGAGGGTAGAACGATCGGGAAAGCTACTCGCAAGGAATGTCATAGCGGAAGTAAGTTGCTACATCCCGTAATCCATTTACATATCTTTAATAAGGATGGAGATCTCTATCTCCAAAAACGTTCCATGAACAAGGACATACAACCGGGTAAATGGGACACGGCCGTAGGTGGACATATTGATTATGGAGAAAGCGTGGAGGAGGCCCTGCGCCGTGAGGCTCGTGAAGAATTGGGCATTACTGATTTCACGCCTGTCTTCATCAAACGTTATCTATTCGAGTCTTCTATAGAGAAGGAATTGGTAAACACTTTCCGAACCACTTATGATGGCCCCATCACCCTTGATCCTGAGGAACTGGCCGGAGGACGTTTCTGGCCGATCAAAACAATCAAGGAGAATCTAGGAGAAGGCGTATTCACGCCTAATTTCGAGAAAGAATTCACAGCCATTTTCCTGTAAATAAAACGCTCACACCAGATAAAATTATTATTCAAGAGCCTGTCCATTCTTTATAGAACATTGTTCCATCCTACAGATCACGCCGTGAACCGTACAGATCATGGCATGATCTTTACAGACCACATCATGGTCTGTAAAGCCCACGGAGTGGTCCGCAGAAAAAGCTTATTTACACATCTCGTTGATGACCTGTATCAACCGGCCGCCCAATTCCTCAGCCTCCTCCATCGTAGGAGCCTCCGAGTAGATACGGATGATCGGTTCCGTATTACTCTTACGCAAATGCACCCATTTATCCGGGAAATCAATCTTCACGCCGTCGACATCCGTAATATCGTATGGAGAGAACTTCTCTTTTACTTTCGCTAAGATAGCGTCCACATCAATCTCCGGCGTTAACTGCACTTTTTGCTTGGAGATGAAACACGGAGGATAAGAAGCCTTCAACTCGCTCGTCTTCATCTTCTTCTTTGCTAGATGAGTCAAAAACAAAGCGATACCTACCAAAGCGTCGCGTCCGTAATGGCTAGCGGGATAGATCACTCCACCGTTGCCCTCACCACCGATCACGGCATTCGTAGCCTTCATCTTGGCAACCACATTCACCTCGCCTACAGCGGCGGCATTATATTCGCAGCCATGAGCACGGGTAACATCGCGAAGCGCACGGCTTGAGCTCAGGTTACTTACTGTATTACCCGGCGTATGGCTTAATACGTAATCACTGACAGCGACCAAGGTGTATTCCTCGTTGAACATCTCGCCATTCTCACAGATAATCGCCAAACGGTCTACGTCCGGATCTACCACGAAGCCGACATCCGCTTTTGCGTGTCCCATCAAATCGGAGATCTCCGTCAAGTTTTCCGGAATAGGTTCCGGATTATGAGAGAAGTTTCCATGAGGAGCGCAATGCAGCTTGAAGATTTCCTTCACGCCCAGCGCATATAATAAATCCGGGACCACGATGCCCCCCACGGAGTTCACGCAATCGATAGCTACACGGAAGTTGGCGGCCTTGATAGCCTCCACGTCCACGAGATCCAGATTCAAGACACTCTCGATATGTTTTTGCTTATAAGTCGCATTCGGGATTACCTTGCCCAGATGATCCACGTCGGCGAACTCGAAGTCTTCGGAGGCGGCGATGCGTAATACCTCAGCCCCCTCAGCGGCATTCAGGAATTCACCTTTCTCGTTCAAAAGCTTCAAGGCATTCCATTGCCTCGGGTTATGACTGGCGGTAAGGATAATACCTCCGCAAGCCCCTTCCATAGCTACGGACAACTCGGTAGTCGGAGTCGTAGCCAGATCAATATCCACCACATCGAATCCCATACCGGTAAGCGTTCCTAGGACGACCTGCTTTACCATCGGACCGGAGATGCGTGCGTCACGCCCTACAACGATCTTATTGGTCTCCACTTTTGTGTTTTTGCGGATGAATGTGGCATAAGCGGCCACAAACTTAACAATAGCTAACGGATTCAATCCGTCTTCCGGGCTACCGCCTATCGTACCGCGAATACCGGAAATAGATTTAATTAGTGTCATAAGTTTTCTTCAAATATATATTCTAGAATTTCATAATATACAGGCTGTCCTTTACCCTGATCTACATATGTACCTCTTTTAAAAGGAACTATCAATTTCACTTTGGCTTTATCTCCCACATACTTCAAAGGCTCTTGCAAGCCTTCACTTATCAAATACTGCTTTTCCATGCTTGCCGAACTAGCATAATCTCCATAAGTGAAAGGATAAGGATCTGTACCATTACTATGTGGACCATAGTTAGGTCTGATCGTATTATCAATAGACCATAAACAATAAGCCGTACTCCAAATATAAGCCGAATCCATAGGATAACTAACTACACAACGATATAACATTTTCGTTCCATATTTAGCCCTTTGATTTGTACCTTTATCTATGATATTCAAGTACACTCCATTTTCCAATTCAACAAATTGGTTCTCCTTAAACACACTGTCTTCCGGAAAATCTTTCAAAATCTCAAAATCATTCTCATCGATCAAACGCTCGATCGCCTTTTTCTCATCTTTCAACATATCCGTGTACGACTTTGTCTTGCTACAAGAAATAGTAACCAACGCAGCACACAGAATCAACAGGATATTAAAATCTTTCTTCATTTGTTAGTCTTTAATTGAATGAATCGCAAATGTAAATAATCTTCGTCAAACCTTACGCGTGTTTGCCTAAATCTTCTGATTTATTAGGATCAAATTCCTGTAAACCTTTCTCAAACATGGCTACGGCCTCAGACAAAGAGCCATAGAACTCACCTCCGGACGCGTTTTTATGTCCACCCCCGTTGAAATAAGTAGAAGCAAATTGGTTACAAGGGAAATCTCCCACCGAGCGGAGTGAGATCTTTATATAATCGCTGTCCTCACGAATAAAAACACTAAAGCTTACGTTCTCTATGCTTAACGGCAAGTTCACGAAGCCTTCAGTATCTCCTGTTCGATACTGAAAACGATCCAGCTCCTCTTTCGATAACGTGATAAGAGCCGCCTGTTGTTCCGGATAGACCCGCATCTTCTCATACAACACATATCCCATCATACGTAAACGGCACTCGGAATAGACCTGATTCACATTACGATAGATCAAATCCTTATCAATCCCCTTCTTGATCAATTCGCTGACAATCGCGTAAATCTCCGGTTTATTCGAATTATAGGTAAATGATCCCGTATCCGTCATCATACCCGTATAGATACAAACGGCGGCATCCCGGTTCAATAAATCAAACATTCCCATACGACAGATAAAACGGAAGATCATCTCACTGGTAGAAGACATCTCCGGATACGACATCGTCACACAGCAAAAATCAGCGGGGCTCAGATGATGGTCGATCATCACTTTGCGGCCTTCCGAGGCGATCACCGCCGGAGCCAGTTTCTCGATACGTTTGGGTTCATTGAAATCGAGGCAGAAAATAACATCCGCTTCCTTGATCAATTTCTCGGCGAAATCCTTATATTTCTCATGGACCACGACATCCTTAGCGCCCGGCATCCATCCATAAAAAGAGGGAAACGCATTCGGTACCACCACCGCCACATCATCCTTGCCGTAAGCGGATAGAAAATGATATAAACCAAGGGATGAACCTAATGCGTCGCCATCTGGCGAGACATGCGTCACAATAACAAAACGCTCGCCCTTCTCTACGTATCTTTTGGCTTTCTGAATCGTCTCTTCTTGAATGATTTTAGTGATCATATAATCTCTTTGTTTTCACCCCAAAGGTACGACTTTTTTAGTTTCCGGCTATCAAAAACGTTCAATAAGGATCTTTACAGATATGACCAACAAAAGGGTTAAGGCGGTCAACAAAACTTTGGGCTCCCGTATCTTCATATATATCAAGCATAAAACAAGAAAACCATAACCTCCTAGCGTCTCAAAGAGGCTAAAATGCCCCGTAATCGTCGCATAAGGCAGCGCGCTAAACACGTCCACGACCCTTACCATGCCATGAACCAGCCCTTCCACGATCTTCTGTATCCAGTCATATCCATAGAAATCCACCGGATAGCCTAACCACAAAAAGGTAAAAGGAATCAAAAACATAGTCAAGAGAGTGACCGGCAGATTCGTAAACAAGAAGACTGTCGAAAATTGTCCGAAATAATAAAAACAGAGCAAAGCAGTCCCTATCTGCGCAGCTACAGACACTGTAATCCATTCCCAAGGCATGGCCAACAAAGGATTTCTCACCACTATCCATTCCTTGAAACGAGGCACTAGGAATAAAATGAAAAACACAGCCAAATAGCTTAACTGAAAACCGACATCAAACAGATAATACGGATTATAGGCCAGCATACAGAAAGCGGCGGCGGCCCATGTATTATATCCATCCGTAATACGCCTAAGCGCCCTTCCTGTTAAATACAAAGATAGCATCAAGGCGGCCCGTACCGCCGATGGCGCTAATCCCGTGATAAAGACAAACCCCCAAAGACTTCCCACCAGAATGAGATAACGGACCCAACGTCCTATCCCCCATCTGGGCATAAACGAGCAAAAGAAAGATAAGAATCCACAAATCACGGCAACATGAAAACCGCTCACCGCTAATATATGAGACACACCCGCCAAAGAGAAGCGCCTTTTCGTGTCCCGGCTCATCGCTTTCTTATATCCTAATGTCAATGTTGCCAAAATAGATTTCTCCTCATCAGACAAACGCAAACGATCAAATGTATTTACCAAAGAAGATTGAGCCTTGGTAGCCCATAAATCTAAAGAAGAGGCAGGCTCATTTACAAACGTTATACGCCGGTCACTATACAAACAGACTTCAACCGCCAAACATACAATCAAAACAGAGACTATAGCTCCCCATATCCAACGGAAATCGTATCGCAACTCAGCAGGCTCTCGCCCCCACGATAGCCCCAGAAAAAGAAAAACCAAAGCAAATAAAACCCCTAAAACATATAGAAGCAAAGAGGTTGGTAAAAACGCATAGCATAAAATTCCGGTTATCCATAAAAAAAGCGGTCGTACAAAAGGCCGCTTTTGTATTTCCTCAATCATAACAGGTCGGTTTTGGTGATGTATTAATTTCTTTTACAAAGCTTTCAAGTCTTTGATCGTTTGCATCGGATCTGGAGATTTGAACACGAAATTACCGGCGACTAACACATCGGCACCTGCGTCTACCAAGCGCTTTCCCGTCTCTAAATTCACCCCTCCATCTACCTCAATCCATGTATTCAGCCCCTTCCGGTCTATCATTTCCCGTAAACGGACCACCTTATCTACGGAATGCTCAATGAAACGTTGACCAGCAAATCCCGGATTCACGGACATCAATAGGACCATGTCCACATCTTGGATAATATCTTCTAACAAACAGATCGGCGCATGCGGATTCAAAGTGACACCCGCCTTCATGCCCGTTTCTTTTATCGCCGCTACCGTCCGATGTAAATGGGTACATGCCTCATAATGCACGTTCATCATATAAGCTCCCGTAGCCGCCACTTCAGGGATAAACTTCTGGGGCTCCACGATCATCAAGTGCACATCCATCGGCTTTTGGCATATAGGCTTTAACGCATTAAGTACCGGAAAACCAAACGAGATATTCGGAACGAATACCCCATCCATAATATCCAGGTGCAACCAATCGGCACCACTTTTATTAATCATCTCCACCTCCTTCCGCAAATCCAGGAAATCAGCGGAAAGCAGAGAAGGCGCTATCAAATGCTTCATAATCTTGTCTTTTGTTTTTACAAAAATACACAAAAAAAGAAAGAGAACCCAATAATATAGATTCTCTTTCCGTAATTCTTAGTTCAACACATACCCGCAGAACTCCGGACATACAGCCGGTTCCGCTTGATAAGCCCTCGCAAACTGCTTCAAGAAATCTATCGTTTGCTTCCGAGGCAAACTTTTTACCTCCGGGGCACTTTTCATCTTTTTCTCCAAATCATCCATGCATCGCGTAGAAAACTTCCTCATAGGCACCTTTGTTTTTATCTCGTTTGCTAATAAAACGTAGGGACCTAAGACTTATTGCACGGAAAGAAAATTATTTTACACCATAGATAACTCGATACGGTTCTCATCGGCCATACGACGCATATTCAAGATCGCGTAACGCATACGCCCCAAGGCCGTATTAATGCTAACTCCCGTGATATTGGCGATCTCCTTGAAACTAAGATCCTGATAGTAACGCATCTCCAAAACCTCACGCTGGCTATCCGGCAAATGCTTTACCAATTTCCTCACGTCAGCCAATACTTGACGGCGCACGATGTGATCCTCTATCGTACCATCGCAAAGCTTGATGTTATTAAACAAGTCGATTTCTACCTCATCATTCGAGACCGTGTTTTCGCTACGTTCCTGACGGAAATTATCGATAATCAAGTTATGGGCAATACGAGTGATCCATGCCTTAAACTTGCCGTTCTCGGTATAGCGACCTTGTTTTATAGTCATGATAACCTTCACGAAGGTCTCCTGAAAGATATCCTCCGTAAGCTCTTTGTTACGTACTATGAAATAAATGTAAGTATGAATGCTACTCTTGTATCGATTTAATAAAATATCGAAAGCGGCATTATTACCTTCTGCATAAAGGACAACCAACTCCTCATCGGTCATCATTTTTAAAGTCTTCATTACCTTCACATTTTTAGTTTATTCGAGTAATGTTTATGCTATAGGCGATGGGGTTTAATCGTTATACAATGTTATTTACGGAAGCAAAAGAACAAAAAATATTTTAAACCAACAAACATTTCATTTCAAATTATAAAAAGAATGTCCCCTGCCCGCACCTTTAACGTACGAACAGGGGACTTTACTGATCTAAAATATCTGCATATTAGAACTTATACCCTACGGTCAAAACTACACGAGTCGTGTTTGTTTTCATCGTGGCGGGTTGAGCTTCGAGGAATGGTTCCGGATCATCTCCCGCAAACATATTAGAGAACGTGTAAACATCTTCCTTATGCGTACGGAATACACAGGCCAAGTCCGTATAAAAGTTCGGGGTGAAGCGATAACCGAGACCTACCGTATAACTCATGACCCCTTTATCGATCGTATAATTAGGAATCGTACCTACCGTAAAAACCTCTCTCTCTCCATTCTTCAACTTATCCTTGATCGGACTATCGCTGTAAGCGGCACCTGCTCTTACGGCGAATTGAGGAGTAACCTTTACTTCTGCACCTACACGGATCGTATTCATTGACTTGAAATTATCCGTTATATCTTGGTTGGTATACACATTACTGCTACCATCCGTTTGATACATACGCATATTCTTATAATTCATCAACTCATAATCAACGCTTATCAAAGCAGTTGTACCCAAGATAGCGGCGGCACTAAAGATCCATTTATCCGGTGAACGGAATTCATAGTCATAATAAGCATTATCAGGAGTAGCGGCATCCAGTTTACGCTCCGTCATCTCCCCTGTATCCATAAAAGTTAGATAAGAACCGGCCTCACCATAATAACGATCCGTCATCTTATACCACGTAGGTGAATTATAAGCCACACCCAGGCGAAGAAAGTCAGCAGGACGAACGATAGCACCCACATTAAACGAATACCCGGCACCATCCGTATCCAAGTAATTATCTAGGTATAAATTATTGCCGTTCGTGAATTCCTCATCATACGATGACTGATATCGATAGTTCAAATCCGTAATCGCGACTGTAGCGCCAAGCATCACAAGTTCCGATATATTTATACCGAAAGCCAAGTCGTATTGATCCACGGAACCTCGCTCTGAAACTTTTAGTTGACCTCCTTGCAATAAATATGGACTCCATTGACCTTCCGCGTCATTATCTCCGAACGCACTATAATACTCTTTATCATTATCATTATATGAATCCATATAACCAGCATTGTATCCTAGAATAGACAGCCAGTCACCTAAGTCTTGGTTATTATAAGGATTATAGTCTTTACCCTCTCCTAATAGTCCGCTAGGCATTCCTGCCGCACGCATGGCCACATAATCAGAAAGAGAAGTATTCAAATCCCCCCCTGTAGCCATCGTATAGTTTCGGCTATAATTCTTCAAGCGATTATAAGAGAAACCAACGTTCCAGCTCACAATGCCCTCATCATTCGCTGTCGGGAAATATCCTACGTAAGCGATATTATCGAAACTCACCTTCGTACGGCTGTTATCCACCTTCGAACCAAGCCAATCGGTCTTCACGGAGGTCGAAGACAAACTCAATGTCGTAACCACCTCCGAACTTTTGTAAATCGCCAAACCTGCAGGGTTTGTACTCATAGCGGAAATATCACCACCTAGCGCACCAAAAGCGCCACCCATTCCTAAATAACGGGCCGTACCATTCAAATCCGTCCGGGAATACTTGAAGGCATCCAACTGTGACTGTGAAAAAGCGGTGCCCCCACACAAGGCAAGCACCGACATTATAATTCCTATCCTTTTCATCGTATCTCTAATTTTATCAACCTAACACTTTTACCTGCGACCACCACCGGCACGGCCACCTCCACCGCCAACAGAGCCTCCACTGGAACGCCCTCCACCAAAGCTACCGGACGAAGAGCCTACCGAACTACTACGGGAGGGAGAGGAACTTCTAAATTGGCTGGAAGAAGAACGACTATTTGAAAAATCGCTACTGCCTCTGGAAGAAGAGCGTGTTACCGGAGCTGAATATTGACGTCCGGAAGAAGATGCGGCTCCAGAACTACTTCTAGAAATCCTTGTTCTCGCCGAGCTATTACTTATCCCCGAGCTACTTCTTGTCGTTGTCGAATTTCTAACAGAAGAAGAGGAGCGACGTCCCGCACCGGAGGAGATGGCAGATTCCCTACGAGTAGATCCCGCACGCCCATTACTCAAAGAGCTTGAAGATGACGGTCTTGTAGTCGAGCCAGAATTCCTCAAGGAAGAAGAGGAACCGCTTCGCCCGCTCGTATAACCGGAACTTCTGCCTCTCGCATAAGAACGATTGTCTCGATAAGAGGAACGTCCGTTTGAATAATGCCTACTCGGAGTCGAGTAGTAGCCGGGATAGTAATGGTGGTGATAGCCCCAATAGCCACCCCAATAGCCACCACCCCAACCCCAAGATGGGCCATACCATGGATCGTACCACGGACTATAATAGCCGGCATAAAAGCCTCCCCAGCCCCAGCCGAATCCCCAAGACGAGCCATAGAAGCGAGGGGAATAAATCCACCAAGGGCTATAGCTATAGAACCAGGGATCGTACCAACCCATGTACCAAGGCGAGTACCAACCGTTGCCGATATTGATATTAAAATTCACATTCGCACTACCGTTCGAGTAATCCGTATCATAGCCGTAAGCATAATATCCGTCACTCAGATACAAATCGACCTGATCCGCCCCGGCGATCGTAATCTTACTCGGCGAATGATAACGAATGATGCGTTCCGTATATTCAGTATCCGAACGACGTTCGGAAAAAGACTTGTTCTCATCACTATCCTCATAGACAACGGAATCTTCCTCACGATAAGGCTCCTCCACCTCGACTGATGTATAACGGCGGTTATATTCATCTACATCCCAGCTGTCCGAAGAAGCTTGGCTCTCGGCTGTCGCAACCAGAGTTCTAGACTCTTGTTTCGGCTGAACAACCTTTTTCTCTTCAACCTGTTCCTTCTTTTTCTTGTTTTTGGAAGAGAAATACACATCATCAAAGAACTCCTCCTGAGCCACAGCGCTAAACGCAATCAGAAGCATCATCACTAAAGATGTTAATTTCATGGGTTTCATATTTGTTTCTCCTCTACGTTAAATAAATATTTTTCTCTTTTCTTGTTTGACACCCTTTTATGCGAAGGGTTTAAACGCTTTTTAGTTTTATAACAAAAAACTCAACACAATGTATGTACAAATATAAGTAGTTCATACAAATGAACTAAGATTTTATATACTTTAACTTATAAAACTGACACATTCATCGTTATCTAGTAAGCGTCCAAGCACAGCCGGACGAAATTGCAAATCACGGATTCAATGGCTGTTAGCTTCTATCCCCTGATTTTGTTTTCATTAAACATTTAGTATTTATTAGTACTCAAACCCATGTTCATGGGGAGCATGCTGCTGTAATCGGTGCACCCGCGCACGATTTTGG
>NZ_JAAKDT010000057.1 GCF_011038785.1 Parabacteroides sp. ZJ-118
CGTAACTTATCGATACGTGACTTCTTCTCATCGTTCTCCCTGTCCATACGCTTAGCCTCATAGAGCTTGCCACGTATATCGGAAGGCATAACGTCACCATCCCTATAAACGGATTTGTCGCCTATGGATAACCTGTCTCTCATGACAATATCTCCCTCGTTTGATCCATTGTTATCCTCGTTTAAATTATTCTTGTCATAAACCCAATCACCGTTACCGTCTTTCCTCCATCCGGTCGCTTCATATATTTTCCTTGCGTTTTCTTGGTCGTTCGTTTGGAGAATTGACAACAACTTCTTATCTTTGACTCCAGATAAGGCATTCTGATCGTCGGCTACGGATTTTGCCATTCCGTTAAGGTCGTTTATCAGATTGCCTTTTTCTATTTGAGTAAGCCTGTGATCGTAGTATTTATAGTCTCCTTTCACACCTACAACGATCTTAACAGTATAATCCTCACCGTTTATTTTAGCGCCGCATACATAATAACGATAACTGTCATACTTATCGTTACCTTTATCATTCTCATATTCATCAATAAATATAGAGTTCTCGATAAGAGAAGGTATTGACGATATGGATTTAAGATGCTCTTCTTCCCTCTCACCATGTGATGTAACCTTATTAGCTCCTGTCTTGCTTATGGTTATCCTGTCACCGGTATCAGAATTAACGTATTCACCCCTGATATTATCTTTCATCCATTGTTTGGCGCTATCTCTGTTCAGCTCATACTCACCATTGAAATCGATGTTAACCGGTTCGCTATCGCGTAACTTATCGATACGTGACTTCTTCTCATCGTTCTCCCTGTCCATACGCTTAGCCTCATAGAGCTTGCCACGTATATCGGAAGGCATAACGTCACCATCCCTATAAACGGATTTGTCGCCTATGGATAACCTGTCTCTCATGACAACATCCTCGGCCATGTCCATCAGGTTGCCTTGTTCAAGATTCCTATAGCTCCTCCAAAGGATATAACGTAGGTCATTATCGGACAACTTTATATCAAGCGTGATACCGGACTTCCTTAACATATCAAGAAAGGCGTCCTTTATCTTCTCCCATAACGATCGCTCGGCCTTGTTATCGAAACCGCGCTCGGCCAACCCGGCAAGGTATTCCTCCGTAGCCTCACGAAGGTTCGCTGGATCACCTTTAGCCATTTCCATTATTCTCTTACGGATACCATCGTCAGCGTTCCGGTACACGTTATCAAGGAACGTGTCGAAATCATCCCCGAACAACTCGCGTAAACCGTGGTGAGCTACAACCTCATGCAGATAGGTCGCCACAGCGTCATTTACCGATGATGCGTTCGGCAACACGATAAACACCTCACCGTCCTGATACCATCCCTTCGACCCTCTCTTACGTGCCCGCAACCTATCGTTAGCATCAGTTATATCATTGGTATCACGTATGATCGACACCTTGACACCAAGCTTATCAGACAAATCGTTGATTGATGACTCAATGGAACTTACATTATCCTGATCATTGGTCGTATCTACCCCAAAGAACCGGAACCGGGTCTCCCCTTCCTCTTTTACCGAAGTGCCATCAACGCCAAGAGTTGATTCTGTCTGAGCATCATTAGCTTTAGCTTTCTCGGCCAATTGTCTCTGGAGATCATTAACCTCCGCCTGAGCCGCGCTAAGTTCATCCTCTTTTCCCCACGGTTTCTTAACGGCTTCCTCTAATCCCGCTATCTTGTTTTCCTCCGCCTTTATTTTATCGGATATATCCGAGACGGATTTAGCCGGAATCCCCAACTGCCTGTCTATGCTAGCCATCAAACCCCTGCCGCCGCTAAAATCACGGTTATCAACCAGTTTTTCCTTTCCTAAATATAAGCTATAGACCATCATACCTTCATTGAAATGCACGATCGCCTCCCCTTTTCCTCCGTTGAGACCGATTTTCAGAGGAGGGGTGTTCCTGTCAAGCGTATATCTATCATAGTAATCCTCAATAATGGGTGTAAGCTCATTCGATATACCCTCCCTGAAAGTACTTCCTTTAACAGTAACGGACTCAACCCCATCAGGGAAGCCCTCTTTTACGATATTGGCGTTCCTTTCCATGATATCCTTCCGGCTGTTGTATTCTCGTATCCTAAGTTTTGAGTTAGATATAGAGTCACGCATGGAAGACTTACTGTTAAGATCGCTCCTCCTTGAGTTTTGCAACTTCTTCAGCTTGTTCTGTGCCACAAACAGCAGTTGCGCGGTCTTATCTCCTGATAACGTAGCCGCCATCTCGCTAAATGTCATCCCGGACGGATCGCTATCGTCTTGCTCCTCCATGACACGGGACGATATATCGCCCTTCATCATCTGGTTGATGAAGTTTTGTTTTATGCGAAGCCTGTCATAGGCGGTAGCGTCAAGCGTACCTTTAACCCCATATGTGACGATGTTCACCGGTTTATCCCATGTGGCGTACAAGTTACCTTGTCTTAATATACGGCCGTTACGTTGTTCAAAATCCATAGGCCGGATCGGTGCGTCAATATGATGCAAGGCGAATAGGCGATCTTGCACGTTGACACCCACTCCCATTTTCTCGGTGCTACCTATAAGAACGCGTACATCCCCATTACGTACCTTATCGAACAAGGCGTTTCTCCTTTCTCCCTCATAGTTGCCAACGATAGCTATCTGATCAGACGGGATACCTCCCTTGATAAGCTTCTCCTTTATGTCGTTGTACAAATTAAACTGGGGAACGGATAGATCGACATCGAATAAATCCATTTTCGGGGTCTCGGAAGGGGATTGATAACTATCGCAGAATATAAGTTGCGTGCCTTTATCCTTATCGCTCTCCTTGTATAATCTCAATACGTTATCGACTACCTTGTTTGTCTTGCTATCGGGGTTGTCGGGGAATGCCGGATTAAGCAAACGAAGGTCAATAGCAGCCTGCTTAGCCTTACTGAACACGACCAAGGGTAGCGCGCTCTTATCCTTCTTCTCTTTCCCATTCAATTTGTTATAATCCTCTAGTTCCTTGATAAGTGTTTGCATGACATCCTCCAAGTCCTCGTTCTTCTCGACAATGACATTCGTAATCTTATCGTCTTTCAACTTAGGGATATTCTTGTCTTCCTTGAACTCCTTGACATCCTCCGTCAACACAACGTCCGTATGGCTCCTGAACGCTTTTATAAGCTCTGGCACATTCGTATAACTCTTGAACCTCTCAGCTATCTTAAAATTACCGGTAGCGGTAAACTCCAATGAAGGCTCAACCGTCCCGAAAGTGGTGGCGAACTCGTCAAAGCTATTTATATTATACGCGTCAAGTATATCGGGTGACACGAAATTCATCATGGTCCATACCTCGGCCATCGTATTGGTGATAGGTGTCCCGGTAGCGAGAACCACGTTTCGGCCACCATTATTCTCGGATACCCATTGGGCTTTCAGCAACATGCTATTAGCCCTTTGCGACGCGCCCGTATCGACACCTTTAACGTTCGACATCTTACTTGGGAACCCGATCTTCTTGTAATTATGCGCCTCGTCAATGAACAAGGCGTCAACACCCATTTGCTCAAACGTCATTACGTTATCAGTACGTCTGTCAAGGACACGCTCAGTCTTGGCCGTGATAGTCTCCGCTGTCTTTGCCTTGTCCTTTACGTTTTTCCCTTTCTTTGTACCTTCCAAGGAATCACGCATACTTTTGGCCTCCCTTCTCAACCTATCCTGTAGAGCCTTGTCCTCTATGCGAACGATAGCCTCCTCAAAAGCGGCTATTCGCTTTTGGATATATGCCTTTTTCCTCTCCTCGCTATCCGGTATAAACGACATGAACGACTGCGGTACGACTATGGCGTCAAAATCACCGGTAGCTATAAGGTTGAACAGCCTTATCCTATTATCAGCGTTACGCTCCTCCTTTGTAGGGGATAGGATCTTAGCGGAAGGATACAGTTTATAAAAGTCACGTACGAAATCCTCAAGCGTAGCGTTTTGTACGACGATCATGGGTTTCCTCGCTATACCTAGCCTTCTCATCTCCATGGCGGAAGTAATCATTGTAAAGGTCTTTCCCGTACCGACTTGGTGAGCGAGTAACGTACTCTCGGACAGACAACGTTGAACCGCCTTGCTCTGGTGATCCATAAGCGTTATATCCTTATTGGCGTTAGGATAATGCTCAAAGAACGGTTTGTCATACTTTTTTAGCACATAGTTGTTATATCTATCATTATACACGTCCTCGATACGACCATGGAACATCGTCTTAGAGTCAATATACTCAACGAACTTATCGGACATGTCGGATATCTTCTCGGCGACGGCCTGTGTCTCCTGCTCGTTTACGACCTTTCTCGTTCTCTGCTTACCGTCCTCATAATATTTAATCTCGTCATAGACCTTTGGCTTACGTTGGTTAAGAGCGGCCTTGAACACGTCTATGACATCCATTCGCTGGGTATTGAATTGACCGGCTTTAGCGTAATCGGATATGAACGCCCCCTTATCAAGAATATACTCACCGATCTCCGGGATAAAATTAGCGTTGGCGTAGGATATGCCCAGTACGTTATCAGCGAAATCATTTATGAACTCAGACGGGATCCACGTAGTCCCAAGTCGATAACTTATCTCACCATAGGGTATACGTTCCGGCTGTACGGATTCAAGGTCATCCACGTTTTTCCGGAACTCCGGATGATCTTCCAATGCCGCCCTAGCCTCAACCAACTTATCTTTTACGTTTCCGGATAGATATTCGCTCTTGTCTACTATATTCCCGGTAACAGGATCCCTATAAGCGATTCCCTTCTCTAGTATCTCGTTTGTCACGCTCGCCTCATCCATACCCGTTATCTCCGAGATATAAGGTATATCAATATTGCCTTTATATGACTTGCTTATATTGACGGCATCCGATACATTATCCGCTTTTGTCGGCATCTCGAATGGATAACTTACACGCTTATTCAAGATACCATCCGCTTTCGATACTTCCCATACCATGGATTTACCGGTCGAGGAAGGTACCCTCTTCACGGTCTCCAAAGACAATGGCAATCCATGCTCGACATCCTCGGCGAAAATATCATCCAACGCCTTGTTCCTGTTAAGTGTCCCATATTTGGACACGAAATCGTCATATAATTTGTTCAGCCTTTTCCTCGCTGGCTCGGGGTCAACACCCTTTGTCTGCTCATCATGGATAAGATCGTATAGGCTTCTCTTTATATCATTGTAATCATTTACCGCGTCAGCTATTTTCCGGGTCTTCCCGTTATGGACGAACGTAGGATCCGCCTTAATCGGTTTTAACGACTCTCCATCTAAAACAAAGACATCGCCATTCTTAACGGTGATAGTACCATCTTTCAAGGTTGAGCCACCCACGACATCCGGGTCTTTGGTCTCCACGACACCCGATAGGATATTCCTCGGTAGTTTATCAACGGCGTTAAATAGCTCCTCGCTTAAATCGGCGCCGGTCTTGGCTTTCAATGTCTGCGAGGCTCCACTATATAGACCTCCGCTACCGGCGTCATAAGCGGTCATCATATCACCTAACATCATATCGGGATGATTGGCGAAATACTCGTTCACCATGATAGGCTTGCTCCTTTTATCACCGTTTTCCATATAGGTACCCTCGCCTATCTGCGTAGTTGTAACGAACCCTATCCCATTCGAAGGCTCCCCATTCTTTCTTTTACGGAATATAACGATATCAGCTGTTACACTCGTGCCAGCCCCTTTCTGGAAAGCGTCATTAGGCAATCGGATAGCTCCTACAAGGTCATAACCGTTCCCGCTCACGTACTCGCGGAACTTACTATCTGCACCGTCCATCGTGGCCGAGGAGGTTACGAATACGCCGAGACCACCTTCTTTCAATTCCAGAAGCCCCTTTAGGATAAAATAATTATGGAGATTATAAGATGAACCAAGTTTTTTCCTGAATTGCCTATCTAAGACCTTATCATATGGAGCGTTTTTCCCGAATGGGACGTTCGTTATAACCAAGTCCTTCGATCTCGGTGAAAACGATTTCTCGTATCCCTGCACCTTTATATTAGCGTCAGGATATAAGGCCTTCGCCATACGACCGGACAAACTATCTATCTCAAACCCGCTTATATTTGAGTTCTCGGATATAGACCTTGGCATCATACCGATTATGTTGCCTATACCCATGGCCGGCTCACTGATATTGCCACCCTTGAATCCAAGTCTCTCCGTTATTCCCCATAAGCTTTCCACCACCTCGGACGGGGTATAATGAGAGGTTGTCGTGGAACGGACGGCACTGTCGAACTCCTCTTTACTTAATAAGGATTTTAGTCTCTCGTAATAGCGTAGATACTTATCATTCCAATTCCGGTCCTTATACCAATTGTTATCACGAACGTTGTATTTGCCCTCGTTCAAGGCTTCGGACAAACCTCCCCATCCAACGTACCTTGACATCTTGGATTGTTGTTCCGGGGTAGGTTTCCCTTGTCCGTCCTCTACTTCTTTCAGCGTTTCTATCGCCTCGATATTGGCTTTTAACTTGGATATATCACCGGATGGGATCTCAATCCCTTTATCCGTGAAACTGAAATTGTTTTGATTCCTTACAACAGGCTTCTTGTCGCCATCGCCGACATGTATTCCTCTGCCTCTCTCCGTGTCAGGCACATCACTTCCATGCACGCCTCCAATTTCTCCTCCCCGTTCAGGTCCTCGATCCTCTTGCCGTGCTTCTCTTCCCACGCCTTGATCCGCTCTTGAATTTCCTTGCTCATTGTCTTTAATATTATTAGGATTGAATAAATCGTTACCACGCGAAGGTAACGTTTTGTCTTTGTTCCCCGTTCGCTTTTTCCGGCTATTTTTTATTTTTTTCTCAGCCTCGCTCGCTTGTCCCGCGATCTCAGTCTCTTTGACAACGGTCTCGGCCGTCTCCATTATATCCGGTACGGGCTTATCAAAATTAGCTACGTCAAACGAACGGACATCCTCATAAGTGGTCATATCCTTATCCAATCCGTTCTCTCCTACTTCCGGCAAATCCCTCGCTCCATTGTAGAAAGCTTTAAGATACGGTCGTATGGCGTCGCCTAGATCATCGATCATAGCCTTTGAGTAATCCGAGAACTTACGCAATCCTTTCTCTATATGATAAACCGCCATCTCAGTACCTATAGCCAGTATCTCAGGATCGATACCCATATTCATCTGGCCGCCTAGTTTCTTGCGCATGCGCTCACGCAGTTCCGCGTACCGCTCATCTGTAACAAGGCGGTTGCCGCTCGGGTTAACGATATGATCGCTCAATTTAGCCTTACCCTTATCGTTGAGATCACCAATAAGGGTTTCCACATTTACCTTTTGAGGCTCTAAGACCCTGCGTGTGTCCTCGAGAGAAATAGGTTGCGCGTCGCTTATGGCATCGGCATCGTTAAGAATGGCATCAGCCAATCTCCTAGCGCTTTCATCGCTACGCATCATGAATCCTCGCTGCTCCCTGTCATACCAGCCTTTTTCAGCCTTGGCTATCTCTTTGGCGGCACGCTGCTGTTCCTTCGACAACTCATTGCCGAACCTCAATAGCCGCATATCAAGTACTTTCCCTTTCTTGGTAGTATATTGGGAGGGTACAATACTATAATTATCAGTATCATTAGCTTTATAGGTATCGCTTTCCTTTAGCTTCTCATCGTGTAATCTCTTGGCCTCCACTATGCGCTCGGCATAGTCCAGTGGGTTCTCGTTCTCCTTTGGTGAAGGTAATACAAATGATTTAGCCCCTTTCTCTTGTTTTTCAGAAGAGGATACTTTACCTTTGTCAGTTGAAATACCTCCGTTTGATGGTAAAGTCACCCCATCAGCCTTATTAAGGTTAGAGGAAGGAGTTGTTAAAGTTTCTCTTGACGGGGTATTTTTCTTCTTCCCTTTTTTATTAGTCTTATCAAATGCTGTTACAACCCAGTTCTTCCTTTCAATAACGTTACCATTTTCATCACGGTATTGTTTATTTATAGATACTTTATATCTATCAGTCTGTAATACGATCTTGTCTTCATTCTCACGAACTATATCACCGTTAGATATAGCGTCATTTATGGCCGATTGGATCTCAGATACATCAGAAAAATCATTTTGTTCCTCAATATGCCTCTTTATGATGTGTTTGAGACCTCCATTATCATTACCCCATACAAGATCTATACTACCAATACCGTCTCTATGAAATACGCCTAGAAGATCTCCTTCCTTGTGATTAACCAAGAAATCGAACGCTTCTTTTACCTTTCCCTTGAATTGGTCGTATATGTTACCAAATACCCCTTTCCCTATAGGTTTTATCCCTTCGGGTGAGCCTTCTTGTGCAGCTCCATCCGAGCGATCGATATTGGTATAAACTTCCGTGTATCCTTGATCAATTCCTTCAGTTCCCCCGGTCTGTATAGGTTGTTCTCCCGGCAATACCTGATCGCCTCCTTCGCGCAAGCCGCCAGTTCCTCCTTTGTCATTTCGTTCAATCTCTTCATTCGATTCGTTTTTTCTCGCTAAGATAGCATCTATTTCACTTTCTTCATTAATTATCACCTGTATTTCGTCAGCGATCTCGCCATTAACATGATTTATCGCTTCATCAGTGGCAATATCGTACTGTTTGATAAAGTCTTCCCCATACGCCTCGTATTCCTCCGGTGACATATGATAGTTCTCCTCGCACCACTCGGCGTAAGCGTTATACTCGGCCTGTCTCTCACGCTCGGCTGTGGCCTCACGTCTAAGCCTTATATAATGGATCAGGTCACCACGCGTACGAGCGGAGGACAATACCTCTATGATAGCGTCCCTTCCGGCGTTAGGGTCATTCTCATCGAAGAAGTTAGTCCCGTTCTCCTTATCCGCTAGCTCCAATATCTCCCCGGCCCTCTCTATGCTTACGCCTCCTTTTTGTGGAGACGCGAACAGTCCGAACATCTTTTTAGACTCTTCATTGCCCGCTCCCAACTCTTTCTTGTAACTGTCACGTGTCAATTTGATCGATCCGTTAGCAAGCATCATAGCGGCAAGCTCCTCCCCGTTCATCGGATTCATATCGGGGATCTCCTCCTTTGCTATGGTATCAACCGGTTTACTGCTGTCCTCCTTGATACCATCATCAAGCTCAGCCCAGAAATCAGCCTCTACCTTGATAGCGTCATATTCTTGTCGGGCTTTTGTCAATTCGGCCTCCGCCTTATCCTCTTTTCCGATAGGAGCGTCATCGTACGCCTCTTGCGCCTTGACAAGTTTATCGGAAGCCTTTTTCAGATCCTTCTCGAACGACTTTCTCGTCACTTCGATCTTCCTTGGCATCTTATCACCGTATTTATCATACAGGAAGTCCAACGTGTTATCAACACCGGAGGCCACGAAATCCGGCGTACCGTCCTCCCTGCTTACGATAGGTGAGGATTTGACTTCATTCGCTTGTCCGCCATCGCCAACAGTTATACCGGGTTCGACTTGTTTCGTCTCAACGGGAGCGGAAGAAATCGGACTAACGGTATTCTCTACACCTTCGACCCGTTCCATGGGATTAACTCCTGTCCCATCGATTTGACCTACAGTCGAGTTATCAGGTGTAAGCGTCTCCATACCTCCTGTAGTATCACGATCGTTATTAGCAGCGTCTTGAACGTCGTACATGGCATCTTGAAGATCAAGAATCTCTTTCTCTGTTATAGGCATAGCCGGTGAAGATCCATTCTTGGCCGTCACCTGCCCGGTAGCTTTATCATAGGCCGCTGGCTGGGCTATCCAATCACCGTTCTCGTCTTGCCCTTGAATGATAAAGGCTTTATCACCGTTCCATATTATCAACCCCGGCTTTGGTAATTTCGTCTTCGGATTATGGTTCATCGCCATGTCAAGCTCAGTCATACGTTCCGACAACATTTGATCCTTGAAAGAGCGCTCCATCTCCTCGGCGTCTTGCTCGACAATATCGCTAAGCCTTTTAGCGGACACCATCATGTCTTTACCGTTATACGATACAACGGCATTATCTCCCTGTATGCTCCTTACGTGTACGGGTATATCCTCTTTACCCATGCTAAGCTTAGCCGTAGTCACGATAAGACTACCGTCCGGGTTATACATGGCATAAGGCGTTATGTTCTCGTCCACGTACGCTGATACATTATTATATATATCATCGTTTACACGTTCCTTAAGCCCGTACACCATCAGGTAATCCGCGTAAAAATCCTCCGCCAACCGTCTGGCGTCATCGCTTACCCCGTCAAGCAGGCTCATTACCTGCGCCTCACCGGCACCGTCATCCACATAGTCCTCTATCCGGTCAGCGAGATTGGGGTCGATCGCGGACAATGACGCCCTTTTATCAAGCATCGTACTGTTAGCCATCCTTATCTCACCGGGATCTGTCATCCCACGCCCTTTGTCGATAGCCTCAGCGAACCTTGACTTAGTGAATGTAGGCGGAGCGTCCACCCCTTGATCTGTAACATTTGGATCCGTTATAGTCCGCTGATCCTGTTCTCCTCCTATTTTATCCGCTGCGTATCGCGCGCCTTTAGCCAACGCTCCGGCACCCGTAAAATAAGCGCCTCCTCCCATACCATATACAAAACTACGCAATACGCCATCTGTCAAGTCCCTTTCCGGATCCGCGCCTGTTATCTTATCCGTGACATTCTCGGCCAGCGTGGAAGATACCTCTTCGATACCCTCATTCACAGGCTCGAAAAACATACCGAATTTTTTATAGAACTCTTGCATCTTACCCATTATGCCACGCTTGACAGCCTCTTTCGCCTTTTCCTTGCCTAACGTCTTGAATAAGGTTGACATCCAAGCCTTGGATACGCCAGCGCCAAACACCTCAGACAAGGATTCCGCGGTACCGGTAAGAATAGCGTTAGATACCTTGGCGAACTCTCCCATGTTCGGGTTATCCTTGTCAAGCTCATCATATTTCTGGCTTGCCACTATCGAGCCTATACCAGCCAGTCCGGCCGCTGGAGCTCCTGCCATCGCTGCCGCCATAGCCCCTATTGACATAGGAAGAGACTCTACGCCCTGCAAGGCTATATCACCTATAGCTCCCATGTAATTCCCTTCCTTCCACAAATCGGTAAAGTCCTTACCTTTATACCTATTTGATCTTGCCCGCAAGAACTCCGCGTCAGCATTTAACCTATCAGATACATCCTTGAACGCTCCTCCATGAGATAACGCTCCTCCGGTAGCGTATTCCAACCCTTTTGAGGCCTTATCCAGTACTCCAGATATACCGGCTCCAAGATCGGCTAATCCAGCGCCCATCTTCTGTATAGCGTCTCCAGCCCAAGTATTCATAAAAGAAGAATCCTTCTCATATTCGGATGGAGGCGTAGGATTAGAGGTCTCAATCTTTCCTTTCTTACGCAAGGACTCGAAATTATAATCAGGTGAGTTAGTCCAAGGATTAACATATTCAGATTGATCCTTCATAGGTACCTCAACCTCTTCCCTTAACGCGACAGGAGGAGGGTTCACGCTCGATAGCGATACATAGTCCGTATCTCCATTGCTCACATCCTCGCGTGATACGCTATCATTATCTTGATTATAATAGTCCATGAACGATCCGTAATCGGAGGCCTTAACTCTATATCTCTTATTATCTTTCTCGAATATGGAAGTAGCGTCCGGGAAAGACTTTGAAAAATCACCCATGTAGCGATCCTCAACATCATATTTCTTGCCTTCGTACTCAAATATTGGCATATCAATAGTTATTTTTAGGATATTTCTTATTAAGTTGCTTATATAGATAATAAATCACGTTATCTACTTTTTCTTGTTGTCAGGTAGCGTGGGAGGTTTCCATTTTATGACATTATCATCAGATTCTGTCTGAGGTGCCATTGGAGGATGATAATCCTCTACATCTACATCCGACTCCTTGAAAGGTATCCCTGCTATCACCTTATCGAAATCATCGTACAATTCCGGGAAATTTTGGATATTGCTCATTACGATTGCAGCCTGCTTTGTCTTTTGGTCTCCTCCCTCACCCAACGCCCATCCTATATCAGATATTTCAACTTCATTCGGATGCTTCTCGGCATACTCCAACATCCTCTTATACATATAAGCTATAATACCTTCCTTGTCCTTTCCGGAAAGGTGGAAACGCCTACCATTCTCGCCTATAATATCGATAGACTTATCAGATCCGGATGATCCATTAGCCTTAGCCTCTCGATACTTTTTAAGGCTGTATAGATTCGCCTGCTTTATGGCAAGATCTTTCTTTTTATAATCGGCTTCCTGCATCAACTTCCGATCCTCCCTGTCATTCTTTATGGCGGATTGCGCGGCGTCCTGCATCAACTTAGCCCTCGCGAGATCATACTGATCTTTCCGGTACTGATCCTGCCTGTAAAGCTGCAATGCCCTTTGATAGTTATTGTAGTCATTATTAGCGGCGGCGAGCTTACCCGAAGCGTACTTCTGTCTCTCGGCCATCAAACGATCGGAGAACGATCGCAATTGCGGATCCGCCACTGTAGGTATCTTCTGGGACGGCGCCTCCCCGGCGAAAGCGAGGTTAGCGAACGATGACAGCACGTTTCCGAGGTGCCCGATACCCGTAGCCACCGAAGCGGCACGCTTCCTTCGCTCCTCCTCCTCTTGGCTCATCGGCTTTTGGATAAGCGTATCATAAAGCCTTTGTGTCCATTGGTAATCGTTAAGTTGAGGCTCGTCACCAACCACCGCATTATGTGTTGCGGCATCCGTTTTCGCGTCCTGTACCGCTACCGGGTTCTGGCTTCCCGCTATCTCCGGCTCGACCAATGGCGTGTTAGCCAACTCCGGCCTTTTAACGACCGGGGTTCGTCTCCTGTTATATTGTTCCTCTAGCGTCAACATGGCTTATTTCTTATTTAACATAGACTCGATCAAACCCTTGCTATTGTAAAGATGCGCCTGCGCGTCAGCGGCGACAAGTCCCATACCAGCCTGTAACCCCTGGCTCGCGGCTTGCGTGGCGTTAGCGGCCTGCTGGTTATATATAGATAGCCTTTGGTTGTTGATATTGTTCTTCGTGCCAAGGTATTGTGATTCCACGGCGTCCTTACGCGCGGTGGCGTTGGAAGCTATAGATCCGGCCGTATCCGATATAACTTCGTTCGCGGCTTTCTTGGCCTGCGCTATAGCCTCGTCTGTAGCCCCTACGACAGCGGCTGTCCCGGAAGTGTTCTTGTATTGCTCATCGGCGAGTTCCCTTGCCCTGTTAAGGGCGGCTTGCGCCTCTGCGCTTTGCGTATAATCCTCGTTATACCTACGGTTAAACCACTCCTCGTTCTCCTTGGCATGTTTATCGAGGACCGCGTTCGCTTTTCTAGCGGCCTTCCTCGCCTTTATCCCCCCCGCTATTCCGCTAACAAGGGATGACGCTGCTCCAATAATAGATCCTATCATATCTTATCTTTTTCGGCAAAAGAGATAAAAAAATAGGCTCGTTTTTGCTACTTTGATCATTATTTGACGTAAACGCAAGATAAACAAACCATTCCACACTGTTCATTGTTGGCTAAGAGTCGATTGTATCATATTGTCCGTGTTATATGTTAACAAGTTCTAATACAAATTTGGCAATGATTTAAAAACGGAACAGTTGAGAGATTATAACCCCCGTGTTTTTTCTGACAAACGGGTCGATTTATTTAAAAACAGAACAGTCGTCAATCTAATATAGTTAATTGTTGTTAATAACACAAATATTCTTGTTACGTTATTTGGTAACAAATAATTTTGTGCTTATATTTGCGATGTAATAATAATAGAGCTGGTGGCAACAGTAACAATTCTGCGTTATGGACATGACTACTTACATTTACAAAGGAGAGGAAATTTCCAAAACTCAATTTTTACTAATCCTGCGTAATGCGGGAATTAATGGCGGACGTAAGCTCTCCGCTTATGAGGCGCTTGTTAAATGCGCTGAGCTTGGAAAAGAGAAAGCAATCAAGATCTTAAATGATCTCGAAGTTATCGAAAAATAATATATATTAATACTTCGTTAAATTTTTATTCAATCCGTTGAAAATAAATGAGTTAGTTAACAAAGTTTAGCTCAATAAAATAGGTCAAGTAGCTGAATTTCAGTATCTTTAATGATATTCGACCACACATTAAA